>JBBSOX010000014.1:0-93327 GCA_038259325.1 Chroococcales cyanobacterium | reverse complement strand
TTGCCTGTTCTGGGCTTTTGTGGTGGTAGTAACGGTTTTAACCTAGACCACTGTTCGTGGCTTAAGTCCCCTCGGTTCATGATTACAAAAATAACGATCGCCTATTTTGTAGGATACAACGAGTTTGAAAACACGCCCTAGTCCCCATTCCCCATTCCCCATTCCCCATTCCCCATTCCCCATTCCCCATTCCCCACTCCCCACTCCCCACTCCCCACTCCCCATTAAAAGCAGCGTCTTGGCTAAGAAAGCATTAAAATACATTAAGTAAATTGCTCTTTTAACTTTGGTTGCTGCTAAGGCAAAGATAGTATATGACTGACGTTCCCGCAGTTCGCATTCGCAATTTTTGTATTATTGCTCACATCGACCACGGGAAATCAACCCTCGCCGATCGCTTGCTACAAGCTACTGGCACTGTTGAAGACCGACAGATGAAGGAACAGTTCCTTGACAATATGGATTTGGAACGGGAGCGCGGCATTACAATTAAGCTGCAAGCTGCCCGGATGAACTACACAGCTAAGGATGGTCAGCAGTATGTGCTGAACTTAATTGATACTCCGGGGCATGTGGATTTCTCTTATGAAGTCTCCCGCTCTCTTGTTGCTTGTGAAGGAGCGCTATTGGTAGTAGATGCGTCCCAAGGTGTGGAGGCGCAAACTTTGGCAAATGTATATTTAGCCTTAGAGAATAATCTGGAAATTATCCCGGTTTTGAATAAAATCGATTTGCCTGGGGCAGAACCAGAACGGGTAATTGGCGAGATTGAAGAAATTATCGGTCTAGATTGCAGTGGGGCGATTCTTGCCTCTGCTAAAGAAGGAATTGGTATTGATGAGATTTTAGAAGCAGTTGTTGAGCGCATACCGCCACCGCCCAATACGATCAATGAACGCTTACGAGCGTTAATATTTGATAGCTATTACGACAGTTACCGGGGAGTAATTGTATATTTCCGGGTGATGGATGGCACATTGAAAAAAGGCGATCGCATCCATTTAATGGCATCTGGTAAAGAATTTGAAATTGATGAGTTAGGTGTTCTTTCTCCGACTCAAAAGCAAGTTGATGAACTCCACGCTGGGGAAGTAGGCTATTTGGGAGCAGCAATTAAAGCTGTAGCTGATGCACGGGTAGGAGACACAATTACCCTCAGTAAGGCGAAAGCAGATGCACCCTTACCAGGTTACGCAGAAGCGAACCCGATGGTTTTTTGCGGGATGTTCCCGATTGATGCCGATCAATTTGAAGATTTGCGGGAAGCCTTGGAAAAGCTCGAACTCAACGATGCCGCGCTACATTACGAACCAGAAACTTCGAGCGCGATGGGGTTTGGCTTCCGTTGCGGGTTTTTGGGCTTGCTGCACATGGAAATTGTCCAAGAACGTCTAGAGCGAGAATATAACCTGGATTTGATCATTACAGCCCCCTCGGTGGTTTATAAGGTGATTACCTTAAAAGGCGAGGAACTGTACATTGATAATCCTAGTCGCTTGCCTTCTCCCAACGATCGCGAAAGAATTGAAGAACCCTACGTCCAAGTCGAGATGATTACGCCGGAAACTTATGTCGGCGCTTTGATGGAGTTGTCACAAAATCGCCGTGGCATCTTCAAGGATATGAAATATCTCGCCCAAGGACGAACCACCCTTACTTATGAACTACCCTTGGCGGAAGTTGTAACTGACTTTTTCGATCAAATGAAATCGCGATCGCGCGGTTACGCCAGTATGGAATATCACATCATCGGCTACCGTGAAAATCCTCTGGTGAAGCTCGATATTATGATTAACGGCGATCCCGTAGATTCCTTGGCGATGATTGTGCATCGGGATAAAGCTTACAACGTCGGGCGGGCAATGGCAGAAAAACTCAAGGAACTAATTCCCCGCCATCAATTTAAAGTACCAATTCAGGCATCTATTGGCAGTAAAGTTATTGCCAGCGAACACATCCCTGCTTTGCGAAAAGATGTGCTAGCCAAGTGTTACGGTGGTGACATCAGCCGGAAGAAGAAACTTTTACAGAAACAGGCAAAAGGTAAAAAGCGGATGAAATCTGTAGGTACTGTAGATGTACCCCAGGAAGCTTTTATGGCAGTACTGCGCTTAGATCAAAGTTAATTTCAGAGTCCTTAATCCTCAGAGACAATTGGCTGCTTGCGGCTACATCTGAATCTGAGGGACTTCCAATAAAAAAATACCCATCCATTACTTTGAGAGCAGCAGGGTGGTTTCATACAACGAGAGAAAAACTACAACTGGCTTTCAAAGCCTCTCTCCGTTTCGGCTACGGTGTTACGGTGTACACACAAGTCACCAGTTTTATCCCAATACCCTTGGGATAAATCCAATTCGCAATTCGCAATGACGCTCGTTCCTCGCTAACGCAATTCGCACTCTTGCTAACGCCCCGCTCCGCTCTAAGCGCAGCCATGCCGCAGGCTTTACGCAATTAAACTCAGTCCGACACTAGGGGTGGGGTTTTTACCTACCTTGAGATACAAGGATTTTTTCTCGTGCGAACGCTGCCGCGTAGCTTGCTTCTCCGTAGGAGTACGCGCCACTTGCGGGCAAGGTTTTAAACCTTTACTTTTTTGATAAACGAGAAACCCCTCATGTAGAGACGCGATAAATCGCGTCTAAAAAATTAATACGTTAGAGAGAGAGACGCGATAAATCGCCGTCTCTACAAAGAATGTACTCGTCAATTATTCCTTGACAAACTAGTATTTCCGAGTTTTGTGGTTTATAAAAGCCTGAAACAACGTCTTTACGTTGATACACAAGATGATTCCTTTGTACAGCGCGTAAGTCCTATATTACATTTAATTTTATTGAGTTACCGATCAGAAGTAAAGGTATAAATATTTCTGGTTTAATATGCGTTAATTTTAATTACAAAGGCTGTCAACAGCAGCCTCAAGTGTAAGAGTTTTATGCTGTTACTAACAGGTTTAACTCTCACAAAGCCAGACTGACTCGCTGTTGGCTCAACCATCCTTGAGTGTGCCTCTAGTGCGGGATTTCTAACAGCAAAAATATACTTTATTGTAGAAATTCAAAACATCATGAGTCGTAAACAGACCCAAGAAAAACTCTCTGAGGCAGAGCAAAACTATCGCACTCTGGTAGAACAAATTCCGGGCGTTGTTTATATCTCACCGATTAATACCACTGCAAAAGAAGCTTATATTAGTCCGCAACTGCAACAATTATTAGGCATTCCTCCCGAAGATTGGAATCATGGTTTTTTTAATAGTTGGTTAGATTATACTCATCCAGACGATCGCGATCGCTATTGCCAAGCTGTAAACGCTACGATTGCTACCGGAGAAGCTTTGAGGATCGAGTATCGAATGATTAGGCGCGATGGCAGAATAATTTGGGTACGAAATCAAGCCAATCTCGTTCTTGGTATCGATGGAGAAACTCAGGTACTTCAGGGTTTATTGCTTGATATTAGTGAATGCAAACAAGCACAAGCCTCACTGCAAAAGAGCGAAGCGCGTTATCATGCCATCCTCCAAGAACAAACGGAACTGATTGTTAGAACCTTGCCAGATGGCACTATTACCTTCGTTAATGAAGCTTTCTGTCGATTTTTTGGACTGAAGCGGGAAGAAATTATCGCCCAGCACTACAAACCTGTTGTGTTTGAAGAAGACCGAGAACGTGTGGTTGAACTTATAAATTCCATCAGTTCAGAAAATCCCGTTGTCACCATTGAGAATCGGGTGATAGCTAGCCAAGAGGTGCGTTGGACGCAGTGGATTAACCGAGGCATATTTGATGAGCAGGATACTCTTCTAGAACTTCAATGTGTTGGACGAGATATTACCGATCGCAAACGGGTAGAACAAGCTTTAAGTGAAAATGAGCAAAAGTTTCGGGCGATTTTCAATCAAACCACTCAGTTTATCGGATTGCTTCAGCCGGATGGAATTGTATTAGAAGCCAACCAAACAGCGCTAGACTTTGCTGGAATTACTCGAGAAGAAGTTGTTGGTAAGCCATTTTGGGAAGCAAAATGGTGGACAATTTCTTTAGAGACACAAGCGCAATTAAAAACTGCGATCGTTGCTGCTGCTAATGGTGAATCTATTCGCTATGAAGTTGACGTTTTAGGTCGAGATCATCAAATTATTACGATTGATTTCTCACTACGTCCCATATTTGATGAAGCAAGGCGTGTGACACTACTAATTTCAGAGGGACGAGATATTAGTGAATATCAAGCGGCGCTGCGTGAACGCCACAAAGCTGAAGAAGCATTGCGCTCAAGTCAAGACTTTCTGCAAAAGGTTGCTAATACCGTACCGCATATTTTATATTTGTTTGACCTCTTAAAAGGAACAAGCATTTATCTTAATGAGAAAAGTGTGACAGTTTTAGGCTATTCCCCAGAGGAAATTTGTCAAGCAGATCCGCAGTGGTTCATAAATTGCTTTCATCCAGACGATCAACATCTCTGCTATGACATACCAAGTCGCTTCGTCAATCTGCAAGACAATGAAGTTCTTTCCACCGAATACCGATTTCGACACAAAAATGGGGAGTGGCGTTGGATGAATACGCGAGAAGTCGTATTTACCAGAGATGCTAACGGTAATCCAACGCAGATTCTTGGCTCGGTAGAAGACATTAACACTCGCAAACAAGCCGAAGCAATGCTGCGACAACAGGCAGAGGGGGAACGGCTAATTACTGAAGTAACTCAACAGATTCGGCAATCACTAAATTTGGAAGAGGTTCTGAATACAACAGTCAATAGTATTCGCCAGTGTTTACGTTCAGATTCTGTAGCTATCTACCGGTTAGAAGCTGACGGAAGTGGCAATTTTGCGGCGCAATCGGTGGTTGATGGATACCCCCAGAGATTAGATCAGATAATGCACCCATTTTCGAGAAAACGAGATTTTAGCCACTATTGCCGGGGATTACCAACAGTCCTGCATGATATTCAGGAATCTAACGTTTCAGCCGATGTTTTTGAGTTATTACAACTCTATCAGGTCAAGGCTGCTATGGTAGTGCCGATTTTGAATGGTGAGGATTTGTGGGGTTTACTCATTGCTCACCAGCGTGCTACACCCCGTTACTGGCAAGCCTTTGAAGTTAATTTGTTGCAACAGTTGGCAAGTCAGGTAGCGATCGCTATTCATCAATCAGTACTCTACCAGCAGCTACAAGCTGCCAATGAAGAACTACAAAGATTAGCTACCCTGGATGGTTTGACTCAAATAGCCAATCGCCGACGATTTGATCAGTATCTTGATGCTGAGTGGCAGCGGCTCAAACGCGAGCAAGTAGCGCTGTCTTTGATTTTTTTAGATGTAGATTTTTTTAAACTTTACAACGATACCTATGGGCATTTAGCAGGGGATGATTGTTTGCGGCAATTGGCCAGTGCGTTCAAAAGTATTATTAAGCGTCCAGCCGATTTAGTCGCCCGTTACGGTGGGGAAGAATTTGCTGTGATTTTGCCTAATACAGAAATTCAAGGAGCAGTTTATATGGCTCAAACTATTCGACAAGCAGTCCGCAACTTGGCCATTCCCCATGCTCAATCTAGTGTGTGCGATCGCGTGACTGTCAGTCTAGGCGTTGTCAGCATTGTGCCAAATTCCGAAATTTCGCCACAAGACTTGATTAATACTGCTGACAAAGCACTTTATATAGCCAAACAGCAAGGGCGCGATCAAGTTCATGCTGTTGGCGTCCTTAGCGCTTCTTGACACCTGAGTTGCGAAGGGGATGCTAAATTGTTCTAATTACGAATCACACCTTACTTCTTATCCCAGCGCGTAATTGATAACTGAAAACTTCCGGGAGCATCGTTAATTCACATCACAATGCATTTGTACAGTGCGTAATACCAATTCTCTATGAAGATGCACAGAATAAAACACTTGAAACTCCTGCCGGACAAGGAAATTATTCTATGCAGCCTCACATAAATTTGGTATAAGTCCTATAACTGTTAAAAAATCTCAAAATTTTAGTAAACATACTCACTGCATTTGTCAGTCTTGTATTTTTAGGTAAATGTAATTTTTTAGATATTTGTAAAGTGTCGGGGAGTCTAGTAAATGAAGATATTGGTACTGAGTTGGGAGTTTCCGCCGAGGATTGTTGGGGGAATTGCGCGGCATGTAGCGGAGTTGTACCCGGAAGTGGTAAAGCTAGGGCATGAAGTCCACCTGATTACAGCGGAGTTTGGTCAGGCATCGATGTATGAAGTGGTTGAGGGAGTAAAGGTACATCGGGTGCCAGTTGGACATAGTTACGACTTTTTCCACTGGGTAGTCAATCTCAATTTGAGTATGGGACATCACGGTGGTAAGTTGATCTTGGAAGAAGGCCCCTTTGATTTAATTCATGCCCATGATTGGTTGGTAGGAGATGCTGCGATCGCTCTCAAGCATAATCTTAAAATACCACTAATTGCTACAATTCATGCTACGGAATACGGACGCCATAACGGTATTCACACAGATATCCAAGGCTATATCAATGGCAAAGAAATCTTGCTGGCTTACAACGCTTGGCGGATTATCGTTTGTAGCGACTACATGCGCCAAGAAGTAGAACGAGCGCTACATAGTCCTTGGGACAAAATTGATGTCATTTATAACGGTATCCGAGCCGAAAAGAAACAGCATAACGTAGATTTTCATGCTCTGAATTTTCGCCGCCAATTCGCCACAGACCACGAGCAAATCGTTTACTACCTCGGTCGCATGACCTACGAAAAGGGTATACCTGTATTGCTTAATGCCGCACCTAAGATCCTTTCCCAAATGGGAGGTAATGTTAAATTTGTCATCGTTGGTGGCGGCAATACTGACCATCTCAAGCGTCAAGCCTGGGATTTGGGAATTTGGCATCATTGCTATTTTACAGGTTTTCTCTCCGATCAATACTTAGATAGATTCCAAACTGTCGCTGACTGTGCCGTTTTTCCTAGTCTTTACGAACCCTTTGGAATTGTGGCTTTAGAAAGTTTTGCTTCTCGTGTTCCTGTAGTAGTTTCCGATACTGGTGGTTTTCCAGAAGTGGTGCAACATACCAAAACAGGCATTGTGACTTGGGTAAACAATCCCGATTCTTTAGCTTGGGGAATTTTGGAAGTGTTGAAAAATCCAGGGTATCGGCAATGGTTGGTAGATAACGCTTATGAGGATTTAGAGCGACGCTTTAGCTGGCCGAAATTAGCCAAGAAAACCGAGGAAGTTTATCAGCAAGTTGTGCAAGAGCGATCGCAAATTGCCTGGTGAGGGACTTTCCGTATCCCCGACTTCTTCAAGAAGTCGGGGATATAAATAACACAAGCAATGTGGAGATTTTCGCAGATTAAAGCAGAGAATTAATGATTACTCTGGGATATGGCGTTAAAAAACAGTACAAGCCCTGTACGCTGGAAATTTTACCCTATCTAGTGCCAGAGTTAAGCTAGTACGCGTTTAATTTGCATATTTTTTCGTTAAAACTGTCATTTGTTATTGATTATTTACAAAAGACAACTGATAAATGACTAATGACAAAGGACGAATTTCACGGATAAATAAGCAATTAAAGTGCGTAACAGCCTAGCAATAATTGCAGTTTGCTCCAGAAGCTTAGTATGACAAAGGCATTCCCAAGCATAGCAAGGCGCTTGAAAAGTACAGGAATCAAGTTGTTGAAGATGGGAACCTTCCTAATAACCCGTTTTATTGCCAGCTGGAAACGCTACTTCCTGGGTGACACAGATAATGTCCGCCCCTCCCCCTCCCCCTCCCCCTCTCCCTCTCCTTCGTCTGATGTCCGTCCCTCCTTAGGGGGCCCAGTCCTTAGCCTGGGTGGGGGTGGCCCCGATGTCGATGATGCTATTCAGTGGATGATCAACCAAGTTAGGGGAGGTAGTAACTCCAGCACTAAAGTTAATGTTGTAGTTCTCCGCACGAATGGTAATCACGATTACAATCGGCTAATTTATGCCATGAAGGGCGTAAACTCTGTGGAAACTCTTCTGATTAGCAATAGAAAAGACGCAAACAAAGCTGAGATTTATGAAAAAGTCAGAAACGCTGATGTGATTTTCTTTGCTGGCGGCGACCAATGCCAATACATCCGCAACTGGAAAGATACCAAGCTTGAGGCTGCTGTTAAGTCAGTTTACCTTAAGGGGGGTGGTGTAGGTGGCACTAGTGCAGGTGCGATGATCCAAAGTGATTGTGTATATGACGCTTGCGCTTCTTCCGAAAAAGGCATTGAAACTAGGGATGCACTCGAAGATCCCTACCGGGACATTACTTTTACTTACAACTTTTTCAATTGGAGTAATTTAAAGGGAACCATCGTAGATACGCACTTCGACAGGCGGGAAAGAATGGGGCGAATTATGACTTTCATTGCCCGTCAAATTAAGGATGGTGTATCTAGCAGTGTTTTAGGCATAGCGGTTAGTGAAAGTACATCGGTTCTTGTAGATAAAAACGGTTTGGTAAAAGTTATGGGTAGGGGTGCGGCGTACTTTGTACTTGGCAATCATATACCGGAAGTATGCGAACCCCGAAAGCCTTTGACCTTTTCCAATTACAAAATTTGGAAAGTTCGCAGTGGCGACACCTTTAACTTGAGAAACAGACCAACCTCTGGGTATTATCTCAGAAGTGTTAAAAGAGGACGGATTGATTCAAATCCCTATTAAGTGGGGAGTGGGGACAAGGGGACAAGGTGGATGAACGGAGTTATAAGCTCGACTTTATCCATTTTTTGGCAACCCTCAAGCTGACGCTGAAACCTTTGTGGGATGGAGTTTTTGGGCATGGGGCATGGGGAAGAGTCACCTATGCCCTATGCCCTATGCCCTATGCCCTATGCCCTATGCCCTATGCCCCAAGTCGGCGGGCGACTATCCCTCTCCACGCCACTTGCTGGATAGAGTTTCCCGCCGACTTCCATAAAGATATTTTAAGTATTTTAAAAAACTAGTATCCCTGAGTTAGTTTTGTCCAAACTCTCGGTAAAATCTGCTAGTCGAGAGTTCCGTGTAATATAAATCACTACAAAGCTAGAGGGAAGTTGAGAATGGTTGCATTTGCTTTAAACGCAAAACGAATGTTTGGAGGCATACTAACCGCATCGCTACTTAGTCTAATGTCCTTAGAGGTTCTTACCACCGCAGCGTTTGCTAAGCCGCCAGCTGCGTCTGTTCAAACTAAGCTGAAAGTGCCTAGTACTATGAACCATGCACCCTTTAATACTAACCGTTACTTAAAAGTGCCGCCCAATTTCTCCATCTCTGTTTATGCTCGCATTGACAAAGCTCGCTTTATGGCAGTTGCTCCCAATGGCGACCTTCTAGTGTCACAGCCGAGTACGGGTAAGGTATTAATTGTCCGACCAAATGGCAGCAAAGACCCAATTATTTCTGACTTTGTGACGGGTCTACGCAAACCACACGACATTGTATTTCATAAGATTGACAACACCACATACGTTTATATCTCTGAGACTCATCAAATTAACCGCTTCATCTACAAATCTGGAGATAGAATCGCCAAAAATCGCCAAATCGTTGTAACTGGTTTACCAGACAGCAGCACACGGGAACTCAAAGGCTCTTATGGGCACGAACTGAAAAATATCGCCCTTGATGCCAATCACAAACTGTACGTATCGATTGCCTCTACATGCAATGCCTGCAAGGAAGATACTGTCAGTACGCCAAAGCGTGGTGCGATTTACCAGTACAACGCTAATGGAACCAATCAGCGACTTTTTGCCCAAGGTTTACGTAATGCCGAAGGGTTAGCATTCTTACCTGGCACAAAGGACCTTTGGGTAGTCGTTAATAATCGAGACAACATCGCCTATCCGTTCAACGATAGCAGTGGCAATTACGGTAAGATTATCCCCTCTTACGTAGACAACAACCCGCCAGAGGAGTTTACGCGAGTCAGAGATGGCGGCAACTACGGTTGGCCATTCTGCAACCCCAATCCTGATACGGCAACTGGCCTCAACAATATGCCCTTTGACCGCGACTATGAGTTCAATCGTAATGGAAGCGTTAATTGCAATGCAATGGACAGGATTGACAAGGGTATTCAAGCCCATTCGGCTCCCTTGGGACTAACATTCTTGCAAAATACCAAGTTTCCCAGCTTGTACTCAAGTGGGGCAGTGGCGGGGCTGCATGGTTCATGGAATCGGCGGAAGAAAACGGGCTATAAAATAGCTTACTGTCCCTGGAACAGTACAAAAAAAACTCTAGGGGAGGAGATGGATTTGGTTAACGGTTGGCTAGTTCCAGCAACGCAAGAAGTCTGGGGGCGACCTGTGGATATGGTAGTAGATCAGCAAGGTAATATGTTAATTTCGGATGACTACAGCGGCACCATCTACAAGCTCTCCTACAATCCTTAGATAACATGATCTCGTTTATAGAGGTTAAGTAGCACCACTCACCGAATTTTAGATTTTAAATTTTGGATTTTGGATTGATACAGTTTAAAATCCAAAATTTAAAAAGGTCTGAAAGCAAGCAAATTTAAACGCGAGAACAATTTTATTATCCAGAATCAAAATTGAGTCACCTGTGCTGCTTTTGGCTTATTGTCCTGTAATCAACTTGCGATCGCAATCGCAATTTTCCCAACAGCCCGCCCAGTTTCGCTATAACTATGAGCCGCCGCTAGTTCTTGTAAGGGATATGTACGATCAATCACCACACGAATTTTAGCCGCTTCAATCAATTCTTTCAGATAAACCAAGTCCTGAGTATTGGGTTTTTCCAGGATAAATTTCGCTTTTTGACCGGGAAGAAACGCTGTTAATACGCCCTCTAAGAAGACTTCTGGGCTAGGTAATGTGGTGATATAAATTCCGTTGGGTTTGAGGACTCTTTTGGTTTGTGAGAGCGATCGCTTACCCACTGCATCAAAGATAATGTCATACTGCACTGTATCTTGGGTAAAATCCTCTTGCGTATAATCAATCACGCGATCTGCTCCCAAAGATTTCACCAAATCCAAGTTTTTGGTACTGCTAACTCCCGTCACCACTGCCCCTAAAGCCTTGGCAATTTGCACCGCAAAAATCCCCACACCACCCGCAGCACCATTAATTAAAACAGTTTGCCCTGTTTGAATATTTCCCTCATTTCGCAACGCTTGCAGAGCCGTGAGCGCTGCTAAAGGAACAGCCGCAGCTTCTTCATAGTTTAGATTCGTTGGTTTGAGAGCCACCAAATTTTCTGGAACGGCTGCAAATTCGGCATAACCTCCTCCAGGGAAGCTAGTACTGCCATAAATAGCATCTCCTGCTTGAAAACGCGTGACACCAGAACCAACAGCTACCACATCTCCCGCCACATCAAACCCCAGAATTTTTGGAAAATTGCTGCCGGTAATCAAACTCAACATTCCTTGGCGGATTTTCCAATCAACAGGATTGACGCTACTAGCACGAACTTTCACAAGTAACTGCGTTGGCTCAATTTTCGGCTGCTCCACATCTTCGTACTGCAACACTTCAGCCGCGCCATACCGACGGATAACGACTGCTTTCATCCCATTCCTCCTGCTACCCTATTTGACTAACACAACTCAGACAGCCTGTTTTTCGTTATAAATCCAGTGTAACGATGTCTACGATGAGCTACGCTTACGCATGGGATTTAACAAAAATGCTAGGAGCAGTCAAAGATTCTAAAGCTGATTACTTTTGATCCAAAACAGGAGGTCATTAAGCAATGGATTATACCAAATTAGACCACTATCGCCAGGTGATTGAAACTATCCTTAGTGAATATGCTTCACTACCCTATTCTTATGCAAATATTCAATCAGAAGTGGTGTTTGATCGAACCCGCGTTGGCACAGCCTCTCTAAAAGAGACTCGCTATTTGTGGATGGATATAGGTTGGGATGGTGATCGCCGCATTCATGGTTGTCTGGTTCATATTGACCTGATTGATGGCAAAATCTGGATTCAACGGGATGGCACGGAAGAAGGCATTGCCGCCGATTTAGAACGGGCTGGAATTCCTAAAGAACATATCGTCCTTGGCTTTCGTCCACCGGAATTAAGACCCTACACAGGCTATGCAGTCGCTTAAAAATCAATCGCTCTTTAAAAGTAACAGCGAACCTGGGGTGAAAAACTATCTGGCATGGATTGCGGTGATTACACGATATTGCTCCACCTGAAAAAAAGGGACGGGCAAAATACCCATCCCAGAAAATTTACTTTTATTCAAATAGCAAAACTTTTATTGCACTCGGGTAGGGAAAGCACCAGGTCGCACAGCTACATTAATATTCTGCCCATTGCGACGTAATTCCATACGTAAATCGCCCCCGACTTGGCTATTTTCTACTGCCCTTTGGACACTGCTGGCATCTGTGACTGCTTGTCCGCCAAGCTTTTGGATTACATCACCAGCACGTATCCCTGCTTTAGCGGCTGGTGAATTTGGCACAACTTTCACAACTAATACACCTTTATCTTCATCCACATTCAAACCGCTATTAGGATCTGAGTTGATATTTTGTTTTAGCTGAGGTGTTAACCCTACCATCTGAATTCCCAGATAAGGATGTTCTACTTTACCTGTAGCTATAAGTTGATTGGAAATACGTTGGACTGTCTTGATAGGAATAGCAAAGCCTAATCCTTGTGCCCCTTGGATAATTGCTGTATTCATGGCAATTACCTCGCCACGAGAATTTAGCAGGGGGCCGCCGGAGTTACCGGGATTAATGGCTGCGTCGGTTTGAATATACTCGACTCGCTTATCGGCAGCACCGATTAGATTACTACTGCGTCCAGTAGCACTGATGATTCCGGTAGTTACTGTATTATCTAGTCCAAGGGGGTTGCCGATCGCGATCGCCCATTCTCCCGGTTGCAGTTGATCTGAGTTACCCAAGGCTACTGAAGATAAATTCTGTGCCTGAACCTTGATAACAGCGACATCGGTTAATTCATCTTTTCCTAACACCTTACCTTCCAAGGTGCGTCCATCCTTGAATGTCACTGTCACTGTATCAGCACCATCTACCACATGGGCATTAGTGAGAATTCGACCATCGGCACTGATGATAAAACCTGAACCAGTACCCCGTTGTACCCTTTCTCCCGATTGTGGCAGTTGGGAGCCAAAAAAGCGGCGAAAAAACGGATCGTTAAATTCATCTGGTATCCGGCTTCTTACCGTTCGGGAAGAGTTAATCCGCACTACTGCTGGCCCGACATTCTGAACCACCCGTGTTACAAAATTAGGATCTGTAGCAGCTGGTAATGGAGGAGCAGCATTTACTCGGCTAACTGCCAAATTAGATGCACTCTCAGACACCTGCCGAGAGTTTCCAGCAATATAGCCACCTGCCAATGTCATACCTGATCCCAACAGCACCAGCGATAGAGAGGCGGCAGCCTTTTTCCAGGGTGCTCGATTATGGTATTTGGCATCGGCAGTGTTATGTAAAATGCTATTTGATGGGTGTTCTCTGTCGCTAGATTCGTTTTGCATTGCTGTCTGGAATGGATATTTATATCTATTACTAATGTAGATATAATTTATGACAGTTTTGTTGCAAAGGTATTGCGTTGTTGTGAAAGCTTTGGTATTTTACTGAACCGTATTGGAATATAGTCATTCGTAGAGACGCACGATCTGCTGCGTGTTCTGTACCATGCCTGAAGGAATAAAAATGGCACAGGGGAAAATTTTACTTCAACCTGGCACTTTATGGACAAGTGTTAAAGAACGGACTGAATATGCTTTGCAATGCGGGGCGTTATTGTCGATACCGACAGAATTTGAATTTGTCGAACAGGATGGCGTGCGTTTCATGGTGCGGATTTTGTCTAACCTGAATCGCAAAAAAGCAGCTAAGGAAAAACAATCTGCTACCTCTGGTCAAGAGTTTAATCCTTTTTTGCCCTACGAAGAGGATTTATTTGTGGCGGATATTTCCGATACTCATGTATGTATTTTAAATAAATTCAATGTTGTTGATTATCACCTGCTGATCATCACCCGTGCCTTCGAGGAACAGGAAAGTTTGCTGACTCTGGAAGATTTTGCAGCTATGTGGGCATGTTTGGCTGATTTTGATGGTTTAGCATTTTACAACAGTGGCAAAACCGCAGGTGCTAGTCAGCGACACAAGCACTTGCAATTAGTACCACTTCCACTTGCACCTTCAGGGCCGCAGATACCTATTGAACCTCTGCTAACAGCAAAATTTCAGGACTCAAATGTAACTTTAACAGGACTTCCTTTTATACACGCTTTCGCATCCCTAGATCCTCATTGGGTGCGATCGCCGTTCACAGCAGCCCAAGCAACACTGGAAGTTTATCATACTTTGCTACATTCTGTGGGATCTGGTGCTTACAATCTACTAGCGACACGAGAATGGATGTTGATCGTACCGCGATCGCAGGAGCATTTCCAGTCTATCTCTGTAAATTCATTAGGATTCGCTGGGGCTTTACTAGTAAAAAATACAGCAGAAATGGAAATTCTCAAAGCCCAAGGCCCGATGAGCATCCTCAAGAATGTTGCTGTATGCTAATTAGACATCTGGTGAAAATGAATTGTTTTGACGTAGCAGTGCTATGTCTCTACAAGGGTTCTGGGTAACGCATATTTAATTTCTGGAGATGTCTATTCAATTGGTGCGATATCAAACCTTTATTAAACCCTGAACGCAGATATCAAATATTTATTTAGGCAGGAAATAACGGTAAGAATAATAACTCAATATTCCTAACTCAGCACTGGGTCAAAGTCTCGCTACCACTAACAGCACATAGCACATCTGAATACGGTTATGATCAAAGAGGCTAGGAAAATAACTTTTTAGCCAAAATCCTTGTTGAATTGTAAGCTACTTTTTTAGATCACTTTTCTAATGGAAATTACTGAACTCTTTGAACTTTCAATTAGACGATCGCGATCGCACCCTAGCGTTCATTATCTAGCATTCGCTCACCTGGAACAAGTGCTTTCTAACACCGACATTGAGTTTCTATCCGTCGAAGTCGGCGGTGGTAGAAATCTGTTTAGATAAGTCTAGCACCGCAAGCCGGAAGTCAAAAGGCTTTCATTCTGGGCTTTTCGGCTGTTTTGAATGATAGGTTTATTTTCGCCAACCTGTACTAGTAGTCTGTCAATAAATAATTGATGAATAAATTCATTGTAGAGACGGCGATTTATCGCGTCTCTCTAACCGCCAAAATGAATTTGACAAACTAGATAGAGGTATGGATATTGAAACCTATGAGCAAATATGGGGTTCAATCGTTAGCCCTTTGCGGTTTGAGAAACAGGAAAGTTTTGCTGATGATTTATGTGCGCTAACCCTGTATGTCCATTCAGCTTGAATCTATTAAATCTAAAATGTTACCTCCACAAGCTGAAAAAAAGATGCGCTGCTGGATTCGCAGTCGCCACTTGATTTGTTCGGGCAACTTTTTTATATTCGAGACATTAGAATATACGACCATTGAAAGCTTCTCTCAATGTGTCGCTTCTTTAGGAGGAACAGTAATATGCGTTGAACCGATTAATAAAATTTGGATGGGCGATCATCGCCAAGTAATTTTATATCAGGCAAAAGCTAGTTTACATACTCCTCATCATACCTTGAAACAATACTGGATAAAATCTGGTAGTGCATACACTAAATTTGATGAGCGTATTTGAGATTTACTATCCTGCGGAATTCTTTCTGACAGGTGTTTACACTCCAATTCAAAATTAAGTTTTGAATTTTGAATACTCCCCAAGGGGATTGACGGCTAATTGTTAATGTCTAATTGCTAATTTTTTTATAATGATTAGCTGTTAGTTATTAATAGTTAGCCGTCTAAGTTTGTTAAAGAATCAGAAGTGTTGAATGTTAAGAATACTAAGTAAAAATTGGAACAAAAATTATAGTAAAATCTGAATATAAAGACAAAATAAATAATTAATTAATATGTATATTACCAAGTTTCCTAAAATTCTTAAATTACTGCTCAAGGATGTACATAAAAATGATTATCCAGTATTAAATACATTTTTATTTGTATCTTGTTGGTTAGGCTGGGTAATGGATCAAAGTTTAGTCAGCATGAGAGATTTAATGTTCAGGTTAAATAGCCGAGATATTGAGATGGATATCTCTACGTTTTCAATAAGCTTGTAAGACAAGAGAAATAGAAGTATTTGAAAAAATATTGAACAAAGCCAATAGAGAATTAGTTCAGAAAAAAGGAAAGAATAAAGATGAAATATTATTCCCCTTAGATTCAACAATTATCACATTAACAAGTAAGCTAATGTGGTCACAAGGATATCATCAAGTAAAGTTATTTTGTGGATTAAATAGTTGGACATCAGAAGCGGGAGGAATAGTTATTCATTTTGGAGAAGGACATGATAGTAAGTATGGAGGCAAAACCATAGAAGCAATTCCGGAAAACGGCATTGGGATAATGGATAGAGGATTTTCTTCATTGATTAGAATAGCCGAATTTTTAAAAAGCGAAAAGAAATATTTTGTCTTAAGAATAAAAAATAATATCAGTTTAGAAATGCTAGAAAATGGGAAGTGTTTAGTAGGCACAGGAGAAAATCAAGTTGAAGTGAGAGTTGTCGATTTTTGTGATTTAGAAAACAAGAGTGAATATCGGTTAGTAACAAATCTACCTGAAGACAAATTTAATAATGAGGAAGTTACCGAAATATATAGGAAACGTTGGGGAATAGAAACTTTATGGAAGTTTCTAAAAATGCACTTAAAACTAGATAAACTCATGACCAAAAATGAGAATGGAATCCGCATACAAATTTATAGTTGTTTAATAGTATATACGATATTACAATTATTAGATATTCCCAAAGAAATAGGGGAAACAGCACTAGATAAACTACGTTATTTACAATCATTTATGAATGAGAAAATAAGTTATATTCATTGGTTCAGACGAATCAGTTTTACTTGGTAAAATTGGTCAGTTTAGGAGTAGTATTTTTATACTTGTAAAGTTTTGTTACGAGATTCAACATTTCTGACTGCGAAGTTTAGGGCTATCTTTAGTTTTGGCAGTAATCTTGGCAATACCTACAGATAATTCAGCCTCAACCCCAATATCTAGCGGCGTTTGCAAAAACTCTGAAATTTCCGTAAATAGATTTTTAAAGTATCCTGGTTTAAGGTTAATTTTGATCGCTTCTAGACTTTGACTCACCTCACGAGCTACTGCCAGTAAAATATCTGTAACATCAATATCAGCCATATCCAGGCTTTGGCTAGACTCAAAATAAACCACATGAAATCCTTGCTGCTCTAACTCTGCCTTTAGCCGCAGTAATTCAGTAGACTTGCCACAGCCGATATGTCCGGTAAATAATTGACAAGTAGGTTCTTCAGGTGAAAGGCGGGTGATAGTTCGCCCAAGTTCCTCAATAATCTTGGCACCACGCACTTTAGAGAAATCAATATAATATTGTCTGTCCTCCGGTTTGCTTACAACCAGAGTCTTACTGGGGTTGCAAGCTTGAAAAAACCTGACTAAATCTAGTTGCATCACAAATCACCCGAAATTAAGCTAGCACTCTTGCCCATTTCAGTGATTATACAGACGATAAAGCCGCTATTTCGGAAAAAGCTTCTTTAGATTGACTGATTATTTATATCTGCTTAATCAACCAGAATTATAGCGGTTCTCGAATGCAAGCAATACACTTTGACCTCTCTCCAAACCTCTCTCCTAAAAGGCTACGGTGTACACACAAGTCGAAAAATTCTCTACCCACATTTTTGCTAGAGTGAAACTGTCACACTTACCGACATCCCGCCCAGAACTGAAGTTCAGGGCTGATAGCTGAAGTCCACTAAGCGTGGACTCAATTAATCATTTAGTCCACGCTTAGTGGACTTTAGCTATGAGACTCGGAATTCATTCCGAGGCGGGATAGAAACGCAGTGCCAGATTTATTAATAAAAATATGGCTACGGCAAGACTTGTGTATACACTGTAGGCAAGCGAGGAGGGGAGCAAAAATATAGCTTTGACTCTTTGCTTTAAAATCAATGAAAAGATGTCCACCCCACAAGAAATTCCTACAATTCAAGCTTTTCACCGCGAATCGAATAATCTAACAACTCCATCGGGTGAATAACTGAAATCTTCTTACCTTGCAACTGCAAATGCTTTGTAATTTGCAAAGTACACCCCGGATTAGCAGAAGCAATTAACTCAGCGCCAGTATTCAACAAATTCTGCACTTTTTGCTGACCCAATTCTTCAGAAACCTCTGGTTGCAGCATATTATAAACCCCAGCGCTGCCACAACATAAAGCTGCATCTACTGGTTCTCTCAACTTCACTCCTGGAATTTGTCGCAACACTTGACGCGGTTGGACGCTAATCTTTTGTCCATGCAATAAATGACAAGCATCTTGATAAACTAAATTCAATGGTTTATCAGTCAGTGGTGAAAGTTTTGCTGTTAACCCAACAGTTGCCAAAAATTCTTGAGCATCTTTAACCTTAGCCGCAAAATCCTTTGCCTTTTCCCGATATTCTGGGTCATCTTCTAAAATGTGACCGTATTCTTTCAAAGTATGACCGCAACCAGCAGCATTAATAATCACGAAATCTACATCAGTCTTGGCAAAACTATCAATCATCTGCCTTGCTAAAGCTTTTGCTTGTTCTGTTTGTCCTTGGTGTTCGGGAAGCGCTGCACAACAACCTTGAGATTTGGGAATCACAACTTCACAACCATTAGCTGTTAAAACCCGCACTGTTGCTTCATTCACTGGGGAGAAAAACAGCCGTTGCACGCAACCCAAAATCATCCCAACTCGGTAGCGCTTTTCACCTTGGGCGGGAATAATAGTAGGCAAATTATCTTGAAAAGATTTGAGAGTAATTTCTGGCAGAATTGATTCCATTGCTGCCAAACGGGGCGATATTTTATTGAGTAAACCCGTAGCGCGAAAGAATTTAGCAAACCCCAACTTTTGATAAACTAATAACGGAACTAATAAAACCCGTAAAAGGTTGGGATAAGGAAACAAAGAAAATATCAGTTGACGAAAAAATTGATCTGGCAAACTGCGAGGATAATTTCTTTCAACTTGGTGACGAGTTGCAGAAATCAACTTGTCATACTGCACACCGGAAGGACAAGTACTCACACAAGCAAGACAGCCCAAACAAGAATCAAAATGTTCTACAGTTGCTGTATTTAGAGCAATCTCACCTTCATTAATTGCATCCATTAAATAGATGCGTCCTCTAGGAGAATCCATCTCCTTGCCAAGCACCCGATAACTCGGACAAGTCGAAAGACAAAATCCACAATGTACACAACTATCAATCAACTTCGGATCAGGCGGATGATTCTCATCAAACCCCTTCAAATTCTTTAAACTAGCCGTATTATTAACAGAATTTTCGGAAACTTGCATATTCTTCCCTTTCCCTTCTCTATCTCAGTGTCCTCAGTGTCTCTGCGGTTAGTTAAAACTAAATTCCACCCACAAACCGACCGGGACTTAAAATATTCTTACTATCAAACTGTTCTTTAATACGGCGCATCAACGGCAAAGCATTCCCCGTATATCCCCAAACATCTATTTGTTCTTTAACCGCCACTGGTGCTGACAGAATTGTTAAAAAACCACTACTCGCTTGAGTGCGTAGGCGCAGCCCGCCGTAGGCATCGCTTCCACCATTACGTAGCTCATCGCGGATTTTCAATACTTGATTTTTATCCTCTAATTGTAACAAACCTAAACCACTACTAATATGAATTAAACCCAACTCCACTTGAGTCAAAATCTCCACAGCAGCAGTAGGTAACACTCCTATTTTGCAGGTAATTACTGTTTCTGTAGCAGTAGTATGGATTCGTTCTTGCAATCTTTGCCATAGATTAGCTTCATCATCATCTGCAAAAATTGCTCCATCTAAACCTAACTTTTGCCCTACTTCCAAAACTCGGTTTGACTGTTCCTTAACACTCTCACTAATACTTTGAAAGCGGGCAATTAATCCCAGTCCTTGACCCAAACCTAAACTAGACACCAATTTAGCCGATAGCAAATCAGCCTGAACTGGTGTTAACGCCGAACCTCGAAGGATATCAGCCGCTTGAGATACAGCCTCAGCTTTACCAGTTAGTACCACCGTCCCCGATGTTTCTGGTAGCGGATATACGCGGAAAGTTAGTTGAGTAATAAAGCCTAATGTGCCATAAGACCCAGTAAACAATTTCATCAAGTCATATCCGGCGACATTTTTGACTACTCTTCCCCCAGCTTTGGCGACTTGTCCATCAGCACGGACAAAGGTAATACCTAGTAACTGGTCGCGCACACTACCATAACGTTGCCGCAGAGAACCTGTATCACCTGTGGCAACAATACCACCAATGGTTGCTAACTCTGGGGCTGTGGGGTCAAGGGCGAGAAATTGCCGCGACTTTGCCAAAAGTGCTTGCAGATCGGAGAATTTCATCCCAGCTTCTACCGTGACAGTCAAATCACCAACAGCGTGTTCAATCAGTTGGTTGATGCGTTCTGTACTGACTACAATATCAACACCCTTGGCTAAACCGCCCCAGCTGAGTTTACTGCCATTACCACAGGGGAGGACGCGCCAGTTCTTTGTGTGAGCTGTGGCGATGACTGCGGCTAGCTGTTCTTGGGTGCTGGGATAGACAATACAACTGAGTGAATTTCCAGAAGCTATAGCCTGTTGAATACGTTTTTGCTGACCGAGTTCGATATTTTCCCAAAGACAAACAGCATTTTCTTCGCCTACGATAGATGCAAAATCAGAAGCGCAGACGGCTTGCGGCCTGTCGTTAGACATTGCTTTCATTGAGTTTATTTTTTTACGCCCTACATCTAATTTACTGGCTAACCTAACCAAAAAAGCGCATCAATTTTAACTTTTGAGTAACTGGCGCTGAAGTAGCTACGGTGCTGAGAACTTGGGAGCGATGCGATTTTGTGAGATGCCTTGCTTCGTTTGGGCAGGGGGCAGGGAGCAGGGAGCAGGGGGATTAGAAATTAGCGTTTTATGAGCCAAGGAGATGGATTGTTAATTATGGTTACTAGAATCCCTAAAACTCGGTTGTAAACTCCATAAAGCTCTCTGCCTGTATCAACGTCTAAATAACTACATTTGACAGCAAATTTAAGCCAAGTCTGAGTTTCTGCTGCTTCCGCTTCTGAATCATTCAATTTTGCAATAAAAGCAGCTTCATAACGGCGTTTTCTCCAAGATCCAGCCAGATTTGCACAAACTGAACGAGATGAACGACGAATTTGATCAGTTAAAGAATAACGTTCTTCAACAGGAAACTTCTTAGATAATTCAAAAATTTTCATGGCTACATCAAATGCCATTTTATATACTTCCAAGTCTTCATGACTTTTTATTGGTTCTTTTTCCATTCCCCCTGCCCCCTGCTCCCTGCTCCCCTGCTGTCTTTAACATGATCTCACAAAATCGCATTGCTCCCTGAGAGCTTCTAGTTGATACTCAGCATCATAGCTTTGATTATTTAATTGGCATGAATCAATCTTGAGGTGCTGCGGCATCATATTCTACAGCTTTCACAAATTCCTTGAAAACGTCTTTGAGTATTTGCTCAATTTCTTCATCTCAACCTATCAACCACTCGTACAGAATTTATGCTGAATTCTGACTCCTGATTTCTGAATTCTTCTCATAAATTAGTGCCTCCACTAGAGCCTGATTTTGTTCATCGGTGCCAACAGTAATGCGTAATTTATCATCTAGTCCAGGCTGCTTGAAGTAGCGGATTAAAATTCCCCGTTCCTTCAGTTTTTGATAGAGATATTCTGCGTTTGCTTCTCTTGGTTGTACCAGCAAAAAGTTGGTTTGGGAATCCCAAAGATGAAAACCTAATTGTTTTAAGTCTGTTGCTAACTTAGTCCGTGATGCTTTAATCTTTGCCACACAAGCATTTTTATAAGCTTGATCGGTAATAGCAGCTGTGCCAATTGCACAAGCGATCGCATCAATGTTATAGCTATCTTTCACCTTAAACAATCCCTGCAATAGCTTGGGATTCGCCACCCCAAATCCCAGCCGCAATCCTGCCAATGAGTACCCTTTAGAAAGTGTGCGAATTACAATGACGTTTTCATATTCCTTTACCAAAGCCAATGCATCCTCTTCGGTAAAATCGACGTATGCTTCGTCAATCACTAAAACTCCAGATAACTGGCTAGCTAATTTTCGTAAATCATTAATTGCTACCACATGCCCAGATGGACTATTAGGCGACGCAATGAACGTTACAGAGCCATTGGCAGCAACCAGTTTTTCCAAAGGTAAACTGTAGTCCTCGCTGTAGGGAATCTCAATAATTTCCGCAGCTTGCATTTCTGTTAATGTGCGATATAGCACGTAAGTTGGCGTTGGATAAACTACCTTCTTCCCAGGTTCTGCACAGGCTCGAATCACCACGCTCAATAATTCGTCACTGCCATTTCCTACAATTATCCAATCACTAGGAACTCCTAAAACTTTACTTGCAGCTTGCCGAAACTCCCCTCCGAAAGGTTCTGGATACCGTCGCAACCATTCGCCATCGATATTCCGCAGTACAGCTAGCGCCGCAGGCGAAGGAGGATAGGGGTTCTCGTTACTGTTGAGTTTAATTATCTGTGTACCGCGTTGAGGCTGCTCACCGGGAATGTAGCTAGCCATTGCATCTACATTAGAGCGAAAGTAGTTGGTCATAGAACATGAGATATGGAAAAAACAGATTCAATTTTGGATTTTAGATTTTAGATTCTTCTTAAATCGAAAATCCAAAATCTAAAATTGGCAGAGTTAGGAGTTCACTAGACATTCAATCCTTGCTTTAAGGGAAGTAGGCTACGCGTAATGTTCCGCATAAAAGGTATTATCTGTTAGAGAATAACTGTTAATCTACCTGATTTTGGGCTTGTATTGAGAGGGGGCAGGGGGAGCGGGGGGAGCAGGGGAAGAAGAATTATTGATTAATGCCCAATGAGAAATGACAAATGACAAATGACAAATCATTACCGATATATTATTTTTTATAAACCCTATGGCGTTCTCAGCCAGTTTACAAAAGATGCTCCCACGCATAGCACCTTAAAAGATTATATTGACGTACCTGATGTGTATCCTGTGGGACGCTTAGACTGGGATAGTGAAGGGTTGCTGCTGTTAACAAACGATGGGCAATTGCAACATCGTCTCGCCCATCCGCGTTTTGGTCATCAACGTACTTACTGGGTACAGGTAGAGCGAATCCCAGATGCAGATGCTATAGAAAAGTTGCAAACAGGTGTGGAAATTCAAAATTACCGCACTCAGCCAGCAGAAGTTAGGCTTTTATCAGAAGAGCCACAGCTACCTGAACGCACCCCACCAATTAGATTTCGCAAAAATGTACCGACAGCTTGGCTAGAAATGACCTTGACAGAGGGAAAAAACCGCCAAGTACGGCGTATGACTGCGGCTGTCGGGTTTCCGACTTTGCGGCTGGTCAGGGTCAGCATAGCCCATCTAAAAGTAGATGACCTACAATTGGGTCAATGGCGCGACCTCACCACATCTGAACTTCAATTTCTGCATTTCAGTAAATCAAATTAGGCGTTGCTGAATTAAAGTATGAATCTGGATGTAGAGACGTAGCAGTGCTACGTCTCTACAAGGATTTTGGTATTATGCAAAATCATTTTCATACATGGAATCAGCAACGCCTCAAATTAAATACCTGTCTTAACCAGTCAGGATAATTTTTAATTGGAGCGAAGCGACTTGACTCACAAACAACAAACCGCAATTGAAGGTATCTATGAAGTCTGTATTGGTATCCCAGAGCCAATTTCTGCAATTCAGTATTGGGAGCAATTTGGCTATCGTATTGGTGAGGTAGGTGAATTAACCGCAGATATAGCTAATCAATTATATGGTGTGAATTCATCTTTACGCTCAGTCCGCCTCTACCACCAAAATGCAGATCATGGTTTGATTCGGCTAATGGTTTGGCAAAATCCCACCCATGAAGGTTTGGGAATAGCGTCGATGAAAATTAAGGGAAATCGCTGGGCGACAAGCTTAACGGCGGATGTGTTAAATATCTTAAATCATATAGAGGATGCGAAAGCCGCAGGTTTGCCTATTAAGTACTCTATCCCTTATTGGGAAGTTATCTACAACAAAGAGAGGAAAAGCCGTCCTTTTATTGAGCCAGCAGTTGGTGTGCGAGAAATGCTGCTACTGCAACCTTTAGCTCGACAGGTTTTATTTCAACGGTTTGGTTATACGCTACCGCATTACGGCCAAGTTAACCCTAATGCTGCTCTCAAGACTAGTCAGTTTACCCACATTGGGATTATTGTTCAAGATGACAGCAAAGAAACCCTGAAGTTTTATGAAGAAGTTTTAGGTTTGCTGCGTGTGCGTGATGATGTCGAAACTAGCTATGAATCTTCGCCAGCCGGCCGAGATATTTTTGACCTTCACCCTGGTGAAAAGTTTATTGTCACTACCTTTGATGATCCCCGTTCTTCTAAGTCTGATCTGATGGCTACACGTAGTGGTAGGCTTTATATCGTTCGATTCCCAGAAAAAATTAATTTAGAATCGCGCTTTGAGGCAGCCCAACCAGGTAGCTTGGGTATGTCTTTATATACTTATCGGGTTAAGGGAATACAGGAATATTGCGATCGCATCAAAGCAAGTACTGTAAAAAAAGTTACAGACATCATTAGTAATGAGTTTGGTGAAACGAGTTTTTCCTTTGTTGCACCAGATGGCTACTTCTGGACTTTGCTAGAAGGTAATTAACTATAGCAATCCTAATTTTCAATGGTTTCAACCGCCAATTCATCCCGCATTTATGCAACGCCAACCCAAACCAACATTGCACAAACAATATAATTTCTTTGGATGCCAAAATTTTTGTAATCGATATGGCAAGGAAGCCAATTGCTATATGCCAATAAAAAATGCCTGGGAGTGTTGCCGTGTTTCCACCCCAGGCATTTTTTATTCTTAACTTGCTCCTCACACACGATTAAACAATATCACTACTTTTATTAAATGGCAAGCATATTAAGTGACATTTCTAAAATTGCACAAGCAATCCAATTTCTGACAAATTAAAAAGCGCTTGGGAGTGTTGCCGTGTTTCCACCCCAAACGCTTTTTATTTTTAACTTGCTCCTCACACACGACTAAACCATATCACTAATTCAATCAAAACGCAAGTAAATTATGTGACACTTTGTAAACTGCACACCTAAATTTAGTGTAAAAAGTGACGTACACCAGTTAAGACCATCACCAAACCCAGTTCGTTCGCAGCTTTGATTGAATCTTTATCGCGTAAACTTCCCCCAGGTTGGACGATGGCTGTAATTCCTGCTGCTGCGGCTGTTTTCACAGAATCATCGAAGGGGAAAAATCCATCGCTGGCTAGAATTGCACCTTTGGCTTTTTCTCCAGCTTGTTCTAGGGCAATTTTAACTGAGCCGACGCGGTTCATTTGACCAGCACCTACTCCTAGTGTAGTGCGATCGCTGGTCACAACAATGGCATTAGACTTAACATGTTTGCAAACTTTCCAAGCAAACAGTAATTCGGCTAATTCGCTGTCGGTAGGTTGACGTTCGGTAACTATTTGCCATTGACTGGTATCAGCAATCGCATCATCGCTAGTTTGGACAAGAAAACCACCTGCGATCGCTTTCACTGTATCCTTAGGGCCACTACTCAAATCAGCTAAAGTCAAAACCCGCACGTTAGATTTCTTTGCCAGGATTTCTTGAGCTTCGGCTTCACAACTTGGTGCAACCACGCATTCTAAAAATGTTTTGGTTAACTCGCTAGCTGTAGCGGCATCAATTGGGCGGTTGAGCGCGACAATTCCACCAAAGGCAGAAGTAGAGTCAGCATTGAAAGCTTTTTGGTAAGCTTCAGAGATAGTGCTTCCCAATGCCGTACCACAGGGATTTGTATGTTTGATAATCGTTGCTGCTGGGGTATCAGTAAATTCAGCAATAATTCGGCGTGCAGCTTCTAAATCAACTAAGTTATTGTAACTAAGTTCTTTACCTTGCAGTTTTGTCGCGGCTGTCCATCCTGTTGGAGTAGTACCAGTTTGATACCAAGTGGCGGGTTGATGGGGGTTTTCGCCGTAACGCAGAGATTGCAATTGTGTGCCGCTAAGAGTGTACTGCTGTGCATCTGCCAGGTAAGAAGCGATCGCTTGATCGTAACTAGCAGTGTGCGAAAATCCTTTTAATGCTGCCTTTTGCCGAAACTCTAGGGATGCTACGCCGTTATTTTGGCGCAATTCCTCCAAATACTCGTCATATTGCGCTGGATCGCATAATACAGCGAGATGAGCGAAGTTTTTCGATGATGCCCGCAACATTGCTGGCCCACCGATATCAATCTGTTCAACAGCTTGGGCTAATGTTACCCCTGGTTTAGCGATCGTTTCCTCAAAAGGATAAAGATTTACCACCACTAAATCAATCGGGCGAATTTGGTTATTTTCTAAATCTGTAATATCTTCGGGAAAATCTCGCCGTGCCAAAATTCCGCCATGAATTCGGGGATGTAGGGTTTTGACTCGACCACCTAAAATCTCTGGTGAACCTGTGTAATCTGCAACTTTGGTGACAGGGAGTCCCGCATCTTTGAGGGCTTGGGCTGTTCCCCCACTGCTGATTAAATTAAAGTCGAATTCTTCAACCAAGCTACGGGCTAGGTCAATTATACCAGTTTTGTTAGATACACTCAGCAGGGCTAGACGCGCCATTGATCAATTCCTTAAAAGTAGGCTGGAAGCGAAGGATCTCAAGTTTTGCATAAGCCTTGGTTCACTTCAAGACCATAAGGAATAATATTGACTGGTGTAATTTATATGCTTACATCCGCCATCAGCACTGTCGAAAATGCTGGAAATAAGGACGAAGTAGGCTTAGTCTGTAATATTTGCGATCGCCTAAACTAAAAGTAAGCATCTTTTCCCTACAGAACACCTATGGTTCAGTCTTCTAATCAACGCCTCACCCTAGAAGAATTTCTCGCACTTCCCGAAGGAGATGTTACATACGAGTTTGTTAACGGTGAAGCTGTACCCAAGTATAAAGATAATGAAATGTCAGCAAAGTTTTTTCATGGCTCGACTACTGGTGCTTTATTTATACTATTGTCTGCATGGGCACAAGCAAAGGGTCGAGTTGTGATTGAATGGGCAATTAAACTAACACGAAATCAACAAGATTGGATGCCTGTGGCCGATCTAACTTATATTTCTCATAACCGTCTTCCTGCTGATTGGCTATTAGACGAAGCTTGTCCTGTTGCACCTGAATTAGTCATCGAAATCATTTCACCTGGTCAAAATTTTGGTGAAATTGCCGAAAAATCGACTGATTATCTCAAAGCTGGCGTTTCTCGTGTTTGGGTGGTTGATACCAAAGCTAGAACTGTAAGTGTATTTGCGCCATCTTCTTTACCTATTACTTATCGTTCTCATCAAGTAATTAGTGATGATTTGCTACCAGAATTAGAAATTACCCCTCACACAATCTTTCAACGGGCTGGATTAAATCCCTAAAATTTTATTAGGAACAAGAAGAATCTAAATTATTACTAGCAACTTGGGTTATTATTCTTTATCGAAAGTAATAAAAGAGGGATAAGGTTAAAATAAAAATCCCTGCCAAAGTTGACAGGGATAACAGTTATGAGCTAAAGCTTTTCTGCTAACTGCTAACAAAATCTTTGTGGGCAGCGACAAGCATCTGAGCCTGCCTTAAAACGTTGCCGAATAAATAAAAAGGAATCTGCCAAGCTGCAACGGTAACTTCTTTAACTATATCCTGTACACTAATTGCGATTAATTCATGCTCTGGCGGCTCTCCCTCAACTGCACCAGACCAAGTAAAAGCTAATAAGAAATCATCGTCTCCAGGCAAAGATGCGATTAAACATTCTTCTGGTGTTGGCTGGCAAATGATTCCATAATCATTTGCCAGTTCCACTAGTCTTTGAAAGTCATTTACGTTTGTCATTTTTCTTTTGAATGTAATTCAATCTCAGTTTTAGAAAAAACATATTTTTATCTCCATAACTCAACTTAGTTGCTTCATACTATAAATTAAAAATTACGAATTATTAAGGAGTTATTGGAGTTTAATCAGGCTTAAGTCCAAAATCTTACCGCGATCGCTTGGTTGTATCAGCAACAATTGCTACTGTTTTAAAAAAAGCTGAACTACCTACTTTTTCGGTTGACTCTATTTACATACACCTCCCTTTGTTATGCTTTCAATATTGATGCCCTAATCTTACCCAGACTGACGGAGTGTATTGAGAATTGCACTCGCTTTTGGGGGAACAGCTGTAAACCGAAGCAGAAAAAGATGCTCATCAACATGAGATTGTTGAATCACCTTGGCATAGATGTATTCTTCTTCTGTAGCCAGCTTTGGTTCAAGCAATAACTTGAGTTTGAGATTACTCAATAGTTCCAGAGAATGTGGCGATGTCTGCTGACAAGACGCTGGGCGTCTACGCAATTGCGCCTTTTTTTCTGAGAGGCTAATCAATGCTCCCAAAAATACTGTTCCCACTGCATGTTTTCCCTGCAAAATGGTGTATTCCACAGGGACTTCTTGATTGAGAATGATCATTTCTTCATCATCAGGCAAGAATAAATTATATTGACCGCCAATGCCACGAATTTCACAAATTGTCACAGGGTGTTTTATTCCCTTCCGAACCATTCGGCATCTGACTTTTCCCTCTTAGAGCGTCGGGAAAGGGCTTAGTTTTTCGTGGGCTTTTCCACATGACCTGAAAGGTCAGATTTGGCATGGATCAATCAATAATTCTTCTTCCCCTGCTCACTCTGCTCCCTCTGCCCCCTGCCCCTTTTCGTCACAATATGGCAATATATAAAGTTGTAGCTAACCGCCTACGTAGAGGTTTAACGTGGATACCATTGCAATTCCTGCTCTAAATCGGCCAGTGGATGCCACGGTAGAAATTCCCGGTTCTAAAAGTCTTACCAATCGGGCGTTACTTGTTGCTGCTTTGGCGCAAGGTGACTCAATTTTAGAAAATGCCTTATTTAGTGAAGATAGCGAATATTTTGCCAAATGCGTAGAGCAATTGGGCATTCCCATTACTTTAAATCCTCATCTAGCACAGATTCAAGTCACGGGAAGAGGAGGTGACATTCCAGCTAAACAAGCAGATTTATTTGTGGGTTTGGCAGGTACAGCAGCACGGTTTATCTCGGCGCTGGTGGCATTGGGTAACGGCGAATATCGCCTAGATGGCGTTCCCCGGATGCGAGAACGGCCGATGGGCGACATGTTGACAGTGCTGCAAACGGGTGGAGCAACCGTTAACTTTGAGGGAAACTCTGGGTTTATGCCCTACACCGTCTATAGTCAGGGATTCGCTGGCGGAAATTTTCGGTTGAAAGCCAACCAAACTAGTCAGCAACTTTCGGCATTGCTGATGATTGCGCCTTATGCTCAACAAGATACGATCATCGAAGTTGAGGGAACATTAGTTTCTCAATCTTACGTTAAGATGACCTGTCGTCTGATGGCAGATTTTGGCGTTGAGGTGATTCAAATCGGCGATAATCAATTTCAGATTAAAGCAGGTCAACGTTACCAAGCTCGACATTACACAGTAGAACCCGATGCGTCAAATGCTTCTTACTTTTTTGCCGCCGCCGCCGTCACGGGTGGACGGGTGCGCGTCAAACATTTGACCAAACAATCCTGTCAAGGAGATATTCTGTGGCTGAATGTTTTAGAACAGATGGGTTGCCAAATTAAGGATTCGGATGATTACACCGAAGTGACAGGGCCGGAGCAATTGCAAGGCATCGATATTGATATGAATGATATATCAGATTTGGTGCAAACACTAGGAGCGATCGCGCCCTTTGCCAGTTCACCGATTACTATTCGGAATGTGGAACATATTCGATATAAGGAAACCGATCGGATTAAAGCTGTGGTTACAGAGTTGCGTCGGCTAGGAGTCAAGGTTGAAGAATTTCCAGATAGACTGAAAATTGAGCCTGGCCCCATTACCCCGGCGGCAATTGAAACTTATCACGATCATCGAATGGCGATGGCTTTTGCTGTCACTGGCTTGAAGGTTCCAGGGATTGTAATTAAAGATCCTGGCTGTACAGCGAAAACCTTTCCAGATTACTTTACCCGATTTTTCCAAATGTTAGAACAATAAGAGATTGAATAGTATTTTCGTCGCGTAGGTAGGCAATAAGCAACACAAAAGAAGGCTTTTTGGGTTGTACGGAGTTTTTTCAAAAATCAAATATGAGTCCTATAGGGCTAGTATTTGATTTATGAAAAAGCTCGGTACAGATCGAAAAGCCTAATTCCTTATTCCCTACTCCCCACTCCCCACTCCCCACTCCCCGCCCACGTAGATAATTTCAAAAATCAAATACGATTCCTATATATTTAATTTTTGCGAAGCTAAGTACACCTCAAAAATGCGCCTTTCACTTTGCCTATTTCCTGCCTATCGCGTTTGCACTTCGCGTACTACACAAGTAACTTCTCCAAATCAAAGTGTATTCCTAATATAGGAATCCGGTTTGATTACTGAAATTATTTGCGTAGGCTGGGAGTGGGGAGTAGGGAGTGGGGAGTAGGAAAAAAGACTTTTTGAGTGTACGGAGTTTTTTCAAAAATCAAATATGAGTCCTATAGTTGTACATAAATATATATTTTAGTTATTTGGTAGTATTGGTATTGCAAAACTAAATTTAATTTTATTTTACCTCTAATTAAAGTCTGCTTAAACTCATGATTCTAAACTAGGATGCCTCCAATTATTTGGAGACTTGTTTCTTTTTCTTGAAAAAGGGAAAAATCATTGATTTCTCTCACTGCTCTAATCAGTGAAAAGTACCTATTTGAAAAACAAGAAAGTTAGAAACAACCTATTTCTATATCTTGCAGTGTGCATTGCTTACAGAAGTTTATCATGAGGGAAATTGAGATGAAATTATTTCCAAAATTAGTGCTTGCTATTGCTAGCCTGACTTTAGGTTTTGCTACTGTAGATGTAAAATCTGTATCTGCTGCAATTATTAATTACGCTTTCACAGTTGATAGTCCGATAACTAAGGGAAATGGCTTTTTTAGCTTTGATGACTCAACTTTTAGCAATGAATTTAATCCCGTAGCTCCTATTCAATCACTCTCTTTGAACTTTGACGGTGACTCTACCATTTACACAGAAAAAGACGATAGCAACTACCCAGATTTTCCTGTTGTCTTTCCTGCCACATCTTCAACAGGACAAACATATTTTGCATTAGATTATCTCTTCAATGATAAAGCTAATCCTTCCAGTTCTATTAGTTACGAAATTATTGATGAAGATTTTACAGCTTTCTCCAGAACTTCTCCAGATGCTGAACCCATATCAGGTAGAGTTTCGTATACACAAGTACCTGAACCAACACCTTTAGTTGGCGCTCTATTTGCTTGTAGCTTTGGTTGGATTATGAAGAGAAAAGTAGCATCAATGAAAATAAAATCTAACCTTGGTTAAGTTGATATTAATGTTTTCTTTGCCAAAGATTAATCTCTAATTAGTAGGCTTTTATATAGCAAAACAACATCTAACACATTGATACTAAGATAAAAATTAGGAATTAAAACCTGATTTTGGTAAGGGAATTATTTACGAAGTTTTCCTTTGATTACTTTAGAGGATTACCGCAACCGTCACGCCCTCTATAAAACCGATATCAATCTGCAAGCAGCTCATGCAGCATTTCCCTGGATTGTCACCTGGGATGACCACGAAGTAGAAAACAACTACGCCAACGACATCTCCCAAGTTGATACTGAACCAGATCAGGATCGGGCAATTTTTCTCCAACGGCGAGCTATTGCGTATCAGGCTTACTACGAACACATGCCACTGCGCCCCTTCTCGCGTCCCGTTGGCCCCGATATGCAACTTTACCGCCGGCTCTCCTTTGGTAACTTAGCTACCTTCCATGTCCTAGATACCCGCCAATATCGCACCGATCAGCCTTGTGATGATGGCACTAAAGAACGTTGCCCAGAAAATTTAGATCCGAATGCAACGATTACTGGTAAGGCGCAGGAAGATTGGTTATTCGATGGTCTAAATAGTTCACATTCCAAGTGGAATGTTTTAGCGCAGCAAGTACCAATTGCTCAAAGAGACATGACACCAGGAGAAGGCGGAACTTACAGCATGGATAAATGGGATGGTTATGTGGCTTCGCGCGATCGCCTCATGGCTTTCCTTGGACAGCGCCAGCCCTCTAATCCAATATCGTTAGCAGGTGATGTGCATTCTCACTGGGCGATGAACCTGAAGGCTAACTTTGATAACCCAGAATCCGCCACACTCGGCAGTGAATTCGTCTGTTCCTCAATTAGCTCCGGTGGCGATGGAGCAGATACTAATCCCACCGTTGAAGCTTACTTACCAGATAACCCACACATTAAGTTTTTCAACGGTCAACGGGGATATGTTCGCTGTAACCTAACTCCTACAACTTGGAAGACAGACTATCTGGTGATGTCAAACGTCATAACTCCATCTGGCACAATTAGTAAACGGGCTTCATTTGTAGTTGAAGATGGCCGTCCAGAAATACAACAAGCCTAATCGTCTAATTCCCAGGTATTGAACCAGGCAATCACAGATGGATACAGATGAATCATTAATATTTATCTACATCCATCTGTGTTTTCATTTTCTGAAAATTGACTTTTGCCAGTCGATGCTTCCTAACGTCAACCCAATCTACAAGATTAGCGATCGCACTCAAAATTTGTAATATATTTGACTACCCAACTATGAAACCGATCTTGAGGTTGCAGAAATGCAACTAAAGCTTCTGTGTCTAGCAATACTTTACGCCGCATTATTTTGGAAATTCTAAATCTAATAACCTTATTATTGGGCAGCTTTTACTCTACAGGGTGAATGGAAAGGAAGATCCAAGAAAGCAGAGAGCAAGGGGGAGAGTTTTCCCCTGCCCTAATTCCTCTTCGTCGAGCAGATTTTTCTTTAGCTTTTCTTTATTCACTCAATGTTGCATTTTTTTAAACTTCTGTTACATTACTTAACAGGCAGTTACAACTGCTACAACACTTGAACATTGGAGTTTTACTCATGACAGGTTTTAAGAATCCTGCGCCTATTGTTTCAGAAGATCCTAATGCTGTGCGTTTTGGCTTCACTCCTCAGAGTGAAAACTGGAACGGTCGTCTTGCAATGATTGGTTTTCTGTCTGCGATTTTAATTGAAGCTTTTTCTGGTCAAGGCCTACTGCACTTCTGGGGCATCCTCTAAATTGATGACAGTAGGGGTTCACGGCTGTGCATTGGTGTCAACTTAACGTAAAAGTCATGTCCTGCAAGGAACTAAAGTTCCTTACAGGTGAAGCAGCCAACAGTTAAGCTATTTCTAGGCTTAAGTTGACACCTATGACGGCTGTGCGCCTCTTAACTGTCAATCCACACAAGTCATTCATTACAAAACAATGGCGGCTGTTGGGATTGGTGCAAAATATTAGATTTTTCCGGTTGAGGGGAAATATAAGTGAATAATTACTTTACATCGAATATGTATAGCTAAAACTCATGGAAATACCTCAACGCGTATCAGTCCGCTACAAAGACGCGTCCTTCAACACTAATGAAATCCGCTTGAGAACTTTTCGGCTTGGGTTACAAATATGGGAAGAACAAACTAAGCCTAGAAAAACAGAGCTTTATCAGTTTATATCCTCTTGCTTGAAACAAGTTGACCGCCAAGATCGTTTTATGTTTTCTCTATTGTTCATAGAATTAACAGACCTCATACGCAATTCTTCGCTGGAAAGGGGAACGAAAGAGGTTCTGATTAAAACAGCTTTTAGGGAGTTTGCTTGTGCATTAACAGATTTTGAAGACGCTGCTAAGTAAGTTTGGTCATGAGGGTGCTGGTATTGCGTAGGTGTAGCCTAACTCAGACATCGCCCTGAAGTCAGCTAACCATATCTATAAGTAAGCAGCTTTCTCATCAGATTAGTTTTTTCGCTGAATGCGCGGATGGGTAGGTGTTGGGGAAGGGGTTACTACAAAAAGGGCTGAATTGCCCTACATGCAAGAACTTGAGAGCGTTAGCATTTCTAAAGCATCCGCGCACTTTATGAGGACTGGTTTTCAGCCATTTGCCTCTAGCCAAATTACAACTCCTCGTGTTATGATTCCTGCATTCGCGCAACCGAACCTTGAAAACCAAATAGAGAAAGACTTTCAGAAGCCAGCTATTGCAATTACTTAAAATCCCTATTAGGGATTGAAACGGATAAAGCTTGAAGAAAGTGGGAGATTTACCACAGGGTTATTTTGATTGCAATTACTTAAAATCCCTATTAGGGATTGAAACTAAAACTACCAGGTAACGGGTATGAGGATTTAAGAGATTGCAATTACTTAAAATCCCTATTAGGGATTGAAACAATAATAAATTAAATCATAATGTTGTTGGTATAAATTGCAATTACTTAAAATCCCTATTAGGGATTGAAACATTTGATTTTTAATTGAATTCGTAACAAGATTAGTATTGCAATTACTTAAAATCCCTATTAGGGATTGAAACAAGCGTCTACCAACCTACAAAGAAAATCCCCACACTTGGCGCAGGGACTTACTCTAAACAGCTATCAATACAAGGGCAATTAAGATACTTTCGATTGCTGCCATAGGATGAGTTTCAATTCAGAGCAGTAGCAACTTCCACCACTAATTTCTCCTTCGTTGTCAACTAGCCAATCATAAATTTGTGTAGCTTTTGATAATGCTACTTTTTCAGATCGATAAAGCCGAGGAGTAGGGCAATAGGCTTGGCCATTGATGTGTATAGCTGTAATCTGCCAATAATCGCTCTCTGGTACAACTTCTAAAAACCCGTTACTGTAAGGCTGGATTATTCCTATATTCATCTACAACCATCAAACTCTAAACAAAGGCCACAACAAAGCCGATACCAGCCAATTCTTGCGAGTCAAAGCTGGAATCACCAGGGAATGCAGTAGCAACCCCTGCTAATGATTGTGGGTTTGTAGCCAATGAAAATCTGAATTATTAATCACTTTTTGGCTTGATTTCGTTATTGGCAGCAACGATGGTAAGACGAATAGGCACAAACTAGTAGTTCGCCAAGATGGACGACCAGCATTCCGTATAGCTTCAGCGATCGCCCCAAAAACATCTTGCATACCCAAGACAAACCACCAGATAGATGAAAAGTGTAGTAGCTAATGATAATTTGAGATGATCAAAAGCACATAACAAAAAGTAGCTATTATGATCGTTGTCCATCATCTCAACAACTCGCGATCGCAGCGCGTGCTATGGCTGCTTGAAGAATTAGGTATCGAATACGAGATTAAGTTCTATGAACGCGACCAGAAGACGATGCTGGCACCGCCATCGCTGCGTGAAGTCCATCCACTCGGCAAGTCACCAGTAATCACTGATGGAGATAAGACTGTTGCTGAGTCGGGGGCTATCATCGAATACATAGTGGATCGCTACGGCAGTGGTCGGCTAATTCCGCCATCCGGTACGCCGGAGCGTCTGCGCTACACCTATTGGCTGCATTACGCTGAAGGCTCTGCAATGCCACCTTTGCTCATGAACCTCATCTTCAACCGTTTTGGTACAGGAGACAGCAGCGTAAACGAAGCATTGATCGCACCTCAGATTAAGCTTCACTTTGACTACATAGAAGGTGAACTTTGTAAGAGTACGTGGTTTGTAGACGAAGAATTTACTGCCGCCGATATCCAAATGAGCTTTCCTCTGGAAATAGTTGCTATGGAAACTGAACTCATTTCCAGCCGACCAAAGATTAAGCAATTTACCCTGCGCATCCATGCACGACCTGCTTACAAACGCGCCCTTGAGCGTGGAGGCAAATACGACTTCGCTAACAGCATTCAATAATTCTCGTACTCCGCAATGGTGCAAAGCTCCTGCACAGATGCGATCGCATTTGTTGAGGTTAAGCTTCACCTGTATCTTCACCAACTGCTTTGAAAGTATAAAGTTCTTGACCAAACCAGTAGCAATGACCTTGACCTGGTTCAACGAAAAGTCCGTTTTGGGTCTTTAACGTGTCGCGGAAGTTCCTACCTTCTCTGCGTTCGCGCAGCGTGTCGTAGACAGACGCTAACCCGAACAAAAGACATCTCCAGAAATTAATTATGCGTTACCTGAAACCCTTGTAGAGACGTTGCATTGCAACGTCTCTACATTCATTTTCACTCCTATATCTAATGTACTCATAAGGTGGGGATAGGGAGCACAACGACTTGCTCAGTGACCACGGGGGGTGAGTAGGGCTAATGCGTATTGTTTTTTTGCGTCAGCAAAAACAAAATTGCTTGTCCAGATCGTACTGATATCACTCTGTGTAACGTATCCGCAATTAGTTGTGCGATCGCGCTATAGGGAATATTGCGCCCCAATTGATCGAATTTACCCCGTATAACTTTAACGAAATTTTCTATTGATTACGGAATAATCATGATCAATCCAGTGATTAATCTGCCAACTGTGTCGGCTCTGAGGTAAACCAGATATTGCTAGCGGCCTCGTGAATGCTGTGGTGCATAACCGTGCTCCTAGTAGATATCTGATAGAAAGCAAATGTTACATAAATTTAGCAATCATCCTAAGAAATGTATTTTTTTACAGAAATCCATAAATTTTCAATCCTTTTTTGGTAAATTAAAACAGTCAATTTAAAAAAGCTTATTTTATCCTCTTTTTTAACCAAATTAAATATTAAATAGGGATGATAAAAGTAAAAATATGTCTACCACCGATTTAGAAAGGCTTCTTTACACTGTCAGAACGGATTTTCAAGCTGAGGCTGCTAATATTGCTGCTTTCGCCTTTCCTCAGACGGAATTCCGATTATTAGCAAGGATAATTAGCAGTACTCATGCAGCTTTAGTTCTGCCTAAAAGTCAGTTTCAATTATTGTCCTCAGAAATCGGTAATCGCAATTTGAGTATAGTTTTCAAAAGTCAAAACCATGCTTTGGAGAATTTTCAAGCAAATTTTTTCCCAAAAATCACTACTTTGACTTTATTAGCCTATTACAAAGATGGCACGGCAAATCTACGTTATCAGCCAGCGAATAATTATGATTGGTTCAATGCCAGAGGATACAAAATAACTCGTCCTGACTCCATTGGAGAAAAGTTTGAGCTTTTGGCACGCAAGTTTTACCCGTTTTTTGAAGAATTTTTTCTGGAGCAATCAAACCACTCTTAAAAAATTAAACTTCCGCGACATCAGCAGGGACAAGAAAATGGCGATCGCACTAAAGAATGCTGGTTGAGGTGGTAGTTTTTCTTTTTCCCACTGGGCGAACCTATCGCTTAAATTAAGCCTTAGTCCAATTGAAAATATTGTAGAGTATAGAATTGTCCTAAGTATTGCTCTACGCAACTCACCCTATGACTACCGCACCCTTAAGCTGGGAAGAACTAGAAACCCTTACGGACTATCAAATAGATCCCGTTAATGGTCTCACCAACGCTAGAGCCAGGTTGCGCTTGTTTGGTCAGCCGGAATCTGATGTGCGGGTAACGCTTTACCGCGATAACCATGCCTGGTGTCCTTACTGCCAAAAAGTTTGGTTATGGCTAGAGGAAAAACAGATCCCCTACCGCATCGAAAAAGTGACAATGTTCTGCTATGGGGAGAAAGAAAGTTGGTACAAACGTAAGGTACCATCAGGAATGCTCCCTGCGATCGAGCTAGATGGACGGATTATTACGGAAAGCGATGACATTTTAATCGCTTTGGAAAAGGTTTTTGCTCCATTGAGCCAAGGGATGGAAGACCGCGCGGTGCTTCCTCTACGTCAATTAGAACGACTTTTATTTAGAGCCTGGTGCGCTTGGCTTTGCTCTAGAGCCAGTTCCTCTCAACAAGAACAACGCAACCGAGAGCAATTTATTGGAGTGGTGGCTAAGGTCGAGGAGGCGCTTGGTCGCACTCCAAGCCCTTATTTTTTAGATAGCTTCGGCATCGTCGATGTCATTTTTACGCCATATCTCGAACGGATGAATGCGAGCCTTTACTACTACAAAGGCTACTCTCTGCGATCGGAAAACCCTCGCTTGAATGCATGGTTTGCGGCAATGGAAAGCCGACCTACCTACTGCGGTACTCAGAGTGACTTTCACACCCATGTACATGATTTGCCGCCCCAGATGGGGGGCTGTTGGGAAAACGGCGAAACCCAGATGCTTCTCAATAAAGTGCGGGTGGATAATGGTCCCTGGTTCGGGCTACCAGATGTTAGTTATCCAGAACCCGAAAACTCCCGCATGGAAGCTCTTCAACGAACTATCGACCACCGCATCAATATTATCCGAGTCAACCCCTGTGATGATAAATTGTTTGATCAAGCTCTACGTTGTGCTTTAACACACATGATGACTGGTGAAGATTGTATACCTCCATCGGGATCTGATGTCGCTCTGAGATATTTGCGCGATCGCATTAATGTACCGCGAGATATGTCCATCTACGCAGCCAAGCGATTGAGGGAATCCCTGGAGAAAACCGCAGCCCTTGCAGGTAATGGGCAGCCAGCCCCCATTCCCACTAAGCATCGACGAGACCAAGATCCGTCTAACTTTGTCATTAAGTAGGATTCAGGCACCCATACTGGCAGATGGCGATCCTCTAACAGTTATCTTGGTTTCAAGCTTTTAGGAGTCCTATATTTTAACTGGCTTAGGTCGAGGAAATTCAGAAGGCGGTTTAAAAATTTCATGACTGGTACATCCTTATCGAAACAGATAGCTTTACCTCAATTCCTAATTCCTAATTGCTATAGGACTCATATTTGATTGCGTGAAAAAACTCAGTACACTTTTTTCCTTTTGACCTGTTACCTGTTCTCAACTATATACTGTTAGTTTGTTGGTTGCGCCGCTCCTTGTATTAGTTGGGCAGGTGATTGGACGCGAAATAAGTTACTAGCTACAATAAGCCAGACTGCTTAATCCGGGAGTATTTACTAAGTCAGTATTGGCTATCCAACCATTACCGGATAACTCTCCAGGGAAACTTCTAGAAAGGTCGATTTCTACCCAAATATAATTTTCAAATTTGTATGACTTAACTGCATTACCTGTAACCAAGTTCACAAATATGATTGTGTTTGGATAAAGTGTTGTAATATAAGCTCCTTTTGTACTTGGTTGGCGACGTAGAGTTTCAGTTTGTACAATTTGCCGACATGCAGTGCCAATAGTAGGTTTAGTCCACAGGTTTTGAGCGTTGTTATTCGTCTGACAAAATTTCAGCACAGCAGTTTGAATAAACCCTGAAGCCGGAGATTTAATTCTAACAAATCTATCTCCACTAGTTGGTATATATGCTAAAGTAATCTTTGCTTTTGCGGGCAATATTCTGATAGCGTTGGATGATGTTGAAGGTTCTTTGAAAATGGGAGTATCTACTTTAGTTGCACGACAACTCGACTGTGAAGAATTAGAGGGAGTCTGGGTGATTTGAGCAAATACAGGTATACTCAGAGCGAACGTAGCAATCTTTACTAAAGTAAAAATATACAATAACTTCTGAAATTCCACGTTTTTTCCTCAATATCACTTACGAAAGACTGTACATTAGATTCGCAATTTATAAACTCTGACGTTAAAAGAGCTTACAAAAATCGTTTTTAACCATTAGGATATCATATAATGGCTTATTACTACTAATTAAAGACTACGCTCTATCTCTTAATTATGAACCAATCCAATAATACAGGAATCCTTGAACAGATTGTTAATACTGTGATGGGGGTAAAAACTCTTAATCAACAACAGTCTCCAAATACATCAATAGATACTACACAAGAACTAGATATAAGAGCAGTTTTAGTTTATACACTAGGGACTATCCTACAAATAGTAGCCATGATTCTCGTGTTGCTGGTCATGGAAAAACTAGTAATGTTGATTGATAATTCTTCTTTTCCCAGCTGGTTAAGTACTTTATTGACTGGATTATTGTTTACTCTATTAAGTATCCGTTCACGAATTTTTTCTCTTTTAGATAATACCCGTTCTCGTCAGACCTATGACCAAGTAATCAGACCAAGATGGTCTCCTCCACCTTTAGTATTTCCCATAGCTTGGATGATAATTGGCGTTTTGCGGGTAATTTCTTCTGTATTGGTTTGGCAGCAAATGAATCACCAATTTTTAGTGCTGCCTTTAATTTTGTTTGTGGGACATCTGGCTTTAGGGGATATTTGGAATACGATTTTTACTGTAGAACGCAGATTAGGTGCTGCTGTACCTGTAGTTATTTTAGGCCCTTGGTTATCTGCTGTAGTGGTGACGGCAATTTATTGGCAAACTAATCCTGTAGCGGGAATGACTTTATCATTTTCTTGTATATGGCTAACTGTAGCTGCTGTATTGGTATTTAGAATTTGGCAATTAAATGGATCTGAGCCATTGTATCCTTTAAAAATGACACCTGTGAAGAAATAAAGACTCAAAATTTACCAAGATAAGAAAGCCTCATTAAAAGTTTGGCTGAGACTGAAAACTTTAGCCTATCAAACAGGTCAAACTATTTATAAAATCAAGCATAACTTACTTTCTAATTATTTAATTCAGCAACTAAAATGCCCAGACGTTCATATGTGTTTGGTCTGATTTCAATTACTGCATGGTGGAGCGAAGCTCCGCCCACATTTTGTGCCAGTTGCGTAAGTCCTGTAAGGGAATATCCTTACTTTCTAATCTAATGGCAAAGCCAAAAATTACTAAGGTGATGAATGGCAATAAAAAGGCTAAGGCCAACGTCAAGCGATGCAATAAAAATAATGTGCGTTATCCAGAAACCTTGTAGAGACGTAGCACTGCTACGTCTCTACATCCATTTTCGGAGATGTCTAATTCTTCCGCCTTGCGGTACTAGGTGATCACAGTTGGCTGTTCCCGTCCTGTCAGTTCGCGGATCTGGGCTATCTCCTGGACAATAGTGATTAAAGAAGCAAGTGCAACCTGTGGATCAAGGTCATGTTTGGTGGGATCTGGCTCGTAGCTTTCTAGATAAACCCTTAGGGTTGCACCTTGAGTACCCGTACCAGAAAGTCGCACCACAATTCGAGAACCATCGGTAAAGCCAATGCGAATACCTTGTTGATCGCTAACGCTACCATCAACAGGATCGGTATAACTAAAGTCATCACTGTATTCAACTTGATAGTTACCGAATTGCTTGCCTTTGAGAGTTGGCAATAAAGAACGTAGTCTTTCTATTAAAGCGTTGGCGGGCCCTGTCTGTATCTCTTCATAGTCATGGCGAGAGTAATAATTGCGTCCATAAGTCTGCCAGTGTTCCCGGACAATCTGCTCAACAGATTGTTGCCGAACTGCTAGGATATTCAGCCAAAACAGCACAGCCCATAGCCCATCTTTTTCGCGGATATGGTTAGAACTGGTACCAAAACTTTCTTCACCGCAGAGAGTAGCTTTACCCGCGTCTAAGAGATTGCCGAAAAACTTCCAGCCAGTGGGTGTTTCATAGGATTCAATCCCGATCTGAGCCGCTACTCGATCTACTGCTTGACTAGTAGGCATGGATCGCGCTACCCCGGCTAAACCTGCACTATAACCAGGGACTAGCTTGGCGTTTGCGGCTAAAACTGCAAGGCTATCGCTAGGGGTGACAAAGAACTTACGCCCTAAGATCATATTGCGATCGCCATCTCCGTCAAAAGCTGCCCCAAAATCTGGCGCATCCTCTGCGTACAAAATATCCACCAACTCATGGGCATAAACCAGATTTGGGTCAGGATGTCCACCGCCAAAATCTTCTAGCGGTGTACCATTACGCACGGTTCCCACTGGTGCGCCCAAACGTTGCTCGAAAATGGCATGGGCGTATGGGCCAGCTACCGCGTGTAAGGCATCAATGCTGAACCGAAAATTTCCTCTGGTCAACAGTTGGCGAATCCGTTCAAAATCAAACAAGGACTCCATTAACTCTTGAGAATCCTGTACAGAGTCAATCACCTCAACTACCGTCTCTCCCAAATGTGACTCACCTAAAGTTTCTAAATCCACATCTGGTGCTTCCAGAATTTGGTAGCTATCAATGACTTTACTGCGATCGTAGATAGCCTCTGTCACCTTTTCTGGTGCTGGGCCACCGTTGTTAATGTTATATTTCACACCAAAGTCACCATTTGGCCCGCCCGGATTATGGCTAGCAGACAAGATGATGCCACCAATAGCCTGGTACTTGCGAATAATAGTGGAAGTTGCAGGAGTAGACAAGATCCCCCGTTGACCAACTTTAATCCGCCCAATGCCATTGGCCGCAGCCATTTTCAAAATGATTTGAATGGCTTGGCGATTGTAATAACGGCCATCACCACCCAAGACTAAGGTTTGAAAGTGCAAGTCCCCCACAGAATCGAAGATGGATTGGATAAAATTTTCCAGGTAGTGGGGCTGCTGAAAAACCTTAACTGATTTCCGTAGCCCAGAAGTACCGGGCTTTTGGTCGGGGAAGGGAGTAGTAGAGACTTTATGGATGTTCATAGATGATGTTTAAAGCATTTTTCTTTTACAGCTTTGCATAAGTTCGTGACAAAAAAAAATTGCCTTATGCTTTAGCTCGTGGGTGCATGATAATTTGTGAGGTGTGATATCTAACAAAATAGGGTTATGGAAATATCACTACAGGGAGATGGGTATAAAGTTATTTGTAAATCTAAGCAACCAAATCGTCTGGGGCAAGAGCATTCTATCTGATGGGATACAATCAACGTACCTTACCGCCTCTGTGGATTGGGGTAGCGATCGCCTTTTATGCTTTTATTGCCATTGGCGTTGCTGAAGGCGGATTAGGCGTTCTGCTGCCCTCCATAGTGTCTACCTATAACTTGACTCCAGCTACCGTTACCCTGCTGTTTGTGAGTCAAATTAGCGGCTACATTCTGGCAGCATTCACCAGCAGTCTAGTCAGTAGCCGTCTAGGGTTAGCGCGAATGCTATTGATTGCTGCGGTTGCGCTGACAATGGCACTGGTAATTTACGCCACCTCACCTTACTGGTTGTTTATGGTTGCTGCCGGGTCAGTGTTGGGATTAGGTATTGGGCTGATTGATGCAGGGATCAATACCTACATTGTGCAAGATTCGCGCAGTGCAAATATGATTGGTTCACTCCATGCTTTCTATGGTATTGGCGCATTATCTGGGCCCACAATCGCCACTACTTTGCTATCACTTGGCATGAACTGGCGACAGGTTTATTGGGTATTAGCCGGCATCGTCAGCCTATTGATTGTAAGCGTCCTGGGTGCGATGATTTCCCACTATACACCAATGACGCTACGGGTATCGACATCAAATACAACTGCATTAGAAAATTTGGGGCGATCGCTCCAAAATCCAGTAGTAGTGCTAACTGGGCTACTCTTGTTGGTTTATGTTGGTATAGAAGCTTGCATCGGCAACTGGGCATACACTGTGCAATCCGTCGGTCGCCAAACCCCCGAACTGATTGCTGGTTACAGCCTTAGTGCCTACTGGCTAGGATTAACAGTGGGACGTTTCATCTTAGGTTATTTCTTGCAATGGCTTGGCCCAGTCCGCACGATCAGTATGTCGCTGAGTCTTCTAATAATTGGATTGCTTGCTTGGTGGCAACTGCCAGATCAATGGATTAGCTTACCGCTAATTGGCTTTGCATTGGCAGCAATCTTTCCCGCCACCATCTGGTTAATACCTCAACGATTACCAGATGCCCTCGTTCCTGCGGCTGTTAGCTTCGCCACCAGCATCGCCAGTTTTGGAGCAGCGATTATACCCACTGGAGCAGGCTGGATTGCAAGTTGGACAAGTTTAGAAATTATTCCAATGTTGATGCTGCCATTGACAATTTTAATGGTGGGCTTACATTACTGGCTAGTGCAACATTCGCTAAGAGGCAAATAAAAGTTCTCCAACCCTACGTCTAATCCAACTTTGACACTCCCCACCGATAAATCGGGGGGATTCTAGCATCACTGACGCTCTTTGCTTTTACAGGACTTGCGTCCAAGTCTGATGGGTTGGTTGTATATCCTCTGTACGATTTACATCAACGCAGAATTGAGCATACACACCATCTGCACGTTTTACCAGTCTCACCCGTTTTATCTGGTTGATTTGATAAAAGTGAAGGTCACGAGTGCCTTTTAGCTTAAGAATACCAATGCCGTTTTTATCTGTGAAAGTTATGGATTTACGATTATCTGCAAGCTTCCATCCTGACGACTTGTACTCAACAGAGCGACAATCTTTTTGGAATTGTGGGAATCCTTTACTTCGACTGCGCTCAGTACAAGTTTTTCCCGATATTTTTTTCTTACAATTGTCATAAAACCGAGAAATAGCAGACCATGCTCGTTCGGCTGCGGCTTGCCTAGCCATTGAGTTTAACTTATTCGCAAAAGGAAACTCTTTCGCTAATACCTAAGATTATTCATACTTTATGCTAAGTCTCTGATTCAGTCAGCCCTGCTGGGTCATTTTACATGGCTTAGTCTAAACTCCAGTTATCCAGCAAGGATTTAAAAATATTGTGCGTTTACCCTGCTGAACCTGATTTATTCCTATTTTTGTTAATTTCTTACCTATCAATCCTGATTTTTTGTTCTTTGATTAATTGTATACCTAATTTTATACAAAATATTCGCCTGATTTTTTCCTCTTGTATTCTAGTTGAATTTTGATAATTATAGTTAGTGTAAAGATAAAAAGTTGATTTTAGATTTTAATCAACTTACTTAGAAAGCGCAACTCAACAATTAGCAATGATAAAGAACATTATCACAAGGTGGCTAATACCAAAGATATTGATGGACTTACACCAGTAAGCAGCACCAAGATTACCTGGAGCCATAAGAGGTTTTGGACTGTGAGAAATTCCGCATATAGGATACTTATGGAATGAGCGTTACCCCGGAACTAGTTGAAAAAGATGATGGGGAGCATCCACTTTCGGCGGATCTACTTTTTTAGACGAACCATATAGTAGGGTTTTCGGAGTATCAGAATTATGTTTCTTCCAAAAGTGGATGCTCCCAGATGATGGGGGGAAGCTGATACGGAAGATTGCCGCGCTGGAGGCAATATCGACAACGCCTGGGGAAATGATTACTGCGTTTGCCCTGGCTTGGCACAGACTCTGATTTTTCAAGAGTACCCTAAAGGGTACTAGATGTGACAATACAACTTTCATAAAGTGGAAAAAACATTGTCAATCTAATTGTAAATGAATGTAAATTTTAATCTTAGCTTTGCGTAAAACCGGAAAAATAAAACTGAGTAATACTTAAATATAAGACTTGCGTATTGACAGAAGTAGTTAAATATGTATATAGATTTTCAGGCATTCAAATTTGATTTTTTCACCATTAGCCAGCGATCGCTGCCGAATTACTTACGCCATAAAAAAATATTAGACACAATCCGAAATGGTGCAATTTGATTTTGTAGCTAGATATATCGGTACAAAACTGAGATCCACCTGGTTAATCCTCAACTGTTTTTACTATTTTTACTCTTAAGAACAATCGTTTGGATAAACCTCTAGTTTAAAAGAGAAATGGATTTCAATACTTCTCTGGTATTTCACTTCCTACTTTGCTCATTTTCCAACATCCAGTCACAAAATATTAGGAAAAGATAATGACAAAGATTTTAGTTATTGATACTGAAAAACAAGCCCGTAATATGTTTTTAAAATGTTTGGAGGAAGAAGGATTCGATGTGATAGGTGCAGAAAATGGCCTTGTCGGTGTTGAGCGGGCACAAGAGCACTTACCCGATTTAATAATCAGCGATATTCTAATGCCAAAACTTAATGGTTATGGTGTCTTAAGAGCGCTGCGGCAAAACCCTATCACAGCGATGATCTTGTTGATTTTTGTCACGACCAAAGTGACTCAGGCTGACATTCGCAAAGGCATGGAACTCGGAGCTGATGACTATCTCACTAAGCCCTGTAGTCCAGAGGAATTACTGAGAGCAATAATATCTCGTCTGGAAAGACAAGCCTCGCTCCAAAAGTGTTATGCTGCACAGTTCCAGCCACTTTTAAAATCACCCGAAATTGAGATTACGAAACCGAATACACCTCAATTGATTTTTCCTTCTGACCCCCAGTTGAAAAAAGTATTTTATTTCATTGAGGCTAATTATCACCAACAGATTACTCTCAATGATATAGCCCTGGCAGTAGGTTATTCCCCTAGTTACCTTTCTAAACTAGTACGACATAAAACTGGACAAACTATACAAAGTTGGATTATTCAGCGCCGAATGGCAGCAGCACGTTCCTTACTTGTAGAAACTTCAGAAAGAGTGGAACAGATTGCTACATTGGTGGGGTATCAACATCCAGTTCATTTTTTTCGCCAGTTTCGCCAATATCACGGAGCAACTCCCCTAGCCTGGAGAAAGGCAAAGGCACATTGCAGCTTTATTAAATACGATATTCACCAAAGCTAAGACAATAATTGTTAGTTTTTTTAACGTAATTAGTTATTGTTTTTAATTCTGAAATATTTTAAAGTATGAAAAGAGAAAGATAGTTTGCCTTCTGGTTTTATCTTTGATTAAAGCTCTTTAACTGACTCTTCTGTTTTTTGAATTAAGCCTAATTTACACATTAGTAATTATGAACAAGTTTTAGTGATCAATATGCATAAAAATCCAAAGTCATTTCAAATGTACCAGAGAAATATGCATATCATACAGATGATATAACTAACATAGTGTCAAGCCTACCACTAATCATTATTTTCCAGATTTAGAACAAATTTGAATTCATGATTGCCGTTATGAAATTTGACAGCCCATTAACAGAAATTGAGCGTCATCTAAGTACATTTTGGTAGCAGGCAATCCCAATGTGATTTTGTGCGAACGGGGAATTCGCACCTTCACTCTATAGTATACAAGTACTACCATTGATATGTCTGCAATCTTAGTACTATGATCGCTCATTTACTTGCCCATCATGTTTGATCTCAGCCATGCCACTGACTTTTTAGAATTCGTACCAATGATGCCAATGGCAGCGATCGCATCTGCTACAGATTCTCCAATGATTAAAGTTTACCCAATACCAGCCAAAGCCCTCTCAGATAGGTCTGGGCCTCTCACACTGGAAGGATTTGAGCAATTATTAATGCAGGAAATAGCTGTTTTATGCCAATTCTTTGGTCGTTGGACTCAAAACTATAACACCACTGCAACGCCAAAGTTGCCTCCAATTCCCTCCACTGCACACACTTGAACAAGTGAATCATGAACGTGTCAAGAACTACAAAAAAGGACAAGTAAACTACAAGATGAATACAGCATCTCTACGCCAAAATACAATCTCTGTTTCTTCATCACCCTTGTTTGGTAATTTAGACAAAACCGTTGTTGTGGGCAACCGCAACTTGACAATAAACGAAGTTGTTAGTGTAGCACGTCATGGTACTCTAGTACGCTTAGGCGATGATCCTGATGTGTTGCAGGGTGTGCAAGCATCTTGTGATTACATTCATAATGCAGTTGAATCGGGAGATCCAATTTACGGTGTCACCAGTGGCTTTGGCGGCATGGCAAACGTCGTAATCCCCCGTGAATGTGCCGCCCTGCTGCAAAATAATCTGATGTGGTATCACAAGGTAGGAGCAGGAAAAAGATTACCGTTGGCTGATGTGCGTGCTGCCATGCTCTTACGTGCCAACTCCCACTTGCATGGTGCATCTGGCATCCGTTTAGAACTCATCCAACGCATGGAAACGTTTTTAAATGCTGGTGTCACTCCTCATGTGTATGAATTTGGCTCAATCGGTGCCAGTGGCGATTTAACGCCTTTAGCCTATATTTCTGGAGCATTGATTGGTCTAGCTCCAAGCTATACCGTTGACTTTAACGGCGAAGAAATGGACGCGCCAACTGCGTTAAAGAAACTGGGTTTAGAGCCATTGCAACTACTTCCAAAAGAAGGGTTAGCAATGATGAATGGCACTTCAGTTATGACAGGTATTGCAGCTAACTGCCTACATGACACCAAAATTCTCTTAGCACTGGCTATGGGTTCACACGCCCTAGCTATCCAAGGTTTGAGAGGTACTAATCAATCATTTCACCCATTTATTCATAAGCTCAAACCTCATTCAGGTCAAAAATGGGCTGCTGCTCAAATGCTCGACCTGCTTGCTGGCTCACACTTAATCCGCGATGAGTTAGATGGTTCTCATGACTATCGCGGTGAAAACCCCATTCAAGACCGTTATTCGCTGCGCTGTTTGGCACAGTATATGGGGCCGATTGTTGATGGTATAGAGCAGATTCAAAAACAAATTGAAGTAGAACTTAATGCTGTCACAGACAACCCGCTCATCGATGTGGCAAAGCAAGCCAGTTATCATGGTGGCAATTTCTTAGGACAGTACATTGGTGTAGGAATGGATCAGCTACGCTACTACATAGGGTTATTAGCGAAACACTTGGATGTACAAATAGCCTACTTAGTAGCACCCGAATTTAACAATGGACTGCCACCATCTTTAGTAGGCAACCAACAACGCAACGTCAACATGGGATTGAAAGGATTGCAAATCACTGGAAACTCAATTATGCCCCTGTTGACCTTCTATGGGAATTCCATAACTGACAGATTTCCTACCCACGCTGAACAATATAACCAAAATATCAACAGCCAAGGTTTTGCGTCTGCCAACTTAGCGCGTGTAAGCGTGGAAATCTTTCAACAATATATGGCGATCGCTCTGATGTTTGGGGTGCAAGCCGTTGATTTACGTACTTACTTGGTTGCTAACCATTATGATGCCCGTGTCACCCTGTCACCCGCAACTAAAAATCTCTATACGGCGGTGCGCGATGTAGTAGGACAAAAACCTTCACCTGAACGCCCTTACATTTGGAACGACCATGAACAACCCCTAGATGAACACATTGCCTTGATCGCAAAGGATATCGCAGATGGAGGACAGATTGTCCAAGCCCTGAAAGAGACTTTATTTAGCTTAGAGTGAGGTTGTGCAAAAACAAGATGCTAAAACAGAATATTTCGGCAGACGATGCCTCCGAGCAAGCCGCTTTGCGTTTACGCAAAACTCCCCCTAGCCCGCATGGTTATCCAATCATCGGCAACCTTCCACAAATGTTGAAAAATCCACTCAAGTTCCTAACTAACGCTGTACGTCAATATGGTGATGTTGTCCATCTGGGAGCGATGGGTTCTCAACAGCTTTACTTAGTGGCTCATCCAGATCATTTGAAATACATTCTGCAAGAAAACAGTCGCAACTACATCAAAGGCGAAAACTTCCAGGCAATCAAGCTAGTAATTGGCGATGGTTTAGCAGTCAAAGAAGGTGAATCCTGGCGGCGCGAACGGCATCTTATGCAGCCAACTTTTCACCGCCAGAAAGTCGGCACACTGGTCAACCTAATGACCAAAAACATCGCTCAGATGCTGGAGAACTGGCGCAACATTGACTCAGATAAACCGCTCGACATCTTTGCAGAGATGATGCAATTAGCACAGACGATCCTTCTGGAGAGTTTGTTAAGCATCGATTCTAATGACGAAATTGATAAACTGAATCAAGCCTGGGACACGGCATACGAGTACCTTAGTAGCCAACTCTGGGCAGTAGTCAAGCTGCCTTTGTGGGTACCCACGCCCAAAAACCGCAGATTTCAAAAATCAATGCAAACATTGGATGGGGCTATCTATCGGATCATTCGGGAACGTCGAGAAGGCAGCAAATCTCCGGATGATCTGCTCTCAATGTTGATGGATGCTTATGACCAAGAATCTGGTCAGGGAATGAGTGATGAGCAACTGCGCGACGAAATTATGACAATCTTCACCGGTGGGTTTGAAACTTCAGCTGCCGTTCTTGCGTGGACTTGGTACTTGCTCTCTCAAAACCCAAGCGTAGAATATCAATTGCAAGAGGAAATTAGCCGTGTTCTAGACGGGCGTACCCCAACCTTGGAGGATTTACCAAGCTTAAAATATACCAGGATGATTATCGAAGAATCGATGCGGCTTTATCCGGGTGCTTGGATCTTCACTCGCACTAATCTAGAGTCTGACCAAATTGGCGACTATCACATCCCAGCTCGTTCCTTGATCATGGTCAGCCCCTATGTGACGCAACGGCTACCAAACTTCTGGGAAAACCCCGAAGAATTCAACCCGGAACGTTTTACACGGGAACAAGTTGCTCAACGCCCACGCTATGCCTACTTCCCATTTGGGGGCGGGCCACGCCAATGTATTGGCGAGATATTTGCAATGACCGAAATGAAGTTGATTGTAGCGATGATAGCCCAAAAATACCGTCTACATTCAGTACCAGGGCATCCTGTTGAAGAGGAACCAATGTTTACATTGCGACCTCGCCAGGGAATTTTAATGACCTTAGAATCCGAAGTGAGTCTTGTTGATGCTTGCTAACTTAAACCACAAAAGACTTTGTTAACTTAATTTGCTTTCGTCTGCTGCTTGAAGTGAGTATTTTCGGTGATGAACATTGCACAACATATACAGAGGGGTCAACTGTTATTTCCTGACAAAATCGCTCTGATTTTTGAAGATAACTATTTTACTTACCAACAGCTTGACCAACTAGCCAATCGCGTGGCTAACGGATTACGGGGATTGGGAATTCAAAAAGGCGATCGCGTTGCCTTATTTCTACCGAATATTCCAGTATTTGTCTTCTGCTACTTGGGAATTCAGAAAATTGGTGCTGTAGCAGTCTCACTTAATGTCATGCTCAAGAGTGATGAAGTTAAATTTATCCTCAATGATTGCAGTGCTAATACACTTATTACAACAGAGGAACTCAGTAAGAATGTACCAGATTGGGAGTTATCCCAACTTGAACATATTTTGATTGCAGACGGTCGATCAAAAAAGGGAATTAATCTAGAGCAACTGATGGCAAGTGCTGCACCCAAGGCTTGTGCTGTCGAAATGGAACGCGACGAACCGGCTGCAATTGTCTACACATCCGGTACAACAGGATTTCCTAAAGGCGCTACACTTTCTCACGGCAATATCATTTCCAATATGTATTCCAAGAACCGTTGTTGTGGAATGCACTCTGATGACCGACTATTGCTTTATCTGCCGCTATTCCATTGCTTTGGCCAAAATGCAATTCTCAACGCCGGATTAAACGCTTGTGCAACCATTGTTTTACAACGCCGTTTCGAGCCAGAAAAAGTACTTGAAACTATTGCTAATCAAGGCATCACGATGTTTTTTGGTGTACCAACAGTTTTTATCAAACTACTGAATATGGATACGTCTGGTTACAACCTTAAAAGTGTGCGTTATTATTTTACCGCCGCCGCACCGATGTCAGCCGAAGTCATCCAACAGTGGCAGGAAAGGCATGGTTGCGTCATTCATGAAGGGTATGGTCTGACTGAAACATCTCCTTTTGCCTGCTACAACCACGACTTGAAATACAAACTTGGCTCAATTGGTGCCCCCATTGAAAATGTCGAAATGAAAATTATCAATTTTGATGGTAAGGAGGTACAAGCAGGAGAATTGGGTGAGATCATTGTTCGAGGCCCGAATGTCATGCTCGGTTATTGGAACCGTCCTATTGAAACTGCCCAAGTTCTCAAAAATGGCTGGTTTCATACTGGTGACATTGGCATGATGGATGAAGATGGCTATTTTTATCTTGTTGATCGCTTAAAAGACATGATTAATGTTTCTGGCTTCAAAGTATATCCTGCGGAAGTTGAGAACGTTCTTTATGCACATCCAGCGATCGCTGAATGTGCTGTATATGGTACTCCCGATCCAGTAAAAGGTGAGATAGTCAAAGCTAAGATTCTCTTAAAAGCAGGTTTTGCCATAACACAAGAGGATATAATTGCCTTCTGCTTTGAGAAGATGGCGAGTTACAAAATTCCAAGCGCGATTAAATTTATTGATTCCCTACCCAAGAACGCAATGGGTAAAGTACTCAAACGAATTCTACGTGAAGAAGAACTTTCAGTTGCATCTTAGAAAGTTGCATAAATGATGTCCTAATCAACGTTAAATATATCAAGGGTAGATTTAGCAAACAAATTCTACATATTACTGAAAGTATGGTCGCACAACCCACCTCTACAAATTTGTAAAGAACTGAAGCTCTCTTCTAAAATTCTCCAGATACTAAGTGGTATGTGAATGGTGGTTCGACTGTCAAAGACTTTGAAGAAATTGTGCAAACGGTTTTGTAATACCAAAATAAGTGGTCAACTATCTATGGTTTAAGTTTGATTGTCAAGACAATCTGGATAGTTTGAAATTAGATTGGTGGTTACTAAATGACTTATATTTGAGGCTAACTATGGATTCTAAATCCTTTACTGCTGCTGATCTGGAACGTTCATCTAAATCTTCTATTTTTCCACCATTTTCACCTTTTGGAGATGGACAGACAAATACTCGCTTAGACATACCGATTCTCAGCAGTGAGCAATCTGCGCCGCTCTCTGTTGCTGAAGCTGTAGTCAAGATGCTGCAAAGACTGGGAGTGCGTCATGCTTTTGGTATCTCTGGCGGAGCGATCGCCTCACTCTGGGCTAGTCTAGAACATAGCGCCATTGATGTACTTCACTTCCGTCATGAAGCTGGAGCAGGTTTTGCAGCCATTGAGTCATACTTTGTTAATAACCGCCCTGTTGTTGTGTTTACTACAACAGGGCCAGGAATTACCAACGCCTTAACTGCACTGTTTGCAGCCCGTTGGGAAGGTGCAAAGGTAATTTTCTTATCAGCTGCTACCTCAGCACCGCAGCGTGGACGCTGGGCTTTTCAGGAAACCAGCACCTACACAATGCCCAACGAATTGTTTTGTACATCCGGTTCGCTATTTCATTACGCTACTACCATCGAGTCTGATGATGAACTGCCAGAGGTTGCTCGCAGACTTGCTCTTGGGTTGACAAGACCAGGTGGGTTTGTGGCTCATTTGAGTATCCCTACAACCACTCAGTCAAGTTTACTCAAGACACCATTACCTCACGCGAATTTCTCACAAGCTCTCACGAGTCCTGAAGAAAGTGCGATCGCTAAAGCTGTACAATTACTTTCTGAAACGCCCTTTGCCATTTGGGTGGGTTTTGGTGCCAGAGGTGCAGCAACAGAAATCCGCCAATTGGCCGAGAGAACTGGAGCAGCAGTGATGTCTTCGCCACGCGGCAAAGGTATCTTCCCAGAAAATCATCCCCAATATATCGGCGTTACAGGCTTTGGAAGTCATACCTCGATTCTAGAATATATGCAGGATCAACGTCCTGGGCGGATACTGGTTTTGGGAACCCGATTGGGTGAATTCACCTCCTTCTGGAGTTCAGCGATGATACCCTCACGAGGCTTCATGCATATAGACATTGACCCCGAAGTACCCGGAACTGCTTATCCATCTGTGGAGACTTTCTTCATTCAGTCTGATGTGCAAGCCTTCGTTAAATCCCTACTAGAATATTTTCCCGAGCGTGCTAGTCAGTGCCCTGTACTGCCTCATCCCCATCGTGCAATAACTAGTCCCCGCCCCGAAGGCCCGGTGCGCCCTGATGTGTTGATGGATGCAATTCAACGGGTGTTTGTCGAAGACAGCGATGCAGTGGTGTTGACCGAAGCGGGTAACTCATTTGCTTGGGGAACTCATACCCTGCGATTTACTCAACCAGGTCGTTACCGAGTCAGCACGGGATTTGGTTCAATGGGACATGCTGCCACAGGTGTCGTAGGTGCCGCCCTAGCCCTAAATGGTAAAGCCGTCGCCATTGTTGGGGATGGTGCAATGCTGATGAACAACGAAATTAACACCGCCGTTAAGTATCAGATTCCTGCCGTCTGGATTGTCTTGAATGACGCACACTACAATATGTGCGCTCAAGGCACGGCGTTATCGGGATTCAAAGATTTAGACACCCAGATACCACCAGCAGATTTTGTAGCAATTGCCCGCGCAATGGGAGCCGACGGCATCTGTGTCGAAGAAGAAACCGAACTCCAGACTGCACTAGAAAAAGCGCTGGCCTCAAAAGTGCCGTTTGTGATTGACGTAATCATCGACCCAAATCAAACTGCACCTTTTGGGAATCGAATTCAAAGTTTGATTAAACAAGGGGCTAAAGAAATAAAAGGAGAATTGTCATCATGAATCAGGCAGTAGGAATTCGCTCACTTACAGTTACCTTTCCCAGCGTTTTACGTACAAACGACTATTGGAGAAATCATTATCCAGAATTAGTGACTCAAGCCGAGCAAAAAACATTAGCGAAACTATTTTCTGCTACTGCACCCACTACCAAAAGCTACGAGTTCGATCTCGAAATGGCACCATATTTGTCAGATCCATTCCGTGGTGCTGTCGAGCGGCGAGTACTAGCACCAAATGAATCTTCTATAACATTAGAGAAGCGTGTGGCATTTGATGCGATCGCTGCTGCACAAATGTCACCTGATGATGTCGATTTGATGATTGTTACCTCACTGTTCCCTGAACGCATTGCACCAGGCAACGCTGCTTTCCTTGTTGGCGAAATGGGCTTGCGTTGTCCCGCTTGGAATCTTGAGTCAACTTGCTCTAGTGCTTTGGTTGCACTCCAGACTGCCACTTCACTGGTGCAAACGGGAGCTTACCGCAATGTGTTGGTGGTTATTTCTTGCATTTACTCTCGTTTTGTAGACGAGGATGATACCCTATCTTGGTTTATGGGTGACGGTGCAGGAGCCTTTATGGTCGGTGCGCTCAAACCGAATCAAGGAGTTTTGGCAAGCAAAATCATTCATACTGCTGCCACCTGCGGAGCCTTTTTTAACGAACTGACAACAGATGCCCAAGGCAACCCACGGATGCGTATCCAGAATGGGAAAAATGCCAGCCAACAGATCCGTGACACGGGTGTTGAGTTTGTTCGTACATGTAGTGAAGCTGCTGCAACGGCAGCTGGTATAACTCTTGATGATGTCAAATTTTTTGCTTTTAACACACCCACTGCCTGGTATGCAAACCTATGTACACAGGCACTAGGGATCGATCCAGAGCGCACAATCAATCTTTACCCACAGTACGCAAATATTGGACCAGTACTCCCGATTGTCAATATGTACTATGGCGCATATTTGGGGAAAGTTCAAGAAAACGATTTGATTCTTGTTTATACAGTCGGTTCCGCATCTACTGCTGCTGCAACGGTAATGCGTTGGGGCGATGTAAAACTAGGGACATTTCCTGCACCACCGTACTCTGTTAAAGAATTAAATTAAAGGGATATTAGCTGATGATCGCCACTAAGCATAAGTTATCAATGTTGATTGCTGGAGCTGTACTTTCCACTTTTAGTTTAGGAGCGGAAGTTACATATGCACATCCTGGACACTCGCCTTTTTCACCCCATGAGATTACACCACTTTCAACAACAGCAGGTCAGGATGTCTTAGTAGTACCGCCAGGTGCGCCAGGTCGTCCAATTTACTCCGTATTTACAGGTACGAGTACCTTTTTAGCAACTGGAGAAGATACTGGCGGACAGTTTTCGTTCTTTGATTTAACTGTAAGACCGAATGGTGGTGGACCTCCACCGCACATACATAGTAATCAAGATGAGGCATTTTACACTCTGACAAAGCTTCAGCTTTTGCTAGGCAATGAAACTAAGGTGGTAGAACCTGGTACTTTCCTCTACGTTCCTAAAGGCAGACGGCATCAATTTTTGAACACTACTACAACTACTGGGAGGTTACTGGCGTTAACTTTTCCCTCTGGGTTTGAGGGCTTTTTTGCGGAAGAGGGTAGGCCAATAATAGACATTTCTAATCCACCCCCTCCTCGTACAGACTTCACTGAAATTGCACCAATTGGTGACAAATACGATACACAACTCGCTTTCAGTAGTGAAGGAGACATTACAGGACTACGGGATTTCGTCCTGGTGCCACCGGATGCACTAAATCGTCCGTCGTTTGCTAAGGCAGGTGGTTTATTTACTTCTTTAGCAACTGAAGAAGAAACTGGTGGAAATTTCTCACTATTTGATGTTGCCTTGACACCGGAAACTACTTCTTTAGAGATGAATGTAAACTCTGATGCAACTCAGGCTTTCTACGTCCTAGATGGAGATGTAACATTCCAAATTGGCGATCAAACTACGGTAGGAACTCCAGGAACCTTTGTCTACCTTCCTCAAGGAACACCTTATGCTTTGCAAAATCGGGGAACTAGCAAAGCTAGAACGCTGTTGCTAAGTAAGCAAGTCTCTGTTCCAGAGCCTGCTTCTGGAGTTAGTCTATTGATTTTGGGTGTTTGCGGTACGGTTTCTCTACTTAAGGGGAAACAAAAACAGCAATCTTTGCAATGAGTAGATTTTCTGCATGAATTGATTGTTGTTTTGCAACGATAAATTCATGTAACCTCGAAACACTATTCATACAAAATATTTAGTGTCTAGAAAGTCTTCATTATGTGTTGTAAACGATCGCAAAACACCTTGAATACCTTTTGACACGCACAATAGCGCGATGCGTCCCTCTCTTTGGGAACATCGCCTAGCGCCCTCAAATATATGGGACATCGCAACTTCAAGTATTTCCTTGTCTGGAGGCAGCTAATTGCAACTTATTTCTCAACAATTATTAATTAGGAAACATATGAACACAGCAAATTTGTTACTTGCTGCCGTAAGCGTACTATTAACTACCGTAGGAATCGCAAGTCAAGCAGATGCAACTCAGTACTTAGGAAATCCACAACCCTTAGGCGAAGGCTTTGTTCGCTCTTTTGTCACACTTGATGACCAAGGAAATCCCTCAGAGGTTGGTGCTATCCTCACCCAAGGAAGCTTGTCACTACCTATCAGTAAGGATACATCTGATATTGTCATTCCGCTTTCTTTGACATCTGAGGCATCAACAACAGCATTTGATTCTCTTTTATTGAAGTATCGCACTCATGGTGTTCCAGGAATTCCAGAAGCTCTTGGTGTTCCCCGAATCACACTTGATGCTTTTTTACTCACTCCTCAAAAAATAGCTTTAATCTGCCCAAATGCTGGTATAAATAGTTCAGAACCTGTTTGTACTGGTGATGAATTGGCACAAGCACTAAAGCCACCAAAGCCAGAATTTATTCCTCAAGGGATGCAGCCAACTGGATTTGTCGAGCCAGGCTTCGGAGAGCGCTATTTTGATCCTGAGGCAGCATTGCCTATCTTTACAGGACAGCAGCCATTTAACACGCTTTATGACTATGCTTTCTTCGATGGTCAAATTAGTTTGACATCCTTTGGAGCTACAAAAGCTTTCCTTGAGACGCAATCAAGTGTTACCAAACCTATTAAAGTACCTATCTCCTATCCTAAGACTGGGTATTATCCAACCCAATATAGCGTCAGCTTTGATCCGACTAGCCAAGAATACAAACTATCACTGAGTGGATTGACCTTTCGCTCCGTCCCCGAACCCTCTTTTACATGGGGACTATTAGGACTTGTTACTTGGGGTGCAGTTTTCCTGCAAAAAAACAAACTGAAACAACAGAAATTAGTTCAGCAATAACATTGGAAAACTCTACCTGTCTACCAACAGAAGAAGAATATTATGGCAAATCAACAAATTTTCAAAAGTCTTCGAGGAACCATCACAGCTACAGCGATCGCAGTTAGCTCAACAATTGCGATAGCATCAACTGCAACAGCAGTCACATTACAGGTTTCCGTTGAAAATTTGTCACCACCAAACGGCAATAACTTACCTCCAATTTGGGTTGCCTTTCATGATGGCAGTTTTGATTATTTCAACACAGGCGAACCTGCGTCATCAGCACTTAAGATTCTTGCCGAAACTGGCTATACAGGTCTTATTGATGATGCCGGCGGCTTGCCAGATATTAATGGCGACTTCTTCGGCGTTTCTGAAGATGCAACGCTTGCTAGTTTGTTTAGCAGAAGTTCAGCAGCAGTTAACGGTGGCATTCAAACCCAACTCTTTACTGACTACCCTGGTTTTTTAGCGGGTAAACCAGGAGCTCCTGGGATTTTCCCGCCAGGTTACTCTAGCACAAAGACAATCACGTTGAACGGTGATGTTGCTAACCACCGCTACTTCTCCTTCGCCTCAAACATCGTCCCTACCAATGATGGTTTCATTGGCAATGACAACCCAATTGAAATCTTCGATGCTAACGGTAACTTCATTGGATCTAACTTTATTGTTGTTGGGAATGAAGTTTTGGATGCTGGTACCGAAGTGAACGTCGAAACTGAGGCTAGTATTACGCTCAAAAGCCAGAGTATTAACGAAAACGGGACAGTCAAAATCCATCCCGGTCCAAAACCACTTGGTACTGGAGGTTTGTTGGATTTGACATATGAGGGTGAGGAGCTATTATTTCGCAATGCTAATTTCAAACAACCAGGCTATCAAGTAGCACGAATCAAAGTCACAGAAGTTACCAAGTCTGTATCAGAGCCATCTACAACTGGAGCGATCGCCTTTGGTGGACTTTTAATCTTGCTTCGTCAAGTTCGTCGGAGCATGAAACGAAATCTTCACCTAAATTTGACTCATTCGTAAAATTTTCGCTGATTGGCATTTGTGTAGAGGTCGGTTTTGTAACAAACCTCTGATTCGTTGCAGGCTTTTTAATAAAACATACCCCTACACCAACAGAAAATTACACTAACAATTTATTCACCTGGAAATTTCTTTGGGCTAAGTCCATTAGAGATTGAATATCGCAAACTTTAACCCAATCAATCGTGGAGAGAAGCAACTATGTCCAAAATTTTAGAACGATCAATAACACAACAACTGGAAATGCCTGGAACAAAAGTGTTCAGACAAATGTTTGATAACACTTGTCAAATGATTGAACAACTTGATGGCAATGCTAAATTTATTGAACAACCGTGGACACGTAATAACGGCACTTGGGTAGGCGGTGAGAATAGTGGAGACTCAATTTATATTGATCGAGCTTTAGACAACGGCAATGTTTTTGAAAAGATCGGAGTCAACTATGTAGCGATCAAAGGTGAACTGCCTCCCGGAATGACTTTTGAAAAGTCAGGAGCTTTGGCAACAAGTGAAGCGGATAAAACTTATGGCGATAAAGGTACTCCCTATTTTGCTACAGGTACTAGCTTTGTTATCCATCCCCATAACCCAATGGTTCCAATTGCCCATGTCAACTACCGTTATTTCCAACTGGGTCATAGTAACCAGCCAAATTATTGGTGGTTTGGTGGTGGTGCGGATTTAACTCCTGCATACCTGTTTGAAGAAGATGCAATTCACTTTCATAAAATACACAAGGATGTTTGTGATAAACACGATGCTTCCTATTACCCACGTTTTAAAAAGTGGTGTGATGAATACTTTCATGTATCTCATCGTGGTGAAAGCCGAGGAGTTGGCGGAATTTTCTTCGATCATCTAAACAATCGCCCTGTAGAAGAACTTCTGGCGTTTGTCACAGACTGTACTGAGGCATTTGCTCTTGCCTATCTACCGATTGTAGAGAGGCGTAAGGATATGAACTTTACAGAAGCGAACAAGTACTGGCAGCGAATTGTTCGGGGACGTTATGTAGAGTTCATTCTAACTTCTGATCGCGGTGCTCGCTTTGGTATAGCCAGTGGCATGGTGAACCATCAAAGTGTTTTCAACTGTATGCCTCCTGCCGCTTCTTGGGCATATGACGATCAACCCACTCTGGGTAGTCAAGAAGCAAGCTTGAGAGAAGTTTTGAGAACTCCACGAGAGTGGGTATAGGCTTTCGGAATAGATAACAACAGCCAACACAGTAAAGGAAGGTGTTGAATGACATGAAAATAACACAACTGTTGAACATGGAGCGATCAAAAGTTAAGAGTTGGATAAAACCTAAATTGGAAATCTACAAAAGATTCCCACAAAAAGGAGGAAGCAATGTTATTTTACGAACAATAAAACTTTATTCTTCGGTAATAAATGAATTTGAAGTTGATCTTGTGTTAGCTTGTCGTGATATTCTCAGATATTTTCTGATTGTCTTGATCATTTATTGCCTATTTTCCACAGTTAAAGTTCATTCATGAAACTAGTTTTTGTTTGTGATTATTGTAAAATAAGAGGGAAGTGAAGATGGAAACTAAGATAGGTGTAGATAAGATAGGTGCAGGCGATCTACGGATGGAAGACATCCTCAACATAGATGAATCAAAAGCTATGAGCTTGTTCCGGAATAGATTTGTAAGGTATAAAAAGCTGGCACAGGAAATGGGAGATGAAGCCGCTTTTGAAAAAATGATGGAAAAGTATCCTGAACAGCAGAAGGCATTAATGGGTGCTTTTATCGATAATGCTAGTCTAGCCGAAGGCTTCAAGAAACCAATTCCCCTGTTGAAAATGATGGGCTTTGTTACGGAAATAGTGGATATTTCCCAGAATGGAACAGACGCTACACTTGAAATTCAAAGAGTTTGCCCAGCTTTATCTCTTGCTAAAGAGTATGGTTTTGAAACGCCTTGCTATTTGCTCTGCGAGATGGAACAAGAAGCAGCCAGAAGAGCTTTTCCTGGTTTGAAAGCTTCAATTCTCAGTAAACAAGCTGAAGGTGCCTGTGTTTGTGTCTTTAAATATGAAAGACCAGAACAACAGGTGACACAATCCACGAAAAATACATCGAGCATCTTTTCCAAAGTCATAAATCTATTTCGAGTAGTTCCTGTTCTTATTCAGATCGGTATTAAGATGCTCAAGATTCGCCTTTCTAATTAAGTGGTAGTTTTGAACAATTCGCGGTCTATAGCTATTACAAATTTAGTAATAGTCCAGAATTATTTTGACGCACTTAATCGGCTACCCTCACAGTTTAAAGCTGGCTTTATGTCCATCGCACGCTTCTGTTGGCCTGAGAGGTAGTGAATCAAAACTTTTAAATCACACGTGCATTATCAGTGTCTAGCCTCTCTCTTTGTGAATTTTTGCATTGTCAAGGTAAATCATGAACAGTGTTATCTCAGATCTACAACACATCGTCGAAGGTGAAGTTAGCGGCATAGAAGAAGATTTAGTCGCAGTTTCTCAAGATTTCGGTGGCATTATTCAAAAACAACCCCAAGTTGTAGTTCGTCCTCAGAATGCAACTGATGTGGCGAAATCAATACAATATGCTGCCAAGCAGGGGATAACGATTTCTTCGCGGGCAGCAGGACATTCCCTTAGTGGTCAATCCCTAAACCAGGGAGGCATTCTCTTAGATATGAGGAGGCTGAACCAAGTTCATGACCTTGATGCAGACCAGTTGTGTTTTAAGGCAGATGCTGGTGCAACTTGGCGACAAATTGTGAATGCATCAATTTTGCACCGTCTGATTCCTCCTGTTCTCACCAATTACTTTGATGTCACTATAGGGGGAACCCATTCGGCGGGAGGACTAGGGCAGAGTTCGTTTCGTCATGGCTCCCAAGCCGATAATTGCTTGGGGCTAGAAGTGGTTACTGGAACAGGAGAGTTGGTCTGGTGTACGCCGGAGCAAAACAGTGAACTGTTTTATCATGCACTCTGCGGCTACGGACAATTCGGTATTATTACAAAAGTCCAGCATCGGCTTAGACCCTACCGTTCCTTCACCCGTACCTATTTCCTCTGCTACGACGACTTAGATACCTTTCTACAGGATGAGCAATTCTTGATAGCAGAGGATCAGGTGGATGGTTTGCTGGCGTTATTTTCTCCTTGCATTATGGGCGTGGCTAGATCTGGAGAAAAAGGACTACGACCGCTCATTGAGTGGTTCTACAGGATGCAGATTACCTTAGAGGTTGATTCACTCAACGGCATCAATGAGGAAAAATTGCTCTCAAGTCTAAACTTCTACCGTCATGTTTACACGGAAAATTTGACTTTTGAGGAGTTTGTGCAACCTGTGATCCAGATTCCTCATCTTCCCGGAACGGCAAATCCTTGGATTGATGTGCTTTTACCGGGATCGACTGCAAAAGAATATATTGAAACGGTTCTTGAACAGGTTCCCGGGTTTATTGACTTCAGGACTACTCCCATTGGTTCCTTTGGGTTGGTTTCTCACAATACCAATATGCCTATGTTCGCCTTACCAAAAGAAGAGTTGGTTATCGGCTTTGGGATGTATCCCACCGTTCCCAAAGCTCAAATTCAGCCTATTTTAGAGCAGTTGAATCTATTTACTAATCTAGCGTACCAAATGGGTGGTAAGCGGTATGTAGCAAGTTGGGCTGAATTGGATTTAGCGCAGTGGCGACTTCAGTTTGGTGATTATTGGTTGCAAGTTAATGAATTGAAGCAGAAATACGACCCTCAGGGAATCCTGAACCCAGGGTTTATTAAATATGAAGACATAACCTATGCAGAGATGGAGCAGTTACACACTCCGTTTACTCAAGCGGTTGTCTCTGAATCTTTACTGCCAGTTCCTCTCACTAAAGATGTTCCTGTGGTCGCACCGTCTGGTTCTCGATTAACCCTTTCTCCTAGAGCGATCGCTCTAGCAGCCTTAGCAATTCTATTTTTCTTGCTGTTCGGTGTACCCTTATCCGGTCAGGCGTATCCGCTTTAATCTGTTGATTGCTATGCAAATTCGTGAGTGTAATCTAAAACAAACAAACTTTTGCTTTTTGAAACTCGTGTTTACCTCTAACTCAGCAGAAACCAGTTAATAAAAGCGTCAAAGGAGGAAGGATGAACATTATCGCCGTCGGTCTTAGTCACAAGACTGCTCCGGTTGAAATTCGTGAAAAACTGAGTATTCCAGAAGATAAAATTGAACAGGCGATCGCTTGTCTATGCAACTATCCCCATATCCAAGAAGCTGCTATTCTTAGCACTTGCAACCGATTGGAAATTTATCTGGCTGTCCTATCAGCAGAGCAAGCGATCTCAGAAGTGACTCAGTTTCTTTCGGAGCATAGTAAACTATCTAGCCAAGATTTGAATTATCATTTATTTATCTTGCTTCAGCAGGATGCTGTGATGCACCTGATGCAAGTTGCTTCTGGCTTAGATAGTTTGGTCATCGGTGAAGGACAAATTCTCGCTCAAGTCAAACATGCCTACAAACTAGGTCAACAGCACAATGGCATTAAACAGGTTCTCAATCAACTCTTTAAACAATCGCTAACAGTTGCTAAGAAAGTCAGAACAGAAACTTCGATTGGTAGCGGAGCAATCTCAATCAGTGCGGCAGCAGTAGAACTTGCTCAAGTCAAAGTGAAAGATTTGTCAGCCTATCGAGTGGCGATCGTAGGTGCTGGCAAGATGTCTCGATTACTGGTGCAACATCTATTATCTAAGGGAGCAAACCGCATTTCAATCATCAACCGCTCTATCGAACGGGCAGAGGAATTAGCCAATCAGTTCAGCGAGGCTCAACTGCAATGCTATCTCCTGAGCGAAATGATGACGGTTATTGCTGGCTCTGATCTGGTGTTTACTAGCACCGCTTCTACAGAACTGCTACTAGATAGAGCCAAACTGGAGATGATATTGGCAGCTAATCAACCACTGATGTTGTTTGACATCTCCGTTCCACGCAATGTTCATGCTGATGTAAATGAGTTGGCTCACGTTCAAGTGTTTAATGTCGATGATCTCAAAGCTGTTGTAATGCAGAATCATCAAAGTCGACAGCAGGCAGCAACGGAAGCCCAAAGGTTGATTACAAAAGAGGTAGAAGCATTTCGTGCCTGGTTGCGATCGCTAGAAGCTATTTCTACGATTAGCTGCTTACGAGAAAAAGTAGAAAGCATTCGTGAGAAAGAGTTAGAAAAAGCAATGTCACGCCTTGGTTCTGAATTTGGTAAAAAGCATCAAGAAGTGATTGAAGCACTCACCAAAGGCATTGTTAACAAAATCCTGCATGATCCGATGGTGCAACTTCGCACACAACAGGATCTAGAAGCCCAACGCCTTGCCGTTCGGACTCTGCAAATGTTGTTTAACCTAGATAGCGAATTTCAAAATCGCTCTATTAGTAAAACAACCACGATCACTACTACTAAAATAATCACCACGATTTGATTGAATCGCTGGTTAAAAAGTTGGTTGAATCGGCGTGAATTGAGAAACTACATCTCGAACAAAAATTATCACGTCAAATTATTACCTCTGATTATTTAGAAATCATTCAAAAGTAAAAACAAAGAATTCCCCATATCTAAATTGCAGGAACTAAGGATGTTAAAAAATTTTTGGTACGCTTGTGAATTCAGCAAAGCCGTCACCAACCAGCCCAAGCAAATCGTGATGCTAAAGCAAAAATTTGTCCTCTATCGTAACTCTCAAGGACAAGTGATAGCCCTCAAAGATCAGTGTCCCCATCGCGGCGCTGCCCTCTCTATGGGCTGGGTTGACAACGACTGCATTCGCTGTCCTTATCATGGATGGCAATTCCAAGCAGATGGGCGATGTGTTGATATACCTTCTAATGCACCTGAAACTCCTATCCCTCCAAAAGCTCGTGTCGAGACTTACCCAGTGCAAGAAAAATATGGGTTTGTTTGGATGTTTTATGGGGATTTACCAGAGACAGAGCGTCCGCCAATTCCACCTTTGCCAGAATATGATGATCCGAATTTTCATCCCATTTCCCTGGAAGTAAAATTTAATGCTCACTATACTCGCGTCATCGAAAATGCTCTTTGCCCGTCTCACATAGCAACCGTCCACGCGAATTCATTTGGTGCAGGTTTCGCTCAAGATCCAAAGATTGAACCCTATGAGGTTCAAGAAGAAAAATGGAGCTTCAATGCTAAACTGAAATATTCTAATTTCACCAGACCCAAAGGAATTTTTAGGCTCTTTTTCCGTCCATCGCGCACTGAGATAAATGCAAAGACTACCTTCTATCTGCCGAATATTACAATCGTTGAGAGTAACTTTGTTCGCGGCAAGATATTGAATTATGCTATCCATATTCCTATTGATGAAAATACCACTATTAGTAAGCGGCTTCAATTCCGCAGTGTTTTCAAACAACGCTGGGCAGATAGGTTATTTGTGAAGTTTCACTACAAGGTTTGTGATGAAGACAGGGCAGTTAGTGAGTCGCAATATCCCAGAGTTATTCCCGACAGTCTCTCAGAAGAAGTGCATACTGCCTCTGATGCCTTACCCCTTGCTTACCGTAAACTTCGTCAAAAATATCTGAAGATGGGCTGGGGTTTGGAGCCGTCTGAGAGCAAATCAGGCAACTCGAACGGAAATCTAGTGCAACCTTCTTCTCCTTCAGTGGTGAACTAGTATTTCAAAATCTAATTTTGAAAGGGTTTCAAGGTTTACCTCCAATAGAGACTAAAGCCCACAAACCCTTATATTGCAAACTATCAATTTTGCAACACTAGAGTTTTATCTCAATAAAAGCAGGAGCTAAGAGTAATGAAGAACTTGAAAAACTTTTGGTACGCTTGTGAACTCAGCACAAATATCACTAAGCAACCCAAACAAATCATCATGTTTCAGCAGAGATTTGTTCTCTATCGCAATTCTCAAGAACAAGTCGTAGCCTTAAAAGATCAATGTCCTCATCGTGGCGCTGCCCTCTCTATAGGCTGGATTGACAACGACTGCATTCGCTGTCCTTATCATGGATGGCAATTCCAAGCAGATGGAAGATGTGTTGATATACCTTCTAATGCACCTGAAACGCCTATTCCTCCAAAAGCTCGTGTCGAAACTTACCCAATTCAGGAAAAATACGGGTTTGTTTGGATGTTTTTAGGAGAGTTACCAGAAGCAGAACGTCCGCCTTTGCCCTCAAATCTTCCAGAATATCTATTTACAAGTATGCGTCCTGCTCCCCATGTGGATCTCGATCATGCTAATTACGTCCGTCTAATGGAAACGAATCTTGACTTTGCTCATGTCATTGCTATCCATCGGAAAAGTTTTGGTCAAAGAATTCCACTGAATTCAACTGTTAGATACCAAGTTGAGGAGGATGACTGGAGCGCTGTTGCTAAATTCACCTATGCTTCTTTAAATAACTCCAAAAAAATCTTGAACTTTTTGCTGGGTGGACGCCCGCAAGTGACACTAAGATTAAGCTTTTACCTACCTAACTTTACCTTAGCTGAAATTAGTGTAGGTGGAGATACTAGATTTCCGATCAAGTTCGCTGTTTTAGCAGGTTACTGCCCAATTGATGAAAACACCACTTCTGTCAAACGTATTTTATTCCGTAACACTCTACCCCTACCTTGGCTAGATAAGTTGTTCATCAACCTTGACTGTCTACTAGCTCAGGAAGATACGGTAGTCATTGAAACTTTAACTCCTCAGTCACTTCCTGAACCATCAGAAGAACTTCACGTTGCTGCTGATGCTCTAAATATTAGTTTGCGTAAACTTCAGCAAAAATATCTGGCAAAGGGCTGGAGTCTAGAGCCGTCTCAGGGCAAATCAGATTATTCAAATGGGCATTCAGCAAAACATTCTGCTGTGTTGGTGAATTAGATTGCACATCGTCGATTTATCGCGGGGAGTAGTCAAACAAGTCATTTTGTCTTCTGTCTGACAATCCATTTGTCTGTTTGATGATCTGCACGAATTGGTAAACAACTAAACAAGGAATTCTTTGATATATGCAAAACTATCGGTTATTGCAAGCAGCCCGAGGTGAAGTACTGGATCGTCCGCCTGTGTGGATCATGCGCCAAGCGGGTCGCTATATGAAGGTCTATCGGGATTTACGCCAAAAATATCCCTCTTTTCGAGAGCGTTCTGAAAACCCTGATTTGGCAGTGGAAATTTCCCTGCAACCTTTCTATGCCTTTAAGCCCGATGGGGTGATTATGTTCTCAGATATTCTCACGCCGCTACCTGGGATTGGCATACCGTTTGATATTATCGAAAGCAAAGGCCCAGTATTTGAAAACCCAATCCGTACACAGGCGCAAATTGATGCGCTCACACCCCTTGATCCCGAAACATGTTTGCCATTTGTGCGCGAGATTCTGAGAACACTGCACAAAGAAGTGAATGGTCAAGCAACTATTTTGGGGTTTGTTGGCGCTCCTTGGACCCTAGCTGCTTATTGCATTGAAGGCAAAAGTTCAAAAGACTACGCCATCATTAAGGGTATGGCTTATTCACAGCCAACCATGCTGCATCAATTTCTCGCAAAACTTGCAGATGCGATCGCCATTTACGCACGTTATCAAATTGATTCTGGGGCACAGGTAGTACAACTGTTTGATTCTTGGGCAGGACAACTCAGCCCTCACGATTTTAAGACGTTCTCTCTACCTTATCTACAACGGGTCGTGCAACAAGTCAAAGCAACCCACCCAGACACACCCCTGATTCTGTATATCAACAACAGCGCTGGAATTTTGGACTTCATGGCACACTCTGGCGTAGATATCGTTAGCGTAGACTGGACTGTTGATATGGCAGTGGCACGGCAACGGCTCGGTGCAGATATGGGAGTTCAAGGAAATATTGATCCGTGCGCGTTGTTTGGTTCTCAAGAGTTTATCCGCAACTGCATTCTCGACACAATAAACAAAGCAGGGAACCAAAAACACATTATGAACCTCGGTCACGGTATTCTACAAAACACTCCAGAAGAGAATGTTGCTTTCTTTTTTGAAACTGTTAAACAATCCAACTATTTGTGCAATAATTCTAACTAACGCTATATGACTACACTCCATTCCACTTCATCTACGATTTCCAATTCTACTCGCACAATTCGCATTGGTTCTCGTAAAAGCCAACTAGCTCTGATTCAAACTTACTGGGTACAAGAACAACTCCAGAAACGCTTTCCTAATATTTCTTTTGAAGTTCAAACTATGTCCACCCAAGGCGACAAAATCTTAGATGTTGCCTTAGCCAAAATTGGGGACAAGGGACTCTTCACCAAAGAACTTGAATTGGCAATGCTAAACGAAGAGATTGACTTTGCTGTTCACTCCCTTAAAGATCTGCCGACTTGTTTGCCAGAGGGGTTAATGTTAGCGGCTGTAACAGAACGGGAAAACCCAGCAGATGCTTTAGTTGTGCATGAAAAATACAAAGATAAGCAAATTGATACGCTACCAGAAGGTGCAGTGATTGGTACATCTTCCCTACGACGGCTAGCACAGTTGCGCCACCATTTTCCCCACTTCACGTTTAAAGATGTGCGAGGAAACTTGAATACGCGGATGGCAAAGCTGGATGATGGGGAGTATGATGCATTGATTTTGGCAGTAGCCGGATTAAAGCGATTGGGGATGAGCAATCGCATTCATCAAGTTTTGCCAACTGACGTTTCTCTCTATGCTGTCGGACAAGGAGCCTTGGGCATTGAATGCCGTAGCGACGATCTAGAAGTCCTGTCGCTCCTTAAGGCAATTGAACACATCCCAACCCGCGATCGCGTTCTTGCCGAACGTGCCTTCTTACGAGAACTAGAAGGCGGTTGCCAAGTGCCAATTGGGGTTGATACCCAGTTGCAGGCAGATACACTAACGTTAACGGGGTTAGTCGCCAGTGTAGATGGTAAACAGGTGGTAAAAGATTCTGTGACTGGTTTTGTTAACGAGGCAGAACAGATAGGGATTCAACTGGCTCAAAGTTTGCGGCAACAGGGAGCGCAGGACATTTTGGAGGAAATTTTTAAGACAGTCCACCGGGGCTAATACCAATTCGCAATTCGCAATGACGCTCGTTCCTCGCTAACGCTACCGCAATTAAAAAACTTAGATACAGCAATGCTTTCAAGGTTTACATCTGTATCAGATTTTTCGTGAAATGGTATAAGAAACTTGCTGGTAGAGCATATTTGCGAAGAACGTAGAATAACCTGCATTGTTTCGTTACATCAAATCCGTTTGATGGATGACTAATAGTAAAGGCGGGTTTAGCAGATAAAACTTTAATGCAATTAAGGTTTGATGACAAAACTCGTCTCTACAAACCGTCCTTTTTTATCTTTAATCACCAGTATGTTTCCAATTCATCGCCCTCGTCGCCTGAGAAGTCATCCGCAACTTCGTCGGATGGTGCGTGAGACTGTTTTAACAACCAGTGATCTCGTCTACCCCCTCTTTGCCGTACCTGGTAAAGGAATTGCCAAAGAAGTGAAATCCATGCCTGGTGTTTACCAGTTGTCGGTAGACAAAATCGTAGAAGAAGCCAAGGAAGTTTACGACCTTGGCATCCCTGCAATTATCCTATTTGGCATTCCTCAAGATAAAGACTTAGAAGCAACGGGCGCATGGCATGATTGTGGTATTGTGCAGAAAGCTGCTAGTGCTGTGAAACAAGCAGTGCCAGAACTAATTATCATTGCTGATACCTGTTTATGTGAATACACTAGTCATGGACACTGTGGCTATCTGGAAGTTGGTGACTTGACTGGGCGCGTCTTGAATGATCCAACACTAGAGTTGCTGAAGAAAACAGCGATTTCTCAAGCTCAAGCTGGTGTAGATATCATCGCTCCTTCGGGGATGATGGACGGGTTTGTGCAGGCAATTCGGATTGGGTTGGATGAAGCTGGCTACCTTGACACTCCGATTCTTTCATATACCGCAAAGTATGCTTCGTCTTACTATGGCCCTTTCCGAGATGCTGCTGAGTCAACACCACAATTTGGCGATCGCCGCACATACCAAATGGACCCTGGTAATACCCGTGAAGCCCTCAAAGAAGTTGAACTTGATGTTGCTGAAGGGGCTGATATGCTCATGGTGAAGCCAGCCTTAGCATACATGGACATTATTTGGCGTGTTAAGGAAGCAAGCCAATTACCTGTTGCTGCTTATAACGTTTCTGGCGAATATTCCATGATTAAAGCCGCAGCGCTCAACGGTTGGATAGACGAACAGCGAGTGGTCATGGAAACATTGACTGGCTTTAAACGGGCTGGCGCTGACTTAATTCTGACCTACCATGCCAAAGATGCTGCTCGTTGGTTAGCTAAACTTGGCAATTGAACTTTCTAGCTCTGAAACTCTTGTGGGGTAAGAATCTTGCTTGTCATACAAACTAAGCGGGCAAAATGCTCACCTCACAAGAATAGATATTCACCTTTCAGGAGATTAAGTTGAGATGATAATGACTGCTTCGACTTCTCAAGCAACCCAATCCAAATCTTTACCTCCAGCTGATGCAAAGGCTAGAGTCAGCCAATTTATGCAGCAGTTGCAAGATAACATTTGTCAGGACTTGCAACAACTCGATGGCGTAGGCACATTTCAAGAAGATACATGGGAACGTCCTGAAGGAGGTGGAGGGCGATCGCGCGTTCTACGTGATGGTGCGGTTTTTGAACAAGGTGGAGTCAACTTCTCCGAAGTTTGGGGTTCCTATCTTCCATCTTCAATTTTGGCACAACGTCCTGAAGCAGCTGGACATAAATTCTACGCCACAGGCATTTCTCTAGTGTTGCATCCCCGCAATCCTTATATACCAACAGTTCATCTCAATTACCGCTACTTTGAAGCAGGGCCAGTTTGGTGGTTTGGTGGTGGTATAGATTTAACACCTTACTATCCTTTTGCTGAGGATGTGGCTCATTTCCATTCCACGCTCAAACAAGCGTGTGACGCTCACCATCCTGAGCATTATCCAGTGTTTAAGCCCTGGTGTGATGAGTATTTTTATCTGAAACATCGTCAGGAAATGCGGGGTGTGGGCGGTATCTTCTTTGACTACCAAGATGGTCAAGGTCATCTGTATCGGGGGCCGAATCTAGAAAATCCAGCTGCTGTTTATAGTAACCAAATTGGAACTATAGAACCACGTACCTGGGAAGAATTATTTGCTTTTGTAGGTAGCTGTGGAGAGGCTTTTTTACCAGCATACGTGCCGATTGTAGAGCAGCGACGCTTTATGGAATATGGCGATCGCCAGCGTGACTTCCAGTTGTATCGCAGAGGTCGCTACGTGGAATTCAACCTAGTTTATGACCGTGGAACAATCTTCGGTCTGCAAACAAATGGACGCACAGAGTCAATTCTGATGTCACTACCACCTGTAGTTCGCTGGGAATACGGCTATAAACCAGAACCTAATACACCAGAAGCCGAGTTGTATGAAACTTTTTTAAAGCCTCAAGATTGGGCTGACTGGACATCTCAGGTGAGATAAAAGAGCTATTAATCACTCCACACAGAACTCAAGATGAACTTCCAAATATTATCACGTTCACATCAATGGACGTTTGCCCTGATTGTTGCTGCCACTGCCATCTCAGGCACAATTGTTTTCTATAGCATTTCCCAATTCAGACAGAATGCCCAGCCAACGGTCGTTGTAAAATCTGCTCCAATCGTTCGCAAAATCACCGCTTTAGGACGCATAGAACCAGCAACGGAAGTTATCAAAGTCTCTGTACCTGCTACTCTCAGCAATGAGCGCGTGGCTAAACTACTAGTGCAACGGGGCGATGGCGTTAAAGCAGGCCAGGTCATTGCAATCATGGATGCACAAACTCGTTTGGAAAATGCCTTATTTGAAACGCAAGCACAAGTCAAGGTATCGCTTTCAGAATTGGCAAAGGTGAAAGCTGGCGCTAAATCTGGGGAAATTGCCGCCCAAAAAGCTGAAATTGTTCGCCTTCAAAAGCAGTTAAAAGGTGAAATTGCTAGTCAACAAGCCACGATTGTTCGTTGGGAAGCTGAGGTGCGAACTGCCAACTCTAACTACAATCGCTACTTCTCACTTTACCAAGAAGGAGCGATCGCTTCTTCAGAGCGAGATCAAAAGCTGCTTGTTTTAGAAACAACACAAGCACAGCTTAACGAAGCTAAAGCTAAACAAAACCAAACCGCAGATACAATACAGCAGCAAATCAGACAAGCCAGAGCTACCTTAGAGAAGATTACTGAGGTGCGTCCGGTTGATATACAGGTAGCTCAAGCTGAGGTAGATAAGGCAATCTCAGCAGTCAAAAAGGCTAATGGTGACTTAGCCCAAGCATACATCCGCGCACCGATGGCAGGTCGCATTCTCGATATTTACGCTAAACCTGGAGAAGTCGTTGGCACAGATGGCATTGCTGAACTAGGACAAACTGACCAGATGCAAGTTGTGGCGGAGGTTTATCAGACTGATATTGAGAAAATTCAGCAAGGTCAACCAGCGATAATCACAAGCGAATCATTTTCTGGTAGTCTTCGTGGAACCGTTCGTTTAATTGGATTGCAGGTGATCCCTCAAGAAGTGACTAGTGGCGAACCCGGAGAAAATCTTGATCGCAAGGTAATTCAAGTGAGAATTCAACTCAATCCAGACGATAGCCGACGGGTTGCGAATTTAACCAACTTGCAGGTACAAGTCGCTATTCAACCCAAGGCGTTATCAAGCAATAGTCAGTAGACACTCTAATATCAAAATTTTATGTTTCGTAAATTATTCCGTAAAACACCGCTAGCTTGGCTGCAAATGAGTCGCCAAAAAACCCGTCTGCTGGCTGCGATCGCGGGAATTACCTTTGCCGATTTTTTGATGTTTTTTCAACTTGGTGTCAGGGATGCATTGTTTGATTCACAGGTTAGCCCATACGCCACACTTCAAGGAGACTTGTTTTTAGTGAATAAGTTATCTGATAACCTTGCATCAGTCAAAAGTTTCTCAAGAGACAAGCTCTATCAAACATTAGGTGTTGATGGTGTAGCATCCGTTAGACCGTTGTATATTGGTCAAGCAACGTGGCGAAATCCTGACAGCCAAGCTAGTCGTCAAGTCTTTGTTTACGGGATTGATCCAAATCGGTCAGCCTTTAATTCTCCAGATGTGAATCAAAACTTGGATAAACTGAAGTTATTAAATCGAGCATTGTTCGACAAAGGAGGGCTTCCTCAACTGGGAAATGTATCTGCTTTATTAAAGAAGCAGAACCCAATTTCTGTTCAGGTTAATAACTTTGAAATTAAGGTTGTTGGATTATTTGTACTCGGTTCTTCCTTTTCTGCTGAGGGCAATATCATCACGAGTGATTCTACTTTTTTAAGACTCTTTACTCGTCGTAAAGCGGATGAAATTGATGTAGGTATCATTAAACTGCAACCTAATACATCAATTGAGCAAGTGCAGGCAAATTTGCGAACAATTTTGCCCGATGATTTGCTGGTGCTAACTCTTAATGAATTCACCGCCCGTGAACGCACATACTGGGAAACAGGTTCTCCTATCGGCTTTATCTTTGGACTTGGCGTAGCAGTCGGTTTTTTAGTCGGAGCAGTCATCGTCTACCAAATTTTATACACAGATGTTTCTGATCATTTGCCAGAATACGCAACATTGAAGGCAATGGGCTACAGTGATAGGTATTTAATTGGGATTATTATTCAAGAGGCGCTTTTTTTAGCGATTTTGGGCTTTATACCAGGTTTTCTACTTGCAAATGGACTTTATACTCTTTTTAGGTCTGCAACGCTTCTGCCGATCGCAATGAAACTGAACCGTGCGATCGCGCTGCTGGTGTTGACTATGATCATGTGTGCTGGAGCCGGAGCGATCGCTATGCGAAAGCTACGAGCTGCTGATCCTGCTGATATCTTCTAAATTTTTAATTTTTTAGGACTTTACCCTTCTAGAAAATGTGATGAAATCTTGAGTTGAAGTTTGTCAAAGCCTCACATCTCAACTCATAAATTTCTACTCATACTAATTGTCCATAACAAAACTGAAACTCGTAATTCATTGAATATTCATGCTAAAAGAATCTATTCAAGAAACTCAAAACTCAAAATATAAAACTCAAAATTATGATCAAAAACCTGTTATTTCTGTTCGACAGCTTAACTACTACTTTGGTTTAGCACAACTTCGCAAGCAGACCTTGTTTGATATTAATCTAGATATTTATCCAGGTGAGATTGTGATTATGACCGGGCCATCCGGTTCTGGTAAAACCACACTACTAACGCTGATAGGAGGTTTACGTTCAATGCAAGAAGGTAGCCTCAAGATATTAGGGCAGGAGATGTCGTGTGCAAATAAGCGGCAAATCATGGAAGTGCGAAAGCAAATTGGCTACATTTTTCAAGCACATAACTTGCTAACCTTCTTAACAGCAAAACAGAATGTACGAATGTCTTTAGAACTGCATAACAAGTATCTAGGGCAAGATATGGATAAGTTGGCAAGTGACATTCTTAATACAGTTGGTTTAGGCGATCGCGTCGATTATTATACAGACAATCTTTCTGGAGGACAAAAGCAACGAGTGGCGATTGCTCGTGCCTTAGCTAGTCATCCCCAACTTGTTCTTGCAGACGAACCGACGGCTGCCCTTGATAAGAAATCAGGACGCGATGTTGTAGAACTTATGCAGCGTTTAGCCAAAGAGCAGGGATGCACAATCTTATTAGTTACTCATGATAACCGAATCCTTGATATTGCCGATCGCATCGTTCACATGGAAGATGGACGATTGTTAAAGGAGTCCAAAGAACAGAAAATTTGAAACAGATATTTTGCCATTAAGAATTATTTGTAAAACAAACTATCTTAAAAGGAGAACTACAATGGAAAGAATTTTTTCTCAAGACATGTCATCTAATTCATCAAACCAATCATATTGGGTAGTTGGCGACTCAGTTAAGTTTATAGCAACTGGCGAAAATACTAACTATCAATACGATTTATTCGATGTATACGTTCCACCAAATGTTGGAACTACACCGCACATCCACCTTGCACAAGATGAGGGATTCTATATTGTAGAGGGAAAAGTAAAGTTTCAGCTAAATAATCAAGTTATAACTGCAACTCCTGGAACTTTTGTTGACATTCCTAAAGGTCAAATCCACGCATATCGCAATGTTGAAACGACACCAGCGAGAATTATATTGCAAGGCGTCCCCTCAGGGCTTGACAAATTGATTCAGGATACAAGCCGACCTTTCTCAGACCCAGCTAGTTTTCCACCCTCAGATGAGTTTCTTGATAAAATTGTAGAAGCCTTTGCTAAGAATGATTCAGTAGCGCTAGACTCATTAATCTTTACTGCCGATAAATTCAGCGTTAATGAGGATGGCACACCCGTAGCACCAATCACCGTATTTCGCCCATTGGATGATAAAGGGGCAGTTAGCGCCACAATTCTTTTGAGTGATGGCACTGCTACAAGCCCTAAAAACTTCAATGCTTCCCCGATAACAATCAACTTTGCAGATGGGGAGAGAATCAAGACCGTAGACATTCCCATCATTGATAATGATATTATCGAAGGTAATAAGACTATCAACCTCACCTTGAGCAACGCTACAGGTGGCTCAATCATCGGTCTGTTACAAAATAAGGCTACGCTCACAATTTTGGACAACGATGCCCGACCCAAGGGAGCAAACAGCCTTCTTTTAACCGGAAGTGACGGTAATGACATCCTTACGGGTGGGGATGGCATTGAAAACATTATAGGTACAAAAGGAAATGATACCCTGACTGGTGGTGGAAATCGCGATCTGTTTACAGTTCATCTTGGTGACGGCATTGATACAATCACTGACTTTGATGGTGTAGGAAGAGGAATTAACCCATCAGAAAAGGTGTCTAAGGAAATAGATACTCTGAAATTTGAGGGTAATGAGCTAACCACCAGAAATATGCTTCTGACTCAGAATGAAAGTGACCTGCTCATCACCTTCGAGGGTGTTAAGGATACTGGGGTCATTCTACAGAATTTTGCTCTCGAAAATCTAGATAATCTTCGTAAGACTACAGGTGCATCGTTGGACATCGGCAATCTTCTGTTTAATGGACAGATGGCCTTTCAAGACAGCTTTGATGTTTTCAATGCAAATCAACAAAGCCAGAGTATTTTCAATCAAAACTCGGTTACTTTCCTCAACGACCTTGACAATAATACCAGTGGCTTTGAGAATTCTAATGATGTTATCAACGGTCAGGGTGGCAATGACTATTTACAAGGGTTAAGTGGAGACGACCTGCTGCGGGGCGGTACTGGCAATGACACTCTTGTTGGCAGTTTTGGTGCAGATATTCTAATTGGGGGTAGTGGCAGCGACCTGTTTGTATTTGCACCTAGACATGGGATTGATACTATTGTTGACTTTACTGATGGTGAAGATTTCATTGGGCTTTCAGGTGGTCTAACGTTTGCTGACCTGACGATTATCCAAGGTACTGCTAATAGTGCAAACGATACTTTGATGACTATTACCAGCAGTAATGAGCTTTTGACAATCTTTAGTCAGGTACAGGCCAGTACTATCACAAGCGCCGATTTTACCATTGTTTAACACTATGGCTCTTCTGAGAAGCTCTTTGCTCCAAAGCAAAGAATGTGTGAATTATAGTTGCACGTATTTTGGTAAACAAGGAGTATGGATTAAGTAGGTGGGCAACGATGATTGCAGGTTTGAGCGATTAGTATTGCAGGTCGCTACAAGTAGTGTTTTTCTTAGTCAAACGGAGTTTGGAATCCGCCAAATTCTCTTAAATAATCGAGAATAGAAGTGCCATTTTCGTCTTGAGAATCCTGGTTATACAACAGCAGTTGGACAACCCCTCCTTCGCCACGCAGATGAGCAGCTGCAAGAAGTCCAGATGTAGTGATGACTACTCCTCCTCGTTGTTGTCCGATAAATTGTTTTACGGAGAGTCCATTCTGTTGAAGTTGACTGTTGATCCGATTCAAGTTCAATGCGAAAGCTTCTTGAATAGCCCTTTCTTGCACATTATTCTGATTATTTAATAAATCTTGCTTGCTATTAGCACCATTTTTCCCTGTCCACGTACCCTGCCACTCATTTCTACTAGCACCATTGCCATAATAAACATTAGCTTGATAGTATCCAAGGTCAATTAATAGAGCTTCACCAAATTGATACTTGCCAATAAAACCCAACTGGTTTTCAATATTATAAGGTGGATTTTGTTGTCCTGTTTCTCTTTGCCCTAGGGCTAGTAGCATATCCTGGAAACTACCCCTGCTAGCAACAAGACTGGATTGAGATTGATTGGCTCCAGGTATAATAAGTACCATTCCAACCGTGAGTTGAGTCGGATCAGTTCCAATTACAGCCCGATTAGCCTCATAAATTCTTCTCGACGAAGCTTCGCTACCATCACCATAAAATCTCTCAGCAATACTCGATAAAAAATCACCAGGTTGTACTATATATTGAGTTCCATTTATCTGTTGTGCTTGGGCTGTTGTTTCGCTTTTCTTCAAAACAGTATCGGTAAATTCAGGTAATACAAATGAGGCAGTAAAAAAGGAACAAAATACCAGTCCAATAGCAGGAACTTTATTGATTGTACGGGTCAATGTTTTGCTCATGAGGAATGAAGTTATCGGATTTTGTAGAAAATAAGGCTTAAGATTCATAAGAATTTTGCGTTGAGTGTGTAATTTCGTTTGAGTAGAATAAGGAAATAAAGTTAATTACTTATTTTCCTCTCTTTGCGTTTGAATAGTTCCCTGTTAACCTGTGATGGTTTTTATCTAAACTTAGCAGCAGAATTGAAACGGATGGCTACTTACAACACTCTGCGGAAATACTCACGGTACAAATTGCATCTAGGCATTACCTGATTGTCCTGTTGGTGTACTAATCCCATACTGTGCAACTTATAAATCTGCATTGAATCTAATTCCACTGGCTCAAGTGAATTGACCACCTTTTTTAAGGCTTCTTTTAAACCTTGAGTCTCTTCCGAGTGCAGCATCTCTAAGTACCACCGCAGATGGTTGCTGTAAATTCCCGCTTCAGTGGAAGCATCTTGTAATAGCTGCTTTAGCGTTGCCTTTGTAGTGTAAACTTCGTACATTGCTAACCGCAGCAGATAAGGATGTCCTCCCACTACATTCATTAATTCCTTTACCTGAGTATCATTCCAATTCAGTCGATGAAGGTGAGCCAAATCTATCACCTGCTTGTGGTCAAATTCCAACAATGCCACTGCTAGCCCTGCATTAAAGGGAGATTGGTTCATGTCTAAGGGGATATAAACTTCGGTAGAATGTGCCATCACTAGCCTAAGTTGTTTCCATTGCTCAGAAATTTTCCCTTTCTCATGCCAGCTTCGCAGCATCCCGAAAAAGTCTTCAATCACTTGGTTATAGGGAAAAATTCGATCAACTTCATCTAACCCTAATACCAAAGGACAATTTATTTGTGGCAATAAATACTCCTCAAAGTACACTGTACAGTTATCATTGCTACCTAAAATTTCTGTTTCCCAATAATCTTTTAATCGATTTTCTAACTTTAACTTCCGACCAACCATAAAACACAACCAAAGCACGAACTTGTCCAAATTCGTTAAGATTGCCCGCTCTACACTACTTAAATCCAAATATACTGTTTGATAATTCTGGGATTCAGCATGAGCCAGAATCCTGGTAAGCAATGAAGTTTTGCCCATCATCTTCGGTGCTTTAATCCGAATTAGGGAAGCGGGTTTGACAACTGTTTCGTAACAAACAGACTCTAGAGCATCTCGCTTCACATAAAAAGGAGAATCCAGAGGAACTGAACCGTCTGGAAACGGTAGATCTGCTAACGAGGCTTTTGGCTGGTTGACATTGCTGTCAATATGTGTATATAGTTCTTTTTCCCCGGCTCTCTCCAACCCTCCTTTAAAGTTACTCTTTGTTACCTCTTCCCCTAACCCCTCTGAAAGCTTTCGCCACAGATGAGGGCCCACATCTCCTCTGAGGTAATTTACAGAGAGATGGTACTGCTCTGCCATCTTTTCATAAGTCAGACCCTCCCACGAGCCTCGAAGCACGTCTATTTCAATATCTTTAAGGTGTTCTCCAAGATTGTTGAAGACAAATTGCTCGGCAACCTGTTTAGCTTTTTCCCAGGTAAAGGCTGATTTTGAGTTCATGGATGCTTAGGAAATACCTGTTTTTATTGTCTATCTATATTCCTAGTATTTACTATATACAGCTTCTGCGGATTCTACATGATAATAAGTTCTACAACAAATTAGCAGCAACATTAACTAATGAATCAGAATGATTGATTGGCAAGTCACCTAAGAGTTGCCAGAAAAATATTCCACCTAGACCTTGTTGTTCAACATAATTAACTTTTTCGAGGACTGATTGTTTATCTTCGTAGGTACTAAATTCTTGTCTTTGAGAATTATAAATATATGGAACTTTGGCGCTATCATCCAAGTAGTATTGATATCCATTTGTACCCACCTGATTATGGATATCTCTATACAAAAGTGGATCATTTACTGGGGTAGCACTTTGGAACAATCCGTCATTGTCAGAACCAGATTTCACTCCCGCCCAGGTGGGGCTGTAGAGAGGAACTCCTAAAACAATATCTTTAGCTTCAACACCAGCACTCAAATACTTTTTAACTGACCAGTCGGCGTTGAGTTTATCACTATTATATGATTGATCGCTGCTACTTTTATACAAAGCAGCTTGGTGATTAGTTGTGTTTTCCCAACTACCGTGATAGTCATAGGTCATTACGTTGATAAAGTCAACATATTCAGAAGTAGTTTTCAAAACAGTTGAGTTTAAATCGTAAGGAGCATCAGCGTAATCTGATGGAGACAATTGATAGGGAGAAGCAGAAAGGGCAGTAGTCAGCAGATATTTATTTCCATCTGTAGTAGATGCGTTATTAAGCTGTTGACGTAGCTCCCCCAGCAATTGAGTGTAATTACTATTCTCTTCTTTCCTAGGAAATTCCCAATTAATATCGATGCCATCGAAACCATTACTTTTCATGAAATTGATAGCAGATTGGGCGAAGAATATTCTAGATTGTGCCCTAGAAGCTGCTAAGGAAAAATCATTTTCTCCTGCACCACCGATAGAAACAAGAATTTTAAGGTTGGGATTTTGAGCTTTGAGACATTTTAATAGATTGATGTCACCATCCTGACCATCTTGACTCAGTTTAACGTTACCTTGTGTATCGACATCTGCAAAGGCATAGAATAAATGTGTCAGCTTATTAACAGGAATAGTTTTAGGATTAGTAGTATTACTAATACCCCAGGAAGGTAAGTAACCAGCTATAACATACTGATTATGTATTGGAAGTGGTGTTGTCTGATTATTAAGTAAAGCTACATAAGTTCCATTTTGAGCAAAACCAAGAATATCAGCTTTTTCATCACCATTCACATCATCAAGCTGACGTAGCTTTTGGTCAAAGCTATTACAATAATCTTTACTAACCATAAAATTATCATTTTTTGCTACAAAAACTTCATTTGTAAGTTTATTTAATCCATGCCATTATGTTTATGCTATATCATGAATAATACAATAGGAAAAAATCAGGATATTTATTAATTAATTAAGAATACTAAAAAATCGAAAATAGGTAAAAGTCAGGAAAAGTCTGTTAATGAATGAAAATAGTATAATTATTTTATATAAATGCTAGATAATAGATTATTTGTATGCCTGTATATGAAATTAAAACAAAAATATATATTGGAAAATATAAAGGACAGCCTTGATGACAGCAGCGAAGCCAAACTTTGAATATCAAATTGGAGGAAGCCTTGAGAGTAGCGCTCCTAGCTATGTGAAACGACTTGCTGATACAGAATTTTATGAGCGCCTAAAGTGGGGTCAGTTTTGTTATGTGCTGAACTCGCGGCAGATGGGCAAGTCTAGCTTGCGAGTGCAGATGATGCAAAGGCTACAAGCAGAAGGAATTATTTGTGCGTTTATTGACTTGACAGGAATGGGAACACAGGATGTAACTCCAGAAAAGTGGTATGCAGGGATTGTCCAATCTTTGGTGAGTAGTTGCCAACTGCACTCAAAAATTCAATGGCGAAGTTGGTGGCGTGAGCGGCGAGATTTGCTTTCACCGGTGCAGTGCTTGAGCCAATTTATTGAAGAAGTACTGTTAGTAGAGGTCAAGGAAAATATAGTTATTTTTATCGATGAAATTGATCGCGTTTTAAGTCAGAATTTTTCATTGGATGATTTTTTTGCTTTAATTAGGTTCTTCTTTCAACAACGAGAAGTTAATGATGAATATAAGCGTTTGACTTTTGCACTATTAGGGGTTGCAAATCCTAACGAACTGATTAGAGATAAGACGCAGACACCATTCAATATTGGCAAGGCGATAGAACTGCAAGGATTTCAGCCTGAAGAAGTGCAACCATTAATGGATGGTTTGAACCAGAGAGTAAGTAACCCCGAAGGGGTTCTCATGCAGATATTAGAATGGACAGGTGGGCAACCGTTTCTGACGCAAAAGCTGTGTCAGTTTATAGTTTTGGAGTCAACTGCTCAAAGATTTTCATCGGTTGAGCAAGTAGTAAGGTCGCACATTGTTGAGAATTGGGAATCTCAAGATGAACCTGAGCATTTAAGGACGATTCGCGATCGCATTTTGCACAGAAATGAAAAACGTACAGGTAGATTATTAGAGTTATACCAGCAAATTTTACGTCTTGGAGAAATTTCTGCTGATGGTACTCCTGAACAAATCGAATTACGATTGTCAGGGTTAGTAGTTGAGCAGCAAGGTAAGCTCAAGGTATATAATCGCATTTACAAAGCTGTCTTTAACCAAAACTGGGTTAATCGTAAATTAGCAGAGTTGCGACCTTATGCAGAAGCGATCGCAGCCTGGTCAACATCAGCTTGCGAAGATGAATCCTACTTATTGCGAGGACAGGTTTTACATGATACCTTAGCTTGGGCATTAGGTAAAAGCCTTGGCGATTTAGATTATCAATTTTTAGCCGCTAGTCAGGAATTAGCCAAACGCCAAGCCCAAATGTCACTGCAAGCACTAGCACAAGCTAATAAACTTTTGGCACAAGCTAGACAAAAAGCCAAGGCAGAAGTTTTGCAACGGCGAATTGGCTTATTTTGGATACCACGGATTGCTATATGTGTGACTGTACCTATTCTGCTGCTGCGCTTTGGTGGACTGTTGCAGGGTGGCGAGTGGAGTATACTTGACCAGTTTTTTCGCTGGCGACTGTTGCAAGAGTCACCAGAGAAACGGATAGCGATTGTCACTATTGATGAAGAAGATATAAAAAAGGCAGGAAAGTGGCCTATTCCTGATCAAGTTTTAGCGAAGGCAATTGCTAATATTAAAGCCCAAGAACCTAAAGCTATTGGTTTAGATATTTATCGAGATTTGCCTGTAGAACCTGGGCATCAGGACTTAGTTAACATTTTCCAATCAACTCCAAACTTATATGGAATTGAAAAAGTTGTGGGAAGTAAGATTAATACTATTGCGCCTCCTCCCACTCTCAACCAAAAAAGAGTGGGCTTTGCCGATCAGGTGGTGGATGCAGATGGTAAGGTGCGTCGTGCATTATTATCAGTACTCTCGCAAAATGAAATACGCTACAGTTTGGCAATGAAACTGGCGCAGCACTATTTAGAGGACGAAAAAATAACCATAAAATTAGTTGACAACGATCCCCAACGTCAAAGGTTGCGTTGGGGTAAAGCAGTGTTTGAAAGGTTTGTGGGCAATGATGGAGGCTACGTCCATGCCGATTCTGGAGGTTATCAAATTTTGCTGAACTTTAGAGGAAATCAGGAAAATTTTGCTACTTTCCCTTTAAGGGATATCTTGGAAAAGACCATTCCTCCTAATAGTTTACGCGATCGCCTAGTTTTGATTGGCACTACTGCTACAAGCATTAAAGATGTATTTTATACGCCCTATAACAGTGGTTTATTTAGTTCTTCGCAGCCGATGACTGGGGTGAGTATTCATGCCAACATTATCAGTCAAATAATTAGTGCTGTTGTTGATGGCAGACCTTTGCTTCGGGTTTGGCAAGAACCCATAGAATGGCTGTGGATTTTAGTTTGGGCGGGATTAGGAGCATTAGTTAGCCGACAGTTAAGGTCTTCAATCGCGATCGCTGCCAGTATAATCTTGGCTGGTGCTGGGCTTTTGGGGATTGGCTTTTTAGCCTTTTGCTTGGGCTGGTGGGTACCCATCATTCCCTCGCTGTTAGTGTTTTTGGGGTCAGCAGTCGCCTTAGAGTTGGTTACTCACAAGCAACTTGAAAGACTCCAATTCCATCATACTTTGGCACTGCTTTTAGAAATGTGCCAAGACCATCCCCTGGCTTCTGCAATTGCCATTAAATACCTCAAGCAGTCAGAAAGCCAGGAAAATCAGGCTTTTATCGAGCAGCAGTTACGAGAAAAACAGTTAACGACTTCTACAATTGAACTGGTTGAGTAGCGATCGCTTCTAGTCCTACCGACTTAAGAAAGTCAGTCCAGATATCTGCTATGACTTGATCATTAGGTTGAGCATTTCTGATTTGAGCTAGATTAATGACAGCATCGTACCAAATTCCTTGTTCACTGTAAGCATCTACCTGCTCCAAAGTTGTCCTCGGCTGACTCTGGAGTTGAGGTAAAACTACACGGCGTACCCACGAGGTGATTACCGGATCGTTAGGGTTAGGTTTTTCCCCACATATCAACACTAAAGACCACTGATAATTTTTGCTTACTTCCAGAGGGGGGAAGCTATCTGCTAACTTGAGGCTAATAATACCAGGTTCACCTTTAATAGGAATAAAGCTTTGGGAATGATGGTGATTGTCTTCTGTCACCAAGCTTAAGACTACTTGCTTGGCAGATGTTTGCGGCAAATACACTAAAAATGTCGGATGCTCTGCTATAGTCAATCCATAGTTGCTGTCAGTGGGAGCAAGAAGCATCAAAGGGATTTTATTGGCTGGGGTAGTGTCTAATGTTGCATCTTGAGGACATTGCCAATTACTACGCGATCCACCCGATGATGTAGATTTTGGCTTATCTTGATTTGGTGGTGGTTTGAATATTATCCGTTGGGGTTTTAAGCGATTAGTCGGCGTTGGAGTATTTGCAGTTGATTGGGCAATTGTTGGTTGCGTCCCGATAAGAAACAACCCTATCGTAATTAGACCAATCAATTGTTGACTATTTAACATGGGTTATCTTTTGGTAAAGTCTAAGTTCTAATTAAAGTGATACTCATGATTAATGCTCAATTCCGAAAATACAGTATATTACTTGCTGACTACAACCAATTACCTACTAAAACAAATGGTGCCCAGTAGTAAGGACGACTATAATTTGGCGATCGCAACAGGGACAACTGAGCTTGACGAAGTGCCTCAGCTTTAGTTACCCCAGGTTGGTTCAATTCTGAATAGAACTTGTTCATCAGTTCAGATGTAGATTCATCTTCTACTGACCACAGCGTTGCTAATGTACTACGTGCCCCTGAACGCACCGCCACCCCTGCTAGTCCCAGAATCGCTCGATTATCACCTGCGGCGGTTTGGCAAGCACTCAAAATTAATAATTCTAAAGGACTTCGACCAGGGCGATCGCGTGCTTGCAATAATTGGTCTAATTCTTTAACATTAATCCGACCGTCCCAAGTCAACAAAAAGGTATTCTCAGCCTGGGAAGAAAACTGACCGTGGGTTGCTAAGTGAACAATGGGGAAGGGTACATTGTTGATTTGAACTTTCAAGCGACTGCGGGTAAATTCTTGGTTTAAAAGAACTTCTGTGGGAACTATTTTTGTAATCTCCTGAACTTCCTGTTCCACTCCCGGCAGTTTGGAAAACCCTTGCCTAGCCTCAGCCAAACCTCCCACTAAAGTTTGCAATTTGTTTGGGGAAAGCGAAGGTGAATACAACAACTGCAACCCTGGACTCAAGGCAAGGTTATATTTTTCAATCAGATACTTCTGCTTCTGACTATCATAAAGTGCCGACATGGGTACTGCACGCAAAACTCCATCTAGTACAAACACCAAAGTTTTAATGTCATCCTTTTGCAGTTCTGGCTCAATTGGTCGGATTAACCAGTCATAAAAAGTTTTTTGTGGAAGAAGTGAATCTGAGCCAGAACTGGAGATGTAACGGCTGAAGCCAGCAAGCATATTATCGTAGACACGCTCGACCTCCCCAACTTCCCCTGGCTGGGAACTAGGCTTCAGAGGCGTTGCATAGTATTTTAAATCCTTTTGAGGTCTAGACAAGATGACAGCCAGCCGATCGGGCAAAATAATCGAATAGATAACCGCAGCATTTGGATCTACCTGGTCAATTGGTTGGGGTTGACTGGTTATACAAGCTTCCCGAAAAAAGTTGGTCAGTTCTGCTAGTTGGAGTGCTTCTATAACATCACGAGCAAGTTTAAGATTTTCCTGATTAATCTCCGTTTGCTTTATCTGTTGAGAAGCTTGGGGTTGCAAGAGCAAATTCACCAGTTCTCGATAGACTGGTTCTACACTATCCCGAAAAGTAAATTGAATTTCTGGGTTAATACCAACTAAGTCTTGACGCAAAGACTGAAGAGTTTCGTAGGCTAAGGTGTAGGCTTGAAGTGCGCTTTTTTGGTTTTGTTGAGTTTGGTAAATCCGTCCTAACTGCCACTGCCAAAGATAAGTAATACTAGAATCATTAAAAGCAGATTTCTGCTGTAAAGCTTGTTCAGTTAATTGTCGTGCCTCTGTCAATTTCCCCATTTGCTGGTAAACTCCCCCAAGATAACCACGCACATCGGCTTCGGCTTGCTTGTCTTGCAATTGTTGAGCTTGGTTGAGGGCGGTTTGTAAAATTTGCCCAATTTCCGGCCATGAGGGAATTTTTGAGGATTCAAGAGTTTTAACACCAGTGCCCGTAGGTGTATTTTTTACAAAGCTACATAGTTGCAGAATCGGGGATGATAAAGCATTTGATGAGTTTTCACTCAGTCCTGATTGCAGACACATCAAACTTTGAGCAAGTTTGATGTGAGCATAGACAGTGGGATGAGTAATAGGTAAGTCATTGAGATGAGACGTGATTTCAGATAGCAAGGTTGGTACTTCAGACCATTGTTGAGTTTGTACCAAAAGGCTGAATCGATTCAATTGAGCTTGTCTTTTAATATCTGATGAGGTAGATGATTCAGCTTGGCGATAGCAAGTAGCAGCCTGTTGATAAAATTGGGTAGCATTGGTTATACTGGCTGCTTGAATGCATATAGACTGTGTAAGGGCTAGCTGTTGTTCGCTTGGTTTTCCCAACTGTATTTTTCTATTACCCAAAGACCGGGCTGTATTGCCTAAACTCAGGTAAATAGCAGCCAGATTTTGCGAATCTCCTGATTGTTGAGCTAATTGACTAGCTGCGGACAAGACCATTTGCGATTGTTCGAGTTGACTAACAACTCGTAAAACATTGCCGAGACTACGCAAAGCCAGGATATCTAAAGAAGAGGAATTTTCCTGGTTGACAAATCGTTCTTTTAAGGTTTGCAGTTCTTCTTTTGTAATCTGGCAGTTTTGATAATCAAGCTTTAAAGTTTTTAGTAAGGTCTTGCAAGCCATTGGGTAAAGACCCAAGTCTTGCATGGCTTGGGTTTGGTTAATCTGGCTTCTAATTGCACCATTTTGATTGCCGAGATTTTGATAAATTTCAGTCGCTTGTTTCCAAGTTGCTAAGGCTGCTTCTGATTCTCCTACTGCTAATTGCAACTGTCCTTGGATATCTAATGTGGAACTGAGGATTTGTGATTGCTCTGGTGTTTTTGGCTGTGTTTGGAGGATATTTAAGCTGGTAGCGATCGCTTTTTTGGCTTGCTCCCACCTACCGAGTTGTTGAGATGTGAGGGCAAGATTGCTCAACGCCATTGCCTGGTTGAGTTTATCCTCTCGCGCCGCAAAAGCCGTAGCAACTTGTTCCCAAACGGTTAGGGCTGACTCAAATTGTCTGTTTTGGTAAAGTGATTTGGCTTCTTGTACCAACTGTAAAGGCTCTTGTTGAGTTTGTCCGATCGCAGTTGATGCCCAAACTTGGGTAGTAACCAGCACTCCTCCCACAGACAAGAAAAATAACAGAACTACTAAAATTAGCGATCGCACCTGACTACTATAGAGTCTAGATTTGTAATGGCTAATTTTCGAGAAAAATCTTGCTTTGAGCGTAGGCGTAGCCTTTCGGCTGCGCTCAGGAACCACCCGTCGTAGACATCGCCCTCTCTGCTTTTTTCTATTCATATTTAATTTATCCTGTCAAGTAATTCACAAAAATAATTGTTTTCACCTTTTTTATGGGTCTTATCGTGCAGGACAACTGCTTAAATTTTTAGGTAGACGATGGGTTCTAGTGACGTTTGGATTGTAAGCGGTGAGAACTACTTCACCTTTATTATTGAATACCCATCCTTTAACTGGCACAATCGGGCTGGGAATTTGGGATTTTGAATTATCGCTGGAGGAGGTTTTCTGCGGTGATTTTACATTACTGACGATTGACACTGGTTCAACTAAAGCAACCTGAGTAGCTTCTTGGCTTAAGTCTTCGTTGGGGCTAGGAGGCAGTCCACCACGTCCTGTGATTGTGAATTCACTCGCAACACCTTTACTACAAGGATTTTGGGCGATTTGGTCATTGGGATCGACAACATTTGCAGGTAATTCCACTAAATTCTGGCTGGGATCAATCACTTGATTGATGTTCACCACTCCCGGATTGCCACCAAACTCTGAACTAGCGGTGATGTCATTTAACAAATCTCTAGGCTTGTCCCGAAATTCAATCCCAAAGATACCAGTAGCTGTGATATCAACACGACCACCGTCACCATAAGTTGCATTGGCGGTTATATCACTACCCTTTGATTTTGAGGGTAGTGCAACTAAAAATTGGGTGTCAATCTTAATGTTCCCGCCAGTACCAATTGCCCCTGGTTGGCTTTCAAGACCTGCATTGGTAGTAATTTTACTGTCGCCTTGCATCAGCAATAAATCTGCTACCTCTAGGCTGATATTGCCGCCTTTTTCTTTGGCAGTTTCGGCTGAGATCGTTCCCTGTTCCAAAGTTAGAGAATTGGCTTCCAGAGATATATCCCCTCCTATGCCGCTTCCCCTGCTATTGACAGAAAGTGCAGCGCCATTTTGAATCAGGACATTTTTGGGGGAGCCACTCACGAAGATATTACCGCCATCACTAGTAGAAGTGTTTTCAGTCTCAGCTAAAACTGCGGTTCCAAAATCAGTTAGACTAACACGGTTTTGTGCATTCAGTGTGATATTGCCTGCTTTTGAAGTAGCTGAAGTGTTAGTGCGGATTTGTCCGTCTCTGGAGAGTTCAATAGTGTCAGATGTGACATCAATGTTACCAGCATTGCCATTTCCATTACTATTGGCGCTGATAAAAGCCTCATTACTTACCTGCAAGCGAGGAGCGTTGATAGTAATCCCTTCAGAGGCTCCGGTTGCGTCAATCCCAACTTCACTGGTAATAGCGGAACTCAAGAAGCGATCGCTCGTACCGTCAACAACTAGACTATCAGTGGCCGTGACTCGAATTGCACCAGAATTGCCTTTGCCTAAAGTACTGGTATCTAGTTGAGCACCATTGGTCACTCTCACGATAGGAGCGCTGATTTCGATTCCAGAAGAATTGCCCGTAGCAGTATCTATAACTTGACTAGTTGCAGCACTGCCGTTACCCTGGTTCGATTCGCCATCAAAGATTACCTTGTCAGTGGCAGTAATGCTGATTGCGCCTGCATCGCCTGAGCCTTCAGTGCTGGCATCCAGAAAGGCACCATTCGTCACCTCTAAAATTGGAGTTTTAATCTCGATATCGCCTGATTTTCCAACTGCTCCCTCCAAAACTTGACTCAGTAAGGCAGTGCGGTCGCCTTTGCTCGATTCGCCATCAAAGATTACCTTGTCAGTGGCAGTAATGCTGATCGTACCTGCATCACCTGAACTTTTGGTGCTGGCGCTGAGTTGAGCACCATTGGTAATTGTTAAACTACCTGCATTGATTTCAATTCCGCTAGAGTCGCCTACAGCATCCTTTTCCACTTGACTAAAGGCATAGCTGAAATTTCCGGTATCACTTTCTCCATCAAATAGCACTTGTTCTTTAGCACTAATCAGGATCTTGCCTGCATCTCCAGTTCCGGAAGTACTAGCACTAAGTTGAGCACCATTGGTAACTGTTAGATTACCTGCATCAATTTCAATTCCACCAGAGTTGCCTTCAGCGCCCTGTTCTACTTGGCTAAAGGCATAACTGCGACTTATAGGGTTATTTCCTCCATCAAATAGCACTTGTTCTTTAGCACTAATCAGGATCTTGCCTGCATTTCCAGTTCCGGAAGTAGTGGCACTGAGTTGAGCACCATCACTCACCTCAAGAGAACGAGCTTTAATATTGATGTCACCAGAGTTGCCTTGCGCTCCAGCCTCCACTTTATTCAACGCTCCACTCATGGCCCCACTAAAAACTACCTGATCAGTGGCATTAATTTCAATATTTCCCGCCTGAGTTCCAGGTGAACCAAAACGTGGGTCTATTCCAGCTAATAACCGACCTCCTCCCACAATATTTACATTACGACCGTTGATAGCGATACTACCGCCATCCTTACCAGCAACATTCACCACTGCTTGCTTAGAGAGGGATATATCAGCTCGTTCAACATCATTGGGAAAACTTAGAGAAGCTACTCTTGGGATTCCTTGGGACTCTTGGACATTAAAACCGACTATTCCAGTACCAGTCAATCCTCCTAACTCAATCCGACCCTCAGGTACCCCCAAGCTCCCACCATCAAGGATGACATTTCCACCAACTAGTCCCAAAGTGTTCCCCGACGGTAAGTAAAGAACAGCAGATGATTGATTGACAATGCTCGCTGAATTCTCTCTCAAGCGCAATCCTACAGGAATATTCACTGTCAGCAGTGGCGGGGAAAGCGGGTTTGTGGCGCTAAACTCTAACCCATTATCAAACACTAAGCTATCTGCGGTAGAAGCTACAAATGATCCTCCCATATTTAAAAGGGCATTGGGGCCAAAGACAATTCCATTAGGATTAATGAAGAACAGATTGGCTAGGCCCAAAACCCCCAGAGTTCCGAGAATATTCGAGGGATTACCTCCTGTCACCCTAGTCAAAATATTCGTAATTTCTCCTGGATTTGTAAAATAGGCTTTTCCTCCTTCACCAACGTTAAATTCCTGGAAGCTGTGGAATAGGTTACTTCCTTGAATTGCTCCCCCATTAATCCGGTTAATATCACTGCCTTCAAGTTTGTCTGGTACTACAACTGAACTTTTATCGCCTAGAGTCGCATCAGGTGTGATTTGTGCTTTTGCTGGACAGGGAGCAATACAAGAGAATAAAGCCAATGCAAAATTCACCCCTATAGATAGAGGTAAAGTATTGGAGAGGAGCGATCGCTTGGAATGTTGCATAAATTTTGATTTTTAGAACTTTGTTAATCAGAGATTTTTTGACAAAAATTTTTAGAAAGGATTCGCAACTATTGAGAAATAAATACCGTCTTCCTGTAAGCTCCTGCCTCTGTCTTGAATATCTGTTAATGGAATACCATAATCAAGGCGAGCATTAAGGCGATCGCCCATTTGCCACTGTAAACCCAATCCCAACCCCAGCAAAGTATTAGGATTTGGGTCTGCATTCCCGGAACTATTCCAACCCACACCAAAATCAATAAACGGCACTACTTGCAAAACTCCTCCGACGTTTTCTACCCGCAGTACTGGTAATTGCACTTCTGCTGATGCTAAAAAGCCGTTATCTGTCAACAGAATATCTTGTCGATAACCTCGAATACTACGCAGACCACCCAGCCCAAATTGCTCTAAAGGCACAAGGGCACGGGTTGAGAATTGCAGGTCAGAACGGATCACCAGTAAAGTCTGCGGTGCTAAAAGTTGCACATATTGTCCTTGCCCGCGCCAAGAAAAAAACCGACTATCAGGAGGCTCATTGTTAACGGTAGCATTGAAGATATCTATACCAAGGTTAAATTGAGAGCGCAGAGCTAAGGCTTGTTGAGAATTACGCTGCTGATATTCTTGGAAGAATTGTAAGGCTGAAATGCGAGTTTCTCCCTGTTCATTAGCGCCGGCTGACAGGGAAAAACCTCTACCTAGCAGTTCAGATTTGCTTTCTTGTCGTAAGACGGATAGACCCACAGCAAATTCTCTGTTGGGAGATAAGATTAAAGGTTGGCGGAAGCCTAACTCGAAGTAATTGGAATTACCAATGATATCTAGGCGGTCAAAGGGTGGTTCGACAATTTCGGTACTCGTCAAACCACCTCTAAGGGTAATTGTGCCATTACGAGGATTAACAGGTATGTTGTAGCGTAAGTCAAAGGCGTTGCTACCATCAGTATTAATATATTCCAGATTGAAGGCATCCCCAAAACCGAGTAAATTTCCTTCGTTAATGCGGACACCGCGTCGTAAGCTACCAACACTAGGGGCACGACCATTATCTATAAAAAATTCTGTATTAAAGGAGTCAGCTTCTATTACCTTGACTGTTAGTAAACTTAATTCGGGACGCGACCCAGCAGACAATTCGGCTGATATATTCTGAATTAGGGGGTCAAGTTGCAATAGTTGCAAAGCTGACAGCAAGCGCTTTTGATTTAGGGGTTTAGTGGTGGCAATGGCTAATCTGCTGCGGATGTAGTTCGAGTTCAACCGTCGTGTACCCGTTACCGCAATTTCTTCTAGTCCTCCTTCAATAATCTGGATTTTGACGACAGATCCCTGTTGAGATAAGGTTTGACCAGCCGGAATCACAGCACCACAATTGATATACCCGGCATCGGTATAGAGTTTGGTTACAGTAGCCTCAACTTGTAGTAATTCTACAAAGGTTAGCGATCGCTTGGTGAATTGGGCAGTAATTTTAGTTAACTTTTCGTTGCTAAATGCCGTGTTCCCATCAAACTCGAATTTCCTAACGATGATACTTTCAGGAAGGTCTAAGCCTTCTTCAGAAGAGGGAAATTTTTGAGGAGGAAGTTCGAGCGCAGGTTCTGGTTGTGGCTGTGGGATTGGGATTGGCTGTTTTGGTTCTGAGTCGAGAACCTGAGACAAAATTGGGTCTAATCTTAGTTGATTCAACTTTGATAAGCCTGTTGTGATCACAGGGATCTGACGGAATTGATTCTGGCTCGTTAACAGACGAGTTCCTGATAAAGTTAAGTTTTCAATTTCTTTAACAGACTGTCTCTGGCTATTAATAGCTAAGACATCAGCCAAGGCACTACCTTGGTTAAAAGCAAGTAACACTCCTAAAATTCTGGTAAATTTTAGAGCTAGTGTTAAATACCAGAAGCTTACACAGCATATTTTCTTCATTTTTATGAAAAAGCTCACTATTTTTTCAATTATTCTGCCACCACCATAGTGAGACAAGCAAAAAACTCTAATCTACAGCAATTTTTCACCTTAGCTGCTACAGAAAATGGTTTGAGCAATCATATTATTTTCCATTTTATATAAAGCTACAATGTACAGAAACAGATTTTAGGAAATATTACCACTTCAGTTAGACATTTAATAGCTTTTTTATACTTTATAGGAATAAAAATAAGCTTCTATTGTGAATACGTCTTCAATGAATAAATAACGCAACAGTAGGTATGCGAGTCTATAAAACATGAGAACTTTTGAAGGTTGGATTTCTGCGATTAAATTCGGTGGCAATCCCAAAGTCAATAATTTTGACAACGCCATTATCCAGATTCAGCACTATGTTTCCAAGGTAGATATCTTTATGAATGATATAGTTCCCGTATTCAGACTCTTTGAACTGTTTTTCACTAATACTGACACTACTTCAACTATTAGTTTGACCGAACTAGCATTATGGATAACTGATTCCTTCTTCTGGCTTAACTTAAGAAATACGATCGCCTCGGCAGATAGTTGCACTCAAGTGCGGTACAATACCATCATCATTAACAATGATAAAATCGGCTCTTTTACCTACTTCCAGACTACCGCGATCGCAAAATAAATTAATGGCTTTAGCTGGATTGCAGGTAAATAATTGCATAGCTTGGTAAATAGGCTTGTCCGTCTTCTCGGCAATCATAAAAATGGATTGGGTGCGGCTCTTATCAAAAGACGATACTCTGATAAAGAGTAGAAATCAGAGTGCTGTAATCATAAGCTTTGGAGCTTGCGGGGCTACAAAAAGGGCTAGGATGCAGATAGAATAAGCCTCATAGCCCTCTCTCCTTGCTGGTAGTACTTACGCTTATTAAGATTTAGTGTCAATAATTCAGCGACTAATTCATAAGAGTTTTCCATAAAATTG
>JBBSOX010000013.1:0-95461 GCA_038259325.1 Chroococcales cyanobacterium | reverse complement strand
CCTGCTTTTAAGTATGGAAAAAAGAAAAAGATGTATTTCGAGACACGTATGTGCAAGAAATACAGCATCCGTTTTGAAACCCCTGCTTTTAAGTATGGGGTTCCCTACACCCTACACCCTATCCCCTACACCCTTTTCATCGGCCAAAAGCCAGTTCATCGAAGTTGTGATGCTGTTTCATAATCAACCACGACCATGATGAACTTGAATGCGTTCCAGTAGGGGGTAGGGGGCAGGAGTTTGGGGCAGGGGGAGCAGGGGAGGCAGGGGGAGAAAAAAGGTTTAACTAAATCGTATTGGGACAAGGGGGACAATTCTTTACCCAGGACTCAGGATTCAGGATTTAGTTCGCAAGCGATAACCCATGCCTCTAACCGTCTCAATCAGTTTGCTACCTAGTTTCTTACGGAGATAACCGACATACACATCGACAATATTAGAACCTGGGTTATAGTCGTAACCCCAAACGTAATCAAGGAGTTGTTCTCGACTGATGACTTGTTCTGGATGACGGCAAAACATTTCTGCCATAGCAAATTCACGGGCAGGTAGTTCTATTAGGCGATCGCCTATTTTTACCTGTCGAGTTCGCAAATTAAGCTCAATATTACCAGTTTTGAGGATAAATTCTTGGGCATCTCTGGCAGGTCTAGTACTTCGCAACCTTAACCTTACCCGGGCCAATAGTTCTTCAAATCGGAAGGGTTTGGTGACATAATCATCTGCACCCCCTTCTAGTCCAGCAACTTTGTCGTGAATGTCACTCCGGGCAGAGAGGATAATCACAGGTATGTCTTCTCCCTGTCCGCGCAGTTCTTCGAGTACTTGAAACCCGTCTTTTCCAGGCAACCCTAGATCCAAAATTAATAAGTCAAAAGTTCCACTTTGGATCACATCTAGCACATACAACCCATCTGTAACGATTGTTGTTGTGAACTCTTGCGATCGCAACCCTTTTTGAATAAATGAGGCAATCCGGGGTTCATCTTCAACGATGAGAATGTTGGGCATAGACGCTTATTTATTGGGGGGATCGAGCGGTAAAACGATGGTAAACATCGAACCTGCTCCTAACTCACTACGAAGTAATATTTGCCCACCGTGAGCTTCGGCGATTGCTCGCACAATAGACAGCCCAAGACCTGCTCCCTCTGAACAACGCCGACTTTTGGAAGACCGGGCAAAGCGTTCAAAAATTCGTTTTTGATCAACCAGTGGAATGCCTTCGCCTGTATCGCGTATCCAGAAGCGCACCTTTTCTTTGGCGATCGCTGAACCTATGGAAATAGTATCACTCTCCTTAGTATGCTCAGTAGCATTCTGGGCCAGATTTATTATGGCTTCGGTGAGTCTTTGACGGTCAACAACAATCTGACCTTTGGCCACAGAGTCTAGTTGCCAGTCCCTCTCTGCCAGTGCTTGGGCTTTAACAAATAATTCTTTGGTTAACTCTGCCACATTTACTGTTGCTACCTGTAAAAAGTCGGCGCGTTCTGCTTTTGCCAGCAAAATCATATCATCAACTAAACGACTCATCCGGTCTAGTTCTCCGATGACCAGTGCCACGGTTTCCTGTTGTTCTTGGGGATCATCTCCCATCAGTTCTAGATGTCCACGAATAATAGTGATGGGAGTTCTCAGTTCGTGTCCAGCATCGTTAACGAATTCACGCTGGCTGGCAAAGGCTGCTTCTAGTCTGTCCATCATTTCGTTGAATGTCTTCGCCAGTTCCCCCAGTTCTCCCTTACCTCGCCCAGGCAAACGCTGAGTTAAATCTGACTCATTGATGGCATGAGCTGTAGTGAGAATTGTCCGTAGAGGCGAGAGTATCCGCCCCGCAGCAAACCAGGTAAGGATTAACGACACCACAAACACTAAGCTGAAAACTTGAATAATCACAGTGATTGCTTCTAAGGCTTCTGTCCTTTCCCCGGCGGTATTGTGGGCAACGACAAAGACTCCCCGTGTTTGTCCATTAATGGTAATCGGTTCCACCATGTAAAGAATATTACTACCATCAGGGGCGAAAAATTCTTGTTCTCCCTGTTCTGGTTGGGTCTGTTTTGCCCAGCGTCTCATAAGTAATGAGTCTCTGGCTAAAAGCTTAGGGCGTTTGCTAGGACTAGATTTATAAAATTCACCATCGATAAAAGTGATAAAGTAGGATTCATCTTCTGGTCGCCGATACAACAAATAAGCTCTAAAAAGTTTGATTAAGTCTTCTACGGAGGCTGGAGCAGTGATTTGTTCTTCTCCAGACAGTATTGACTCGTTCAATATCTCTTCTGAATCATCAGTGAGTCTATTCTCTATAACAAATTTTTCGCCCTTAATCAGCGCCTTAAAAGCCATCATATTTCCTTGCATATCCTGACGAACACGCTCATCAATATGCTGGTATAGCTGATAGCGAAATGCCGGAATAGCAGTGAGAAACGTTATTCCTAAAATCAGCAAGTACCGAAGCAAAATTCGGGTGCGTGCTTCTCCAAATAGTTGCTGCCAAACTAAAAGCAACTGAGATATTTTGAAACCAGAGATGCGATCGCAAAAACGGTTTATTACCCTGCTCATTTTTACTCATCCTCATTTGAGGCCGTTTAAATTCATCTCTATGTTTGCCAAAAACTAATATTACTTAGAGAAATTTATATTAGGTTTTTTATCTGAATAAAATTTACCATAACGACCCTGTTTAGAAACTTGAATCTATTGATTACTTCCACATGAGAGAACTTTCATCAATTTTTCATGCACTTTTCATGACAAATTGATAGGTTTGAAATATAGTTAAACTTTTGTTAAACAAGTGATAACCTAATCTTAATTTTATGTTCAAGAAAAAGAACTTTCAAAAAATAAATTACAACTTTCATGAAAACTATACGATGCAGCTTATAAAAATAGATCCATAAATATTCGGGAGATTGTTATCCTATTGAATTCATTGAGCAAGGTGATCAGGAATTCATCAAGTTAACTCAATAATTAAAATTTCAACTGTGGATAAAAGTGCTAACTCAAGCTACAAGTCGTCAGCCACCGGATGAAAAGTTTATCAGGAGTACACATGAAAAACTTGTTACCCCCCGTTAAAGAAATAGCACGAACGTCGGCTAGTATAGCGTCTTCAGAGGTTAGTAGTTTATCTAGCAATGCTCGTAAATGTCGCATTGTTTTATATTCGCACGACACAATGGGACTGGGACATAAGCGGCGTAATTTGTTAATTGCTCAAACTTTAGGATGTTCAGACCTAGAAACTGATGTTTTGCTGATTAGTGGGATACAGGATGCCAGCAACGTCATAACACTACCAGGAGTTGATTGCCTGATCCTACCTGCTCTGCACAAAAATATTGATGGGCAATATCAGGCACGACGATTGGATCTATCATTACAGGAAATTATTACGCTGCGATCGCAAGTTATTCTTACAACCATCAAAAACTTTAAACCTGATATTCTAATTGTGGATAATGTACCGCGAGGAGCGGTTAGAGAGCTAGAACCAACACTAGATTATTTGCGTACCCAAGGAAGAACGCACTGCATTTTAGGTTTACGGGATATTTTAGATGATCCTACATCTGTGCATCGAGAGTGGAAAAGAATAGCTAATGAAGAGGCGATTCAAACCTACTATGATGCGGTTTGGGTGTATGGCGATCCAGCCATTTATGACTTAGCACAGGAATATCGTTTCAATCCAAAGACTTTAGCAAAATTACACTACACTGGCTATCTTGACCAGCGTAGCCGTCTCAAATTTGTAGATATCGATAGCGTTCAGGCATTGAAATCACTTAATTTGCCATCTGAACGATTCGTGTTGTGCTTGGTGGGAGGCGGACAAGATGGAGCGCGTTTGGCAGAAACATTTGCTTGTGCTGAACTACCACCAGGGATGAGCGGCATCATATTGACAGGGCCGTTCATGCCGCGAGAAGTACAGCAACGGCTTCAGAAGTATGCTGCTAAACGTTCTAATTTACGGGTGTTGAAATATTTAGCTGAACCGACGCTGTTGCTAAATCAGGCTGAACGCGTCATTGCTATGGGTGGTTACAATACAACTTGCGAATTGCTGTCATTTCAAAAGCGATCGCTTATTGTACCTCGAATCAAGCCCCGTCGAGAGCAGTTTATCCGCGCCGAACGCTTGCAGGCACTTGGTTTAGTTGATATGCTGCACCCAGATAATCTGAAACCTCAAGCATTGACAGATTGGTTAATGCAAGAAGGTGAGCCGCCACAAGCCCGTAATTGTATCGATCTTGATGGACTTACCCGCATTCCTCAATTCGTAAATGAAATCCTAATCTCTGCTCATCATTCATCCCAACAAGCTTCTTGAAAGGAGATAGGGAGGCCTAAAAAAGAACCTTCTTAATTACGAATTACCTTAGCGAGTCTTGCCTACGGCACGCCAAGGGCGAACGAGCGTCATTACGAATTACGAATTATTATGTCAGTCCGTATTGGTTACATTCTCAAACGTTATCCTCGCTATTCTGAAACCTTCATTGTCAATGAAATTTTGGCTCATGAAGCGGCTGGTTTAGATATTGAAATTTTTGCTTTGAGGCCACCGTGTGACACTCATTTTCAAAATATTATTTCCCAGGTACGTGCTAGCGTAAACTACATTCGCAAACCAATTCAAGGCCGCAAGAGTGAATCCCTTAATAGTCTTGCTCCCACAGCAGCAAGCTATTTTTGGGCAGAATTACAAGAAGCGAGTAAAGTTATTCCAGATTTTTGGTCAAAGTTGGCTTATGCTCAAGGTGAACAAGCTAGCACCGTTTACCAAGCTGCATGGTTAGCAAGGGAAGCGCGACTCAAAGAAATCAGCCATTTTCACGCTCACTTTGGCACTGTTGCAACTAGCGTAGCTCGGTTAGCATCTCACTTCATGGGCATTCCCTACACCTTCACCGCTCATGCTAAAGACATCTTTCATGAAAGTGTTGAATTTGAAGATATGCAGCGCAAGCTTAAGGATGCTGCCATAGTTGTAACTGTCAGTGACTATAACCTCAATTATTTGCAAAAAACTTATGGTGCAAAGCGAGTTCAACGCATTTACAATGGCTTAGATTTACGACAACTACAATATTCTTCCCCGGCTGATCGTCCCCCATTGATTATTTCAGTCAGTCGATTAATTGAGAAGAAAGGGCTATCTATATTGATAGATGCTTGTGCGATTTTGAAGCGAATAAATTGTGATTTCCAATGTCAAATTGTGGGTACTGGATCATTAGAACCTGTATTGCAGAAAAAAATCCAAGATTTAGGATTGCAATCTATTGTGGAAATTATCGGCCCACGTCCCCAAAATGATGTATTTCAATTGATGCAGCAAGCTGCTGTGTTTGCCGCTCCATATATTATCGGACAAGATGGCAACCGGGATGGTTTGCCTACAGTTTTACTCGAAGCGATGGCATTGGGAACGCCCTGTGTGAGTACAGATGTGACTGGAATTCCCGAATTAGTGCGCGATCGCCAGACTGGATTAATTGTGCCACAACATGATGCCGAACAATTAGCGATCGCACTTCAACAACTCCTTACCAATCCAGCCTTGCGAGTCAAATTGTCAACCCAAGCCAGACAATTAATTGAATCTGAGTTCGACATTCATCGTAATAGTGCAGCATTACGAGCAATATTCCATGCGGCTGAACCTATTGGTCTGTCTCATTAATTCTGAAGGGTTATAAAAGTTCGTAGTAAGGACTTTAGTCCTTGATTTGAGCGATAAATTGCTCACTACAAACCTAGCAAAACTAATGGGACAGACTAAGTAAGTCGGCACGATAAAACCAAGGTATATTGAGTTTTGTAAAAATCCTGGAACGATTCATTTATAAGCTCTTTGTTAACTTTACATTCCGTTACATAGGTTGATTTTTTAACGCCGACTTACTTACTATGACGTTAAAAGAATTCGTAATTCGTAATTCATAATTAAAGACTGTTTACGAATAAATAACTATTTAAAAGTAGTTCAGGAGGTGTAGAGCGTGCGTATTGCTTATGTTTGTGCCGATCCAGGAATTCCTGTATTTGGGCAAAAAGGATGCTCTATTCATGTCCAAGAAGTAATTCGAGCATTGCAACGGCAAAATATCCAAGTTGATTTGTTTGCTACTCGTATTGGTGGAAAGCCACCCGCAGATTTAACTAATGTTTCAGTTCATCAGCTTCCAGCCATCCCAAAACTGGAACGCGCTGTGCGGGAGCAATTTGCCTTATCGATTAATCCCGATTTGCGTTTAGACTTGGAGAGATTTGGCCCATTTGACCTAATTTATGAGCGTTATTCCCTTTGGAGTTATAGCGCAATGGAATTTGCCCAAGCAATGGGAATCCCTGGATTATTAGAAGTCAATTCACCTCTGATTGCAGAACAGACAAAACATCGCGGCTTGATTGATTACCACAGCGCCCAACAGGTGGCCAATCGGGTTTTTCAAGCGGCTACTGCACTAATTGCTGTTTCATCTGAAGTGAAAACTTACTTAATGAATTATGTCAAAAGTAGCAAAATTTATGTCATCCCAAATGGTGTAAATCCCGATCGCTTCTCTGCTTTTAATCGTGAATTTTCAACACAACCAGAAACCTTTACAGTGGGATTTGTTGGCACATTGAAACCGTGGCATGGATTGCCAATTCTCACAGCAGCTTTTGCTCAACTGCATCAACAAGTTCCCAATGCCAAACTTTTGATTGTTGGCGATGGCCCCGAACGAGAAAATCTTGAAGCCGAATTATTGGCACGAGGATTACACTCTCATACTAAATTCACCGGAGCAGAGAATCCTGATGAAATTCCCAAATTATTAGCAGCAATGGATGTTGCTGTTGCGCCCTATGCGGCTGAATCCGATTTTTACTTCTCACCGTTGAAAGTTTATGAATATATGGCGGCTGGTTTGCCTGTAGTTGTTAGTGGTATTGGGCAATTGCTTGAGCTAATTGACACAGGGGTTAATGGGATTCTTTGCCCACCAGGTGATGCGATCGCCTTAGCAGAGGCATTAGAAAAATTGTGGCGATCGCCTCATTTGCGCCATTCTTTGGGACAAGCGGCGCGGAAAACGGTTATAGAACATCACACTTGGGAAGCAATCGCGCAACAGATTTTGCATATAGCTGGATTAAATACTCTGCCTCAATTCCAAATGGAGGTGAGAGGATAAATGGGACGTTCAAAGCCACAGAAAAAAGCTATTCCCGGTTTATGGGGAGTATTACGCTATTTCTGGCCTTACATCCAAAAACAGTATGGACTACTTTTGATTTCTGCGATCGCTCTGGTTGCGGATGTCGGACTACGGGTGCTGGAACCTTGGCCCCTAAAGTTTGTCTTTGATTACGTTCTAATTCGAGGCGATCAACCTACCGATATCCCATTAATTAATCGCTTGGAGCCAGTTACATTACTGACAGTTTCAGCAGTTACAGTTCTTGTCATTACCGGATTACGCGCACTTGCCGCCTATTGGAGTACTGTCGGACTAGCAACAGTAGGTAGCCGAGTCATGACTGAGGTGCGTAATCATCTGTATTGTCATCTTCAAGATTTGTCTTTGTCTTACCACACCAAAGCTCGTAGCGGCGATTTAATTATTCGTGTAAGTAGCGATGCTAGTCGTCTGCAAGAAATTATGATCACGGCAGCATTACCATTGGTGGTGAGCATTCTGACGCTTTTTGGCATGATTAGCGTGATGCTTTGGATAAATAGCAGCCTCACCCTACTTGCACTACTTACCCTACCATTGTTTGCATTAGTCACGAATCGGCTGAGTCAGCGAATTCGAGAGTCTTCATTAAAGCAACGCAAACAAGAAGGGGCTGTGGCGGCGACGGCGGCTGAGTCAATTGCTGCCATAAAATTAGTCAAAGCCCTTTCACTACAAGATGCCTTTGCGCGAGTTTTTTCCCAACAAAATCAGCGTAGCCTCAAGGAGAGCGTCAAAACCCAACGCCTTGCGGCTCATCTCGAACGAAGCGTTGATGCTGTGATTGCACTAGGAACAGCACTTGTTTTATGGTACGGTTCCTGGCTGGCATTGCAAAATGCTCTGACACCGGGTGATGTGCTGGTATTTCTCACTTATCTCAAAAATGCCTTTAAGCCGGTTCAGAACTTTGCTAAGTACACCGGAAGACTCGCTAAAGCTGCTGCCTCTGGTGAGCGAATTTTAGACATATTATCACAGCAACCTGATGTCCGAGATTTACCGGATGCAATACCGGCTCCAGTTTTCCGAGGAGAGGTTTGTTTTGATCATGTTCACTTTGCCTATGAACCAGGACAAATTCTGCTGGAAGATATCAATTTAACCATTCAACCAGGGCAGCAAGTAGCGATCGTTGGTACATCAGGTGGTGGTAAATCTACCTTAGTAAGCCTATTATTACGACTTTATGAGCCGACGATGGGTAAAGTCATGATTGATGGGCGGGATATCCGCGAGTACACATTGGAATCATTACGCCCACAAATTAGTGTAGTTTTGCAAGATAGCCTCTTATTTGCCGCCACTATTCGAGAAAATATTGCCTACGGTATTGCCAGCGTGTCGGATGCAGAAATTGAAGCAGCCACTCGTCTAGCTAATGCTGATGATTTCATCCAAGCTTTACCCCAAGGATACAACACACTTGTGGGAGAACGAGGCGCAACCCTTTCAGGTGGACAACGCCAACGAATTGCGATCGCCCGTGCTGCTATTCGTCAAGCTCCAATTTTGATTTTAGATGAACCCACAACTGGGCTAGATCAAGGCAACGAGAAAGCGATCGTTGATGCTCTACAACGGCTCTCGCAAAACCGCACCACCTTTTTAATTACTCATGATCTGTATCTTGCAACTCGCGCAGATATAATTCTTTACATAGAAAATGGGCAGGTGCTAGAACAAGGCACTCATCAGGAATTAATGCAACAGAATGGTCGTTATGCGGCATTGTATCAAATGCAAACTGCAATCCGAACTGAAGAAAAGCCAAATCCTCTGATGACATAACCCAATTATGGCGCTGCATATTGTGCAGAGAGAATAAAAGTTTTTAGATTTACACCTAATAAATTATGACTGTTTTCGTTAGCGATCGCTTCAACAGTGTAACTGATCTCAAAATGCCATTTTTGTCAGCCGCTTTTGATCCATTGGCAGTAAAACAACGGTTCACTGAGTACTTGCCAATATTTCAAAATGCCCAACTGCAAAAAATCGAAGTCATTCGTCACAAACCAGGGCGGCGTTGTTTGATTGAATATGAATTGCTGAATAATTATGGGCAAACCATTACACTAATTGGCAAAATCCGAGCTAAAGGAACAGACTTTAATAGTTATGAATTACAAAAATCCTTGTGGCAAAAAGGATTTGCAGATGATAGTGCTGATGGAATTTCAGTACCGCAACCTGTAGGGATAATTCCCGAATGGCAGATGTGGTTGCAGCGAAAAGTTAAAGGAGCCATCGCTACTAAATTCTTAACTCAAACCAACACCATTTTCCTGGCAAAACGAATTGCTGAAGTTGCTCATAAACTTCACCAAACTAACATTCCTCCTCGCCGTTCTTATACCATGTCTGACGAACTGCGAATCTTGAATGAAAGGATTCCATTGGTGATGCAACAATATCCTGAATGGAAAGAACGCTTAGAACAAATATTAGAAGCATGTAATCATTTAGGAGAAAATACTCCAGAACTCAAGCGCTGTGGCATCCACCGAGATTTTTATCCCGATCAAGTAATTATTAATGGTTCTCGTTTGTATCTTATCGACCTTGATTTATATTGTGAAGGTAATCCAGCCATTGATATCGGTAACTTTATTGCTCATATTAAAGAATACAGCCTTCGCATCCTTGGCAATTCAGAAGCATTACACAATTGGGAAACTGCCCTAACTGAAAGATTTATTCAGCTTACAAGCGAGGAATTCAAAACTTCAATTGAATCCTACATTACCTTAACATTAGTTCGGCATATTCATATCAGCACACAATTTTTAGAACGTCGTCCTTTTACAAAAACATTATTAAATTTATGTGAACAGCGCTTACATATTAGAAGTGCATCATAATTTAATTCTTATTTATACTCTAAACTAAAAAAACATTTTCTAAATTAGCAATATCAATTGCTTTAATTGATAATTTTCAGGAGAGAGCATTGTTTGGTTCAATCTATTTGCGACAATTTCGCTTAATTAGTTTAATTATCTCATGCAGTTTGATTAGCATAACTCCAGCTAATGCAACACCCATACCCGACAAATATAGTAATTTAAATCAATATAATGATAATGCTGAGAATCATGCATTAAGTAAAATTACATCCGTTTCTGAATTGTCGGAAGAATTAAAAACTCTTGAGAAACGAGTTAATTTATTAGAAACCAACGTTACTGCATTAGAAACGCAACAGTTTTCACCCCATGTTAAGGTTGAGGCACAGGCCATCTTTGCTGTGACTGGATTTGCTGGTGAAAAGAGAGCCAACAGCAGTAAACCAATAAATGAAAATTTAGTATTTAGCGATCGCGTCCGTCTGAGCTTAGTAAGCAGTTTTACTGGAAAAGATAAATTGCAAGTGCGCGTACAAGCAAGGAATACACCAGAATTAGAAGATGTGACTGGAACTCAAATGGCAAATTTGGGATTTGATGGTGACAATGATAATGAGGCGGAAGTAGATGAGCTAGAGTACAGATTTCCACTAGGTAAAGAAACCCGCATGACTTTGTACGCATTGGGAGGAGGGTTAGGTGACTTCGTTCCTAGTGTTAATCCTCTTTTTAGCGGTAGTGAAGACGGATCGATTTCTACCTTTGGACGAGAAAATCCCATTCGCCGCCAAGGTGGTGGCGCAGGTATCGGTATTTCTCATAATTTGAATAAAGTTTTGAATTTGTCATTAGGATATATCAGCAGCAATGCAGCTAATTCAGAGAAGGGTATTTTTGCTAGCCCTTACGGAGCGATCGCTCAACTGACGCTCGAACCCACTAAAACAACAGCACTCAGCCTTACCTATCTTCACTCTTATAACAATTTGAAGACGGGAACCGGAAGCGAATTAACCAGCGATCCATTTAATGATGAGGCAGATGCGATCGTTGCTAATTCATTTGGTGCAGAAGCTGCTTGGCAACTTAGCCCAGTTATTACTCTCGGTGGACGAATTGGTTTTATTCATGCAAAAGCAGAAGATTTACCAGCAGATCCAAATGCATCCATCTTCACATGGGCAGTGCTACTAGCTCTCAGAGATATCGGACGAAAAGGCAGCTTTGCAGGATTTACTGCGGGTCAACCTCCCAAAGTGACTCATAATAGTTTCGGTGATGACTTCAAAGATAAGGATACATCTTTACATCTGGAAGCTTTTTACCACCTTCAAGTCACAGATAATCTAGCTATAACTCCGGGATTGTTTGTGATTACAAGTCCAGAACATAATGATAGTAATAGCAGCATTTATGTTGGTACTATTCGTACAACGTTTACCTACTAAACCCCGTATATTTATAAACCTGGAGTTTTTCAGTAGAGTATATTATTCAGTTGTGACTTGAGTTTTGAGCTTTACCCGAATTCAAAAAACTACGTTTTCAAGGTAGATGCAGTTTAAGTACTAGCCCAGCCTAAACAGAGTACGAAAATCAGGCTGCAACAGCCAGAGTAACTGGAGCAGAATCGTTAGGGTTTTGAATTTAGCATTTTGTGTAATCTAACCCCACTGCGTAAATTAAACTTCTTGTTTCCTAACTCCTGTGGACTGAACTGCTCCACGTTCTGCCGTCAATGAGTAACACAAGGACTCATACTGATTTAAAGCTTGCTCAAAAGCATAGTTTTCAACGGCATATTTGCGACTTTTATAACCTAGAGTTTTGACTTTTTCCGGGTTTTGGTACAAATCTAAAATTGCCATTGCTAAAGCTTGAGGATCTTCTGGAGGAACGATAACTCCACCGCCACTTTGCCTGACGGCTCTTGCTGCTGTACCATTATCAGGCACAGAGGCAACTAAGGCCGCTCCACTGGCAAGTAGCACTTGAATTTTTGACGGCATATTGAAGGATACAACATTTTTCTTTTGCACCACCAAGCCAACATCGGCAGCTGCCAACATTTGTGGCAAATATTTGCGGGGTTGAAATGGCAGTAACAAAACATTATCTGCGCCGTAGTCTAGACATTCTTGTTGCAATCGCTGTAAACCTTTTGCCTCTCCAACGATGACAAAAACAATATCTGGGATATGGCGTAACATAGAAGCAGCTTTGACAACGCTTTCTAAGCCTTGGGTTAGGGCAATGTTACCAGAATAAAGTACTACAAATTTGCCATTCAGGTTATGTGCGGCGCGGAAAGGGTTATTTTCTTTAGGCAAGGGGCGGATAAAATTGACATCAACCCAGTTGGGAATCTGCACAATTTTGTCAGCTTCTACACCCTTAGCTCGCAAATTGTCCACAAACCCATCGGCGATGACGCTAATTTTACTGGCACTGTGGTAAGCAAATTTTTCCAACACTGTAAATAACTTTATCAGCAATTTATTTTTCAGCAGACCGACATGGACGGCTGCTTCTGGTAATATATCTTGTAGATTTAAGATCACAGGACAAGCACGTAACCATCCTAAAAGAGCGACTGGTACACAGCTTGGCAAAGATGGCGATGTTGAAAGAATCACATCTGGACGCCAACCGATGAGGGCAGGCAAAAAACTAGTGACAACGAAACTAGCATCTAGTAACACCCGATCTAATAGGTTGGGTTGGGGACGAATCCAAACGTAACTGCGTTGGATTTGAACGCCATTTTTGTATTCGTTTAGATACAACTTACCCCGATATTCCTGGTAAATTTGACGCTCAGGGTAGTTGGGCATAGCAGTAACTACGCGCACTTGATGCCCACGCTTCACTAGTCCCTCTGCTAATTCAGTCATTAGTGGGGCAATACCGATTGGCTCTGGATAATAGTTGTAGGAGTAAATTAAAATTCGCATAAAAATTAGTCCGAATTACCCCGATTTTTTATTTAATGACAAATATTTGTCTTAAATATGATTTAGAGTTTGAAAACTCCTATATTTAATTGTGACTTCATACTCTTTTTCTGTCAGGTATTTTCCTTAAAGATTGAGTAAATTTTGATATTCAATACTTAGAGTAAATGTGAATTTTTTTACTATTTAAGCAATATTAAAATTGTTTATTTTTGGATTGGTACGTAAGTAAAAACCCTATGTTTTCCGATATTAATTAACACTCTCTGACGGCACTAGTTATTGAATGAGCGATCGACCTTGTATTTTCTCCTTTTTTGCTGGCTCAGGTTTCCTAGATTTAGGTTTTGAAACCAGCGGTTTTAACATTGTTTACGTTAATGAAATTTTTTCACCATTCATGGCGGCATATCGGTATTCACGGCAGATTCTCAATCTACCGTTGCCAGAATACGGGTATCATGACGGAGAAGCAGGAGACATAACACAACTTCTCGAAGGTTTACAAATACAACATCTCCGAGAGTTAGTACAAGACTGCCGTAAATCTAATAATATTGTCGGCTTCATTGGCGGGCCTCCCTGTCCTGATTTTTCTATTGGCGGAAAAAATAGAGGGCGTTTAGGAGATAATGGCAAGCTTTCCGCTTCTTACGTTGAATTGATTTGCTGCAATCTTCCAGATTTCTTTTTATTTGAGAACGTTAAAGGATTATGGAGAACGACAAAACACCGTTTATTTTTTGAATCGCTCAAGCAACAATTACTGGAAGCAGGCTATATATTAACAGAGCGGTTAATTAATGCTATCGAATATGGTGTACCCCAGGATAGAGAAAGAATTATTCTCATTGGTTTCCGAAATAATTTTATCAAGGATATAGGAATCAAAATCGGTAGTAAAAAGCTACTATCTGATGAATATTTCCCTTGGGAAAATCATATTTTATATCCTCAAAAAAAGGTTTTTGCTTATCCTTGGCGTAAATGCGAACCATTCCAAGAAAATTCTATAATCCCTTGTCCTGATGGCATTCCTCAAGAACTAACCGTAGAACACTGGTTTAGAAAAAATAATGTGCTAAAGCATCCCAATGCTGAAAACTATTTTCAACCAAGGGCAGGTATCACCAGATTTGCTGCTATTGATGAAGGAGATGATTCTAAAAAGTCTTTCAAGCGTCTTCACCGATGGCGTTACTCTCCGACAGCTTGCTATGGAAATAATGAAGTTCATTTGCATCCCTACAAAATCCGGCGAATATCTGTAGCGGAAGCTTTAGCCATACAATCTGTGCCTGCAAATTTTGTACTTCCAGAGAATATATCGCTCACAAATATGTTTAAAACTATTGGTAATGGCGTTCCATATTTGGCATCGAAGGGGTTAGCTAAAACTATTATTAACTTCTTAGGAACTGGTGTAACAAATGCTGTTGATATTCCTAAGCTTACTACTGCCTAATGTCAACTTAAACACTTACAGTAATACCACGATATCTACAAAGCCGACATCCAAGAGAAGTCAGCAGATTGTTTTCAGAATAAACTCGTAATAAATATGGTTTAATATATATAAGAAATGTTTTAATTTTTTATAAACTTTAATAATCACTGGCAGAAAACACGATGGCAGCAGACTATCCAAACATTGATATTGCGCCATTTATCGATCACTCCCTCTTAATGCCAACGGCTACTCCAGAGCAGGTTGAGCAGTGGTGTGAAGAAGCATACAGATTCAATTTTGCGGCGGTTTGCTTGTACCCCGCCTATGTCAAACAAGCAGTCGAACTCCTGCATGGTAAGAACCCAAAAGTCTGTACGGTGATTGGCTTTCCCTCTGGTGCAACGACTTCAGCAGTGAAACTGTATGAGGCTCAAGAAGCGGCGGATAATGGGGCCACTGAGTTGGATGTGGTAATGAACTTGGGCTGGTTGAAAGCTGGAAAAACTGAAGAAGTCCACCGGGAAATTGCCGAAATTTGTGAAGAGACTGGGCAAACTGTCAAGGTCATTTTGGAAACTAACCTGCTGACAGATGCAGAAAAAAAAATAGCTGCTGAAATAGCTATGGAGGCAGGAGCGGCATTCTTAAAAACTAGTACAGGTTGGAATGGTGGTGCAACAGTGGCAGATGTACGTCTTTTGCAGGAATTTGCAAAAGAAAAAGTAGGAATTAAAGCCTCAGGTGGTATCCGCACTATCAATCAAGCTCTAGACTTAATCGTAGCGGGTGCTACTAGATTAGGCACATCTCGCGGTATCGATTTGATCCGCCAGCGCGATAACCTGGGAAAGGGTGAATAGTCATTTGTCTTTTGTCCTTTGTCCTTTGCAAATGAAGAATGACCAATAACTAATGACTAATGACCAATGACTAATGACTAATGAGTAGAACCTACAAAGCAACTGGAATTAATCTTAAAACTCAGGTGCTGGGAGAATCGGATAAAATAGTGACGATTTTGACACCAGAATTCGGTCTGATTCGAGCAGTAGCTCCAGGGGCACGCAAGCACAACTCCAGCCTGGGCGGCAGGAGTGGTATGTTTGTTGTGAATGAACTATTGATTGCAAAAGGGCGATCGCTTGATAAAATTACTCAAGCACAGACGTTAAAAACTTATCCTGGTTTAGCTAAAGATTTAGGAAAATTGGCTGCGGGCCAGTATTTAGCAGAAATAGTCCTATGTCAAGCTTTAAGCGAACAACCCCAAGAAGAACTTTATGAGTTGTTCAATGAACATCTCCATCGGTTGGAGGCATTGTCTAGTGCAAATCCATCTGGTGTTTTGGCTCATCTAGCTCATGGGGTGTTTCACCTTTTAGCCTTAGCAGGAGTAACGCCGCAAGTGCAAATCTGCTGCCTATCTGGGCGCTCGTTAAAGCCAGACTTTACAGACCCCAACTGGCAGGTAGGATTTAGCATCCCTGCGGGTGGAATGGTTTGCTTAGAAGCTTGGGAACGTTTACGAAGAGACGGCGAGAAGGAAATGAGGAAAGATCAACGCCCCATTCCCAATGCCCCATGCCCTATCCCCCATGCCCTATCCCCCATGCCCAATGCCCCATCCCCCATGCCCAATGCCCAAACAGTTGTTGTGCATCGGCAAGAAATACCTGTGATTTCTAGTCGTCCGGGTGCTATGGAACTGGCTTTGCTTCAACATCTGTCACAACCAGAGATAATGCAAATTGATGGTGCTAGAGATCATGACTGGTTATCTGTTGAGCAGATTTTGCGCCAGTATGCTCAGTATCAATTAGGTCGCCCTATTCGCTCTGCTACCTTGATCGACTCTTATTTTGCTGCCAACCATGATGCAACCGTCTGATTTGGATAAAAAAATCCTGCCTTTGTCCCCAAGCCTCGCCAAAAAACAGAATAGGGTATCAGAACCTACAGTCAGGAATCACTTGAGCGCCGTTTCCAAGTGTACACCTAGTCAAATCAATGGCCAAGAAATGTCCCCAAAAGATGTTTCTGAAAACGATCAAAGTTGGACAGCCCAGATCCCAACAACTGATGTTCCAAGTGAATCAGAAACAAAATCTGAGGACAAATTAACCACTACCCAAAGAGATAGTAACGGGCAGAGTTTGCCAGTAGCTACTATCCCAGAAAAAGAACCACAAAAATTAGATGGATCTGGTTCAGGTGGGGAAGGTGGTTCAGTAAATGTCAAACAACAGGGGTTTTTGCCTGTATTAAAAAACCCTAATTTCCTGGCTCTTTGGGGCGGTCAAGTTTTTTCCCAACTAGCAGATAAAGTTTATTTGGTGCTGATGATTGCTTTGATTAATACTCAGTTTCAGGCTAGTAATCAGAGCATTAGTGGTTGGGTATCAGTCTTGATGATGGCTTTTACGATTCCAGCTGTATTGTTTGGTTCCGTGGCTGGTGTATTTGTTGATCGCTGGTCGAAAAAGGCTGTGTTAGTGGCAACGAATATTTGGCGCGGCATCCTGGTTTTGTCAATTCCCTTTCTGCTGTGGTTGACTCATGACTGGAAACCCATAGGAGTAATGCCTGTGGGTTTTTTGATCATTCTGGGTGTGACTTTTTTAGTTTCCACGCTGACGCAGTTTTTTGCACCGGCAGAACAGGCGGCAATTCCCTTAATGGTAAAAGAACAGGATTTACTCTCGGCAAATTCGCTTTATACAACAACGATGATGGCATCGGTGATTGTTGGGTTTGCTGTCGGGGAACCATTGTTAGCGATCGCAGATGGACTTTGGCTACAAATTGGTGGTAGTGGTAGTTTGGGCAAAGAATTTTTAGTCGGTGGTAGTTATGCGATCGCAGGACTAATTTTATTCTTGTTGGCAACTAACGAAAAACACCACGATCCCGGTACAGAATTCCCTCACGTATTCTCTGACTTGCGGGATGGTTTTGCCTACCTCAAAGCAAATCATCGCGTCCGCAATGCTTTACTTCAGCTGATTATCTTGTTTTCTGTCTTTGCAGCATTAACTGTTTTAGCCGTTCGCATGGCAGAAATAATTCCCAACATGAAAGCCTCACAGTTCGGCTTTTTACTAGCAGCCGGCGGTGTTGGCATCGCTGCTGGAGCAACAATTCTCGGTCAATTTGGTCAACGCTTCTCCTACACCCAACTAAGTCTATGTGGTTGTATGGGCATGACAGCATCCCTGATTGGTCTATCAATATTTACAACCCAACTGTGGCTAGTTCTGTTACTGGTGATGCTATTAGGTATCTTTGGGGCGCTAGTGGGTATCCCTATGCAAACAGCGATCCAAACAGAAACACCTCCAGAAATGCGTGGTAAAGTCTTTGGCTTACAAAACAATGTAATTAATATTGCTCTCTCCTTACCTTTGGCATTAGCAGGTGTAGCAGAAACCTTTGTAGGATTACAGGCAGTTTTTTTGGGATTAGCTGCGATCGTCGTTTCAGGAGGTATATTATCCTGGTATAACTCACAGAAGTAGTTATCAGCTGACAAGAGCTATTATTCATTACCTTGAAGTAATTAATATTTACTTAAAGCTTTTCTGTTCATGGTAAACTGTGCTCAGTGAAAATTTATCACATACTTGCGGGATATCAATCTGAACATTAGTCAAAATAAGTTGTTTAAATATCATAAATTAACAACTTATAAGTAGAATAAATAAAGCCATAAACCCACTGGTTTAATCAGCTTAAAATAGGCTTTTTAAACTAAATTATGTTGGGAATCTGTAATAATTAAAAAAACCAGCAAGTATAGCTAGATAAAATAAAAATCACGAAGGACACACAAGTAATAGATCAAACCCGCTTCTCTTACAGCTAAATAAAGAATGCGTATAGCCTGGATTGGAAAAAAATCACCCTTTTGCGGCAATGTCACCTACAGTCGAGAAATTACAAATGCCTTGCTAGACAGGGGACATCAAGTTAGCTTTCTTCACTTCGCCCAGGAAGAGTCTGAACCTGACAATTGGCCAAATCTTCGAGAGGTTTCCCTCCCTTTCATTTACAAGTCCCAGGTTTATACAATTCCCACTTTTAAAGCGACCAAAGTTTTAACGGAGTCGCTGCGAGAAATCAAGCCAGATATAGTCCATGCTTCCTTGACGCTATCTCCTCTAGACTTTTTTCTACCGGAAATCTGTGAGGAACTTAGGTTGCCTCTAGTTGCCACTTTTCACACGCCATTTGCTGGTAAGGGGGCAAAGCTGATATCGGGAACACAGCTTTTGGCTTATCAGCTCTACGCACCTTTTTTAGTTAACTACGATCGCGTGATTGTATTTTCCCAAATTCAGCGAGAATTATTAGCAGGGATGGGCGTGAGGGAAGAGAATATTGCTGTAATTCCCAACGGTGTTGATACGGCTAAGTATTCTCCAGGATTTTCTCAAGTCAAAACAGAATTTAAAGCCGAACGTTTGTTTGTCTATCAGGGTCGCATAGCACCAGAGAAAAATGTCGAAGCCCTCCTCAGGGCTTGGAAGCAGTCGGCAATGGGGCCTGGTACTAAGTTGCTAATTGTTGGTGACGGCCCTTTAAAATCTTCCTTAGAGCAGTTTTATGGTTCAGAATACGGCATTATCTGGTTGGGATTTATCGCTGATGAAGACCGACGGATTGAAATTTTGCGGGGCGCAGATGTATTTATTTTACCTTCATTGGTAGAGGGTTTGTCCCTATCTCTTTTAGAAGGAATGTCATGTGGGTTGGCTTGTTTAGCAACAGACGTGGGTGCAGATGGAGAAGTATTGGAAAAGGGCGCAGGTATAGTTATTAGTACTAAAACAGCGCGATCGCAATTAAGAACCCTCTTGCCAGTATTGCAAGACCATCCAGAGTTAACAACCTTACTGGGGCAAAAAGCCAGACAGCGTGTATTAGACCGCTATACCCTCAGTAAAAATATTACTCTGCTGGAAGAACTTTATAAAGAAGTTTTAGCACAACGACCTCTACCGTTAAGTCGTAGAGCATAGGGAAAGGGAAGAAGTGCGATCGCACTGTAAATTCTAATGATGGTAATGAGTGCGATCGGGTAAAATACAAATACCTAACTAAGAATTCTCTTACCAGTTTTACAAGGCTATCTAAAGTTAAAAAAATGAAGTATCACGCAAGTCAGATAAAGGTGATAAATATTCCTGACTTAGAGCAGCTAGAACATGGAAAGTGCTGCCGAACATACGTCTATTGCTTCACAAATCCGTTGCCGGAACAAAACGTTATTGACCAAATTGCAAATAGTTTGGAGAAGAGATTTACCTTTTCCAAGGAAGTATATGAGATTCCTGAAGATGTTGAAATTTGTGCATCTATTTTCATAGAGCGTTTACAAGATAACGAAGCCAGAGTTCGTGTTCTGACAAATCAACCAGAAGAAGATTGCGTTTACATCTTTGGGACACATACTCTGCCACGCAAAATTGAGGAAAGGTTTGGAATTGTAAAGTCAATTCAGGGGGAACAGCGAGAGACTTGGATTACTGACAGACGGTAGGGTAGATAGAACTTTTGCTTGGTTCTTCTGGGAGTCGCTGGATATCTTCTGACTTAACTTATGAGTGCTGTGCATCTTTTTTTATAGGCAATTATCGGCAAAAATTAATAAATTAGTTAACATGAAATAATAAATAACAGTAAATTAAAGCTACAAAATCAAAAAATGACTGCAATCATCGACATAAAAACATTATATGAATCCAATTACTTACAATGGTTAGAGGAGACTATTAAATGTCTCAAAAATCAGCAATTAGCAGACGTTGACTATGAAAACTTAATAGAAGAATTGGAATATTTGGCTAAAAATGAAAAAAGACGAGTAAGAAGTTTGTTGGAACAGATAATTATACATTTATTACTTTATCAATATTGGGATTTAGAAAAGCCAAGAAATGCTAATCATTGGGCAGCAGAAATTATTAGTTTTCGTAATCAAATAAATGAAGATTTAAGTGCGAATTTACGCAAACATTTAGAGGATAATTTCAGCATAATTTATAGCAATGCTTTGGATTATGTTAAGGCTAAAACAAAGCTAACCACTTTACCTGAATTATGCCCTTATACATTAGAGCAAATTTTAGAGAAAAATTGGTTGCCTTAATATTAAATTTTGATTCTTTGCACCTGATAAAGCAGGAAAGACTTCCCTACGGAAACTCTACTAAAGACCATCCTAAACTGGTTGGCTGTTCATAAACCCGCTTTAAAGTATTCACATCCCTAACAGAAATAGGCGACGGATTACGAACTTGGGAAAAATATAGCGCATCAGTTTGTAGCGGACTATGGCCCCAAATTCCCAGTGCATGACCGAATTCGTGGCGGGCTGCTGCAATGAGATACTCACCTGTTTGACTGGGACTTAGCAAGATGGTGAAACGGTGAGATAAAACTTTCTTGCTGGTGTAAAACTCGTAAGTAGTTTGTGCCGATCGCGCACGGGTTATATTACTTCCAGGGGAAATTTGTAGAGGTGGCGCTTTTCGCACAATCGTAATATCAGCAATTTCTGGCTGTTCGACTATTGTCAAAGGCAAATAAGTACTCCACTCCTGTACACCCTGTAAGACACCGTTAACCCAGACTTGAGCTTGTTTTTCGCTGACGGCTTTTGGTGGTTCTACATAAACTCGAATCGGAAATTGCGACCAGACTAAATAACCAACTTGAGTTGTTGTAACTTGGGAAAAGTAGTCACCACTATTAGCGCTATCTTGCCACTGTGCGAGTGTGGGCGGTAAGGGATGTGGTTTTGGGGAAGATGATGGAGGGAGAGAGATTATTAAATCTGAGTATACATATTGTGGTATTATTGTAAACCCTTGACTCGACTGGATATTAATAAAAAAGATTAACAGCCCTGTGCCAATAAACAAGGCAAGAGCTGTAATTAACCGTCGTGAAATTAAATTTATTAGGGTGTTAAGTATCGGGTGTTGGGTTTTTTTCCCCATTGACCTATCCTTATTTAGGTAGCCAACCAGCACTTAAAACTACTGTTAAACCGAGAAAAATTACTGTCAATGCCCAAGTGATTCGGTTTAAGGTGTTTTCTGCACTCTTGGTGCTGCTAAATAGCTGGGCTTGTCCGCCAATGGCTCCAATACCATCACCTTTGGGGCTATGCAGCAAAACTAAAATAATCAAACCAGTGGCGGAAAACGCCCAAATGCCTTGCACGATATTAGTAACTGTCATGGTAGCAATCTCATTTATAAAAAGTTTCAAAAAACAGACTACAGGAGTTAGGAGTTTTAAGTGAACTCCTAACTCAGGATTCAGAACTCTTTTACAGTCCTACTTGCACAGGGGTACGAGTACGTTGCAGCTCATATTCTGCTGTTTTTAGCAGCGATCGCCCGGTCATTTCTGGTGGCTGAGGCAGCTGTAAAATCTCTAGAATCGTGGGGGCGATGTCGGATAGCTTGCCATCGCTTCGCAGTTCGACATTTGTACCATATCCAGGGATTTTGATTTTCTCGCCTTCTACCAAGATCAAGGGGACTGGGTTAGTGGTGTGGGCTGTCCAGGGATTACCCCCTTCATCTAGCATATACTCAGCGTTGCCGTGATCAGCAGTAATAATTGTTGTACCACCGGCTTTGATAACGCTCTCTAACAAGCGTCCCAAACAGCGATCGACTGTTTCAATTGCTGTAATGGTAGCGTCTATTTGACCCGTATGCCCTACCATGTCTGGGTTAGCATAGTTAATCACAACTAGGGAATATATACCCTTTTGAATCGCAGCGATCGCTACATCTGTAACTGCTGCTGCTGACATCGCTGGGGCGTGATCGTAAGTCGCTACCATTGGACTGCTTACTAATTCCCGATCTTCTCCAGCAAAAGGTTCCTCCAGACCCCCATTAAAGAAATAGGTGACGTGGGCGTATTTTTCTGTTTCGGCGGTGCGGAACTGATTCAGACCATGATTGGCTATGACTCCTCCCAGAATGTTACTGAGGTTCTGCGGCTCAAAGGCTACAGCCACGGGTAAGTCTGAATCGTATTGTGTAAACGTGACAAAAGACAGTGGTGTAATTTGCTGTCTTTCAAAACCGTTAAAGGTGGGACTGACCAAAGCTTGAGTCAGTTGTCTGGAGCGATCCGGGCGGAAGTTGAAAAATATCACTCCATCCCCTGGTTCTATTGCGCCGGGTGCAATTCGGATGGGGTTGATAAATTCATCTTTTACCCCTTCGGCATAAGATGCTTGCAAGATTTCCACAGCGTTGCGATTATCACCCGTACCATCTTGGGTCATTACGTCGTAGGCGCGTTTGACCCGATCCCAGCGGTGATCGCGATCCATTGCGTAGTAGCGACCGCTGAGGGTGACTATGCGCCCAATTCCTGTGCGGTCTATATAATTTTGCAGCAGTGTGATTGCTCTTACACCGTCAGTTGGAGCGGTGTCACGACCATCGGTGATGGCGTGAATACAAACTTCTGGAATTCGCTGGTCTTTGGCTAAGTCAAGTAGCCCAAATAGATGGGTAATATGCGAATGTACCCCTCCCTCAGAACAAAGCCCGACTAGATGCAGCTTGCTATTCCGAGAACGAACTTCCTGGCAAATTTTGACGATTGCTGGGTTTAAGGCAATAGAACCGTCTTCGACCGCATCAGAGATGCGTACCAGTTCTTGCGGTACAACTCGCCCAGCACCAATGTTCAAATGACCTACTTCCGAGTTGCCCATTTGACCTTCTGGCAACCCTACGGCTTTTCCTGATGTGCGGATGAGGGTATGCGGGTAAGCTGTCCATAAACTTTCCACAATGGGAGTTTTAGCAGCAACAATAGCGTTTCCTCGCTTCTCCTCGCAGTAGCCCCATCCGTCTAAAATGACTAGCACCACAGGAGCAACAGGTGCTTTGGTCATAGTAAAATTGCCCTTTACTTTTTGTAATACCCGAATGATACCACTGCTAATCCACGCCGCAAGTGAATTTTTGCTTATTAATTTATTTTATGAAAGACTTGCAGTTTTTTGAATAATTTTTTAAACTTTAGCAATTTTTCTGTAATGTTCGGTGATCGCTAATAACAAGTGATTACTTAGTAGTAGCATTTTAGCACTACTACTAAGTCCGTATTCAATCTCTTATTTCTTTTTACTGGAAGCTTTTGCAGCTTTTTTAGCCGCTTTCTCAGCAGCGATCGCAGCTAATTTTGCTTGTTCTTTTTCTTCGGCAATTTTCTGGAGATAGTAATGATAGTCTCCTAAGTAAACCCTGAATTCACCATCACGAATCTCGACGATTTTGTTAGCTACTTGAGAAATAAAGTAGCGATCGTGTGAAACCACAATTGCCGTACCGTCATAATTTTTGAGCGCTTCTTCCAGCATTTCTTTCGCTGGAATATCTAGGTGGTTTGTCGGCTCATCTAAAATTAGTAAGTTCGCGGGACGTAAGAGCATTTTTGCCAACGCCAAACGAGCTTTTTCTCCTCCACTTAATGCCCCAACTGCCTTAAATACAGTATCACCAGTGAATAAGAAGCGTCCCAAAAGCGTGCGGACTTCTTGATTATCCCAGTCTGGAACTTCATCATGGATAGTTTCCATGACAGTTTTTTTCAAGTCTAAGGCTTCAGCTTGATTTTGCTCAAAGTAACCGGGAATAACGTTATGATCGCCTAATTGAACGCTACCTTCAGTGGGTGGTTCCATGCCCATAATTACGCGCAAAAGGGTAGATTTTCCAGCACCGTTGGGGCCAAGAAAAGCAATGCGATCGCCTCTTTCAATTAAGAGATTTGCTGCCAAAAACAAGATTTTATCACCATAAAGATGAGTTAAATCTTTAATATCCACTACCTCGCGTCCACTCCGGGGTGCAGGGGGAAAACGGAAGTGTAGAGTTCTTACCCCAGCAATGGGCGCTTCAATCCGCTCAATTTTGTCAAGTTGCTTTTCCCGGCTTTTCGCCTGCGTACTGCGAGTAGCACTGGCGCGGAATCTATCAACAAAGGTTTGCTGTTTCTCTATTTCTTTCTGCTGGCGTTCGTAGGCGCTAAGTTGTGCTGATTGACTTTCGGCTTTTTGTTCCAAATATGCCGAGTAGTTACCAAGGTAGGTACTGGAAACACCACGTTCAGTTTCCACAATTTGGTTGCAGAGGCGGTCAAGAAACTCCCGGTCATGGGAGACTATTACCATCGGCGTAATAAGCCCTCTGAGGTAATTTTCCAACCACTCAATAGTTTCTAAATCTAGGTGGTTAGTCGGTTCATCCAGCAGCAACAAGTCTGGTTTTTGCAGCAGAATTTTTCCCAAACTCATCCGCATTTGCCAACCACCACTGAAGGCACTGACGAGGCGATCGCCATCTTCTAGCCCAAACCCCATCTCTGGCAGGATTTTCCCAATGCGTGCATCTAAGTTGTAGCCATCCAAGGCTTCAAATTTACGCTGCAAGCGATCCAACTTGTCGATCAGTCGATCCAGTTCCTCTGGGCTAGCCGTTTCCATCTCTTGTGGTATGTGCGCCAGAGACAGCTGTACTTCGTTGGCTTCTTTGAAGACAGTCCAAAATTCTTCTCTAACAGTGCGGGTGGGATCTACTTCAAACTCTTGGTTGAGGTAGGCTATGTGCAAGCTATTAGGACGGATAATTTCGCCTGCGGTGGGTTCCATTTCCCCAGAGATGATTTTGAGTTGGGTTGATTTTCCAGCACCGTTGACACCGACTAAGCCAATGCGATCGCCTGGTTTAACTTCCCAGTTGATATCTTTGAGAACTTCGCCTGTGGGATAAATTTTACTTATATGTTCTAGTCGCAGCATTAAGTTTCTCTCAGGTAGGGAGTGGGTGGTTGAGGACGAAGTACTAACACCGCCTCTAATATTAACAAAAATTAACTATAAATTCGTCGTGAGAAAGTCTGGAAGCCGCAAACCAAATTTGGCTTGAGCCACGGATAAAATTTACCACATCTATCTCAAGGCTGGCTTTGTGTTACTCGTCTAACTTCTTCGACACTCAAATCTAACGCCTGTGCTACTTGTTCTACAGTCAACCCTGCTGCCAACATTGCTGGTACTGCTTTTAGTTTCCCTTGAACCTTACCTTGTTCAATGCCTTGCTCAATACCTTCCTGAAAGGCTTCCTGATAAAATCTGGTTTGCTTTAACTCGCTTAAGCCAAACATTTCCTCCATCTCCTCCCTACTCATTGTGGGAAACTTGTAAGCCAAAATAGTCTCTATAAATTGTAATAATTGCTGCTGTTTTGGTGGTGAGCTTATCTCTGACTTGGTTCTGTCTATCAACTCCTTTGCTTGTGCGATCGCTATATCGTCGGTTGCAATTACTAATTTAGCAGTTGCAATGCCAATTGGAAGCGATACAGCCTCACCTAATTCATCCAAATAAATGCGCCTGATGCGCCCACTTGTGAAAAACTCACGGTAATGTTTGATAGTGCCTGTATCTACATTCCTGTTTGGGTATAAAACTACAGCACCCCAGTCATTTGATGGTTGATTCTGACGGAGGTATAAACATATTTCTGCAATTAGCCGTGAATAAATTTCCCCATCGGCTTGAAATTGTACTTCAACAAAATAAATTTGGTTATCACTTCCTTGTGTAGGCAGAAATACACCATCGATTCTGAAGGCTGTTTGTTTAATTTCAACTGATGAAAATTGATAAAGGTTAGCTGATTCTGGAGGATTACCAATAAGTTCAAAGAAGATATCAGGGAATTCTTGAAACAGCCGATAAAAGATGATGTCTGTTTTCACAATTTTATATTATTTGAAAATTTTGATTTGCCGTTCATGTTTTACTTGATTCTTCATAACCATCTCGCACTTCCAGCAACCGCTCTTTTGCCATCCCTAATATACGTGATAATGGCGCTAACAAACTATCATCAAATGCTTGTCCAGCATAAATATTATTCAGTTCGGTAGGAGATAATTTAAAGGTATCGCAGAATTTAGCAAACTCCTGGTTACTCAAATCAAGCTCTTTTTGTCTATCTTGAAGTAAAACTGCGATCGCTCTAATTCCATGCTTCGGACGCTCACTAGTTTTTACGTATTTTTCCATTAAATAATTCACTTTCCTGGTGTCGCCACCGACTTTTTTGATTAAATCAGTACAAGCCATTTTTAGCGCTTTCTTTAAAACTTCTTCTTCGTTTAAAATTTTAGTAACTTCACTTGCATATTCTGGTTTAAAAAACCCCACCAAATCGCCTTGATGATAAATTGGTATATAAGGATTATTCGTTTGAAATTGCCAGTCTAAAGGTTCATTACATAGCGACATAGCTGCACCCTAAATATTTTAAGATTGCACCATTTTAAAACCATTTACTCATTACCCGCCAGTGGTTATGTTTGATGTGATAGTTATTGGGCTACTTTTTGTGAAAAGTCGCTGTGTCCAGATCCCCGACTTCTCAAAGAAGTCAGGGATCTAACTTTTCATGAATGATTTAGGAATGCTATATTTCAGGCTGGTGCCCAAGTCCCAATAACAGATTGTTTCTGTTTTTCTTTTTCAGCTAACTCTAAATTTAATGCTAAAATTTTCTCTAAAATGTCGCCGCTAGGATTAAAGCTATAGGCTTGCATCACTAATTTATCTAACTGCTCATGCAGTTTATAAAGCTGGCTAGTTGGCTCATCAAAAAATTTATTGTACAGTGTAGTAATTCCCCACTGTTTTGACTGCATTTGTTGTGTGCGATATTGATGGAGTTCCTCAGCCTTTGAGCGAATTTGATTAACTAATTTAATATCATGATTTTGAGGGAAGGGGAATGTTTCAAAGCAGGTATTGTGAGTGTAGCGAGTGTCACCCTTCAAAGTAGAACTTTGAGATTTAACCCACAGCCGATGAACTTTAGATGAAAGAATTCCAAATATGTAAAAATCGTCTGAGGCAAGAACAGTATTTAAATCACCAGGTAGCCAGTTTAGAGGAGCAGGAATAAATATAGCCCATTTAGAAACTCTAGGAACGGTGAAGTAGAAGGATAGAGGTGTAAGCGCCTTTCTCATTGCTGGTCTTTTTTCACCATACTTCCACCAATTAATCTTAGTTACATCCCTGCGATTTTTGTTACGATCTGGCTTGACAAAAGTCTTAATATGGTCAAAAGGTAATTGATAATTACTGGCTTCCTCGATACTCATATCATTGAAATCAATAATCCACCGTTCAGGTGTACCATGAGGATTTCTTGCCAGATTTGAACCCATTGAAAAAAGTTTTAATACTTCTTGATTCTTGGAATCAGCTTTAACCCAGAATTTTACTTCTTCTTCAGTAACTATAAATCCTGCTCCAACTGGAATTACACCCTGATAGCATTTATTGAGGTTTGCTTGTAATCGCACAGCCTGGGATACATCAATTGTTGATTTGAGTGAAGAATTGATTCTTGCAACTACTTGATTATCTAAATAATATTTTTTAGGATTTTCCTTACTCCAATTAACAATGCTGACATGAACCTTCGCTTCACCCGACCAAGGTTGTGTAGAAACTGCCTCATGAATATGACCACAATTTTGGTTAATGTAATCTAAAGTAGCAATTCGGCTTTTACCTTGACTAATTGAATTTGTAGCAACTAATCCAACTCTACCTTTTTCATCAATATGCTTGTGAGCCAATCGAAACCAATAAGCACAGAAATCTACTGAATCTTTAACATCAGGAAAACGTTTAAAAACTTTGTCTATATATTCATCACCTAAAGCTATTCTCAGATGCTTTCCACCCAAAAACGGAGGATTACCAATAATTGCATCAGCTTTTTGCCATTCGCTAAACAAAGCATCCTGACAAACAATATTGTTATCTAAACTATCCAAAGGCAAAGCGGGTTCAGTCAACTTTAAATTATCAATAGCAATCTTTCGTGCAATCATCAACGTCACCCGTGCCAATTCCACTGCAAAAGGATTTGTATCCATCCCATAAAATTGCTGTGGCGTTACAAAACCCATTTGAATTTGCTTATCTTCAGATTTACGACGCTGTGTAATTGCATCTAACAGCAACATTTCAATCCGCTTAAGTTCCTGATAAGCCATATACAGAAAATTACCCGAACCACAAGCTGGATCAAGTACGCGATAACTTTGGAGTTCCAATTGCAATGAAGAAAGTTCAGCAATTGTGCTTGCTGCTTCAATTCTTTCTTCCCAATAGCGGCTAATCGTTGGACGGACAATTTTCATAATGTCCGCTTCTGAGGTAAAGTGAATTCCCCGTGCATGACGCTCTTTTTTATCCACCGTAGCTTCAAACAAATTCCCAAAAATTGCTGGACGTACCTTGCTCCAATTTTCTTTCGCCGATACATCCAAAAAATTCAATTCTTCCCTTGTCAACTCAATCGCATGAATCCGTGAAAACAACCCGCCGTTGAAATAATCTACATCTTTATAACGTCCGGCTGGCGTAATTCCCGGCAAATTCATTTCCCGAAATAAACCACCCAAAACATCATAGGAACTCGCTCCACCCATACAATCCTGAACACAGGAAACAAACATATCACGGGGTAAAAGCTGCCTATCCTCTGCAAACATTGCCAGCACACATTGCAGAATGAAACGCTGCGCTGTCAACTTCTCAATTCCGCGTTTTTCCAGTTCTAGCAGTAACTCTCCCATGCGACGCGCTGCACGTTCTGTTACTTCTAGCTGGTTGTTGCGAAAAACAGGAGTTTTGTCTCCAAACTCCATAAATGCAAAGGCTCCTGCCCTTTCTGGCAGTTGCTCCAAAGGTATTACATCTACGGGTGTATCTAATTGGATATCAAAGTCAAAAATCCAAAATTCATCAAAATTGCACAACAACACATAACGGGGACGCTCTGGTACTAACCGCGTCCAATAATCAAATGCTTGGGAATAATGCTTACTCAAGTTTTCCCCGCGTTTTTTCATCTCAATCAACACACGGGGTTTCCAGACTAAATCAGCAAAACCAGTTTTACCCTTTTTGCTACCTTGTTTAATTGCCTCTTCGTAACTAGCTCCCGCTTCCAGCGCTCCCTCATGCCCAAACGCTCGGAAGAATCGCTCTAAAAAGGTTTGCGCTTCCTTTTTTTCCTGTCCCTTGATGTGCTGCTTACAAAAACTAACAAACTTATCTAGACTTTCAGGTGTCGCTGATACCATTTTCGATTGAGAATTGCCATAAGTACTTTTAGCAATTCCCATGTTATGAATTAATCAAGAAAAATGGTAGGAATTATCCTTCCCAATCTTGACGAGTATCGCACAGAAAATTGTCTGCGATCGCATCATCAAATAAATAAGGGCAATGCTCTGGAAAAGTTCGTAATGGTAAGTTAGTTTCTCGTAACGCCAAATCAACTCCCGCTTCAAAGCCATCTAACAAGGCTTCTTCTATTCGAGACTTTAAGCTGGGGTTCTGTCGCAAATGCCTATGGATAGCACGACGCTGTTCTCGAATTGTTAAAAACCAACTGCGAGAGCGTTGTTCGGGTTGATATTCCCACTTTAAGAGATGACCGAGTAATACACTCAGACGGCTCACAAGTTCCCGATACTCCTGTCTCCCCAAAGCTTGAATTTCCTCTTGCAGGTGTTGCCAGTCTAGTTCCATAACTAGCCTCTGCTCTAACGCTTTAGCCTGCTGCTGTGTCCAGCCATAGAAATCTTGGTCATACAAATAAGGTTTGTCCATAGAGTTGAATCTTGACAGCAAGAAACTACAAGCTAGTTTGATCCGATTTTGCGCTAAATCGCCCTTAAAAAACTTAATTACGAATTACGAATTACGAATTATTTAACTGGCCTTCGCTTCATCCCCAGACGCTTCAGCCACAGCCGCCAATCTCTCTGCCGCAGCTTGGACGATTTGAGCAACTTGGGCCAAAGGCATGTGCTGGATTTGTCTCAGAATCAGACTCAAATCTGAAGTTTCTGGAATTGGCTTACCATCAATGCAGCTGATTAACTCTTCCATTGTGTAGCCTGCTTTCGATGCGATTTGAGCCAAATTTTCTGTATCTGGAACCTTCACACCTTTTTCCCACATCTGAACAGCAGTAGCAGATACTCCCAAAAGCTTACCAAAGGCTCGCTGACTCATTGAACCGCGAGCTAGTTTAATGATTTCAATCAGTTTTTGTTTGCTTTCGATCTTCACTGCTTATATAGCTAGCCAACTTTATTTACAAGTTTACTTTCAATAATACAAGTTTACTTTTATATTGACAGCCTTGTGTTTTAGTACTAAACTATATCTCTGGTTGCAAATCGGCAACTACAGGCATCAAGCTAGTAGAGTAACCCATCTATCTTTAATCAACCCAAAAAACTTAGTTTGCTACGGCGCTTGTGCTAGTAGCTAGACTTTGCTGCGAAGAAATAATATCGAAGGTGCATCATGTTTCGCAAGCCACGCAAAATTAACCAATATCGCCGCAAAGGTAAAAACTTTATAGCCACTAATAAAATTAAACCAGAAAAATGGAACATTTCTGACGCAGAAACTAAAGAAGCTTTAAAAGTTAAAGGCTACGATGTTAAGCAAATCAAAAAAATCCACCTTCTGAAACATCAAGTGTGTATTTCCTACTGGGATACAAAAGGCAATATATGCAGCAGCTTTTTTAGCTACCGGATTTTTGCACGTTGGCAAGAAGAAGTGGAAAAGCTAATTTATACCTGTGAAACCCTGAAGGAATGGGCAAAGTTAAATTACGTTATGAAGTACGAATTTGCCTATTACCATTATCCCAGTGAAATAGAAGATATACTCCACGCGATATTAGAAAACCACCTGTCTGTGTTAAAAGCAACATTACAACAAGTGGTTTTACAGGATATTTAATAGCAAAAACTATGACCATTTGTAGAGACGCGATTCACCGCGTCTTTATCCAACCAAAGATGTGTTGCAATCATTAATTGAATTGGTATTAGTTAGCCGCAGAAGTCGCTAACTCCGCCAGACGTTCTTGCTGATCTAGAGATATACAAGATTGGATAAGCGTCTCTAAATCACCATCCAAAACAGGGGTAAGGGAATAATTCTGACCTAACCGATGATCGGTAGCGCGGTTATCTTTATAATTATAGGTGCGAATTTTTTCCGATCGCGATCCAGTACCAACCTGCGATCGCCGCATGGAAGTTACTTCTGCTTGTTGTTCGCCTAACTTGATGTCATACAACTTAGCCCGCAGAATTTGCATCGCCCGTTCTTTGTTTTGCAACTGGCTGCGTTCTTCTGTACAGAAAATGCGTATTCCCGTCGGTTTGTGCATCAAGTCAACGGCTGTTTCCACCTTGTTAACGTTTTGTCCACCAGCACCACCAGAACGGGCTGTAGTCATTTCAATATCTTTCGGGTCAATGTGAATTTCCACATCATCCACCTCTGGCATAATCGCCACGGTAGCTGTGGAAGTATGAACCCGTCCCCCAGATTCAGTTGCCGGTACGCGCTGCACGCGATGTACTCCAGCTTCAAACTTTAGCTGGCTGTAAACGTCATTACCTTTAATTTCAAGAATGACCTCTTTCCAGCCACCCATTTCTCCGCGAGATTCGCTCACTAGAGAAACTTTCCAGCCTTGAGTCTGAGCATAGCGGGTGTACATCTGCATCAAATCGCCAGCCCAAATGCTTGCTTCATCGCCACCAGTACCAGCGCGAATTTCCAACATGATATTCTTTTCATCATTGGGGTCGCGTGGTAGAAGTAAAACTTTCAAGCGAGACTCTAAATGTTCTATTTTTTCTTCAAGTTCTTTTACTTCCAGTGATGCCATTTCTTGCAACTCTGGGTCACTTGCAGATTCTTTATAAACCTCACGTGCCCCAATCAAGTCTTCTTGGGCTGTTTTCCAAATTTCATAAGTATCAACAACCTCTTCCAAAGAAGAACGAGACTTAGCAATTTCTTGATACTCATCAGGATTGCTAGCGGTATCGGGGTCGCCAAGACGACGGGTTAATTCATTAAAGGTTTGTTCAACGGATTTTAGTTTATCCAGTAAGTATGATTCAGCCATGACGATTGCGATCGCTCCTTAAAAAATAACAAATTGGCTCGAGCATATAAATGAAAATCGACCCAGCTGATGCAGGGCCGTCGTTAACAGCAGAGCCAACTCGCTACTTTTTGTCTTGTTCGTCGCCAGATGTTTGAGTGCTGCTCATACCGTACTTGCGGAGGAAGCGCTCTACTCGACCTTCAGTGTCAATAATCTTCTGAGTGCCGGTGTAAAATGGGTGATTTCCAGACCAAACATCTACGTGCAATTCTGGCTTGGTAGAGCCAATGGTCATAACAACTTGACCGTTGCAGTAAACTTTAGCATCTGGATACCACTGGGGGTGAATATCAGCTTTAGCCATTGTTCTTTTTGTGATGAATCTATATCAATTATAACTTTCAGGTTTCAATTGGAGCTAGAAGAAGGGAGGAGGGAACAGGTTACAGGGGACAGGTGATAGTTTTCTGTAACCTGTAACCTATCACCTTCTTCACCAGTGCCCAATTCTCTAACGCTTAGAGTACTGAGGTGCTTTCCGGGCTTTATGTAAACCATATTTCTTCCGCTCTTTTGCTCTCGGATCACGAGTCAAGTAACCTTCGGTTTTCAAAGGTGGGCGGTTGTCTGGGTCGAGTTGGCACAAAGCACGAGCAACACCCAAACGAACAGAATCAGCCTGTCCGGTCAAGCCGCCGCCTTCTGCTTTCACCAAAATGTCATATTCGTTTTCTAATCCCAGAGTTTCCAGGGGTGCTTTAATGACTCCCAGATAGTTAGGGTTGAATTGGAAATACAAGGTTCCATCTTTACCGTTCACAATCAGTTGACCAGTACCCGGAACCAAGCGTACCCGTGCTACCGCATTCTTACGGCGGCCAGTACCCCAGTATACGGCGCGACCGCTATTAGCATCTGCTACTACCATTAATTTTCTTCTCCAGGAATTGTACTAACTTTTAGTTCTTTAGGTTTTTGAGCATCGTGAGGATGCGTAGGCCCAGCATAAACTTTCAGCTTGGTGAACAACTGCTTACCGAGGCTATTTTTAGGTAGCATACCTTTAACAGCTTGTTCTAAAATCCTTTCTGGTATGCGGTCTTGCAGTTTAGCAAAAGTTTCCGTTTTCATCCCACCGGGACGACCAGAATGGCGGCGGTAAAGCTTTTGAGTGCGCTTTTTGCCTGTGACTGCTACTTTCTCAGCATTGATGATGATTACGAAGTCACCTGTATCTAGATGAGGTGTATATTCGGGTTTCTTTTTACCTCTCAATACCTGGGCGACTTCGCTGGCGAGGCGACCTAAGCGTTTATCGGTGGCATCTACTATGTACCACTCACGCTCAAGGGACGCTTGAGAAGGAAGGTATGTTTTAACTGTTGTCATTTGTCATTTGTCCTTTGTCATTTTTAATTTGTCATTAGTCATTTGTCTTTTGTCATTTGTTATTTGTCCTTTGTCCTTTGCCATTTGTCCTTTAGTTATTCACTAATGACCAATGACTACTGACCAATGACTAATGACTCTTGACTAGTGACGAACTTTGGCAAGGTGTCGTACCAAATCTCTTTTGGAAAGGGAAAATCGGGATAGCCGACTCGCAACAAGCACAAGCCTTGAGGCGGTGCGGCATATTTCACTTCTTCCCGGCGTTCTTCTTTCCAGAGTTCGGTGAAGTTAGAAAGTGTTCGTTGTCCAGAACCTACTTCTACCAACATCCCTACCAACAGCCGTACCATGCCATACAAAAATCCATCTGCCTGTATTTCAATATGGATAAATGGCCCACTGCGACGACACTCTGCTGCTTGCACCTCTACCCAGGAATGCGATCGCTTTGAGCCTGCACGGTGAAAAGCAGCTAAGTGATGCTTTCCCAAAAGTGGTTTCAAGGCAGCTTGAATTAAAGATTCATCCAGGGGTGCATAATAATAATGCCAACTGAAGGGTCTTACAAACAAGTTAAGCCGATCTTCAGTATATATTGTGTAGCGATACCGTCGATAGGCTGCACTAAAGCGAGCGTGCCAACGGTTATCGACACCAGATGAAGCCCTGATTAATATATCTGGCGGCAGATAGCTGTTGAGGATTGTTGCCCACTTGTGAGGCGGAATTAAACCTGTTGCTTCAAAATGGGCTACTTGAGCAGCAGCGTGAACTCCTGAATCGGTTCGCCCAGCCCCATGTAATGTTACATGGTAGCCAAGAATAGTAGCGATCGCTATTTCTATCTCTTCTTGGACTGTCCGTTGTTGCTTTTGCCGTTGCCAGCCATGAAAATGAGTGCCCAGGTATTGGATTACCAAGGCTACTCGATGAGTTTGTGTAGGCTGGTGGCTTTCTAACATACAGATTTTGTCCTTTGTCATTTGTCTTTCGTCATTTGTCCTTTGTCAGTTGTCTTTTGTTATTCACTAATGACCAATGACCAATGACTAATGACTAATAACCAATGACCAATGACTTAAACCAATTCAATTATTGCCATTTTTGCATTATCACCCCGACGCGGTACGGTATGCAGGATGCGGGTATAACCGCCCTGGCGATCGCCATATCGAGTAGGAGCTTGCTCAAATAGAGCGTGAACCAGTTGTTTGTCGAAGATATAGCCAAGAGCTTCACGGCGTGCTGCCAAGGAGCCATTTTTAGCTAGGGTAATCATTTTTTCCACTTCACTTCTTAGAACTTTCGCTCTAATTAAAGTGGTGGTGATCTTACCATGACGGATCAACTCGGTGGCGAGCGATCGCAGTAAAGCACGGCGTTGATCGGCTGGTTTACTGAGTTTTTTGACGCGACAACGGTGACGCATAATTATGCACTATGAATTACGAAGGTTTTTCTTAAGGGTGTTTAGAGCCTCTTTCCATTGGCAGGGTGATGCCTAAGCGTCGCTGCAAAGCCTCCACGACTTCTTCTGCTGACTTCTGCCCAAAGTTCTTAATTTCTAAGAGGTCTTCTTGGGTATAATCCAACAAATCTGCCACAGAGTTAACTTGTGCCCGTTTGAGACAGTTATATGCCCGCACAGAAAGTTGCAACTCTTCGATGGGTATCTGGGCAGTTGGATCGTCTGGAATTTCCGAACCTGTATCTGTTGGTTCTAGGGAGATATCTTTCAACGGGTTGAATAAATCTACCAAGATCGCAGCGGCAGAAGATAGTGCTTCTTGAGGGGAAATACTGCCATTTGTCCAAACTTCCAACAATAGTCGGTCTTTTGGAATCAAGCCTTCCCCACGAGATTCTTCAACACTATAGTTGACTTTTCGCACTGGCATAAATATTGAGTCGATTTGGAGAAAATCCAACGATGTGGCTTCCTCACGTCCTCGCTCTACAGTGCGATAGCCTTTACCCTTCTCGATCCGAAATTCCATTTCCAGCTTTCCACCCTCAGCAATGGTGGCTACATACTGAGTCTGATCGATGACTTCTACTTCACTGGGCAAATCAAAATGTGCCGCAGTAATTGTTGCTGGGCCGCTAACGAGTAATCTACCAATTTGGGGCTGCGAGGAATAGTTTTTTAGGATAACTTCCTTCATTCTCATGAGGATTTCCAGCACATCTTCCCGCACGCCCGGAACTGTAGCAAACTCGTGTGAAACGCCTGCAATTCGCACTGCTGTAACTGCTGTACCTTCTAGGTTGGACAGTAAAACCCGCCGCAGTGCGTTGCCAACCGTTGTTCCTTGACCGCGTTCTAGAGGTTCCAGAACAAATTTACTGTAATGGTTCCGACTTTCTTCAGTATTCGACTCTACACATTCAATCTGAAACTGCGCCACGGATGAGCCTCCCTTTTTCTAAGGTGCTACTAGCAGACAAATCAATTGCCTCCCGAATTGAATTTATGTCCTGTAGATTACAGGTATATCAAACTACTAGCATAAAAATACGGTATAGTTTGACACCCCATTGAGCTTGCAGGCGCTAATAATATTTTGGGTTCTCGAAGTTTAACAGCTTTCCCTCTGGGAAATCTGACGTACTTTTGGTCGCCCAAGCTTTCAACCAATGACAGTTTGCACGTTAGACGCTCAAGCAGTCATTGCAAGTAACTTTACTTTCTTTGGTTGTAGCTTCTTGTCCCCAATGCCCAAGTCTTGGTGTTTAAACTCGACGGCGCTTGGGTGGACGGCAACCATTGTGAGGAATTGGGGTAATATCCCGGATGAGTGTAATTTCCAGTCCTGCTCCTTGAAGTGCCCGGATAGCGGTTTCTCTACCTGCTCCTGGCCCACTAACCATTACTTCAATTTGGCGCATTCCTTGATCAATGGCTCTACGGGCTGCACTTTCAGCAGCAGTTTGCGCTGCAAAGGGAGTTCCCTTTTTTGCTCCCTTAAAACCGCTAGAACCAGCACTAGCCCAAGAGATGACATCTCCATTTTGATCGGTAATGGTGACAATGCTATTGTTGAAAGTAGACTGGATGTAGGCCATCCCACTGGGTACATTCCGTTTCTGCTTCTTGCTCCCGGATTTTTTAGTTGGTTGTCTCGCCATACTTGTTTAGTTGATTTAAGGTAAAACTTGCTCAGATTAGCAAGCGTTGCAAATTTATTTCCCTGGAGCCTTCTTCTTCCCAGCCACTGTTTGCCTTCTGCCTCGACGGGTTCTGGCATTGGTGCGAGTTCTTTGTCCTCTGACTGGTAAGCCCATCCGATGACGACGACCTCTGTAGGTACCAATGTCAACTAAGCGCTTGATGTTCAAAGACTCCAAGCGCCGCAAGTCGCCTTCAACTTGATAGTTGGTTTCTATTTCCCCTCGTAGGGTTGTTACATCGGCATCACTTAAGTCTTTAACGCGGGTGTCTGGGTTCACACCAGTAGCCGCTATAATTTCTTGAGCGCGTGATAAACCAATTCCATAAATGTAAGTCAGACCGATCTCGACGCGCTTATCGCGTGGAAGGTCTACTCCGGCAATACGTGCCACAATGAACTCTCCCTATTGTTCTCGCAATTACTGTTGGTTAGAAAAACGTGAATTAATCGCGTCTTTTCGTTTTAATGATGATATGCGTGTATGACTCACTCTGTTGGTAAGAGCGTTATCCTTGACGTTGCTTGTGCTTGGGGTTCACACAAATCACCATGACACGACCACGACGTTTAATCACGTTACACTTTTCACAGATTTTCTTGACTGAGGCTCTAACTTTCATGCCTTTTATTTTTTGACTCCAAATATTAAATTATAGCATTTCTAAGGAAATTAATCCAGCTAATTAACTACTAAACAGTCAAAGAAATGGTTTTATGGTAAAATTCTCTACATATACTTACTTCTTTCGTAGTCGATAGGTGATTCTGCCTTTGGTCAAGTCGTAGGGAGTTAACTCCACCTTGACGCGATCGCCGGGCAAAATCTTGATATAATTGCGGCGAATCTTGCCGGAAATGTGAGCTAGCACGTTAAAACCATTGTCCAAGTCAACGCGAAACATCGCATTGGGCAAGGACTCTGTAACCGTGCCTTCCATTTCAATCAAATCTTGCTTAGACAATTTGTTTTTTCCTCAACTCAACAATTTCGTGTTCAGTTGCAGCGCTTTATCTGCAAGAGAACACACTTTAAGAAATATATCAACAGTTTATTAATATATCTTAGCTAAAATTGATCTGCTTCTTCGTAGGGGGAGTGGGGAGTATTGAGTGGTGAATGCTCTACTCCCTCTTCTCAAGTTAGGAAGTTATTACCTGTTGAAGTTCACTAGTGACATCTTCTTGGGACTGATTGCCATTGACTGTTAAAAGTTTTTGGCGATCGCGATAATAATCAATTAAAGGTTCAGTTTCAGCGCGGTACACTTCTAAACGACGACGAATCACCTCTTCAGTATCATCTTTTCGTCCTCTAGCTAGCAAACGTTCTACCACAACATCATCCGGTGCATCTAAATTGACTACCCTTTCGCCACTCTGATGTATTCTTTCCAGCAATTCTTCTAGAAAAGCCGCTTGCGTCACTTTGCGGGGAAAACCATCAAGAATCCAACCATTTTGTGCATCTGGTTGGTTGAGGCGCTCCTGTACCAAATCCTGCACTAGCTGGTCGGGAACTAACTCGCCGCTATTTACATAGTTTTGAGCCTTGATTCCCAAATGAGTTTGCTCTTTCATGGCTTGTCTCAATATTTCACCAGTAGAAATATGGGGAATATTCAAATGTTCAGCCAAAGTTTGAGCTTGTGTTCCTTTACCAGCTCCAGGCGGCCCCAAGAAGATTAATCGCGTCACTATTATTTCACCATTCCTTCATAACGCTGAGAGATGACGTAAGTTTGGACTTGTTTAGCTGTCTCAATTGCCACACCAACTAAAATTAACAAAGAGGTAGCACCTATTCCCTGGAAAGTTTTCACATTCAAAGCACTTTCCACTGCGGTGGGAATAATAGCAACCAATCCCAAAAATATCGCACCCAAAAAAGTGAGTCGGTTAGAAACGCGTTCGATATACTCGCTAGTTGCCTTGCCGGGACGAATGCCAGGAATACTAGAACCCATTTTCTTCAAATTTTGCGCCACGTCTACTGGGTTGAGAATCAACGACGAATAGAAGTAGCTGAAGAAAACAATGGAAATCATGTATACCAAGGCATAAACCCAGGAGCTAGAACCGCTTGGACTCAAATAAGTGTTAACTATATTCGCCAAATCGGCATTTTTAGTAAAATTGGCGATCAGCAGTGGCAAACTGAGGATGGCAGCAGCAAAAATAATTGGCATCACGCCGCCTTGATTCAGTCGTAAGGGCAGATAGCTACGCTGCTCTGCCAAAACTCTCCGACCTACTTGACGACGAGCCGAAATAATTGGGATGCGGCGCATTCCTTCCTGCACAATCACAATACCAACAATTGTCGCTAGAAAAACTAAGATCAGCACGATCACACGGCCCACTGTTTCCCGACCACCAGCTTGCACCAAGTCGATGGTATCGCCTAAGGCTTTTGGTAATGACGCAACAATGTTGACAAAAATCAGCAATGATGCGCCGTTACCAATGCCACGTTCTGTAATTAGTTCTGATGCCCACATTACAAACATTGAACCAGCAGTCAGAGCGATCGCAGTTTCAGCTACAAAGATGGGCCCTGGGTTTAAGGCAAATTGCTGGAGGAATAATGCCGAAAAGGCTGTGCTTTGAAGAATTGCCCAACCTACAGTTACATAGCGGGTAATTTGCGATATTTTTCGCCGACCTGCTTCGCCTTCATTTTTCTGTAAATTTTCTAAAGATGGAATCGCAGCGGTCAGCAATTGGATGATAATAGACGCATTAATGAAGGGCAAAATCCCTAAAGCAAAGACTCCTAAAGTGGAAAGTCCTCGCCCGGAAAATATATCCAATAAGCCGAATATGGAATTACTGCCTGATATGGCTTCGGCAAATCTCGGTCTATCAATCCCTGGTACGGGCAAGAAGATGCCCAGGCGAACCAAAATTAAAATACCGACGGTGACAAGCAGCCTACCTCTGAGGCCAGCTGCTTGTGCCATCTGCATAAAAGTTTCTTGAGCCGTTGGGGCTTTATCTCGACTGATCATAGAGTGCTACCTTTATAGTGAACCAGGCGCTGACAGCGAGTTGGCTTCCATTTAAGTGCGCTGTTCCGGCTCACTCATAAGACTTCACAACTACCACCAGCTGCCTCAATTTTGCTACGAGCTGTACCTGTGAAAGCTGCCGCTTGTACCTTAAGCGGAGTACTCAATTCCCCGTTACCTAAAATTTTCAATGGCCCCTTCACGGCAGTAAGGATACCTGCTGCCTTCAATGAGGTCAAAGTTACTTCTGTATTAGCGGGAAGGGAGGCTAACTTCTCTACATTAATCGTAGTGTAAATCTTCTGATTCACAATCGGAAAGCCCTTCAGCTTAGGTAAGCGGCGGTACAATGGCTGTTGACCACCTTCAAAACCTGGTCGAGTACCGCTACCAGAACGAGATTTTTGACCTCGCATACCTAGACCAGCACTGGCACCTTGACCAGCAGAAATACCTCTGGCTACACGCTTTTTGCGTTTTTTTGAGCCTTTTTGCGGCTTAACATCGTTGAGTCTCATGATGTAGTTAGTTCTTGTTTACACAAAAGCTCTGTAAGTGCGACTCTACTAAATGTAGAGACTTTCAATAGGAATACCGCGATCTTCTGCGACTTCAGAAAGAGTCCGCAGTGTAGATAAGGCATTGACTGCGGCTCTAGCATTATTGAGCGGGTTGTTAGAGCCAAGTTGCTTGGCTAAAACATTACGAACTCCTGCCAATTCCAGTACAGTCCGCACAGCACCACCAGCAATTACCCCAGTACCAGGTGAGGCTGGGCGCATCATCACCTTCGCACCACCACCGACACCATCAATGGGATGAGGACTGGAGTTGGATTTGGTGATGGGTATATCAATGAGATGTTTTTTGCCGTCGGCTACACCTTTTTTGACAGCGCCAATTACATCTGAGGCTTTACCTACTCCGACACCAACTTGACCGCGTTCGTTACCGACAACAACGATCGCTCGGAAGCTGAGTTTTTTACCACCTTTAACTACCTTACTCACGCGTCGGATTTGGATAACCCGTTCTTGCCAAGTGGTTTCTTCTTTTTTGGCACGCTTTGTTCTACTTTTACGCTCTGTTGCCATAATTTAGTGCTCTAGTGAACGTCATTTGTCTTGTGTCATTTGTCTTACCCGCCAAAAGGCGTCTATGTCATTTGTCTTTTGTCATTTGTCCAATGACTAACGACCAATAACTAATGACTAATGACTTTAGAAATCTAAACCAGCTTCGCGTGCTGCATCAGCTAATGCTTTGACACGACCATGATATAAGTTTCCACCGCGATCAAAGACTACTTTGGTGATCCCTTTTTCTAGCGATCGCACTGCAATCAACTTACCAACTTGCGCCGATGCGTCGCGGTTTGCACATGACGCTAAACTAGATTTCAAATCTGGTTCTACGGTCGATGCGGACACGATGGTTTGATGCTGAGTATCATCAATTAACTGGGCGTAAATATGCTCATTAGAACGAAATACCGCTAAACGGGGACGTTCTGTAGAGCCAATAACTTTGCCACGAACGCGTCGATGACGACGGTTTTTTGATTCTCTACGAGTAAGTTTCATTTCTACTTCTTACCACCCTTACCAGTCTTACCAGCTTTCCGTCTGACCACTTCACCGGCATAGCGAATGCCTTTACCTTTATAAGGTTCTGGTGGACGAACGGCACGAATTTTAGCGGCTGTATTACCTACGATTTCTTTGTCATAGCCGCTGACAATGACGTTAGTGGTACCTTCTACTGCAAACTGAATTCCTTCTGGTGGTTCAATTTGCACCGGATGGCTGTAACCCATGTTTAAAAGTAGGTTACGCCCTTGAAGTTGTGCCCTGTAGCCAACACCTTGAATTTCCAAACGGCGCTGAAAACCTTGGGAAACTCCCTCAACCATGTTGGCAACTAAAGTGCGGCTCAAGCCGTGCAGTTGCTTTGATGTCCGAGTTTCATCCCGACGATTTACCTGTAATATGTCTCCCTCTTGAGACAGTGAAACATTAGGTGTGAGAGTGCGAGAAAGTTCTCCTTTCGGGCCTTTCACCACAATATTCGTACCATTGATCGCCACTTGAACTTTGGCGGGAATAGTAATTGGACGTTTACCGATACGAGACATGACTTTTTGTCCTTTGTTATTTGTCCTTTGCCTTTTGTCCTTTGTCTTTCACTTAATGACTAATGACAAATGACTAATGACCAATGACTACCAAACGTAACAAAGCACTTCGCCACCCAAGTTCTGACGCCGCGCTTCGCGGTCGGTCATAATCCCACTGGATGTAGAAATAATGGCAATGCCAATACCGCCTAGTACCCTTGGTAGTTCTTTTCTGTTGGAATAAACACGCAAGCCAGGCTTACTCACTCGCTTTAAGGCGGTGATCAGAGGCTGACGGTTTTTACCTTTGTATTTTAGGGAAATCACAAGATTGTGTTTTACCCCTTCTTCTGCTTCTTCGATTTCAGCAATAAAGCCTTCCTCCCGTAGCACTTTAGCAATGCTGCGGGTCATTTTTGTAGCTGGCACTTGTGTAGTTTGATGCCGCGCCAGGTTGGCATTGCGGATGCGCGTCAGCATATCTGCAATTGTGTCGTTAGCCGCCATCGTTCCCTCTATAGATGAACTTACTGATCGCGAAAGGGCATTCCTAATTCTTTAAGTAAGGCGCGGCCCTCTTCGTCGTTTTTTGCTGTGGTGATGATGGAAATATCCATCCCACGCACTTGATCAACGCTGTCGTATTCGACTTCTGGAAAAATTAGCTGTTCTCTTACACCCAGAGTATAGTTACCCCGTCCGTCAAAGCTTTTAGGGCTAACGCCGCGAAAATCTCGAATTCTGGGCAGTGATAGGCTAACCAGTCGGTCAAAAAAGGCATACATCCGTTCGGCTCTGAGTGTCACCATGATCCCCACAGGCATCCCTTGACGAATCTTAAAGCCAGCGATCGCCTTTTTCGCCCTTGTTACTACTGGTTTTTGACCTGTTACCAGCGCAATTTCGTTTATGGATGCTTCTAGCGACTTCGCATTTTGAGCTGCTTCACCCAAACCCCGGTTAATAGTAACCTTTACCAACTTCGGTACTTGATGAACGTTGGTATATTGAAACTGATTGATCAGTTTAGGGACGATTGTCTCTTGATATAAGCTTTTGAGTCTTGTTGTCGCCATAGTTTTTTGTCCTGATATCCCTGGGCTTGGTCAGGGAACTTTTATTGTCCTTTGTTATTTGCCTTTTGTCTTTTGTTATTTGTCTTTTTACTAATAACTAATGACTAATGACCAATGACTAATGACTATTTATCCAGAATCTCGCCAGTTTTTTTAAGTTTTCTGACTTTTTTGCCTTCTGAGGTAAAGGTATAACAAACACGACTGGCAACGTTTTGCTTGGTGGAATAAAGCATTACGTTGGAGCTATGAATCGGGAATTCTTGGGTGAGAATCCGCCCTGACTCCCCTTCTTGCTGGGGTTTTACGTGCTTGGTTTTAATGTTGACACCTTTGACGACAACTTTACTCAGTTGAGGAAGTGCCTGGATAATTTCACCAACTTTTCCTTTGTCTTTGCCAGCAATCACTTGTACGGTGTCGCCAGTTTTGACGTGCATTTTGTGGAATACTTTGGGCGTACCCTGTTTGGTTGCCATTAAAGCACCTCCGGAGCCAGAGAAACGATTTTGGTAAAGTTTTTATCGCGCAGTTCCCGGGCAACTGGGCCAAAAACCCGTGTGCCTCTGGGGTTACCGTCTTTGTTGATAATCACAGCAGCGTTATCATCAAAGCGAATACTCATGCCACTGTCACGAGATACGGCTTTACGAGTGCGGACAATTACTGCTTCCACAACATCAGACTTTTTTACAGCCATGTTGGGTGTAGCATCTTTGACAACAGCGATAATCTTATCGCCGATAAAACCATAACGGCGGTTGCCTCCACCTAAGATGCGGATGCACATTAGTTTACGGGCACCGCTATTATCTGCGACATTTAGATAAGTCTGGGGTTGAATCACAATTATTCTCCCTTGTGATGTTGTTAGAAACTAACAACGATGAGGTTTAAGTAGGTTTGACGTTCAGGACTTCTGTGATTTTCCAGCGCTTGGTTTTGCTCAGGGGTCTAGTTTCCTGAATGCGAACGCGATCGCCTACTTTACACTTATTTTCTTCGTCGTGAACTTTATATCGTTGGGTGTTAACCACAATCTTGCCGTACTTGGGGTGAGGAGCGCGGTTTTCTATGGCAACTACCACAGTCTTTTGCATTTTATCGCTCACTACCAAGCCAACTCGCTCTTTAACTGCCATAATCTCCTACTTTTCTTCTTTAGCCGATTGACTTGCTGCCCGTTTGCGTTCTGTCTCTAGCGTCAGCAATTGGGCTAGGCGGTGTCGCATTTGTCGGAACTGGTGAGGCTTTTCTAGTTGTCTTGTAGCTTTTTGCAAGCGCAACTGAAATAGCTGTCTTTTAACAGCGACAATTTCATCAGAGAGCTTCTCGTCACTTAATTCTCTAGCTTCTGAAATCTTGGGAAGAGGCATAAGCTACTCCTGCTCCTGTGGTTGAGAGCGCACAATAAACTTGGTTTTGATGGGCAGTTTAAATGAAGCCAAACGCATAGCTTCACGGGCGATTTCTTCAGAAACCCCACCGATTTCAAACAAAATTCGTCCTGGCTTGACTACAGCTACCCAAAACTCTGGATTACCTTTACCGGAACCCATCCGTGTTTCAGCAGCACGCATGGTTACAGGTTTATCAGGGAAAATCCGAATCCAGATTTGTCCACCCCGACGAATATAACGGGTCATTGCCCGACGAGAAGCCTCGATTTGCCGGGAGGTAATCCAAGCAGGTTCTTGCGCTTGGAGTGCAAAATCACCGAAGTTAAGGGTGCTGCCACGGCTGGCTAGTCCCTCCATCCGTCCGCGCTGTTGTTTGCGGAATTTAGTTCTTCTAGGGCTTAACATGATTGGCTACTGGGTACTAGGTACTGGGCATTGGGCATTGGGCATTGGGCATTGAGAATTGACAATGCCCCATGCGCCATTCTCCATTCCCATTTATCCTTCATTTGAGCGGTCTTCAAATTGCTGACGACGACGTTGTTGTTGACGACGACGGGGTTCACGATCGCGATCGCGGGGATCGCGTTCCCGATCGCGGCTTGCTGGTGGTAGCGGATCTGGTTCCTGTCCAGGAATAATTTCTCCCTTAAACACCCATACTTTGATACCCAAAATGCCGTAAACAGTTTTTGCGGTGCAATAAGAGTAGTCGATGTCAGCCCGTAAGGTATGTAAAGGTACTCTACCTTCACGAGTCCACTCTGTCCGGGCAATTTCTGCACCGTTGAGGCGACCGCTAACTTGGATTTTAATACCTTGAACACCAGCGCGTTGGGCCCGCTGAATCGATTGCCGCACTACCCGCCGAAAGGAAACCCGACGTTCCAATTGTTGAGCAATGTATTCGGCAATTAGGTAGGCATCAGCATCAACTCGTTGGACTTCAACTACGTTAATGCGAATTTGGCGATTACTACCCAACAGTCCTTGGAGTCCGGTACGCAAAGATTCAATGCCTTGCCCACCACGACCCACTACTACGCCTGGTCTTGCTGTGCGTACTTCTAAATCGATTTGGTCGGCTTTGCGCTCAATCCGCACCTCAGAAATCCCGGCGTTGTTTTGAGCGAGTCTACCCAGCTTTTGTTCTATGTATTGACGGAGTTTGTGATCTTCTTGTAAAAGTTCTGGATAGCGATCAGGAACAGCAAACCAACGGGATTGATGTTCATGTGTAATACCCAGGCGAAAACCAACTGGATGAATCTTCTGTCCCACGAATGCTTCCTCTAAAATTTCTTACTTTACGCAATTTATTCGTGTAAAAAAAGCTTATTTTTCTGGGGCGGCTGCAACAGCCACAGTAATATGACACGTCGGCTTGCGAATTTGGTAAGCTCGACCTTGCGCTCTTGGTTGGAACCGTTTCAGCGATGGCCCTTGATCGGCGTATGCCTGAGTAATCACTAGTTGAGTCCTATCTAACCCAGCGTTGTGTTCAGCATTGGCGGCAGCGCTTCTAAGAACCTTCAATATGGGTTCAGTGGCGCGATAGGGCATGAATTCCAGGATGATTAACGCTTCTCGGTACGATCGCCCCCGGATTTGATCGAGTACCCGTCGCACTTTGTAGGCCGAGATGCGGATAAAACGAGCGATCGCTTTTACTTCAGTAGTATTAGTAGCCATAATTTTCTCCAATTTTGTCATTTGTCATTTGTCATTTGTCACTTGTCTTTAGCTAATGACTAATGACTTCATGACTAATGACTACCTACCCGCTTTTTTGTCACTTTTTCCATGACCCCTGTAGGTACGTGTCGGGGCAAATTCACCCAACTTGTGTCCCACCATTTGTTCATTTACAAAAACTGGAACGTGTTGGCGTCCGTTGTGAACAGCTATGGTATGACCTACCATTAGGGGCAAAATTGTCGAAGCTCTTGACCAAGTTTTAATAACTTCTTTTCTGTTGTTGTCGTTGAGCTTTTCAATTTTCTTTAGGAGATGATCTGCAACGAAAGGACCTTTTTTTAGAGAACGACCCATAGTTCAATTTTGGATTTAGGATTTAGGAATTATGAGTGAGGGGTGAGGAATTAGAAATTAGGAGTTAGATTTTACTCTCAACTGATAACTCTTAACTCCTAACTCTTTAAGACTCACGACCACCGCGACCGCGTTTAGAAGACTTACGGCGACGACGGATAATCAATTTGCTGCTAAGTTTCTTACGATTGCGTGTCTTCGCGCCCAATGTGGGTTTACCCCAAGGTGTAACAGGTCCTGATCTACCGATAGGTGCCCTACCCTCACCACCACCATGTGGGTGATCCACTGGGTTCATGACGCTACCTCTAACCTTAGGGCGGCGACCTTTCCAGCGATTTCGTCCTGCTTTACCTGCACTCAGGTTTCTCGCATCGGTGTTGCCTACTTGCCCAATGGTGGCGTAGCACTCGCGTCGAATCAAGCGGACTTCTCCTGAAGGCAACTTGAGAGTTACATAATTACCTTCTTTTGCCACAACTTGAGCGCTAGCACCAGCAGCACGCACGATTTGACCACCTTTACCAGGGGTAAGTTCTACGTTGTGAACACCAGTACCCAAGGGAATCTTCGACAGAGGTAAAGCATTCCCATTTTCAAAGGGAGCTTCAGGCCCAGAAATAATTATTGTTCCAACTTTCAACCCGTTGGGATGGAGGATGTACCGCTTTTCGCCATCTTGGTAATACAAAAGGGCAATTCGGGCATTGCGGTTAGGATCGTATTCAATTGCTGCGACTTTGGCAGGAATATTGTGTTTATCCCTTTTAAAATCAATGATCCGGTAAAGTTGTTTGTGTCCGCCACCCCGGCGACGACTAGTAATCCGTCCAGTATTATTCCGACCTTTGGCGCGATGTTTCGAGGTCGTTAAGGATTTTTCTGGCTCAGTTTTTGTAATTTCCGCAAAGTCAGAAATTGTAACTTGGCGGGTGCTGGGGGTATAAGGGCGATAAGAACGAGTACCCATATTTTTAAGTGCTGAGTGCTGATAGCGTTAGCGGGGCGTTTAGCCCGTGCTGAGTGCTGAGTTTTGAGTTTTGAGTTCAGTAACTCATAACTCCTAACTCACAACTTTTTTAGACTTCTGGGAATAGGACTTGTCTAATCTTGTCTTCATCCCCAGGTGCGACGGTAACAATGGCTCGCTTATATTGGGGCTTATAACCAATAAATTTACCAACGCGCCGCTTTTTACGCGGTGGTAGGGTGGTGTTGACTTTTACAACCTTGACCTGAAATAAGTCTTCTATTGCAGCCTTGATTTCTGGCTTAGATGCCTTTGGAATTACTTCAAAGGTGTACTTATTTTGTTCCATTAGGATGGTCGCTTTCTCGGTGACGATTGGGCGACGTACTAAGTCGGCAAGGTCACGGGGGTCAAAGCTAGGCACTGTAGACCTCCTGAATTTTTTCTAGGGCTGATGCCGTAACTACAATCTTGTCAGCGTGCAGTAAATCAAAAACATTTAGCTGGTCGGCTGCAATTAGTTTTAAATTTTCAATGTTGCGGGCTGACAAATAAATGTTATCTGTATCCGCAATCTCAGACAAAATTAACAGTGACTTGCTTTCTGGTAATACTCCCCAACGGGCAAGCGCTGCCACTAATTCTTTAGTTTTAGGACGAGATAGCTCTGTGCTAAATTCTTCTACTACTATTAAGTCTTCGATGCGGCTGACAAATGCTGTCCGCAGTGCTAAACGTCGCTCTTTGCGGTTCAACTTCAGATTAAAGTCTCTGGGCTTTGGTCCAAAGATCACACCACCACCACGCCACAGTGGTGAACGAATAGACCCGGCACGAGCGCGACCAGTACCTTTTTGTCGCCAAGGTTTACGGCCACCGCCTCTGACTTCTGAACGAGTTTTTGTACTTGCATTTCCTTGACGAGCATTAGTCAATTGCCGTACTAAGGCGCGGTGCACAATATGAGACGCTGTTTCTTCCTTGGCAACGCGCAACTCGAAGGTCGTCTCGCCGACCTGTTCTCCTTGCCAATTTTTAACTACGCTTTCAACCATCTTTGTTATTTGTTCTTTGTCATTGGTGAGCCACTGCGGTCTTGGGGTCTCCCCAAGTGAAGCACGTGGCGTCATTTGTCATTTGTCTTTATGCCATTTGTCTTTAGCCAATGACTAATGACTAATGACGTTTGACTAATGACTTTTGACTATCCCACTACTTTTGCAGGCACAATACTTACTAGAGCGCCTGGTTTACCAGGAATTGCTCCCTTAATAAGCAATAAGTTGCGTTCTGCATCAACTCGCACTATGGTCAATTTGCGGATTGTAATACGTTTACCACCTAAACGACCTGCCATCCGCTTACCTGGATAGACACGACCTGGTGTTGTACCAGCACCAATAGAACCCGGCGCTCTGTGGTTTTTGGAACCGTGTGACATGGGCCCACGACCAAAGTTGTTGCGCTTCTGGTTACCCGCGAAGCCGCGACCGATGCTTGTGCCGACTACATCGACAATTTGACCCGCACTAAAAATATCTGCTTTAATCTGTTGACCTAAAGCATAATCACCAGAACTATCGATGTGATATTCATTTAGGTGACGCAATGCTGGGGCAGATGATTTAGCCAAATGACCCAATAGTGGTCTGTTCAGTGCCTTTGGTTTAACTTCGCCAAAACCAACTTGAATGGCAAAGTAACCGTCGGTTTGTTTCGTTTTAACTTGTGTAACGGTGCATGGCCCTGCTTGAATGACAGTTACAGGAATAGCTACTCCTGCTTCGTCAAATATTTGGGTCATGCCCAGCTTGGTGCCGAGAATACCTACAGACACAGTAACTGGTTCTCCTTTCTATTTGCTGACCTTGAAATTGGACTCTAGAGGACACGCTTTGTACGCATCAGTTTAGGCTGGGTTAGCCTGCGAAATTTGAAATGGTTTATTAAATAAACCGCTTCAAATGCTTTCGGACACAACAAACCGTGTCCGTACTGCTTGGTGAATCTGTTTAGCTTCACTCACTAGATCACCAGAACAGCCACAAGTACCCTCCCATTGGGAAGGAGTAACTTCTGGAATCAATGCAAGGCGCTACAGCTTTAAGCTGTGTGCAGCAATGCTTTCGTCCAAGCAATTGCTCTGGCACTTTCTGGAGGCAGCGCTGTCGGCGGGGTTTTCCGATTTTTAGCCGCCCATTAAGACGGCTTCCCGGAGATTGGCTACTGCCGTGTTGCAGTTGGACTTAAGCGGTTTTACCGCCCAGTATCCGTTAACTGAGACTGACGTAATGCCATGAAACCAACATTGCTGCTCAGTTTTTACTTCCTTAAATACCTTAAACTATTGTTTAAGATTTTGCCTGCTTTTTCAGAGGCACAGGAGTAAGTGTACCCTGGAGCCTTGGATTGGCTTTGATTCTTCGTCCATAAGCTCCAATGTTGACCTGAAAGCTTTCTTAGTTTACCAGTCTATGATCAATTTGAGTTAGATTATCCAATTTGGATTGAGTCATCAGTTTCTGATGCTAACACTATCTCAAAATGACAGCAAGAATGCAGCCTAATTTGCGTGTTTGGTCACAATCTAATAATATAAATTATTTATTTATGTTTGTCTAGTAATTTATAGAGTTATTTTTGGGGAGTGGGGAGTGGGGAGTGGGGAGCAGGGGAAGAAGAACTATTATTGCCCAATGCCCCATGCCCCATGCCCAAAAAAATCCTTTTAATCTATCGGTTCAGGGTAAATAATAGAGATATCTAAGTGGGATAAGACGAAAATCTATGGCACTAATTACCACTGGCAACGGTTTAATCCGCGATCTGGAAAAATTTGGCGCTCTTGGGGTGTATGTACCTCTGGAAGGGGGTTATGAAGGTCGATATCAGCGCCGACTACGCGCAGCTGGTTATACCACCCTCCACATTACCGCCAGGGGACTGGGCGACGTAGCTGCGTATCTCACAAGAGTTCATGGAGTCAGACCTCCTCATCTTGGTAAAAAAAGCACTGGTAGCGGTGCAGCAGTAGGTCATGTGTACTACTTGCCACCAATTCTCAATTCTCATCTAGAACAGCTACCACCAAAGTCAAAGGGGCTGGTTTTGTGGATTATTGAAGGGCATATTCTTTCCAATGAGGAACTTGAGTATTTAACGAATTTGCCTCAGCTAGAACCACGAGTGAGAGTAGTGATTGAGAGAGGTGGCGATCGCGCCTTCCGTTGGACTTCTCTAGAAAAAACTCTGTTAGCTAGTTAGTCCTTTGTCATTAGTCATTAGTCATTTGCTCATGACTAATGACCTACTTCAATCAGCATTTCAATAATGCTGGGTCGAAAACCACAAGATGCAAAAGTTAAGGCACAGATTGTAATAAAGGCTTTAACGAATTACGAATTACTTTAATCTTGTTGGTGAGCGAATTTATAACTACCCCACAAAGAAAGAGCGATCGCAATCACCAGTAAAATCGGTATGCTGTACCAAGGAAACTGAGACAAGGGTAAATGGGCCGCTGCACGCAGTCCGATGCTGGCGTAGGTTAGTGGTAACAGGTAAACTACGACTTTGAGGGCTGCTGGTAATGTCCCAGGGTCAAAGAAAGTTGCCCCTAAGAAAGACATGGGGATAATTATAAAGTTGTTGTAGAGTCCAACTGATTCGAGCGATCGCACACTCAACCCCACAATCACCCCTAATCCAGCAAATACGGAACAATTCAGCACTACCAACAGTAAAAATAGTGGGTTGAGAAAATTCCAGTTTCCAGTCAACAGCACCGCTACCAAAATCACGGAACCAGATGTCATCAACCCCCGCACGATTCCCGCCAGCATTTTTCCGATATGCAACGCTAAGGGATGTATAGGAGTTAACAACAATTCCTCGAAGGTTTTGGTAAATAGTCTGTCTCCACAAATGGAAAATGTCGTTCCACCAAAGCTAATCGTCATCGACGATAGCGCCACCATCCCCGGTAATATAAATTCTAAATAGTTGTTATAGTTACCACTAATCCCCGAACCGGGTTTGATGGAACTACCCAAACCCAAGCCAAAAGCTAAAATATATATCAGTGGTGATATTAAGCCTGATGCAGCAACTTGTACAATTCTGACACGTAAATCTAACCAATCTCCCCAAAAAATAGTCAGACTATCAGCTAGAAGGAGTTTAAGTTGCGAAGTTTTGAACTTTTTGCTTGAAAATAACGCTCTTTGAGATGCCACTTGCTTCTAATTAGTTATTAAAACTTTCTTAAATTTTAAGTTACATTGTTTTACATATCAATTACTAGGAGTAACCAAAATTTCTAATAAGAATACGAAAAATTCGTTTGGGAAAGTTACAGTCACAGGTTTCCTCTGCTCATAATTTCCGCAAACTTACAAACAAAAAGCTAGATAATTCAAGTATTCTGACTGCATCATTTGTGCAAATTAACTCAAGACTATCTGATAGACATCAAAAATATGCTACAATTTGTTAATAAAATATAGAAATTAAAGACAGTTACTCTGTAATTTTTATGTGAAGCAGCACAACAATAACAATTCCTTAATCGGCAAATAAATAAAAATACTCACCAATTATTCAAGATGGACACAATAATCGACAAGGTTGAAATTCTGTCGATGCATCTAAATAAGTTCTTATTTTTATCATTTAATAAGAATACTGCCCAAAAATTCGCAGACAATTACAATCAAGAATAGGCATACTGAAAGAGGGAGAAAACTTTAGACTCCCTTCCAAATCGGCGTGAAGGTGATTAAGCAACAATGAAACGTAAACCCACTGGTAGATCGGCTACTACTTCTAAACCCTCTATTTTCCAATCCCCTATGTTTAACCTCTTCACCATCGCAATTATGGGAGGGGTGTTGATTTTGGGAATTGGCATTGGCATTGCTTTTAGTTCTACAACCACGTTGGCCCCATCAAATGTGGCTTCCCGTGAATTCATTGACACCAAAGCACCAAACCCTGAAATTTGTGTGCAGAATGGGGCTAGCGCTATGGTAATGGACGCTAGACTGTTCGTCACTCTCAATCCCTTCAATGTCTATGTTGCCCAGCCCAGTATGCGTCCTGGATGCGTGCTCCGACAAACCAACTGGGCGCTTTTAGAGCAACGTAAGTTGGTGACATCTGATCAGGTAAGAGATTGTAAAAATCGCCTGAACACCTTTGGCTTTACGGGTAACTTAGATAGTGACAAACCTGATATTAGGTGTATATATCAGAATGAAGCTGCTCAAAACTTCTTTACGGCTCAACCAGGAGCAGTTGGAACACCTCAGGAAACTGACAGATTTTAGAATTGGGAATGGGGAATTTGGAATTGGGCATTAGTTATTCTTCTCCCCCTGCTCCCTCATCTCCCCACTCCCCACTATCTATTTTTAGGCAGGGGTTGACCAAACTCTATCACCTGCGGATTTGAAACATTTGGGATTGTTGGAACTGGAAATTCCGACATACCGAAAGGAGGAATGCTATTCAAGTTACCGGGTTGATTTGGGAAAGACGGAGGGGGAAGAATCAAACCAGGTTCTTGAGAGGGTGTGTTGGGAGTTAGGGGAGGAACAGTGACAAAAGGCTGCCCTGAGTTAGTAGTAATTGTTGAGGGCAGTTCATTGGATGGAGGCGGAACTGTGAGTAAGGGCGCTTGTAGATTAGTAGTAGTTACGGGTACGTTACTAGGTGGCTTTTGGGGTATTTGAGATGGTTTTTTGGGTGAAGGTGGGGAGCTTCCTGGTTTCACGGCAGTAGTTTTACCAGAAATAAACGGACGTAATACCCAGCGAGTGGAGTTTTTTCGGGAAACGGGTTGCAGTTGTATCTGTTTAGGATTAAAAACAGTCCCTGGTGCCAAATCTAGGACAATGCGTGTGTCATGCTCATTCAGTTGAGAAACACGAATGCTTTTGATTGCTCCAGAATAATTTTGTTGCGTGGTAACTTTGCCCAACTGAGTATTCGGTAAATCTACAACAACACGAGAGGGTTGGGACAGGTAAAAATAACGAGGGGTTGTGCCTGCTGAGAGGGTAATTTCAAGTTGCTGTGTCTTGGGAGAAAAACGCCAATTATCTAGCTTTGCCATTGGTGTAGCAGCAGTAGTGCAAGTTTCGAGGGCGATCGCTGCACAAAAGCCTAATACACTTATGCTAAATAGCTGTTTACTCCATTGGCAAAATTGCCTAGTCTTTAATCCCTGATCCATTCTTTTAATCTGCTCCATCTAAACCTCCGGGGTACTCCCCTTAACAGCGACACGAGAAAGTGAGTCATCTCCCAAGGCTTGCAATTAGCCGCGGCCTTTTACTTTGTGCTTTAATCCCTATCCCCAGTCTCCACTTTCAAGTTCAATGGCTGTTCAACTTCTGAGATTTTTCCTGAGCTTTTTAGGGCACAGCGGTAAATTTTAGAGTTTGTGGAATGCCATTTACGGTTAATTGACCTGTCATATTACCTTTATCTACAAGTTGCATTTAAATTGCGACTGAGTTTAGAGGATCATTTTGAGGGCGAGGAATATTACAAAGGATTGATCTACCAACTTTCCTAGATAAATTTAACTGTTGATTTCTGAAGATGCCTGCCAGAGAGTGCTTTTTGTCAGTATCGGGGTTAGCATTTGCCGGTAATACAGAGGCATTTAAGTAAATACCCGACTGTTGAATATTTAACGTCAGAGTATCCGATTTTTCACAGTTCGGCAAATTCTCTGACAGGGTTAGACGATAGCGACCGTCAATTGGAGGAGGAGCCTTAAGATTGTTTTCCCCTTGACCTCAGAATCGATTCTGAGGTCAAGCAGCAATTGTAGGCACTGCCTGACTTACAGCAGCTTAACTCAACAGTCGATGCCGCGACTGCTTGAATGTCTTTAGCAGCGTTTTCATCATGTCCATTAATTGACTGACAGGTTGGGCAACCTGAGCAAGTGAGAAATGTCTTGAGTCCAAAATCAAAACCCGCTATATTAGTCGTGATTTTATTTTGAGTGTCAGGGCAATTATCAACTACGACAACTATAAACAACTCGCTTAACGGAGTGCGCTTAATAGTTAGTGTTTTTACCGTTCCCTCAATTTGTCTGGACTTGCAGAACTAATAAACCTTTTGCCCGATTTTGATTCGATTAGCGCCTAAAAATTAAATTTAAATTTGCTTAAGCGGAACATTTTTCATAGCTAATTTGTTGGGCAAATTCTCCCCGTGGTGTCACTGCTCCCAGCACAAAAGCACCAAAGATAGCATAGATGCCTGTGACATCGGTAAACCATGCACAAAACATCAATAACTGTGAGTTACAAAAATAGCTGAATAACTAGATCAAAATTTGACATTGCACTTCCTTAATTTGCATCTCTGCATTGAAGAATCTCCCCAAGCTCTAGAGCTTGCTCTGCTTTTTTCATATGACTACATAAGCACAAGTGCCAATTTTAAAAACATAGGATAGCTGTTTTAATATAATGAGATAAGGTAGTTGCTACAACTACCCTATTGTTCGTAAAAACCCATACAAGTGTGTCAACACAACATATATTGCATCCAAGCTGAAACCGCCATATATGAGTTAATTTTTACAAGCCGATGCATTGGCGTAACAGTTGTATGTACACCATAGGCCAATACGCTTGGGTTAAAGCTTTATCCTCGATAACTCTCCTTAAAAAGAAGGAAATTAATAAGCCCTCCTTTTTTTAAAGAGGGGAATGTTACGAGGCAAAATCTCACTAACACCAAGCCTCTTGTACCATAAGCCCCTTGTCCGCTGCGGTCTTGATAAATCTTTAAGTAGACACGATATTACAACCACTCTCCACCCCGGAAACGCCAACGGGGAAAGATAACTCGCATCAGGCTTTGTGAATTAACAAAAACTGCTAGCCACACGAAGCTATAGTGCAATAAAAAAACTGCCAACGGTAGTTCTTCTTTAGGTAAAGGTATTGGTAAAAAGCCAAATAGTTTTATTCCACAGAACACAAATACTAATTCCCATATACCAGCGAAAAGTTGATAAGCTGCGGGCCAATCCCTATCCCATCGGTATTGTTGAAGATAGTTATAAAGCACATCCCAACCTAAGCCAAAGATTGCGACATAACCAAGTATCCAAAAGTAAACCGAGTTAGCATTAGAACCAATCAAACCCATTGCAAAGGGCAAAGATACGAATACGCCCACTGTTGCAAGTAATAATAATCGAGTTTGCCAACGACCAAATAATGTTGGTGTCATAAGAGTACTGAATAAAAAATAGGGAAAAGATGGATTTAAAAATTCAGCACTATTGTAATGCTTTTTGCAAAGATGGGATATAGGAGAATATTAGGTTATACCAATTCTCTATGAAGATGCACAGAATAAAACACTTGAAACTCCTGCCGGACAAGGAAATTATTATATGCAGCTTCACATAAATTTGGTATTAACTCCAAAGCATCAACATATTTACAGCAGATTGGGACTTCTCTACATTTTGCTACGCAAACGTGTAGCGTGTCGCAGACAGAGTCTATGCCAAGGTGAGGTACAGATTATCGTAAGAGCACAACAATGTTCATACGTGTCAACTTAACCTGAAAGCCTGTCTAGAAACAGCTTTTACATATTGTCTCGTTGTTTCGTTGTCTCGTTCCCAGTCGGAGACTGGGAATGCCATCTTAGGGGCTGCCGCCTCCTTTGCTGGCGGCAGAGCCGCCAAGAGCAGTATTTCCAGCCCAGAGGCTGGAAACGAGATTTGACAAAGCTTTTAGCTTAAGTTGACACGTATGAACATTGTTGTGCCCCTACCCATGTACTTCATTTACTGGAAATACGCTGTATCTGAATTACGATCGCTTAAGGTGGTAATCAAATTTAGAATGGTAAGTTGCGATTGCATCCCAATTGATCACGTCTTCTAACAAAGCTTGATAACCTAGTGTATTGGGATGAAGACCATCTTCACTCAAGCGTTTAATCCGCCAACTTTCACCGCGTTTCATCCATTGCTCAAAAATATCTAAATAGGGAATCTGCCTTTTGGTACAAGCAATTCGAGTTGCTTCTTTGTAGCGGTACTGGTCGGCATGATTATAGTAAAAACAATCTAAAAATGGCATTTTGGTTTCATCCACTGGCACCATGCCGACAAATAACACAGGACATAGTTGCTGTGCTAAATCTAGCAGAGAAGCAATTTCCTTTTCAAACAATGTAAAATCTGTATAAGTTCGGCCATCGGGCCGCGCCAACCGCGCTGAGTCATTCACGCCTACTGATAAAATAATCAAGTCGGGGACACGATTTCGCAGTTCTCCCCGGTGGCGGAACTCAACTTCTAGCCTTTGTGCTACTTGTTGCGTGCGATCGCCTCTTACCCCTAAATTATAAAGCACATGACCGGCACTATCCGGCAACATCCACCATCGCCGTAGTTGTTCGATCCAGCCTCCTTTTTCCGGATCACCGAATCCATAAATTAAGCTGTCCCCCAGTGCGACAATCTTCATTGGCTGAAAGTGATTTGGTGGTACAGACAGCTGCATTGAGGAAGAAGCAAGAAATGTGTGCATTTAAGAACTATATTTTATATCTTTACAAGATTCTATACATTTCTATACCATAGATGGCTATGTTTAAAGATCCAAGCATCTATAGTTCTAGTTGTTGATATGGTTGCAAGGTTAATATTGCCGCAGTTGAGCCTCTGAGGGTCAACTATTGAGTTTGGAAAATCGGCTAGGCGATTGTCTACAACGGGCTACGATGCTCTCTACGTTCCCTGCGGGATGCTACGCAAACGCGCAGCGTGTCGCAGACAGACGCTAAAAGCGTAGCTTGCTTCTCTGTAAGAGTACGCGGACTCGCTACCGCTATGCTATCGGTGGCGCACTTTGCCAAATGAGTGTGATAATTGAACCGTATTGACACAGAGGGAGAAGGAGCGATCGTACAAATCATTGATACTGATGAGTATGAAGTTGAGGAAGTCCTAGAAAATTGCTTAGAGTTCTTACAGCAACAACAAATCGCTCCAAAAATTCATTACAGTCTCTATAAATCCAACTTTCGAGACTGGCTAGGTATACAAGCATTTAAAACCTTCCAAAAAACCTTCCTAACCTTCTCCATTAATAGATAGATTTAGGTTCTTAAGAATGGAGCTAAGCGGATTCGAACCGCTGACCCCCTCAATGCCATTGAGGTGCGCTACCAACTGCGCTATAACCCCTTAAAAATCCACTATATATAATGGCTTGAATATTGCTACTTTGTCAAGCTTTTTGTAGAAACTAAATTTAAAATATCCTCTCTACCACTGGGCACTCACAACGACACTTGCAACAAATAGGTCATACAGTGCCCCATCAAGAAGTAAACTACTAACATGGCAGCAGCAGCCAGAGCAACTAATGTACCAGCCAACATGAGAGAAAATTCTTTACTCTCGTAAGCTTTTTCCATTAGGTGCAGCGACCACGCCACCAGGGCAACATCAAAAAGTAAAATAGGAAGCAACATATTTTTTAATATTTGTTAATACTTGTAAAATAATATTAACACCCTTTCAGGGAAGTGTGTCCAACCATAGATAGATGTCATTAACAGGAAATGATAGGTTAAGAAAATGTTCTTACTGGCACGTTGCGATCGCGCAAATAATTTTTGATTTCTGCTACGCTTAATTGACCGTAATGTAACAGTGATGCCAGCAGTGCTGCTTCGGCTTTGCCTTCGGTTAGGGCTGTGTAGATATGTTCACAATTACCTGCACCGCCAGAAGCAATAACTGGAATTTCTACAGCATCGGCGATTGCCCGTGTGATCTCAATGTCATACCCGGTTTGGGTTCCATCAGCATCCATACTTGTTACTAGCAGTTCACCGGCCCCCCGTTTTTCAACTTCTTGTGCCCACAGTAGAGCATCTAAGCCTGTATTTTCCCTGCCACCCCGTACATACACATCCCAACCTGGATTCTCCGGGTTATTTCTGCGTCTGGCATCAATTGCAACAACTATGCACTGATTCCCAAAGCGATCGCTTGCCCGATTAATCAAGTCTGGATCACGCACCGCCGCAGAATTAATACTAACCTTATCTGCGCCTGCTCGTAACAAAGCTTTAACATTTTCTAAGGATTGAATACCACCACCCACAGTCAATGGAATAAAGACCTGTTCAGCAGTTCGGTAGACCACATCTAAAATTGTAGCTCGGTCTTCATGAGTAGCTGTAATATCTAGAAATACTAACTCATCAGCACCGGCTTCGTTGTAAACCTTGGCCAGTTCTACCGGATCGCCTGCATCTTGGAGATTTACAAAGTTAACTCCTTTTACAACCCGTCCCGCCTTCACATCTAAGCACGGTAAGATTCTTTTAGATAACATAATAACTTTTGTACTTCTGGGTAATTGACCGGAATTTAAATTTTAAATTGGCGCGGGTATTTCCAAACGAAAATTTTCACGGGTATGGGGCATTGGGCATGGGGCATTGGGCATTGGTTATTAATTCTTGTCCCTCACTCCCCCTGCTCCCTCTGCTCCCCCCACTCCCTAGTCCCTTATAAAGTAGATAGCTGAATTATGGCGATAATCTCCTCGAAAAAACAGCCTCCAGAACCCAACGGAGAACCAAAGCAGCGTCGAGAGTCGGCGAAAGCACCATCCACAGAAAATATTTTGAAGCCTGAAGCTGCTATTGATGAGCAAGAACAGCAGGAAGAAGGTATTCGTCCACACCGATTTGCTGATTATATTGGACAAAAAGATTTAAAGGATGTGCTAGATATTGCCATCAAAGCAGCCAAGTCTCGTGGTGAAGTGCTGGATCATTTGCTGCTTTATGGGCCGCCGGGATTGGGCAAAACCACGATGGCAATGATTTTAGCATCAGAAATGGGGGTAAATTACAAAATTACTAGTGCACCAGCCCTAGAACGTCCACGGGATATTGTCGGGCTACTGGTGAATATGAAACCAGGAGATATCTTATTTGTTGATGAAATTCATCGCCTCTCGCGGATGACAGAGGAAATTCTCTACCCGGCGATGGAAGATTATCGTTTAGATATTACCATTGGTAAGGGTTCTAGCGCTCGCATTAGAAGTTTGCCGCTATCAAAGTTTACCCTAGTGGGAGCTACAACCCGCGTGGGTGCTTTAACTTCACCACTGCGCGATCGCTTTGGTTTGATTCAAAAACTCCGATTTTATGAAGTTGACGAACTGACTCAAATTGTACTGCGAACCGCTCAATTACTCAAAACCCCTGTTACAGAAGATGGTGCTACAGAAATTGCCCGTCGTTCACGCGGAACGCCACGGATTGCCAATAGGCTACTTAAGCGAGTGCGTGATTATGCGGAAGTAAAACTATCTGGTGAGATTAATGAAAGCATTGCATCTGAGGCATTGCAACTATTCCAAGTAGATCCCTGCGGTTTAGATTGGACAGATCGTCAAATGCTGAGTGTGATAATTGAACAATTTAACGGCGGGCCAGTGGGGTTAGAAACAATGGCAGCAACGACGGGTGAAGATACCCAAACAATTGAAGAGGTGTACGAACCTTACCTCATGCAGATTGGGTATTTAACTAGAACTCATCGTGGCAGGATGGCTACTAAAGCAGCATATAAGCATTTGGGATTCACACCGCCTAATGAACAGTTGTCATTATTGTAATTATCAAGAGTGGGGAGTAGGGAGTGGGGAATGGGGAATGGGGAATGGGGAATGAGTATGGTTATTGCCCTTGTTCCCCTTATCTCTCCCTCCTCCCTGACTCCCTATTCTCCATCTTCAAGATAGACACAGGTAAACCTAGATGATTAAGTTGATTGGTATTTTTCTCAGTCTGTTACTTGTGTTTGGCTGGGCTACTCCAGTTATGGCACAATCTCAACCACCCATTACTCAAGAACAGTTAAAACAAGGTGATGAGTGGGCAAATCAAGCCTTCGCAGCAACGAATCAAGGTGATTTTGCGACGGCTGAAACTTACTGGACAAAGATTATTGAGCAATTTCCCACTAATGCCGGGGCGTGGAGTAACCGGGGAAATTCGCGGGTGAGTCAGAATAAGTTACAAGAAGCGCTAGCAGATTATAACAAAGCCATAGAACTAGCACCGAATGTTACCGATCCTTATTTGAATCGGGGTGCGGCATTGGAGGGGTTGGGAAAATGGGACGATGCGATCGCAGATTATAATCATGTCTTAGAACTCGATCCTAATGATGCGATGGCATATAACAATCGGGGAAATGCCAAAACAGGTTTAGGAAAATGGGAAGATGCGATCGCAGACTACAAAAAATCTAATGAGATAGCCCCAAATTTTGCCTTCGCCCGTGCTAACTACGCACTTGCTCTTTATGAAACAGGTCAAAAAAAGCAAGCAATCCGCGAGATGCGAAATATTGCCCGTAAATACTCCAAGTTTGCTGATGTGCGTGCCGCCCTCACAGCTGCATATTGGGTAAATGGAGAACAAGGTGAAGCCGAAAGCAACTGGGTAGCAGCTTATGGACTAGATAGCCGTTATAAGGATATCGACTGGGTAAAAAATATCCGCCGTTGGCCTCCAAGTCTAGTTACAGCTTTGGATAAGTTCTTAAAAATCCAGTAATTAGCAGGTAAATCAAAAGGGAAGCGGAGCAATCGCTCCCACCTGATTCTGAGACTTTTTAAACTAACTTACTCTCAAGAACTCGCTGATTTTGCTGACGCTTTCCAGTTACCATTATTGGTACACCACCGCCTGGTGCTAACAGAATGCTTTTCCGAACTGGCAGTACTGGCTTTGTATCAGCTAGTTTCATTTGCCAACTAGATAATACAGTTGCCAATACCAGTTTCATTTCAAACAGGGCAAATGCCATGCCAATACAGCGACGATTCCCACCACCAAAGGGCAAATATTCAGATGGAGTAAATTGTCGTTCTAAAAAACGATCTGGCTGAAACTGCTTTGAATTGGGATATAAATCTTCTCGATGATGGTTCAAATAAATACAAGGAACCAATATAGTACCAGAGTCAAATTTGTAACCTGCAATTTCTAAAGGTGATTTAACCAATCGATTTAATCCCAACATTGCCACGGGATAGAGGCGCATTGTTTCCGAACAAACTGCATTCAAATAGGGTAATCGGAAAATGGCGTTTGGGTCTTTGTTATCACCCAGGCTATCCAATTCTTGCACCAGTTTTTCACGGACTTCAGGCTGATGATGAATCCAGTACAGCGCCCATGCCAAAGAACTAGCCGTAGTTTCATGACCTGCAATCAATAAAGTCATCAATTCATCACGTAATTCCAAGTCTGTCATCGGCTCCCCTGCTTCATCACGAGCCGCCATCATTAAAGACAGAATATCACTTCGAGATTCGTCAGCAAGCGATCGCCTTTCTTGAATTTCAGCATAGATGAGATGATCCATTTCCTGCCGCAAACGTAGATAACTTCCCCAAGGACTGCGAGGCCCTAAATCTTGTCGTAGTAATGGGAAAAACAGCATTATTGCCCGTATGACAGGTCTTTTTGGATTCAGGATAGCAATCAGTGTTTCTTTGAGTTTTTCATAACGAAGTCCATCCTTTAGACCAAATACAGCCTTCAAAATCACCTGAAAGGAGATTTCTTGCATGGATGACAAGACTGTAAAGGTTTCCCCGACTGGCCACTCGCTAGTTACTTGCTTGGTGATTTCACAGATTAAATCACCATAAGCCTGCATTCTTTCCCCATGTAGAGGAGGTGTCAGCAGTTTACGCTGGCGCTGGTGAGGTTTTCCTTCTAAGGATAGTAGAGAATTTGGCCCCAATAAAGGCGTTCCTGAACCTGCTGCTGCACCAGAATCTAACTGTTTGGGATCAGTAGTAAAAATTTGCTGAATTGCTTGGGGATTACTAATGAATACTTGGGGACTAAAAACTGGGCCAATCCGAAGAGTGAAGATATCACCATAGCGTTTAGCACAGGCTTCCATATACTCTAAAGGATTAGTCAGCCACTGATACGTCTGTACCCAAGGGTGAGTTTGAGGGCCGTTAGGCAGTTTAAGTGCAGACATTTTTATTAATCTCCCAATGATTAAAGCAAGATTGTTATCAGCCAGTCATTCATGCACCCCTAGCTTGATTAATCTTAGAACACAGATCAGGCAGATGAACTTACCAATTCTTGAATCTGTCTTGGAGTCAATTCTTGCACATTACGCAAAACTACTGCTGCTCCTGCTGCTATTAGTGTCTCACTGTATGCATCACTACGCGGTGCTGTTTCCTGTACGTGGGGCGGCAAAACCCCTACACCAAGCCAAGTGCGAGAAGAATCTAGACTCCGCGCTTTCTCGACGGTATACATATCTGCTACTGTATCTCCCACATAAATGATCGCTAATCTTTCCTCAATTCCATTTTCTAACTCACGAACTGTAGCGAAAAGTCCGGTGGGGTCTGGTTTACCTGGCGCATCTTCCATCGCAATCAACACTGGAGATTCCAAACCCAGGCGTTTTTCTAATACATAGTTAGCGGAAGCACGAGTTGCACCGCTAAAAAATCCCCAAGCAATCCCCGCTTGGGTAAGTTGTTCTAAATAGCTAGGTTGTAATAATAAAGGTTCATTACAGATATACCCTGTAAAATTATTTGGGTCAGGGCCGCGGTAACGGGATTGAAAAAAAGCAACGATCGCACTGTAATCTAATTGCAGTTGTTCTCGGCTCTGTCCTTGGGTTTCAAAGTAACGGTAAATTAATTCCTGCGATGCTTCCCAATCATTGTTCCACACGCCTTCAGACTTCAGTTGGTCAATATCTAGTGGGGTTGGGCGATATGCTTGGGTAGTAAAATATTCTACGGTATCTGCGATCGCGCGGCGATAGGAACCGCTAACATCGCGCACAACGCCATCAATATCGAAAATAGCGATCGCTTTTGCAGAAGTTGGTTGAGTCATGGGGTAGGAAGCAAAAGAGTTTTACATCATCATAATGCGCTCATGGCTCAGGTAAAAAATCGGGGTCGAGGGCTTGCTCTGGCATAAAGGGAGATTTTTCTGGAAAGATAGCGATGTCTAATCCAGTTTCAATGACAGCCAGTCGTCTAGCGGTTTGATAGCTTTCGTCAAAAACCTGATCAAAGTAAGGTTTCAAACTCGGACTTTCCTGAAGTGCCTTTTGGACTCGCCTGCGGTGTTCTAAAATTGTGTACTGCCAACTTTTCGAGCGCCTTTGAGTTTGAATCTGGTATTTCAGCAGATGCATCAGCAACACTTCCAGATTGCTCTCCAATGCCCGCTTTTCACTTCTCCCCATCGTTTCAATTTCTTCAATCAGGTTGTCTAAGTCCACTTGTGTGAAATTCTTTTGCTTGAGCAATTCTGCCGTGGTTTGAATCCATAAGTAAAAATCTTGCTCGTACAAATCTGAACCAGATGTTGTTTGAGATTGGGGCAGTTGGGCAGTCACGTCGCTTCGCTCCGAATTCAAAATTCAAAATTCAAAATTCAAAATTCCCATAAACAAATTTACTTGCTCTATATCATGGGTCTGTTTCGGTCATAAGCATCTTTGTTAGCGCCGATTTACACTTTATGCTAGCCCAATTCAATCACAGTTTGGTCATATGATAGGGTATTGCGTTAAAATAAGCGATCGCTATCCTAGTTCAGTAATGCCCGGAAATTCCCGGAGGTGTGATTGACCAAGTTTATTTTGAAAATTCTGTGGTTAGACGAAAACGTTGCTCTAGCAGTCGATCAAATTGTCGGCAAAGGCACCAGTCCCTTGACTAAGTACTTTTTTTGGCCCAGAAATGATGCCTGGGAAGAGTTAAAAAAGGAATTAGAGTCCAAACATTGGATTACTGATGTGGATCGTGTCGAGTTGCTTAATAAAGCAACAGAAGTGATTAACTACTGGCAAGAGGAAGGCAGAAACCGTCCAATGGCAGAAGCTCAGTTGAAATTTCCAGAAGTTGCCTTCACAGGTAGCGCCTGATATTACAAAATTAGCTATTGTGCTGTTCTACAAGCTGCCACAGTTTGATAGTCTTGTCTCGGCTGCCACTTGCAATTAATTGTGTAACTTTGCTCACAGCAACAGCAGATACTGAGTCTATATGACCAGAGATAGTAACAATCTCTTCTGCTGTGCTTACCCTCCAAAGTTTAACTGTTTTGTCGCAACTTGCACTTAGGAGTGTTTCGCAATCGGCGGTGAAAGCCATAGCCACCACAGACCAGGAATGGACTACAAGTGTGCTAATTAGCTGACCAGTGTTTACCTCCCACAATTTAATAGTGTTATCATCACTACCCGTCGCCAAAATTTTCCCATCGGGACTAAAAGCGACTGTCAAAACCGCCCATGCATTACCCGAAAGGGTAGCTAACAAGCTATAGCATGGGCGGTTTTGAAGTTCTCTCTGGGAACCTTCTAATGCAGATATCTGCCACAGGCGAATTGTTCTGTCTTGACATACTCCTTGACCTAAAGGCACAAGGATTCTCTAAGACTCACGACTTAGATTTCTGTTTCATAGCAACTGCCTCTACCCCGAAGGTTTTCTGGTCTTATGTTTGCTCCACAGACTTAAATTCCCGGATGTCCCTCGGTACATAGTTGAGCCTATCACAAAGCCGTCCTAGAAGGACGGGGTTTTTAACCCAAATTTTCGATAACAGCGTTTTTACTGAATTACAATAAAGTATAAAAATTGCTCAAACATACTAGTAAAAATAGCTTGTTATTAAGATGCAGAAATTCTTAGGTCTAACCGTTTGCTTATCTGCTGTTATCTCATTTGTGCCTACAGTAGTCTTTAGCCTTCCGCTCTCAGGAAACCAGACATTAAACAATTTAGCTGAAAAAGCTAAATTAGAGGTTTCTAAGACTACAGGAATCTCGCCTGATCACCTCAGTGTAGCTAACAAAGCAACTCTAGCTGATACTGGAATCACGCGGTTTAAGCTAATAGATACCCAAGGCAATATTTATGGTGTATCCCTTGATGCTGCTGGCAGTCAAATTAGTCAGGAAGCGTTAGAGCAGGCTATTCAAGCAATCAACAATAAGGGCTTCGTTGGCAAATTGGAAACCGAATTAGCTAATCGCATTGCTCAAGGCAGTAATAGCCCTATCAGGGTCATTTTTCATCTAAAAGGAGAAACAGTTCAGCCTTATCAAGGATCAAACCATACTGAGCATCAAAATCACTTAAATAGTCTTAAATCTCACTATGAGGCAATTCAGCAACCTCTTGTAAACCAACTTAAGGAAAGTAACCAACGGGTCATTTATCAATCTCTTTATACACCAATTGTGGTGGCAGAAGTTACCCCTTTCTTAATCCAAACGATAGCTGCTCGTTCTGATGTAGAGCGAATCTATCTTGAGCGACGGGGAATTCCAAGGTAAGCTTGATTTCTTAAATTTGGCGTAATTTTTTTTAAAATTAATAAATATCTTGTAGGTTGGACATTACCCAACCTACAAAGTTGAAATAGAAAGTAAAATTTAGACCAAACCGCCAGCTGCTTGAAACCTAGCGCGGGCGCGTTTGAAGGCTTGGGTTGCCTGAATTTGGGCTTGGCGATCGTCTGTTGACACTTGACTTAGACGTGCTTCTGCTTGGTTGTAAGCAGTACGGGCTTCATCAAGGTTAATTTTGTCGCCACGTTCAGCGCCGTTAACCAAAATTGTCACTTCATTTTCTTCGACTTCGGCAAAGCCACCCAAAAGAGCGATCGCTTCCCAATTCTGATTTTTAGCGCCCCGGACTCGCATTACACCAGTATCTAGTGCGGTCAACAGTGGTGCGTGTCCAGTGAGGATACCTAGTTGACCAGTGGTGCTAGGCAAAACTACTTCTTCAGCTGGGGCATCCCAGACTGTTTTATCTGGGGAAATTACACGAACGGTTAATGTCATTTGTCTTTTGTCCTTTGTCTGTTGTCTTTTGTCCTTTGTCTTTTGTCCTTTGTCATTTGTAATTGCCATTAGTCATTAGCAGTTGAACTAATGACTAATGACCAATGACCAATGACCAATGACCAATGACCAATGACTAATGACTAACCTTTGATTTTTTCAGCTTTAGCGATCGCTTCGTTAATATCGCCAACCAAGTAGAAAGCCTGTTCTGGCAAAGCATCTAACTCACCAGACAGAATCTTTTGGAACCCTTTGATGGTGTCTTCCAACTTCACATACTTACCAGGAGAACCGGTAAATACTTCTGCTACAAAGAACGGCTGAGACAAGAAGCGCTCAACTTTACGCGCCCGCGCCACGATTAGACGGTCTTCTTCAGACAATTCATCTAGACCAAGAATGGCGATAATGTCTTGGAGTTCTTTATAACGTTGCAGAGTTGATTGCACCGCCCGAGCAGTATTGTAGTGTTCCTCACCTACAATATTTGGCTGGAGCATGGTGGAAGTTGAACCAAGGGGGTCAACTGCGGGGTAAATTCCCTTAGATGCCAAACCGCGAGACAGTACTGTAGTTCCGTCCAAGTGGGCGAAGGTGGTAGCAGGTGCGGGGTCGGTGAGGTCATCCGCAGGTACGTACACTGCCTGAATGGAGGTAATGGAACCCTCTGTAGTCGAGGTAATCCGCTCTTGCAGTTCACCTACGTCGGTTCCCAATGTGGGCTGATATCCTACCGCAGAAGGCATCCGACCCAGTAGCGCGGATACTTCCGAACCTGCTTGTACAAACCGGAAGATATTATCAATAAACAGCAGTACGTCCTGCTTGTTCACATCCCGGAAGTACTCTGCTACTGTTAATCCCGAAAGACCAACCCGCATTCTAGCTCCGGGTGGTTCGTTCATTTGACCGTAGACTAGAGCAATTTTTGATTCGTTGAGGTTGTCTTTGTTGATAACCCCAGATTCCATCATTTCATTGTAGAGGTCATTACCTTCACGGGTGCGCTCACCCACGCCAGCAAATACGGATACTCCACCATGCTGGGTAGCAATGTTGTTGATCAACTCCATCATGATCACGGTTTTACCAACACCAGCACCGCCGAACAGACCAATCTTACCGCCGCGTCGATAGGGAGTCAGAAGGTCAACAACTTTAATACCAGTCTCAAACACCGAAGGTTTGGTTTCTAGGTCTGTGAATTTGGGAGCAGAGCGGTGGATGGGTAAACTTGCCTCAGCATTTACTGGGCCCCTGTTATCCACAGGTTCGCCAAGGACGTTGAAAATCCGGCCTAAAGTGGCTTTACCAACTGGCACGGTAATGGGAGCGCCTGTATCGGTGACTTCAAAACCGCGCACTAAGCCTTCGGTGGAACTCATTGCAACAGTTCGCACCTGGTTGTCGCCCAGCAGTTGCTGTACTTCAACGGTGATGTTGATTTCCTGTCCGGCTTCGTTAGTACCAACGATTTTCAAAGCGTTGTAGATTTGTGGCAATTTCCCGCCGGGAAATTTAACGTCTACAACTGGGCCAATGATTTGGGTAATGTAGCCAATGTTTGTTTTTTCTGCGGTTGTGACCATGCTGCGCCTAATGATTGAAGCTATATTTCAGATACGGTCGGAGAAGACATAAAATTAAGCAATGTCACCTTTCAGATTAGCACTGAACGACCCTACTCTACGCCATAAATTGATCCTTAAGACTGGGGATTGGGGATCAAAATTAAGATAAGTTTTAGCATTGAGACTGGGGGAGACTCAAAATCAAAACTGCTGTGTCAGGTTGGTGCAAACGCGGCAGTTATAAATTTATGTTTTAGCTGGGGCTTTGGGTTGTTGTTTGTACTTTCAGACAGAAACTATACTGAGATTACCAAAAGCCAGAAGCCTGGCTATGTGCAACTTACATTTCCAAATCTTCTGAATATCCTTAATATGAAAATAGGTACAAAAAACTGTTTTCAGTTCAGCCAAGCCGCTCTCGCTTCATCGTCATACTTCCACCGAGCAAAAGCTTATGAATTTCTCGTCAGCGCGACAATATTTTTATCAGGAGATTCAAAAGTCTGACGAGGACATTAATTTAGCAAAGGCAGCTTTGTATATTGCACAAGAAGAATATCCCAAGCTAGATCCAGAGGAATACCTCAACGCCGTTGATACAATGGCGTGGGAGCTTCAGGAACGTCTGCCTGACTCACGATATCCTTTGCGGATAGTTCAAAGTATTAACCAGTATATATACGATGATTTAAGGTTTTCCGGTAATAAAATTGATTATTATGACCCGCGTAACAGCTTTTTTAATGATGTAATTGACCGTCGGCTGGGGATTCCTATTACCTTAGCGTTGGTTTACCTGGAGGTTGCCAGGCGAATTGATTTTCCAATGGTGGGTGTAGGGATGCCAGGACATTTCCTAATCCGCCCGAATATTCCAGATATAGAGATTTTTGTGGATGCCTTCAATGGCGGTGAAATAATATTTGCCCAAGATTGCGAGGAACGACTGTCTCAACTTTATCAGCAACCTGTGACGCTACAACCAGAATTTTTAGCCGTGGTCAGTAATCGGCAATTTTTGGCACGGATGCTGACAAATCTAAAATTTATTTACCTGAAACGGCAAGAGTTAGAAAAAACACTGGCAGCCGTTGAACGAATTTTGTTGCTGTTTCCTGGTTTAACTTTAGAATTGCGCGATCGCGGTTTGATCTACTATCAACTTGGTTACTATCCCCAAGCCGTGGACGATCTACAAAATTATTTAGCAAAAGTTCCCGATGCCGAGGATGCATCTGTAATTCGACGGCTACTTAGTGAATTGGGGAATGGGGAATAGGGAGTGGGGAGTGGGGAGGAGGGATGAGGGAGTAGGGGGAGCAGGGGGAGAAAGAAGAACCAATGCCCAATGCCCAATGCCCAATGCCCAATGCCCAATTACGAATTCTCCGCGACTCGTTTGAGGCGACGTAACTGAGCTTGCATATCTTCTTTTGTCCAAGATGCGGCAAAGGTGTTGAAACCCCAACTAACTAAAGGGTTAGGGATATCGAACTCAAAGCGGTTCAGTAGGAGCGTTCCTTTTTCTGTGGGTTGACATTCCCAGCGATCGCGCCCTTGAAAAAATCCCTGAAATCCCCAAACTACCAAACCAGGTTGTCGTTCCACAACTACGCTCTTCAAGGTGGGTTTTAGTAGAGGAATTTGAATGATAAAAAGACTTTCACTGCCTACATCGGTACTCCAAGCTTCGCCTACAGGTTCGCAACGAAGAACGGGATTCAGCCAACGGTGCATAAGAGCTAAATCGCTAATACAGCGCTCGACCACCGTAGCTGTAGCATTAATTTGAATCGATTGTTCCAAAACTTGGGACATTCTATGTGTTTGATGCTGTTGCTGCAATTAGAGTAACGCAAAATTCAGCACTGTCAGTAGATTAAATCAAATAAAAATTACTCTTGGCTATAGATGTACGTTTTTACTGGTAAATTGATAGGCAAAACACTGACTCAGTGTTTGCGGCGAATACTTAAGCATAATTTCGCAAAACCATGAACACAACTTGGCAAGGAATAAACCAGGTGATAGAAGTTGCTTTGTCCACGAGTGGGCAGCAATTTTTGGCACAATCGCCCAGCCTGCAATCGGCGCAACCAGCAGTGAATCAAGGAATCGCTGATGTACAAGGTATTATTCAAGAGATAGTTCGGTTTACGCCCCGTCTGTTGGGGGCAGTGGCAATTTTGTTAGTAGGTTGGCTAATTGCGGCGATCGCAGCAGCAGTGACACGAGGAATTCTCAGTCGCACAAACATAGATAACCGCATTGCCGCAGGGATAACGGGTCGTCAAGATGTTCCCCAAGTGGAGAAAATCATTTCCACTTTAGTCTTTTGGAGCATTATCCTGTTGACGGCAGTAGCTGTTTTACAGACATTGGATTTGGAGATAGCCTCTCGACCCCTCAATAATTTTCTCAATCAACTTATTGGCTTTTTGCCAAAGTTGGTTGGTGCGGGAATCCTTTTAGGAGTCGCCTGGTTTTTGGCGACCATTGTGAAGATAATCACTGTGCGCTCATTACAAGCATTTAACCTGGATGAGCGTTTGAACCCAGAACCAGAAAACAACGCACCCAGCCTCAATCGGTTGTCTCTAAGTGAGACGATTGGCAATGCTCTGTATTGGTTTATATTCTTACTGTTTCTCGCTCCAGTTTTAGATACTCTTGAACTCAGGCAGGCTTTACAACCAGTACAAGCTCTAATTACAGAAATTCTGCTAATTTTGCCGAACATTTTAGCGGCGGCGCTAATTGCTGTAGTTGGCTGGTTCATAGCTAACGTGGTGCGGCGGATTGTAACAAACTTGCTGGCGACAACTGGAATCGACCATTTAGGTAGTCGCTTGGGATTATCTTCGACTGCGGGAACGCAACCTCTATCGAATATTATCGGCACAATTGTCTATGTTTTGATTTTGATTCCTGTGGCGATCGCAGCGCTCAATGCTTTACGAATTGATGCGATATCTGTGCCGGCGATCGCAATGCTGCAACAGATTCTCAACGCTTTACCTGCCATCTTTACAGCCATAGCAATTTTGATTGTTGCCTATTTCGTGGGGCGGTTTATCGCAGATTTGGTTACGAGTATCCTCACCAATTTGGGCTTTAATAACATTTTCACCATCCTTGGTCTGACAACACCCAGCAGACGCATTGTAGTTACAACAGAATCAACAACCCCAGAGATTACAAGCCGCACTCCATCGGAAATTGCAGGCATTGTTGCCTTAGTGGGCATCATGCTATTTGCAACGGTAGCGGCAGTGAATATCCTGAATATTGTAGCCTTGACAGCATTAGTGTCTGGTATTGTGATCGTATTCGGGCGGATTTTAGCGGGACTGGTAATATTTGCCATTGGCTTATTCTTGGCAAATATGGCTTTTAACATCATTACTAGTTCCGGCGAACGTCAAGCACAGATTTTAGGTCAGGTAGCGCGGATTGCAATTATTACCTTAGTCTCTGCAATGGCACTGCAACAGATTGGAGTTGCCAGTGATATTGTGAATTTAGCCTTTGGACTTTTATTAGGTGCGATCGCAGTTGCTATTGCCCTAGCTTTTGGTCTTGGGGGGCGCGATATTGCCCGCGAGCAAGTTCAAGAATGGCTAAACTCCTTCAAAGGTAGAAACTAAAAGTTGTTGAAGGCGCAATTTCTTCCGTAAATCTCGGAAAGTGCAGCTATAAGCATCAGTAGTAGATCAAATTTAACGGCAATTATGCCTAAAAGGTTGAAAGTGAAAGTTTATACCAATTGGAAAAAAGAATGCAACAAATAGACCATTTGTAGAGACGCGATTCATCGCGTCTTCACCCAAGGATGTGTTGCAATCATTAATTGAATTGGTATTAGAAGCTCGGAGTTTGAGTGTAGAGCTTGACATTCCGAGTTCAGAAGCTCAAGCTCCGAGTTCAAAGGCTCAAGCTCCGAGTTCAAAGGTCGAAGTTCCGAGTTCAAAGGTCGAAGTTCCGAGTTCAGAAGCTCAAGTTCCGAGTTCAAAGGTCGAAGTTCCGAGTTCAGAGGCTCAAGCTCCGAGTTCAAAGGCTCAAGCTCCGAATTCAGAAGCTCAAGTTCCGAGTTCAGAAGCTCAAGCTCCGAGTTCAAACGTCTAACTCCTGCATCATCCGGCTAATTTTATTCCAGGTATCCTGCAACACCTCAGCTGTCAGGCAATATGGCGGCAACAGATAGACCGTGTTCCCCAGGGGGCGCAGCAAAAGACCTATCTCCAAGGACTTTTTCCTGATGATCTTACCGATACTTGCCCCATATCCGGCATCCGCCACATCTATATCGAACGCGGCGATTGTGCCACACAGGCGGAAGCGTCCAAGGTGAGGCAGGTTATGGTTTTCGAGGGACATTAATCCCGCTTGGTGAACCTGGTGAATCATTTCAATCTGCCTGAATGTGTCCTCCTCCGTAAACAGCCGCAGGGAGGCTAAAGCCGCAGCACACCCCAAAGGATTCGCCGTAAAGGAATGCCCGTGCGCCAGCGCCTTGTCGAAGCCGTCGTCCAGAAATGCTTCATACAAATATTCCCGACAAACAGTGACAGAGAGGGGCAGGAAACCCCCGGTCAAACCCTTGGCAAGGCAGATCATGTCCGGTATCCATCCCACCTGCTCTAAGGCGAACATTGTACCTGTGCGCCCAAAACCGGTCATCACCTCGTCGAAAATCACCAGGACACCAGCCTTCTTCACACGTTCACACACTTGCTGAAGGAAACCGGGTCGAACCATTCGCATCCCGGCAGCACCCTGCACCAGAGGCTCTAGGATAATCGCTGCCGTTTCCTGCCCGTGCTCTGTCAAATAGCGGTCAAGCTGGGCTAGGCTGTCTTGCTCTTTTTCCTCGACAGTCGAATCACCCTGCCAAGTCATGGGGTAGGGTAAAAATTGTACCGGAAACAGCTTTGATGCGAAGGCATCGAAAAATCCTGACTCCTTCCCCGCCGACATTGCACCAAAGGTATCACCGTGATAGCCACCCTCGAAGGCTAGCAAATGGGTACGTTGGGTATCCCCTATGTTGCGGTGGTATTGCAGAGCAACCTTGAGGGCAACCTCGACGGCGGTAGAGCCATTATCTGAGAAGAACACGCGGTCTAAATCGCCGGGTAGAAGACTAGCTAAACAGTTAGCTAAATTGAATGCCGGTTCATGGATGCATCCGGCAAAGATCACTTGCTCCAGCTTCAACGCCTGCGTTGCGATCGCCTGAGCGATCGCTGGATGGGCGTGACCATGCAAAGTTACCCACCAAGAGGAGATCAGGTCGAGGTATTCCCGGTTGCTAGCATCCCTCAGGACAGCCCCCTTACCTTCGGTAATCAGAAGAGGGGGTGAGTCCGTCTGAACCTGGGTGAAGGGGGGCCAGATATGCCTGTAATCTTTTGTATCTAAAAATGACCAAGCCATATATGAAACTTTAAGAGGATGTCTGAATATTTTTATCTGGTTTATCGAACAGAAGTCAGAATTCTTCTTCAAGAATTCCACATCTATGCATTACTTTCCAAGTTTTACCTTGTGGAGTAATTCCTGTTTAATACGATTGAGAATTGAAGTCTCATCCAGGTTTGCCAAAATCCGATTAATTACTGCTTTTGGCCCATCAGGTCCCCAAGTCGCACCATTAGCTAAATAAACTTTGGTAACTTGTCCAATACCGTAAGAAGAAACACCAGCTACTCCTGCTTGTGTGATTGCTACCGATATATAAGGGCCAAGGGCAACACCTGCGGTAGCTGTTGCAGAGATACCAAGTACAGTTTTTAATCCACTCAAGCCCAAATTTGCTAACAATTCACTTGCACCGATTCCGCCCATGCTCAGGGCAATTTTTTGTAGCAGTTGTACAGCTCCTGCTTCAGTCATAGAGAAGCCATAGAGTTTAGATAAACCCAAAATCAAAGCAATATCAATAACCACACTACTCAGAATATCTACCACAGTTACGGGATTAAGTGCGATCGCTAGTGCCTTAGTCATCACAGCCTTCCAAATCAACTGATTGGCATTCACCTCCCGAATCATCAGTTTCCGTTCTATCAACTGCTCATTGACGATATCCGTATAAAGCATGGTATTGAGGGCAACCAAGGCTTTACCCTCACGATGTAGAATCTCCAAGATTTTCAGCTTCAGTTCCTCAACTTGGGCATTACCTGTACGCAACTGTATGCCCCTAGTACCATCAGGGCGACGAATCGCCGTCTTCACCAATGGCGATGCCGCAGCCATGACAATTTCCAAAGGTGTGAGCAATTCCCGCACCCTTTCATCCCGGATTTTGTGATAAATTGCCATCCGGTCTGCTTCTGGATACTGGTCTACTTTGTTAAACACCAGAATGATCGGTTTACCTGCTTCCCGCAACTGAGAAAGGGCAGCGTATTCTAGCTTTGTCATGTCGCCAGATATCACAAACAGAATTAAATCCGCAAGTTTTGCAATCTGTTCGGCTAATGCAGCACGGGTTGCACCATCTACTTCATCTAACCCAGGAGTGTCAATTAATTCCACCTGCGATTGACCTACACCAGGGAGAGTGACTCGCAAAGCCCGTTCAGTTTCCCCAATCGCTTCCTCACTAATACTCCAATCAACTCTTTGTGCAGCACGGGTGACACCATGCAGCGGCCCAGTTTCAAATACTGTTTGCCCAACCAAAGAATTGAGTAAAGAAGACTTACCACGCCCCACCATGCCAAAAGCCGCAATCTGCACTACCATACGGTCTAATTTCCCCAGCATGGTTTCTAAATCAGCAATTTCCGTTTCCAATCCGGTTTTTTCTTGGGGGGTCAGGTCGAGATTAGTTACTAAGTTTCGCAGCGCCGTTTGTGCTTGTTTATAATTCAGTTCCGTCTGAATATCTTCAAAACTGAAAATGGCACTATCCAGTTCTTCCTCCCAGCTGAGAGAATTGGCGTCAGTGTTGGCAGAATCACTTTGATGAGGTTCAGGCACGGGCAATGTCGAAGTCATATTAATTTTAGATTTTAGATTTTAGATACACCCCCTTTACTATCCTAGTTATTTTTAGAAGCGGTTTGGTGAGATAACGACGCAGACAAAGGAGACAAGCGGAATAAGTATCCCCCATGCCCAATGCCCAATGCCCCATGCCCAATGCCCAATGCCCAATGCCCAATGCCCCATGCCCCATGCCCAATGCCCAATGACCAACAAAAAGTCATAAACTGAAAAATGCATCTAAATAACTCGTTAGGATCTTGACTAAATTACCTGTGCGGAAAATCGTTATTGCCGGCAACTGGAAAATGTACAAAACCCAGGCAGAAACCCAAGAGTTTCTCCGAGGATTTCTGCCCCACTTAGAGGAAACGCCCCAAGGGCGAGAAGTGATATTATGCCCTCCTTTCACTGATTTAAGCGTTTTGTCCAAGACTTTGCACGGTAGCCTCATCCAATTGGGGGCACAAAATATCCATTGGGAAGAATATGGAGCCTATACAGGTGAGATTTCTGGCCCAATGCTGACAGAAAGTGGTGTGCGTTTTGTAATTGTCGGTCATAGCGAACGACGGCAATTCTTTTGTGAAACGGACGCAACCGTTAATTTGCGCCTCCGAGCTGCTCAAAGGTTTGGTTTAACCCCAATTCTTTGTGTTGGTGAAACAAAACAACAACGAGATGCCGGAGAAACTGAATCACTGATTGCTCTCCAACTCGACAAAGGCTTGGTAAATATTGATCAGGATAATTTGGTGATTGCCTACGAACCGATTTGGGCAATTGGTACTGGTGACACTTGTGAAGCAGCCGAAGCTAATCGAATAATTGGCTTAATTCGTAGCCAGTTGAGTAATCCTAATGTATCAATTCAATATGGTGGCTCAGTCAAGCCAAATAATATTGATGAGATCATGGCTCAACCAGAAATTGATGGTGTTTTAGTGGGAGGAGCAAGTTTGGAACCTGAGAGTTTCGCCCGCATTGTGAATTTTAAGTCAGTGTGATGTGCCTTCTTCTCGTTCCCATGCCCTGCATGGGAATACCTACAGTGAGGCTACTGCCTTACATAGCAATGTAGATTTATGCCAAGCAATTTGATAATTCGAGGACGCTGTTTCGAGTGGGGACAGCGGACTTATTTGATGGGTATTTTGAATGTGACACCTGATAGCTTTAGTGATGGGGGTGAGTTTAACACTACCTCTGCTGCTTTAGTACAGGCACAAGCACTGGTGGCTGCTGGTGCTGACATTATCGATGTGGGCGGTCAATCAACTCGACCAGGGGCAAAGCAAATAACTCTGGCAGAGGAACTTGACCGCGTGTTATCGGTGTTACAGGTGCTAAGACCAGAAATTTCAGTCCCGATTTCTGTAGATACTACCCGTGCTGCTGTAGCCAGGGCATCTGTAGAAGCTGGAGCGGATATTATTAATGATATTTCTGGCGGCACTTTTGACTTAGAAATGTTGCCAACAGTTGCAGATTTAGGTGTACCGATAATTTTAATGCATATCCGGGGAACACCGCAGACAATGCAACAACAGACTGATTATCAAGATTTGCTCGGAGAAATTTATAGTTTTTTAGATCGGCAAATTGGGGTAGCAACTGCTGCGGGCATCGACCTGGATAAAATTATTATTGATCCTGGTATTGGTTTTGCTAAAAACTATGAGCAGAATTTAGAAATTTTTCGCCGCTTGCGATCGCTAACAACACTCAACTGCCCTATCTTAGTAGGAGCATCCCGTAAAAGTTTCATTGGTCGCATTTTAAATCAACCAGATCCCAAAGCACGAGTTTGGGGAACGGCAGCAGCTTGTTGTGCTGCTATTTTTAATGGCGCTGATATCCTCCGAGTTCACGATGTTCAAGAAATGCGCGATGTTTCACTAGTAGCCGATGCGCTACTGAGACAAGACGCACAGCGCGACTGTTAGGTATTACCGTTCTTCGTGTTTTTTGCCATTACCTTCTTGAGTGACTGACTCAGCTATCAACTCCTGAAACATTTCGCTTGAGTTGGCTGGGTCTACAAAGACAATTTTGGCATTAGTGCTCTCACCAAGTTTTTGGCTAGCATCTACATAATCTTGAGCCACGAGATATCGCAGAATGTCCCTACTATCTGGATTGGCACGGAGAGCTTGGGAGATAATTTGTACTGAAGCCATAGTTCCTTCTGCTTTTTTAATTGCAGCTTCCTTTTCCCCTTCTGCTTCGGTAATCAGCGCCCGTTTTTTAATTACGGCGGCTTGCTCCTCTTCTCTAGACTTTCGCACACTCTCAGGTAGAGTAATGCTCTGAATATCTAACCGGAGAATCTCAACTCCCCAATCTGCCGTTATCTCATTCAACTGATCTAAGATAGCTGCGTCCATCTCCGCTCTGGAGACATTGGTCTGCTCCAGGGTGTTCTGGGCAATGATTTCCCGGAGCGTGGTTGTGGTTATCTGTGTCAGTGCCCCTTGCAGATCCTCAATTGCATAAAAGCTTTTCTCAATATCTCGAATGCGCCAGTACACAATAGCATCCACTTCAACGTAAATATTATCTTGGGTGATCACATTCTGAGGTTTGATGTCTAAAAACTGCTCTCGTGTAGTATCTTCCATCACAATCTGATCAACGAAGGGAACAATAAAGTTCAACCCTGGCTTAAGTTTTCGATGATACCGCCCCATGCGTTCGACTAGAGCTTCATTACCTTGATTAATTAGTTTTGCAGAACCTAAGGCATAAGCTATAAGTACTAAAACTATAAAAATGATTGGCGTCCCCATATATACTCCTATTCAGCTTTTGGGAGAATTTAGTGTCAAAGATATGCTAATAGCTTGTCATATCTTTGAGTTTAATGTTTTGAATCTGTAATTTTATGCATACCAGCAGCGAGGTCTGATGTCGAGTCGCTGCTGGTCTTGTACATATTCTGTAAGTAGGCTGTTTTGCGGAATGCGTAGAAGCTCTGCTTCTTGTCGTCAGACATCGCTATTAAAGCACCTTGATAAAAGGCTGGCAAGGACTACTTTCTGTAATTAATATTACCTGTACTGATATCTTCAGACGGCAGAGGTGCTAATTCAGTATATTCACTTACTTAAAAATAAATAATGTAAAAATTATTAAAATTTTAAAATCTCTACTATAATCGGATTTAAATTGGCTTCAGCCATTAAAACTACAAAAATATTATGGGCAGGCTGTTAATCAAACTTATAGGTTTAATTTTACTTTTTACAGGCATATACTTTTTTGGACAAAACATCATCTTTGTTGGCGGTTACTATTCCTATTTTTACAGGAGATTACCTGCTACAGCTTCAGTTATCACAACTATGACGGGTATATTTGCATTAGTGTTTTTTCCTAGAGAAACTGGTAATTTGGGATGGATTTTTCTAGGCATTGGCATAATACTAGTTTTTTTAAGCGGTGGAGTTATTTTAAAGCCAACTAGCTTATGGAATTTCATAATTGCTTTTGCAGCATTAGCATTAGGATATAAATTACTAAATCAGGGCAGAATTAACTTTTAAAATCTATAAATATCATCATTTACTCTCATGTATTTTAGTAGTTAATACTACATTACTATCCAGTTAATCATAGAGCAATAAAAATTTAGATTTATCATTTTTCCATCTTCTCTATTGCTTCTGAGCGTGCATTAGGCTACTTAGATTAACATTGAGTTAAGCATCGGTTTCACGACTTAGAATCAGACGTAACCTGCCTCAATCGGACGAATAGTCTCTTAATCATGACTTTAGCTTAGGTGGGTTTTACTAAGCTTGAGGGTAATATTAGAATGGGAACTATTGATGATGAGGAACAGGTAAGAATGACCCAGGTGGTTTTAGGAGAGAATGAAGCAATAGACTCAGCTTTGCGTCGGTTTAAACGTCAGGTTTCCAAAGCTGGGATATTAGCTGATGTGAAATATCATCGGCACTTTGAAACACCGATAGAAAAACGCAAACGTAAGGCAGTAGCAGCTAGACGAACCAGACGTTTTAAATAAAACCTATAAGAAAACTATGCCGCACCGACAATTAGGGTGTAGATGAGTAACTTTTGCTATACACAGAGAACGTTAAGGGCTTTATCTTGGTTGGATGGAACAAGCTAAAATTGCTGTCCATCAACCAAAATAAGTGCCTTTGTCAAACTTACAAAGCAGTATTTATCCAACCCTAAGAATCAGAATTATTAATGGTGCGGCTATTACAAATATTCATCGCCTTTTCTACTCCCTGCTTGAGGCTTAGTTCAATACACTCAACCACGAACTGAAGTACAAGAGACATCTGCTGATTTTCGGCAGCAGAAAATCGCCCCAGCACATGAGAAACAGTATCAGAATCATCGTTATTAGCTGCACCTTTGGGTTTACCAATACCGATTCGCAAACGGGGAAAGTTTTGAGTACTAAGATGTGCGATCGCACTTTTCATGCCGTTATGTCCACCAGCTGAACCAGATAAGCGCAGACGAGTTTTTCCCAAAGGCAAATCCATGTCGTCATAAATCACCAGCACTGACTCAGGCGGCAATTTATACCAACTTGTTACCGCTTGTATTGCTTGTCCTGAGCGATTCATATAAGTTAACGGCTTTAACAAACGAATCTTGCCTCCACCTGGGGCCATTCCCTCGCCATACTCACCCTGAAACTTGCGGTTTTCTGCCAAGGAAATGCGCCAAGAACGGGAGAGAGTTTCTACAGCAGCAAAGCCGATATTATGGCGTGTTTGGTCGTACTTGCTTTCTGGATTCCCCAACCCAACAATTAGCTGGGGAATCACCAAAGCTGGTTGCTTAACAGCTTCTGTCATTTTGCCTACAGTCGATCAATTTTAGATTTTAGATTTGCAATTTTGGATTGAAACAGACCACAAGGGTATAGGGCTTAGTGATTTTAGATTGACGGTTTTGGATTTGTTCCGTCCACCAAAGGCGTTGCTGTAAGCTGTAAAACAATCTAAAATCCAAAATCCAAAATCCAAAATTCCTATGTTCTCCTAGCTAGGTTGCGAAGAACTAGTGGTATCCTGCTCAGATTTAGCAGGGTAAATTTGCTTAGGTTCCAGTTCAGCAGTAGTTTTGACAACTTCTTCTAGCTGTTCTGCTTCTTTTTGAAACTCGGTTTGAAACTCCTTAGAAGCTTCTTGGAAACTACGAATCGTTTTGCCTACACTCCGACCAATTTCTGGCAGCTTCTTTGGGCCAAAGATTAACAGCGCAACTACCATAATTACACCCATTTCCGGCAGACCGATACCAAATATATTCATTTTTGTCTCCTGTAAACTATAGAACCACTACCATAGACTCATATATTATTATTGGCCCTTCTGCTCTAATGTATTAAACCAAGTTTTTAAATCTGCGATCGCTTGAAAATCTAACAAAGCTTCACCCAGATTTTCTAATTGCTCTAGGTCGAGGCTTTCAATTTGCTCACGCACTTCTTGGGGTAATTCTCCCACACGCCGAGTTAGTTGACGAACAATGAGCGATCGTTCTCGTTGTTCTCCTCGTTGTTCCCCTTCAGCGAGAATCTCTTGATAAATCACCGATTCGCGCATCACACCCTCCCGAAACAAGTTTCTAATCAAGTCTTTTTCGTATTTTAACCCCGCTAAGATTTGAGTGTAGGCGGAAATTTCTAGTCGTTCTCTTTGCTCAAGTTGATTCACTCGCTCCACCACTTGTTGCAACAAGACTTGGGGTTGAGTGGTTGCTGTTAGTGGTGCTAAGGGTAACAAAGCCTGGTTGTTGAGAAATAGTTCGGGATTTTCTTGCCATAAGCAAATTACGCGATATTCGTGACGGGTGGTTTCGACATTGAAGACAGTTTCAATTACTGTCTCTGGTGTGGAAGGAAGCAATAATACAACAACTTGCGTGATTGGTAGACGATACAACCGATACAACCTTACCCAATAATCAAGCATCCGCAGGGGTAGGGGTGGTGTAGATTCGAGCTTGGTTTGAAATTCCAGGTGGAGAATGCGTTCTTGAAGTTGTAAGAATGTAACGTAATCAGCGCGAATTGGCTCAATACTCAATTCGGTTTTGAGGACTGTGACACCAGTTTGGGGTGTACCTAATACCCAACTGGCAAAGGTAGCAGGATGTTTTTCGGACAAAAGTTTGCAGAGGTTGTCAAAGGACATAAATGACCGACATATTTGGATATTTTTAGCTGTTTGTTCACAAAATGGTCAAAACCTTTCGACAACTTCTCAATAATTAAAAAGTATCATTTAATACAATTAAAAATCTTTTGGATGACTTAATAATTCTTTCATTGAAATTAAAACATCTTAATATTTTTTGTGCTAAAAAATTCGAGTCGCCATGAGGCGACAAAGGAGAAAAAAAGAAATAGAGTAAAGGGCAAGAGGGAAAAAGTATAAAGGGCTACTAAAGAATCCTCCCAACCGCGCAGACAACACGAAAACCAATATTGTTGCCGATGCTGTGGCGCTCCGCCCTATTGAAGTCGAGGCGGGACGCGGAACGGCAGAGTCCAGGATTGTAGAGCTAGGAACCGCCCCGCAGCACAGCATATCCTTGCTTATGATAAAGATTATCATTGTTGTCAAACCAAGCACTACCATTTGTTGGCGCACCTTCATAGTTACTGTGCCAGTCATCAAGACACCATTCCCACACATTGCCGTGGTATCCCCTCAAAATTTCGGGGTAGGAAGTTATTGTGGCATCCACGACCAACCAAACGGATTAGAAGAAGATTTCTCCCGAATAATAATCCCTAGAGATGGAATATTTCCAATTCGAGAAATCCGGTCACGCACATACTCAAAAAAACTGATTCCTAACTTACGAGTAGTAGCAACAAGAGACATAAAAGTATCCCAAGCCTGAGTACCTTCGAGAGTTTGAGTGGCATAACTAATATTACGTCGCTGCACCATTGTCCTAGCAGCTAACTCCGCCGGATTATTATGCAAAGGCAATTCAGGATGCTCTAAAACAATTAGCAACTCCGAACTTTTGAGCAACGTTAATTGTTTTCGCTCATCTAATTGTTGATATCCACTTTTAGTATCGAAAAGTTTCCAAAACTCAGACATAAGTTTATCTGCTGTTTGCTCACTGGGAAAATCTTTATAAGCGAGTAAATCTCGGTAGTAATCCCAAAAATCATCCAAGAAGTCATCAAGAGCCTTTTGATGACAAGCAACATAAGGAGTCAATTTCTTGTAATGTCGTCCCTCATGTATCCAACACAAAGCTATACTATCCGTCAGTAGCTTAAACTGAGGAGCATCATCACAGACTAGGGTTTGCACCACTGGCCAATCGGTTTGTTGATGATAGAAAGCAATCGCTGCTGCTTCTATAATCCGAGTCCGTTGTTGAGAACCCAGTTTAGCTAAATATGTATCCAGTAGGGTATTAAACTCTGCCTCAGTGAACACAGTTTCTTGAGGTAATAATTTGAGTGCGGTTTTCCATTTTGTCGGTATTTGAAAATTCGTAAGCAAGTTGTATGCAAGCTGATTGAGAATTAACTCCAATTCTCTTCCGTTTTGCAATACTTTCACCACACTTAATCTGTCTTTCTTGGCAGTGGTCAGGTAGATTGTATATAACGGGTTGCACACTACATTAGTGGTGTAGTTTACTCCACCCACGCGCGCACCAGTTTGGTCTAAGTGTTGCCACTGACTGCTCTCTAGTCCTGACGCATATACTTCGCTTTTCTCGCTTTCAAATTCAGTCTGGTTTTTAATCAGTAGGTTTGATAAATATCCGGCTGATATGGATATGCCAATATCTTCTAAAAATTCTAATAGTTTGCCTTGGGTCAAGTTGCCCCCGTAGTATAGACTAATCACTAAGGCTTTTATTCCTGGACCAAATTCTCCTTCGTAACCGCAAGGAAGTTCTGCTAAATAGGTTTTTCCAACTGAGGGTGAATAGTATTTCTCTTTCTGGAATAGTACGTTGTCTGTTTTCAGGATGATGTCTTGAACGATTACTTCTTGATACCCTTTAAATTCTGCGTCTGCTGGTAGTTTGTCCTGAGGGTATTCCAGTATTTGTTTTCTATCTATTTTAATAGTCTCGTTCTTACTGCCTTTGCTGTGCTTTTTTGGGTTTTTTCGCTCTTTTTCTGATGAGTGATTGCTGCTCAACCCTTTCTTGTTGGCTTTTATGTCTGGCTGACCAAGTTCTCCCTTCAGGCGGTTGTTTTCATCTTTTAATTGTTGATTTTCTGCTCGTAATTCTTTGACTTCTGCTTGCAATTGCTCTATTAAATTCAGTAATATTTCTACTGTCCGACGCATTGATTCGTCTGCAATCCCTTTTGGCTCTATGGTTTGCAGTATCTCTTCTCCTAATTTTTTGCTCGAATCCTGCTTTTGCGTCATGTGTCACATTTTATTATATTCTGTCTCCCTTGCTTACCTTATTTTTCTCCCATACCCCTACTTATTGAGCGGATACCCAAAATTCAATGATTTTGGAATATTTTGTGCTGTAGCTAGAAGAGTTATAGTTGCAGTAATACCAGCACCAGAAAAAGCAAGGAGAATACCGTTTTTAGCCTCGGCAAACTTTAGCCACTCATTAACATTCTGAAAAATTGCTATGAGCTTGGAAGAAACTTCATCCATAAATGTCAAATTTAATCATGAATATAAAACAGGAGTCAGAATTGGGAAGTAAAACACGCTGAATGCAAGGGGAGCATCTCAATGAGTGTAAAAACACGTTTGCCCCAGCGAATGGAACTCGCGGTTATACAGACAAAACCTACCTCCGTGGGTTTCAAATTATTTGAGTCCGCGTAGGCAGACTTTGTTTGTGTAGCCGCGATTTCTAATCGCCTGGTATATTTGCTATTGCAATGGGTTAAGCAAATCGCAATCCAACAAAGCCCTCGGAAATATTGTTTTACCCTGCGGTATCTTACTACGTTCCTCAAGGGACTTGCAAAAAATAAATTATCCCAAATTATTTTTACTAGGGGCGCAAGGACTTGCGCCCCTACATTCGCTGAATTCTTGCCCAGTAGCAAATCGCAACTCATAAAAAAACCCGGAAAAACCGGGTGTAACATAACTTGTTATCCAAACTTGATAGCTGTGTATCCGTTAACGTCCTAAACTCCGCCAATCGACATTTACATCCTGAACTAACAGTGTTCTATTGTAAAGTTGCAGAATAATCAGCAGAAACACGAAAAATAGCAAAATAAAAACAGCCATCACAGGGGTAGTACCCCAACCTGGAGCCACTTTCCCATACTCAGAGTTAAGTGGTTTCAGGATATCTCCCAACCTAGTCCTTTGTGCCATAGTTCACCTAATATTACTTGCCAAAGCTTTTTTTAATCTTCTGTAATATTCTATAAGAATAGCACTCATCATCTATTCCTCAATTATGGAACCTGCAATAGTTCTTAGCATTTCTATGGCTGCCGTGGTGGTTGCCATCACTGGAATTTCGATTTATACCTCCTTTGGCCCTCCTAGCAAGGAATTGAACGATCCGTTTGATGATCACGAAGATTAAAAGAGTCATTAGTCACTTGTACTGAGCGACTCGTGCCGAGCGGAGCCGAGGTAAGCCGAAGTATTAGTCATTTGTCAATGGTCTGTGGAAAACCACAACTGACCACTGGCATAGCACTAGTGGCTTACTCCAGCCTAGGATTAATCGCTGGCATTACCTTGAAACTGGCGATTTTCCAAGGCTGTATCGTCAAGATTTGTTGCCCAGATGAGAATTCAGTAGTAGAAGAATGCTCTAACAAATTTACTGTATCTGCTAAATTCAACCCTAAATCACTTTGCCAAGATAACTCGGCTGTTTCTCCGTGACACTCATAACACCGCAGAATTAACTGCTGTGGGTCATCCTCTGATGGCTTCAAGGCCATCAAAATTAAATTTTCAGCTGATAAATCTAGAAACCTCATCCCTTCAACAGTGCTGTTAGCGGTAGTGGGGCGTTGAGCCAGTACTGTTAGCGGTAGCGGGGCGTTTACGTTGTGAGTTGTAAGTGGGTTCAATGTCACTTGCAACGGTAGATTCAATTCATAACCACGTCGTACTGTATGGGCTGATTCCCATCTGTCAGCATGAGGATATAAGGTATATGTGAACTCGTGAAAACCTCGGTCAGCCTCTGAGTCTGGCCAATTAGGACTGCGTAGCAGTGTCAAGCGGAGTTGATTCGGTTTGCTGTCGTAACCGTATTTACAATCATTCAGCAAACTAACTCCGTGAATACCTTCCTGTGTTTCTCCTGTCAAATCAGCCCAACGCAAAGCCGGAACTTCCCATTTTGCCTGTTCTGCGGGGGTTTGCGGTTTAGTTGGGCGGCGAATTGCGCCACAGGGAATTTCGTATGTAGCAAAGTCTGCTTCAACATTTAGAGGAAAAGCAGCTTTTACTAATACATGATTTTCTTGCCAATTAACGGTAGTAGCTATTTTCAGCAGAGGTGAACCAGTTTGCAGAATATAGTCTTGGCAAAATTCCGATTCACCCAACTGACGCACCACGCGCACACGGCTTTGCACAGGGCCTTGTTCTAACCACTGAATAGATAGAAGATTTGTTGAGGGTAAAGGATGTTGAGCGTAATTGGGGTCTATATTCCAAGCATCCCAATACTGACCACTGTCTTTAAAAGCTTGTAGTTGATTCCCCGCCCCACTTAAAATTTCTCGTTGATGAATTTTATCAAAAACACTTGATAAATCTCCGGTGTCAGGGTCTATAACAACTCGCAGGAATTCATTTTCTAAAATCCAGTCTGGGAAGAGTGGGGGGGATAAGGGGGATGAAGGAGATGGGAGAGATAGGGGGGAAAGCCAAAATATGCGGTAGCCTACGGGTGGAATTTCGGTAGCGAGAAATAGTAGGGTTGATGGTTCAGATAATTGGGAGACAACCTGCTTTCCAGAAGCATCGTAAATCTGCCATTCCTCTGGCGTGGGTAAGGCTACAGAGACTACCTCAGAACGTTGCCAGTTGAGAGAATTGAAAACGAAAATAGGCAAGCTATCAGGTTTTGGTGGTTCTGATAGGGTAATATGAGATGCGATCGCTAAAAGTGATTCTTGTAATATCTTCGTTCCTATTTGTTCCACTTGCTGCCATTCGGGCAACGCATCTGTGTAAACTTGGGTAATTGAAGAACCAGGTAAAATGTCGTGAAACTGTTGAAATAATACCTGCTTCCAAGCTGCTTCGATTTCTGCTTTAGGATATGTTACACCACAGCTTATGGTTGCCAAGGTAGCAAATAGTTCAGCTTCATACAATAAATTTTCACAACGACGATTCCAACGTTTTTGATCTGCGTGTGTAGTGTAGCAACCGCGATGGAATTCGAGGTATAGTTCGTCATTCCAGATGGGGAAGGCAGGGGGAGCTGGGGGAGCAGGGGGGAAATTATAATTACTGACAGACGCGATGAATCGCGTCTCTACAATTTGCTGTAAATATTTTTCAGCCGTTGTGAATTCTAAGTCTGGGAAGAAAGGCGACTTTTGCCAGCGTTGGGCGGTTTCTAACATATCACGGGTGGGGCCGCCGCCGTGGTCGCCGACACCGGGAAGCCACAGGGATTCTGCTAAACCAGTTTGGGTTTGCCATTCAAGAGCGTAGGATGTCATTTTAACTGGGTCTATAGCTTCACCGATGGGTGCAGACATCAAACTAAAAACTTCGCACCCGTCAGGCGATCGCCACCAAAAAGCCCCATAATCAAATTTAGTAGTATCATTCCACCGCAACTTTTGGGTGACAAAATACTCAATGCCGGCATTAGCGAAAAACTGGGGTAAAGTGGCACAAAAACCAAAAGAATCTGGAACCCACACCACAGTCGAAAGCTTACCAAATTTTTCCTGAATGTAGCGCTGGCCATACAATAGCTGACGGACTATTGATTCACCAGCAATTATGTTGAGTTCTGGTTCCACCCACATGCCGCCGATAACTTCCCAACGTCCAGCGGCTACCTGTGCTTGAATCGCCCTGAATAAATCCGGGCGATGTTCTTCAATCCAAGCATAAAGTGCGGGAGTTGAATGACAGAAAATTAACTCAGGAAAATCTTCTTGCAACTTCAGAACCGACTCAAAAGTGTTTTGCGCTGCATTCCAAGTTTCGCTCACAGGCCATAGCCATGCTAAATCTAGGTGAGCATGACCCAACAAGAAAATTTTAGATTTTTTATCCCCCCAACCCCCCTTAAAAAGGGGGGCTAAGATATCGGATTGAATTAAATTTTGACGTAGAGACAAAAACGATCTTACTAACTCTTCCTCTGAGTCCTCTAAGCCTCTGCGGTTCGTAACCTCCTGCACCATCGCCGCCAAAACATCTAACTTCTCCGGTGCAAATTTTTCTAAATAAAGTTGCAGCACGGCTAACTCATCAGCCACAAAACCCGGATCGGGATTATTATCAACAGTAGACTCATAAACTAGGAGCGATCGCACTAAAGCCCCATCACAATGTCCCGGACTCACTAACCGCAAAGCCACAATAAACTCTTCCCCTGGCTTCACCCCCTGACTGATAAGCACTCTAGGTGAACAATCAAATAAATCACCCTCCAGCACTAACTCCCCATTCACATAAATCTCAGCAGAATCTGCCCACCAAACTAGCGCCAGCCGCAAAGATAACCCAGCTAAGGGATAGCCCTGTAAATCTTGGGGAACCACCAATCTTTGCACTAGCCATAGCGCTTTTTTCCCACCTGTCCAAGCGATATGTTCTTTATCATTCAACTGGACAGGTTGCCAATTAGACACATCAGCAGCTACAACATCAGTAATTATCAGGTCAGATTCCTGGTATAGCCAACTAGACTGAAGATTAACTTGACAAAAAGAGCGCAGTTGCTCAACTGCTTGTGAGATGATTTTGGTCTGGGATTGAGAGACAGTCGGGGTCATATATTCGCTAAGATGAGGTGTTGGTCGTTTTTATTGTTTGGCGCGAGTCTCACAACTTAACAAGACTTGGACTAAAAAATTACTACTATGTCTTCTGGTTCCTCTGGTCGTTATCAAAGCAGACTATTTAACTTTGTTCACCAGCAATCTCGGCGGGTAACACAACAGTGGGAACACACCTTCCGGCATTTGCAAGTTGCTACTAAGTGGGGTGTGGAGGTACTACTTTACCCAGTGTATCTACTGTTTCAGGCATCTGAATCACCTGGGAAAACGCTACAGACCAAAGAACCACAAACTAGACTCCAGTTACAACCAAATGATACCGATTTCCAGCCCGAAATTCCAAATGTTGATAGTCCCATTCAACATATACTAGAGGCAGTCAATTATCTGTCATCTGATGAAGCCGCTTCTACTCCTACAAAAACAGTTGAACGTTTCAAACCCCCGGCTTTTTTGGAAGTTTTTCGGCTGAAATTGGTTGATAATAATTCTACAAATAACGCTAGTCTTACACAATCCACAAATATTACAGAGAATAAAGTTGGAAATCTCAACCTTTTACAGCTAGAGAATGCCCTAAAGCAGCATCTTCCAGTAGTGCGAGGAATTGCTACAGATTTGATAAATCGTAGTTTAGTCCTTGTTACTGCTGACAATGAAATTTTAGATATTTTGACACCACAGCAGCAAGCAGAATTAGACGATCGCATTATTAACGAAGTTGCTAATTATTGGCAGCATTGGCAGTTGATTATAGCTAAAAAAGAAACGGAGCTATTACCACAAATTGACCGATTGTTAGCAAAACTTACTGATGTAAATACAACCAAAATCCCAGTGTTAGCCCAGGGAATACCAAAAGATTTAGTTAACACAGATAGATTATTAACATTTCTAGATATAACCGTTGCTAAGTTGGAATCAAATGCTTTACTCCCTGTGCAAGAACGCAGCCAAGAGATTGTCCAAGTTGCCCAAACTCAGTTAAACATATTTCTTTATGGCAAAGAGCAATTAGCTGCTAAAGGAGAAATTGCAACCACTGCTGACGGTTTAGAAACTCATACACTGAATCTTCAGGCTTTGATTGAGGCGGCGCTTAATTACTTTTTTGGTGTTGGTAATAGAAAAACACTTGAGCCACCAAATAGTAATAAGCAATTGTCAAGTAAAATATTACCATCACGCCTTAGAAAGGCATTGTCTAAAAGCCGTCAGTTGGAAAAGCAAGATTTAGCTGCTGATCCTTGGCTAACCTGGAATGATTTATTTGGTGATACCGAAACAGTTACTGAGAAGCCAGTTACGCTTTCTCAAAAGACAAATCCTGCTTTAGCGTCAAGTTTATCAGTAAGATATTTCCCAGAAAATAATTTAACTGTAAAACAGCCTAAAATCGGATCTGGCTTGGTGCGAAAGAAACAATCAACTAGTAATCTCACCTCAAGTCAAAAGACATCTCCAAAAGTTGTCTCTGCAAAACAAACCGAAACCCGCATTTCCCAAACTAAAAGCGAGAGTCGTAAAGGCGAAATTTTGCACCAGCAATTTGATCGCAGCAGTCAAGTTGAGGCGCAGCCAGACTGGATAGAAACCAAAGCAACTTCAACAGGTTATGAAAAGCACCCTTTAGAGCAACTTTTGGAATGGGTTGATTATGTAATGCTCTGGCTTGAAGAGAGATTTGTAAAAGTTTTTCAGTCGTTACGGCAGATGTGGCAGAGAAAATAATATTAATTTGTAATTCGTAATTTGTAATTAAAACTCGTCAAATTTCCTTTAGGTTTAGAGATTTACCACAACATGTGATTGAGGAAAGAACTTAACAGTTTAACTCCTGTTGGTTCTTGATAGTTAGTTGCCAACAGAGCCAGCATCGCATTTTGTAAAGTTTCCAAAGCTACGACTACTTCCTGGCGTTTTGGTCTGGTTGTTTGGGCAAAGTATAAGGGTTCACCTACCCGAATTGTTAATTCTTTTCCCAAATAAAGGTCATGAGTCCCAATTAGTGCAACTGGAATAATTGGTACACCAGCCCGCAAGGCATAAATCACAGTCCCGCGTTTCAAGGGAAGATGCAACTTACCCTCAGCAGTTCCTAGTCGTCCTTCGGGGAAGAGAATCATTCCATCCCCACGAGCCAAAATTGCCAGAATAATCCGGTCTATTTGTCGCAGTGTGTGTATATTTTCCCCTGTCGGTACTGTCTGTTTAATTGCTGCGGCTAGCTCAACTAAATCTTGCCTTCCTGCTTTAGCCGCTTCCATAACAGCAACTTCTTCTTTCCACACCCGTTCCAAAGGAATCACGCCCCCTGCAAAACCCAAGATGAAGCGCTTCCACCACTTGTTATAAAGAGTACGAGCATCGCCCAGGATGTAATAGTGAGGTTGGGTAGGGAGTTCCGCTAGGAGGAGTAAGGGATCGATATGGTGGAGATGGTTGACAGCCAAAATAGCAGGTTGCTGAGGTATTCTTTCAAGGTGTTCAACCCGTACCTTGAAAAAGGAATGGATAAATGATCGCATTACAAAACGACGTAGCCTAGAGTTGGCTCTAGGTTCGGAATGCTTCTGATTAATGGGTTCGAGGCGATTGAGTGTTTCCTCGATAATTTGGCGAACAGCGCGATCGCTAGCCGCAGCTACACCTTCTTTTACCCGCTTGATATTTGCAGGAGTCAAAGTTTCTAATTGTGTACTATCTTGCTGCTGATGGCTAGATTTCGAGTCGATATCAACTTCGGAAGTTACCCCATCAGCTAGGTCTTCCTGAACAGATTCCCTAGAAGAACTTTTGATAAAAACCTCTTTGAATTCATAAATAAATCATAATTCTTGAGGTCATATTATTAACCAACCTACGGTTAGAACCTGTGGAATTATTTCACTGTAATTATTCCCATACCCAGAAGCTATTTTTATTACAATAAATGTTGACATCTTAATAGCTTGCTGGGAAAATACCTAAAAAATTAGCCCTATGATTGACCATAGCGATCGCGTCGTGTCTCGTACAGAAGGCACATTCCAAGGTGTTGGAGGACTTGACCTGTATTACCAAAGCTGGCATCCAGAAGGGAAAGTACGGGCAATATTAACCATTGTGCATGGACTGGGAGGGCACAGCGATCGCTACAGTAATGTAATTCAGCATTTGATACCCAAACAATATGCCATCTATGCCTTAGACTTACGTGGTCATGGACGCTTACCAGGCCAGCGAGGCTATATCAACGCTTGGAGTGAGTTTCGGGAAGATTTGAGAGCCTTTTTACAGTTAATTCAGACTCAAAATCCTGGCTGCCCAATTTTTCTTTTAGGTCATAGTTTAGGCGGAATGATTGTCTTAGATTATATTCTCCGCTATCCCCAACAAGCATCAATTTTGCAAGGTGCGATCGCTCTAGCGCCAACTTTGGGGAAAGTTGGGGTTTCACCTGTTCGGGTGCTTTTAGGAAGAATGCTCTCGCGGGTGTGGCCGCGTTTCACCTTGAATACAGGTATTGACATGAGCGCTGGTTCACGAGATCAGCAAGTTTTAGCCACCATCGCTCAGGATACACTGCGACATACCCTTGCTACCGCCCGTCTGGCTACAGAATTCTTTGCAACAGTTGATTGGATTAATGCTCACGCAGATGATTGGCAATTACCATTGTTGATTCTCCACGGTGGTGCAGACCGAGTGGCTTTACCTGCGGGAAGTGACCTATTTTACCAACGAGTAAACTGCACAGATAAGCTGAGAATCGAGTATCCGGGAGCCTATCATGAAATTCAGAGTGACCTTAATTATCAAGAGGTAATGACTGATTTGGAGGATTGGTTGGAGCGACATCTACCATCTGAGACAGTACAGTTCGGAAAGGGAAGCGCTGAGTTAGAGTTTCCTAATTCTTAGCTTTCAGTACAGAGGCTTGATTACTGGATCTTACAAGAGCGATCGCATATTAAAATACAGAGTCAATTATTTACAACATTATCTGAAAAATACGTTGCTGAGGATACAGAGTTTTTGCCAACCAAGATAGGCTCTCCCTTTACTCCTCCACGGGTAAGAGTACAAATTTTATAAAGGTTTTCGCACTCAAAGATTGCCATAACTAGCTCTTTCCCCGTTTGATAAGAGGATGGTAAGGGTTTACCTACCTCGCATTCCATATCAATTTCGCGATCGCGCCACTGTAACTTCCAAATACGCTTTTCGGTTATTGGTGCTTTGACAGACTGAGCGATCGCACTATACACCTGCTCTGCTTTGATATCATCCTTGGCTGCTGGCACAAAAAACTTCATAGGCTTTGGTTACAAGTAACGTGAGTTTAGATTAGCACCAGCGTAACGCAGTTACCAAGGCAATCTGCTCCCATCCCATGAGAAAAACTGTCCACTATCACCTTCTTGAAGCTGTTCGATGACAGTCAATAATTGGGTAACAGTGCGTTCCACTGAGAATAATTTTTCCGCAGGTACATTTGCCTGGAAAGGATGGGAAAGGCGCGTATCAGTTGTACCAGGATGCAATGTCACTATTAATGCTTTAGGACAACTTCTTTTATACTCAATTGCCGCAGTTCGCATCAACATATTAAGTGCTGTTTTAGAAGCCCGATAGCCATACCATCCACCAAGTTGGTTATCGCCAATACTGCCCAATTTAGCAGAAATACTAGCGAACACACTGCGTTCTCCATGACGAAACAAAGGCAATAGATGTTTAGCTAGTAAGACAGCACCAATACTATTTATTTGAAAGTAGCGGAGCAAATTTTCTGAATTAATCTGTCTTAAGCTTTTTTCCGGTTGCAAATTATCTTCATGCAGCAGTCCTACACAGTTGACTACCAAATGCAGTTTGTCAACTTGAATTCGTATTTTTTGAACAGCTTCAGCAATCTGCAACTCGTTAGTAATATCCATCTCCAGACAAATTAATCGCTCAGAATGTTCGCCTGTAAGAGCTATTAAATCGGAGGCTGACTCTGGTTGACGAGAAGTTGCATAAACTTTGGCTATTCTGTGATCTTGTAGCAATTTTTTCACAAAACCCAAACCAATACCCCGGTTGGCTCCCACAATCAATGCGTTGACAGGATTAATTTCATCGATAAAAGACATATGAATTTAAGTTATTTGTGGAGGTATTTCATATTCGTAGCGAGAAACCAAATAAGCACCAACTTGTCTGTCGCTATGATGTCAGAATTTGATGGCATCAATTTGTTAAAGCGAAAAAAAATCAATATGTTAACCAACACCTTACTATTTACCAATACAAAACTTGCTAAAAATCTTATCCAAAACTGATTCCGTTACTTCTTCTCCAGTAATTTCTCCTAGTGCTTGAATAGCTCCCCGTAAGTCAATAGTCCAAAAATCAAGAGGTAAATGTTGGGCAATTGTTGCTTGTACCTGTTCCAAGGATATTTTAGCTTGAGTTAAGGCTGCGGCTTGCCTTTGGTTAATGGCTAAATCCATATCAGCAGCTTGGACTTTTCCAGATTTAATTATCTCTAAAATTGCTTTTTCTAAATCATCAATGCCTTGATTTTGGGCGGCGGCTGTAACAATTTTAGATTTGAAATTTGGAATTTGGGATTGAAGAATTTTGCTTTCGCCTTCTTCTACTAAATCAATTTTGTTAATAACTAGAATTAATGGACGGTGTTGCACTTGTTCATAAATTTCTCGATCGCTCTCCGTCCAACCTGCTGAAGCGTCGATGGTAAGCAAGACTAAATCAGCCGCATTAGCAGCACGACGCGATCGCTCTACGCCAATTTTTTCCACTTGGTCTGTTGTTTCCCTAATCCCGGCTGTATCTAGCACTTGTACGGGAATTCCCCCAACAACTAACTGCGATTCCACCACATCGCGGGTTGTACCAGGTAAGTCAGTGACAATGGCGCGATCGCTCTGGCTCCAAGCGTTCAATAAGCTCGACTTACCCACATTTGGCCGCCCCACAATTGCCACCTTTAAACCAGTGCGTAGCAATTCACCTTTATCTTTAGTTGCCAATAGCCTAGTGATTTCTGCGGCAATTTTCTCAATTTCTGATATTGTTGCTTTATCATCCAACGGAGGCAGGTCTTCCTCAAAATCGATTCGAGCTTCGATTTCTGCCAAAATATCTAAACAGTTAGCGCGTAACTGCCGGATCGGATGAGCTAATTTTCCCTGCAAGCCAGCTAGGGCCGTTTGGGCAGCTTGAGGCGATTTAGCTCCGACTAAATCCGCAATACCTTCAGCTTGAGTTAGATCCAATCGTCCATTTAAAAAAGCGCGGAGAGTAAATTCTCCTGGTTGGGCTAGTCTTGCGCCGTTTTCCAAACACAGTTGTAATACCTGCTGCACTGCCATAATTCCCCCGTGGCAATGGAATTCCACTACATCTTCACGAGTGTAAGAACGGGGTGCTTTCATAATTAGCAACAGGGCTTCATCTACCAGTTGTTGCGTCTGGGGATGGCGAATGTAACCGTAGAGAATCTGGTGGCTTTCCCAAGTTTGCCGCCCTGGAGCGTGAAAAAGATTTTGGGCCAGAGCCATTGCTTGGGAACCGGACACCCGTACAATACCAACACTACCCTGTTGGGGGACAACAGCAGTAGCGATCGCAGCGATAGTTCCAGTAGTAGCAAAAACTTCTGACATGAGCGCCCTTCATAAGAGTGAGAAGTTAGGAGTCAAAATCATAACTCATAACCGATAACTTTCTAAATGGTAAGTATTTAGACTAATAAGATGACAACTGGCAAGGTAAAATTTACCTAGAGGGTAAAGGGTGAATAGTTAGGGATGGAATGTTATGACTCAAAACTCATAACTAATAACTTTTAGAGAGAGGAATTTACTGTGGAGCAAAAAATTAACTGCGCTGTAGCCTGTGTTAACGGATGTGTTTTAGGGGATAAATGTCCCAATATCGAGTTTAGAGAAGCCGCAGCAAAATTTATTGAAGAGACTCCCTTAGACCAAATGTTGGAGTTGGCACAAGAACGTCTGCGGAAAAAAATAACGGAACCACCAAAATGGGTTCTTCCTGAAGATATAGAACCCATTTGACATCTTTCCCTGTGGTACTTGGCTTTGAAGTAAGCCGTCGTTCAGTGATCAACGATAGAGCCTGTTCAGCAAAACCGTTTTCTGCCAGAAAATGGGAAAATCCAGCTAGTTGCAATGCTTCTG
>JBBSOX010000012.1:0-98284 GCA_038259325.1 Chroococcales cyanobacterium | reverse complement strand
CGGCAAACCCATTATCTATAAGCCTTTTGGGTGTGGGGTGTCGGGTGTTGGGTGTAGTGAGTCAGAAATTTATTTGTATCCCCACTCAATATTTACTTTTCTTGATTTTTCCCTACACCCAACACCCTACCCCCAACACCCAGCCCAGACGAGCTTTCAGCTTTTCTTAGTGCCATTCCCCCATTCCCCTTCTTCTTCATGTCATGAGCAATAATTTGACTACTTCTACAAACAACCAACCATTTCATTTTGAACAGTTACAAAATCCACATAGCAACATTGGCAAGTACACTCATCATTTATTTACACCCAGTGGATTAGCAATTATAAGTATGTTGGGTGCTTACATTTTAATGAGAGTATTTTTTGGCGATGGCAGTAATAAAAAGAAGATTGCTACTAGCTATTGGGGAGGGAGAAAGGAGAATAATACAGCTAAGAAAAAAGCATTGCAACAGATACAATCTCCTCGGTGTGATAGTGTAGCTTTGTATATTGGTAGACATCAATTCAAAGGTACAAAAAAACAAAGTGGTAGTGGAGGTGTGCCGATTTATGTACCAGAAGTGCAAAGGGGAACTGCTGCTATTGGCGCACCCGGAAGTGGGAAAACTTTTAGTGCCATTAACCCCATGTTATTTTCCGCAATTGACCAAGGTTTTCCTATTTTACTATATGACTTTAAATACCCATCTCAGGCGAAAATCGCTGCTTATGCTAAAGTTCTTGGCTACGATGTTCATATTTTTGCCCCTGGTTTTCCCGAATCAGAAGTTTGTAACCCATTGGACTTTTTAAGAGATTCTTCTGACGCTGAAAACGCTCGGCAGATTGCCACGGTCATCAACAAAAACTTCCGCATTCTGAATAATTCTAATGAAGATGGATTTTTCGGCCCGTCTGGGGATCAGTTAACCCAAGCTGTATTGATGTTAACCAAAGAGTTTGGAGATAGAGCAGATGTCATGACCAGTGCTGCCATCTTGTCTAGTGAGCAGATGATTGCCCGGTTAATGTCTGCTAATCTCAACCCTTGGGTCAAGATTGCCTTTGGTCAGTTGTTCAGTTCCGCCGCAAGTGAGAAAACTGTTGCTGGCATTGTTGCCACAGCTAGTATCATGTTTACCCGCTTCATGGCCAAGAACACACTCGGTTGCTTTATTGGTCAAACGACTTTACCACTCTCAATCAAGGGTAAACAAATGATTATCTTTGGTTTAGACAGAGAGCGCCGCGATGCTGTTGCACCCTTGATGACTAGCGTTCTCCACATGACCATCGCCCGAAATATAGCCAAAAAAAGGCAAGACCCTTTGATAGTTGCATTGGATGAATTGCCTTCCTTGTATCTGCCCGATTTATTCAGATGGCTTAATGAATCCCGAAGTGAGGGTTTTTGCGGCATCCTCGGCTGGCAGAACATGGGGCAACTTGAGAAGAATTATGGACGCGAAGTTGCTAAGACTATCCTTGGTGCTTGTAGTACAAAATTTATTTTTAACCCAGGGGAGAACGAATCAGCACAACTGTTTTCTTCCTTTCTGGGAGATGAAGAAATTAGGTACAAACACAAAAGCCGTTCTACTGGTGGTGGAAAGAGCAATAATACCATTAGCGATCAAGAAAAAACTAAAAAGCTCTTTGAGTCCGCCCAGTTTTTGAAGCTCCCAGCCGGAAAGTGTGTTTTTATCAATCCTGCATACTCCAATACAAAAGAGGGGTCTGTTCCTCAGTTAAAAAGCATCAATATTCCTCAATCTCTCCGCAATATCGACAGATACAACGAAAAAAAATGGAAGCCAGTTGTCAGTAGATTAGCTCGCAGAAGTACCCAAAGATATCCGACTCAGCACGACTTAGATTTGAGAGTGGATGATGTCAATAAGCGTTTCCCTTTACCTGTCAAACAAGACAACAATCCTAACAATAAAGTTTTAAGTGTTGGAGAAATTAAATCAATTCTAGACAAAGATACTCAGATCCCAATTCCAAGGATAGTAAACAATGAGAATGATGATTAAAGAATATGCTCTTTCTGATTTTGAGATAATTAACCAATTCATGCAGACATTGACCATTCACTCCGGTCATCTTGTTAACATTCATGCTCCCGCTTGGATAATTAATAGTTATCAGGTTTTTAGTAAGCAAAGACCAAGATTAAAAAAGGTCGGGATTTATGTTCATATTACTTTGAAAAGTTTCCCAATTACTCTATCCTCAGACGTTTCTGAACAAATTCTCAATGAATATATCCAAGGCATCGGCTGGGATGATTTACAATATGTCACTTTCATAAAATTTCATCAAGACTCTTTAGAATTCCATCTTATCTTTAATCGCGTGATGCCATCAGGGGAAGTAATTGACTTAAATTGTCTCGGTGCTAAACCACAGCAGTATGACGTTTTACAAAAATCTTTAATAAATATTATCAAATCAGGCATGACGCAGAAGCAAGAACTGCCTCCTTCAATAAAACAACATGGGAACTGAGGTGAAATATGTTTGACGAACGGCATTTGCAACTGGTTTCTAATTATGCTAAAAGCAGCGATTATTTTGCCAGAAATGTCATAGCACCTTTAATAAAATATGTTTGCGCCGACACTGTAGAACAGTGGAATAAAAGAGCAAGAATTGAACTAGGAAAAGATACTTATGCTCTTAAACTTGATGGAGGTGGAGGTTATTCTTGGAAAAAAGTTGATCCCAAAACTAATAACTTTGTAACAGTAGACCCAGAAGAAGCTAAAGAAGTTGAAAAAATTGTCGAACAATCTTTAGCAAATACAAATGCTCTTCAGCATTCGCCAGCTTCTACAGAATCATTATCAACGAATACATCTATAACCGACTCCAGGACAAACAATTCTTTAACCTCTGATGATTCTCGCTCCGAAATAGAGTTCTAATATGGATGAATTCGTTAATTTACGCCCAAATCATATCGAGCCTAAACACTGGCATGAACTGGTAGTTGATAGCGCCATTCATCCGATTATTGCCTCTGCTAATTTTAAGTCTTTATATTATGATTCCATAGAGCAGTGCCATGAATCTTGGGAATACTTGATGTATAGTGATCAGATTGAGCGTAAAAATGCTGGTCGCTTAGGTGATAAAACTCTCCAAGCTTACGCATATCTTGATTCTACTGATGGTTGGTGGTGTGATGCTGGAGTTGACCCCCGCACTTTCTGTGATTTACAACCTGGGGATAAACCAAAAGAGAAACTTTGGGGCTGTTACAAGCCTGATTCTCCTAGACCAGATCCTCAAAAACCTGGGAAATTTATCAAATATGAACATCCCTACAAAGTTGAACTTAGTATCTTCTTATTAGAAGTACCAAAAGAAATTGCTGAACTGATTTACTTCAAAGCTGGCGTTAATCCAAGCCAAAGCGATCGCCAATCAGGATTTTGGTTTTCTGTGTGGAAACACAATATACCAGTAACCATTGCTGAAGGCGCTAAGAAAGCAGCTAGTATTTTGACTCAAGGAGATGCTGCCATCGGCTTGCCAGGGGTTAATGCTGCATATCGCTCCAAAGATGACCAAGGTAATCCAATTGAGAGCAAATTACGCTCAGAAATTGCGATGTTTGCGACTCCAGACAGAGAAATGAGAATCTGCTTTGATCATGACTCCAAAACCAAAACTCAAGTCAACGTCGGCAAAGCTTTGATTAAAACTAGTCAACTTTTGGTCAATCATGGGGCTAAAGTCATTGTCATCACTTTACCCGGGCCAGAAAAAGGTGTTGACGATTTGATTGCCGCGCAAGGGGCTGCTGCTTATGAAAAGCTCAAAGCCTTGGCGGTTTCTTTTGAAGATTGGCAGCAAAATAACCCTTTACCTGATAGAAAGCAAAGTATTTTTCTCAAAAATGGCCAGGAGTTAAAGCTTAAAAGTGTGGGAAGTGAGATTCTCCTCACACCTACTACACCTACTACAACTCCCACCGAAGCCTCTCTAACTCGCCTCCCTCCTCTATCTGCCTTACATCCCCTATCTCCCCTACCTCTTTTATCCCCTACTCACCCTTTGTATGCTGCTATCAAATCACTAGGAATAAAATATGTATTGTCAACACAGCAGCCAGAGGGTAAAACTGTTTCTCAATCACAAACTAGTTCTCAAATAGATAATCAAGTAATTATTCCCGAAGCCCCTCAATCTCAAGTTAGTCCGCCTTCAGAACCCTTCAGCACTCAGAACTCACAAAACACAGAATCAATCGATGAATTAGATGAATTAGACCTATTGAAACGCCGTCGTCGCCAATCCGAAATTATTTCTGACACCATAGAGGATAACAAAACTTTTGTTGAAAAACCCTCTAGTGTTAACAAGGATTCTTTTGAATCTAGCAGCATACCTACTGGTAACAGTTGGGTCAATATCAAACAGGTAACAGTTTATAAACAAACAATCCCTCGAAGGTTTTTAGAAGCTAAACAAAATCAAGACATTGCTTTTGCTGCTAGAGAGCTTGTCAAGAATTATGGCGTTCAACAAGATGATGGCTCTACAGTTTATCGTGCCGATGCTTTTCTTATTAAAAAGAATAAATCTACTTATAGTATTCATCGTCGTCAAGCGACAAACTTAGATAATCCAATTATGGAGTTTGAAGCCTCACAATATCATATTAATATTACTCAAAAACCTTTAGATAAGTTTTTACCTATAGAACGCCAGGAGTTTTTAACGGTTGCAGATACCTTAAAGCAAGGTAAAGAGCTACCCTCCGAGGGTGAAGACCCCAGGAAAATTGCTAACAGTCTAAGCTCTCTTTCTCCTGATGGCACTCATAAAATACTTGAAAGTTTTAAATCCTTAGAAGTCTTAAGAATACTTACAAGTACTCTAGAAGCCTTTAACTCTCACGATTTAGAATTAGGTAATTATCGCATTACTTATACTCCTAATGATGAAAATAGTGGTGATATCAAGCTTTTAAAAACTGAACATAACGGAACTACAAGAGTTGCTGTACACCTACAATTGAGCCGTACTGATGAGCAAATGAGTCATCAAGTTCACTCTATGGCTATTAACTCATTAGAAATTGACAAACTCAGGCTGATGGCAACTAAACTCCAAATCCCAACAATTAATTCTGCTGCTAATGCTCATGCTACTCGTGATATCCCTTTGCCACTTCATCCTGCATTAGCTGAAGTTTGGAGCTTACTGGAAACTTCTACCAGATGGACATCTGGAGCAAACCAAGGTAACGAAGGTTTTCGTGAGCGATTTCAAAAAGACCCCAATGCTAAACTAACTTTGGGTGAACAGTCACAACTTTATTTTAAATTTTTAATTCAAACTAAAGAAGAAATTATTATTAATGGGAAAACTGATATTATTTTGCCACCACTTAGCGAAATTACAGAGGATTTAAAATTGTTACGTCAACAATCTATTAATAATTTTTATAGCCCGAAGATTTCCCAAAATGCCGAAACACAGAAGCCTACTCCGCAAAAACCTCACAATCCAGAACCTCAATTAAACAACTTGGAAGTTTAGTTATGCAATCCACAGATGTTAGAGAAACTATCGCCTCCATTAATCGTGGGAGTGGAATCTCGAATAATATGATGGCTTATCGACTGGCTCTCATGATGGAGAGAGTGCCACAAAGTACAGTGCAATCACCCATTGAATTAGATTCCCAATCGCGTCAAAATCTTGAAGATAATCTCAGAAGTATTTTGACCAAAAGCACTCAAAATACTGAAGATTATAGGCAACAACTTAAAAATCAATATCTGGCTGAATATTCTCAAAAGTTTGGTGTATCTCAACCCGAAAAAACTGTGACTGAGCAGCCTAATAATTTCTCCAGAGTTGAAAATCTAATTAGCCAAAGAAAGCATATATTCCTCCAACAAATGATGATTCAAGGGGAACCAAACGCTAATTTAACTCCCTCCACACCAGCAAATCAAGAGGTTAATAAACAACATCAAGGCGATGATTTTAGCAAAAAGTCCCTGATTCCTGCCGTTGTTCAAACTATCATTGCTAAAGGTCAAGATACTAAAAATGAAGGCCGCGTTTATGAAGGCGTTCTTTATAGACTTCAATTGCTGATTAAAGAAGGTATACAGTTTATCAATATTAACCGCAAAACTCAATCCAATCAAAAAGCTTTTGCTGCATATAAAGACCACACTAATGAGTTTACAATTACCTCAAATAACCTCTCAACTGAAGAAGCACAAAAAATAGTTGCTTTTAATCAGCAACGGATTACAAAACAACAAGCTCAACCTCCTATTCAAACTGATAAAAATCAGCAATTTTCATTTGATAAAGATGATAATCCCGATCTTGGAGATTAGGCGCATTTAACTAAAATACCCCATCACTAATCCAAATATAAATCCACTGATTAAGAGATACCGTCTTAATGTTGGATTTATTTTCACAAAAGGAGCAATTATTGTTGCAAGAAATATGTAAAATGTGGCTTCAAATATATCAGTGCTGAATGTGATAACGGCAGCAATAAACAGCCCACCAAATATCAAACATCCAACTACATACTCTATCTTGTCCCATAGCTTAGTGTCGTCCAGGTAGCGCATGAGTTAATCTCGACTTTTTCGGGATTGTAGCATCTACTCCATAATAATTCTTTACTTGATAGGGAAATTTTATTGTAAATATCGTTCCCTTACCGACAACAGAATCTACTGACAGTTTTAGCCCATGAGAATAAGCTACCATCATTGCAATATACAATCCTAACCCGGAACCAGGTGAAGAAATAGTCCCACGATAAAAAGGTAGAAAAATATTCGCCAAATCCTCTGGTTCAATACCAACGCCTGTGTCTTCAATTAAAACTACCAAGTCATCACCCTGGTTCAACAATCGCAAGAATATATCACCTGTCTCTGTATATGAGAGGGCATTTTGAAGTAGATTTGAACACATTCTATAAAGATGTATCGCATCTCCTCTCACCCTGGTTCCATGCAGATATCCTGTACAAGTCTCGTAGTGCAATCTTAAGCCCCGATTAATAACTTTTGGCCTATACTCTTGATATAAATTATTCAGTAAATCGCCAAAATCAAATTCATTAATCAAGGATGGATTCAACCCGATAACTCTATCTCTTGACTGATGACTTTGATACCTATCTATCCACTGAATTACTTGATTATTTGTCTGCCATAAGGATATCAAAATTGTTTTTATCTCTTGTAAAGTACTACCGTACTCTCCATCCATCATTTGCTTTAAAACAACTGACTCATTGACAACCGCGTTTGATACGTCATGCAATAATGTGGAAATATTAATTTTATTTATGAATTTTGCTTGGGACATATAGCCACTCCTAAACGAAACGTAATTTTTTGTTCCCAACTGATTTTTCGCAAAGATTTTTACTTTTAAGTATAACTAATTTTTCGCAATATATGTTCTACTTAAAACCTGCGTATGAAATTAATTTGCAAATATTTATATTTTAATTATCGGAAAGATAACTAATACTTGTTTTTAACATATACTGTTTTCACTCAAATATTTATGATATAAAAAGAGAAGATGTTAAAGATTAACTTCCGGTGCAAATTTTCTCGGTGCAAATATGACTATCAAGATGATTCGGGTAGTAGTAATTGAAGACCAAGAACTATGTAGACTTGGCATTAGGACAGCGATCGCACAAGAATCAGACATGGAACTGTGCGGTGAGGCTAGCTGTGGATTGGAGGGATTAGAGTTAGTCAACTCAACAAATCCTGATATTGTCTTGCTTGATATTGGACTACCAGATATCAACGGACTGGAAATCACAACCAGGATTAAGAAGCACACTCTATCCAAAGTTATTATCCTCAGTGCTTATTCTAGTCAAAATATGATTAACGAAGCTTTTGCCTGTGGTGCTGATTCATATTTCTTAAAGACAACCAAGATCGACTCCATTAAAAACGCTATCCGTTGTATTTATCAAAATGAAGAATATCTTGACCAAGCGATTATTAAGAGATTTCTGGAATTGAACCATCGTCAGAGTACAAAAATTAAAGGCAAAAGGTACAATGAGTTGCCTACAACTCAAGAAATTGAAATTCTCAAATTAATTGCCAGTGGCTACTCCAATAAAGAAATCGCTAATCAACTTTTCATCAGTATTAGCACAGTCAAATCCCACACTGGCAACCTTTTTCTTAAGCTGGGAGCTAGAGATCGGGTCAATGCCATTATTAAAGCTCAAAGTTTTGGCTACCTAGAACCTTCGCCGCAAGACTGGAGAGCTACTGGTTGAGCAGAGGAGCAGAGGAGCAGAGGAGCAGAGGAGCAGAGGAGAGTAAGAAATGCAAAGAGAACCCATTAAAAATCATCAAGACTTAGAAACATATCAAATGGCATTTGATGCAGCGATGAGAATTTTTGAATTCTCTAAGAATTTTCCTGTTGAAGAACGATATTCCTTAACTGACCAAATTCGTAGATCATCACGCTCTGTATGTGCGAATATGGCAGAAGCCTGGAGAAAGCGCCGTTATGAAGCAGCTTTTATAGCTAAGTTGAATGACTGTGTTCGCGGAGCGTGTCGCAGACAAGCAAAGGCAGCAGAAACACAAACATGGATTGAGTTTGCTGTAAAGTGCAATTATCTTTCTGTTGAATCAGCTAGAGAATTGTATGGATGCTATAACCGAATTTTAGGTGGTTTAGTAAATATGATAACTAATCCTTCACCTTGGTTAATGAAACGTTAGAAATTACTCCTCTGCTCCTCCGCTCCTCTGCCCCTCTGCCCCTCTGCTATTTTCTGTTCTTTTGCATTTGAATCAAGCAATATCCTTTCAAGCGATTTTCTTCTTGACAAGCAGCCAGAGTTTGTTGATTATCAACAAAGAGCTTATAAGTTTGCTTACCTTCGCTAGATTTTACCCATTGTAAAATCTTCAGATCGTTGTTTGACAACATGACTGATTGATTTTGGCCCAAGTTAGTCATCACGTTCCAAGTTGTAAATGAAGCAAGCATCGCACCAGCTGCTGTCACTCCTCCTACCAGAGCGCAGATAGACCAAAAATGCATCTGAAAATTCCCTGGAGATAATCGCATCTCTTTTGGTGGCGATGATGCAGATGATGTCGATGATTGTATCAGAAGAGGCATTTGTTCAGTTAAGACATCACGCACAGCATTACTGACTACAGTGTTGTTCATCGATTGGGCTGTTTTAGAAGTATTCGCCACTTTCTCTTCGATTGTTAGTACCCAAGCTTCAATCATTGCCTCCATTCGTGCTTGCAGTGAAATCATTGTCTCTTCATATCTGCCAAGTGTTGCCATGACTTGAAACATCGGGTCATCTTCTGCTAACCCTATTTGCTGTGCTGTTTCAACAATCCTCTGTTGTTCGGCTTCAGAATACCCCTGCAATATTTCTGATGTTCTCACCTGCTGATACTCCTAAGTAAATACTAGCGACTTGATTTTTTTTTACAGCATCAAAGAAATTTTTTAGCCAGTGATAAATATATGAGCGATATAGCACATATAGGGATTGCTCATGAAAACATTGTGAGTAAGGTTTGCTTAAATCCTCCATTCCTTGATAATGATCTCTGTGCAAGGCTGTTAATCTAATTTCTGTACCCCCAATCAATGGCAATTTTTGCTGTACTAATTGGTTGTACTCTTTAAACCTCGTATCAAAATGTTGATTTTTTACTATGACATAATTAGCATTGTCCGTTGCAAAATCTAATAGCTGCAAGAAATATTCCATGCAATCACTTCTATGGGAAATTGGCTGTAAGAATGTTAATTTCCAGTTAAGTTCAGCCAAAACAGTAAAAAAATCAGCCTCATATATGTAGTTACAGGTTTCTTGGATATATTGTCCCGGCATATCCACAAAAATCACATCTAATGAGTCATTAAGTAAATCGTCTAACACCAAATCCGGGTTGTCAGTGAAAAAATTTAAGCTTTCTATTGGTACTATACCTTTATAAGCTTTGAACTTATTACGGTTATCATGGTTATAAATCTTAACAGTTTGATGTTGACTAAGGAATAGTTCAATCAATAACTTGATAACTGTAGACTTCCCCACACGCGAGTCACCTACAGTCATCACTAAACGTCTACAAATGGGGGACATCGTTTAATCCTAAAATGCTTCTTGCCAACCCAACTTGTTCCTTGAATTTGCTAATCCAAGTACTTACCCTTCCTTTAACTGATGGTTTTTCTTTTTGCTCTATTCCTTGATTAAACGTCAAACTATTCTTATCTAAATAATCATAAGCGTGTTCTATTAAATCTGGCATCGTTATTTCCAGAAAGGGAATCTCCCTTTCTTTTAATAAATCCTTAATTGTTGTTACGTCTGAAGACTCTTTATATCTGACAAAGTTTTCTGGCGAACCGAAGAACAAATTCTTCACTACGACATAATCTACTTGGTCTTGACAAAAATCATATAGAGTTGTCAACTGCCTGACTGAATCCATTACTCGACTAATTACAACTACGATTGTTACTCGCATATCATATAATTCTTCAACTGTAGACAAGAACTTCATTTGTTCTACAACATCTCTTAAGATTCTCATGGACTGTGGTGGTAATTCCAATAAAAATAAAGACTTTCCGGGGATAACTGCCCCTTCTGTGTCTAGACTATCCTCTATTAACTCTTTCAAATCATCTAGAAAAATGTCTACATTCCCTTCTGTAAAAAAATCTAGTTTTCTTACCAGACATTGATCCCCATAAAATCTGTTTAAATGAGAATTAGATATGTCCGCATCAAAAGCCAAAAATTCTTTTTTCATATCCAAATATGTTTGCGCTAATCCTCTGGCGAAAGTACTTTTCCCTACTCCTCCTTTATCTCCTGTCACTATGACTAATCTCCGACTCCACTGTTTTTTATTGGTGACTGCGGGTTTTGTTTGTGGCAGGACTGTATTTTCTGCTTCTTTTTTTTCACCTGTAGTTACTGCTTCTGGCATCTGCCGTATATCTTCTGTCCTTTCTGCTTCTGTTGTTTCATCTCCTCCCAAGAGTAATTCTTCTACTCCGTTAAGGATCTCCGCCTCATCATTTAAAATAGCTGTCATCTGATTTTCTCCTCTATTTCATGTTTAACTAGTTTCGTGGTTTAGTCCAGTGCTAGCATCTCTGCTGAAAAGTAGTCTAATAGGTTTAAATACATTGGTTTTAAATCCTTGAAATTGTCAATTGATTTATTAACCATTGTTCCCAAAGCTTGTAATATTAATCCTTGTTCTATTACCTGATTTAAATCCAAATCATTTAATTTATTTAAATGGTAATAAACTAACAAATCTAATGATTGAGCTATCAATAAATTTGCCGACCTTACAACTAAATCTTCATAAACATATTCATAACTGCTGACTGACCTTAGTACTGTCTTCAATACTTGAAAATATCTACTTCTCAAGTCAATCCCATTTAAATCAATAGTCTGAGGACAGCTAGCTGGCAATGGAAGCTTTTTAAAAATAAACTTTAAATATAAATCAATACTATTTGATGACCAAGAATCACTATTTTGAAAATACAAATACTTTATCAAAGAATCTTTCTGAGAGTAATCTATTTCTTGAAATAAGTATTTGGGTTGCTCGACTGCAATCATTGTCACATCATTTTTAAACACTGGCATCACATTTGTTCTTACCCATTGCATAAATTGCCTGACTACATTGTGTTCTATTACAGTTGGTAGTGATACTAATGAGTGAATCGATAGAGCGCTGAGTGTTGATACCAAACTCACTTGATTATTCTCCATCATCACTAATCGTTTCTGAACTTCAATTGACTTCACGAAATCATCATTTAAAATTGGAGCTACTATTTGCAATACATCCACTGCAAATAACTCTAGCCCTGTTGGTGTTGCTATCACTCTTACTACAGAACTTGATGGATGCTCAAATTCCCAATATCGCCAAACTTCTACCATTTCTCCACTAACTTTTTTGTTCTCCCTCCTCTTACTGCAAAAGTTAACTTTTTACCATAAGAAGATACATTAGATACTTGAAGAATTCAGCTATTTTGAATGAGTCTAGCCCAATCAGTGTAGCCCATGCTGAATTCTTACTTAGACACTATGGCATATTCCCCCACTTTAAAGGAATCGCTCGAAGTCTAAAAAAATATCGTACTTCTGGCTATTGCTTTTTGTTGACATCCTGTTATAGAATTAGCCCTTTTGCCTGATTCAAAATAGATTCATTGCAAAAGTTCAAGTTTTTTAATAGTTAATTGCTGGTTTTAGCTTGCTATTTGAAATCGAATTATTATATATTATTTAGGATGAAATTTAGCTCTCATTGATTTCATAAATACATTAAATTACTTTTATAAATCGAACTAAATTTAGCTTTTTTACTATCCAGTTTTTCCGAGAATAAATAGTTAGCTATTAAGCGAGAATAGTATGCTTTTCAAAACTTCACAAATCGCCATCACTTTAGCTTTGCTCGTCGGTGGTGGTATCATCTCTTGCCAAAGTAAAACGCCTGAACAGATTGCCAAAGAAACAGAACTTGAGTTGATTGCAGCAAAGCAAAAAGCAGAAGCTGCCGAAATCAAAAACTTTGTTGATACTACTCCTGATCTGTATAGAGTTAATTGGAAAGTTTGTAGTGACGGTTTTCTCGTTCAAGACAACAACGGCTGTAAAGAAAGTCGAGATGTCGCATCTAAAGGTTTTCCTGAAGCCGTCCTTGTTTGGGGGCCTGTTCAAGAGGTGAAGTTTGTCACTAAGCGTCATTTCAGTCCCAATATGCAAAGTGTTGGTTTGTTTGTCAAATCTAAAGGTTGCCTCTTATTGGGTAAACCCGAAGGGGGAGATCACTTTTACAAAATACACCAATTTTCACTTACAAAAGGTTCTGCCCTTCCAAATCCTGACAGCGCTAAAATTGATAAACTTTCTTCTGAAGATAAAACCAAAGCTATACGAGTAGCCACCAATAATGCCGAAGACGAAATTGCTTCTTTAAACAATTTCGGTGTTTCTTCCAGTGGATTTATGCCGAGTACTGCTATGCAACCTTGTCTCACCCTTGAAAAATGGAAAAACTTATAAATTCACAACTGCTTAAATAAGTAAAATTCGACGAGTGCAGTTCCTCCCATAACACCAAGGGGGAATGCACTCGATTGCTTTTTGGGTAGCGCGATCCTCTTGTAGTATGAATCACTTTAACAACATGAAAAACAGAGCGAAGCTTCAACTTGCTCAAATACTTTACAATAGGTCTGAAACTGTCAATTCTTTTCCAATTCACTCGATGTCGTTTCATAACTATACGAGTGTCGCAAGGTATAGTTAATTTCAAACTTGATGAATAGCCCCTCTCCTTTATCACCTCCCCAAAAAGCAATCGAGTCACTATTCGCATTGCGAGATTACTACGCACCTCTGGTTGAAGAGTACGAAAAATTATATACCAAAGCCAAAGCCAATCTCACTCATGTAGAAGCTCTATTATCTAACTGGTCTTTGATTGAGGAGGTGGATAATGACAATGAAGAATTCACCTCTGAAAAGGCAAAAAACTTCTTATTCCTGAGTGAGGAATTTGTTGATGACGATATTGAACCTATTACCCATCCTTTATTAGACGATTCACAGGATACATCAACAGTCGCAACCCAGCCTCAAGACTCCACTCAACAAAACATATTCACACTTATACAAGCTTGGTCAGGTGAAGAATCTGATGCAGCTACAGATACTCCAGTACTCCTAGAGCCACCCATAGAAACATCAACTCAACAGCAAGCGCTCTATGGAACCGAGACGGCCATGCTGCCTATTTTCCAATCCCTGTCTCGCCCGGAAGCTATTGAACAGGTTTTGGCAGAACACATTGGCACAATTGTTCACATCGATTTTATTGTCAAAATGCTCTATGGGGAATTAGAGCCAGAAGTCTTTAAAGTGCTTAAACACAGAGTTAAATCATCCCTCACTAAAGGCAGGGAAACTAACAAATGGTTCAGTGTCCCAGGATCACCCGGATATTACACTCTGTCTTTAACTTTGCTACCCAAACCGGAGACGAAAAATTCGTCCACCAGATTCAAAGGCAAAAATAAGAAACAAGTTTTGCCGCCCCAGCCCAAAGACATACCAATGCTCAAAGAATTTCAGGGTCAGTTTTTAATTGATGCACTAACAACTTTTTTAGAAAATAATTCGGGTAAAGTTTTCGGGGTTTCAGAAATTATCAACCGAATCTATGGCGAACTCACTGTGACTGAGATTGGAGAAGTGAGAAACAAGGTATTGAATGAGTTATCACGGGGTCATCGCACAGGGCGATTCACTAGGGTTCCTGAGCAGATTGGTTTTTATACCTGGGACTTGGATTTGATTCATAAGTAGAAACACTCGCCGCGATCAGTTGAAATTAATCAAAATACTAACTTGCTGGCTGATATAATCCCGTATTTTCGTTAAATTCCCACCCTAATCCCGCTCTATCTTTGCCCTTACACCATGCTACAAAAAGCGGTGGGGGAAGATTAATTCGCTCCTTGCGTACACTTTCTTCACTTACACCAAGTCTCTTGGCTAAACCTTCTTCGGTTAACGGTTGCATTCTAGGAGTATGCGTTTTGAAGGATGAATTATTGTAGTACGATTTCTGTCCCCGCTTTTGTTGGTTGTTGAGATAGTCTTGAATTTTAATGATCGCCTCAGCCAACTGTGTCATTCGGGCATACATCTTCTCCACTTTTTGTTCTAAATTGGCGAGATTATCAATTGCTGTGGTTTGGTTGCTATTAGATTCATTTGAAAACTCTGACTCCAGCTTATCAAGTCTTTCGCAAATAGCTCTTATCGTTTCATTGGTCGGACTGGCGTTACTATTGTTACTCGAAACTAAGTACTTCTCAATACTTGCCTTAATCTTTGAGTCTAGGCGTTTGTCTAAATTATTACCACTTATTGCATCAACCTTATCTTGGGAATCGTCTAAGTAGAGTTCGATAAATTCGAGCAGCGTGGCTGTTGCCGTTGTTCCTTTTGAGTTGCACCGGGCAATAAACTGTTCCCAAATCCTTTGGTCACAGTTGAAAGATGCCAGTTTTTTCTTACGCCCTGTATTGCTCATGTTTACGTTTCATCTAGGTAAACCGTAACTGTTCGCACCCATTTTATCGTGTAATTCGTCATGATGAATTACCTTGATGCTATCATCGCCAAATGTGTCAGCGCATTTTTAAAGCGATGGCTTTTGTGAACAGATGCTACTACCAACGGCTACCATTGGCAATCAAAAATTAGATAAGGCAATCCTGGAAGTATTTGAGCCTTATCTAATTTTTGATCACCGAAACAGTGCTGAATACCTAGTGAGATTGCTGGGTAAGAAAGCAATAATTACATACAGTACAGTAAGTCTGTACCCCTACGGGGATCTTGCTACGTGTAGCGTCTCTAAAAGTTGCCCCTGCTTTTAAGCCCTGGAAAAAAATAAATATTTATTTCGAGATTATTGCACGAGAAATAAACAATGCATTCATCCTTGCTTCAATCCCCTAAGATTTTTATGAGCGGTTACTCAGCACTCAGCACTCATTAACTTAAAACTGTTTTGTTCTGATCGCTGATAGGATGATTAACTATCGGGGGTTCGGGGCAGTGAAGATTGACCGTCACGGAAAGGCAAAGGTTTTGTCGCCAGAAGAAATCCAGCGTCTGTTTACTTCGGGGTTAACTACAGTCCGGGATAAAACACTTGGTGCGGTGATGCTTTACACTGCCTGCCGTGTTTCCGAATGTGTCACCCTGAAAATTCCAGATATTTATGACAGCAGAAGGAAAGTCAGACCAGAACTGAACATTCGCAAAGGCAGCACGAAGGGGAAGCTGGCCACTCGTACAATTCCTGTGCTGGATGAACTGCGGCATCACTTGGAACTGTATAAACCAAAAATATCAAATGATAGCTATCTTTTCCCAGGACGCTGGGGGCGCGGTCATTTGCATGAGGATTATGCAGCACTAATTTTTCGCAGAGGGTGCAAACTAGTAGACATTGAAGGCGCAAGTACTCACAGTTGCCGCAGAACTGCACTGACGTTGATGAGCAATGCAGGAATTCCACTGAGAGTAATTCAGCAAATCAGCGGACATCGAAATTTGGAGCAACTGCAAGAGTATCTCGACGTAGAAGCGTCGCAAGTTCGGGGTGCGATCGCGGCATTGTCGATGCTGACACCGCCATCAGCTGTGGGCAGTAAAAATGACTTGGTAGAAGAGAATCATACAGAGTTATTCACAGATTTCTAGATCGGAAAATGCACCAAAGACGATCTAGACAGAACTAATAGTCAATGAAGGCTTTAAGGATTTTCACAAAAAGCCATTGACAATTCCATCGGCAACACATCTTCATCAAGCCACTGATAAAAATGAGGCACAGATTGCTCTTTATTTACGTAGCTGAGTCAAGGCTTTGCCCGCCTTCGACATCGCCGACTTTATCCTTCCACAGGCAACACCTCCTCGTTTAGTAAGGCGTAAAATTCCGGTACTGCCGACTCCACTCGCCGCAGTTCATTTGCCGCGATCGCCTCAAGTTCCAGCACCGTCTCCCAGCGCAAATCCCCAGTCCACCGCTTGAGAATGCCTTTAATCGCGTCTGCTCCACGAGAAATACCAGAGCGAAGTATTTCTACGCAATGAAGTAAGGTAGTGCGATCGGTGAAGAGAGCAGAGGGGCAGGGGGGCAGGGGGGCAGAGGGGAAAGAACTTGTACAAATTTCTTCTTTGTTCCTCAACTCCTCAACTCCTCTGCTCCTCTGCTCCTGTGCTCCCCTGCTCTCATCTGTAGTATCCTCCCCTCCTGAATGGGGGTTCCCTATAGCATTAAGGGGGGGGGCGGATACGGGCGGGTGATTAGGATTTACGCTATACACAGCAGGGGTTTGGGTAGCAAAATGGGTACGTTTTGCCACGCGATGAGCAATTACCTCTTGAGCAAATTCCAATTCCTTTTTAGACAAAGAGAAAATTTTCACCTGTTGTCCGCGCTTACCCTGTTTGCGGCAGGTCAACTTTAGCCCCAGCTGCTCGACTAAAGTACCGAGCAACCAAATAGGCTTACAATCGCTGGGGATAGTAAACCCAAGAATTGCTTTGACATGAGCAGCACACTGTATAGCGATCGCCGTCATCTTCAGTAAAGCGGCATCGTCGGCGGTAACTTCATCACCCCTGACTAAAGAAGTGAGAATTTGATGCAGCCCCAGGTTAAACCGTGCTAGCCACCGCGCCGAGTAATTGCCCCAGTCGATGCACAAAGGTAAATTGTCCCGCTCGGTGCGGTCTTTTTGAGCGACAATTTGGGGCGGGGTGGGATAAGTCCGCCCAGTTTTCGGGTCAACAATTGATTCATCGGGCTTTGCTAAAATTGCCTCAAGTCCAGCGATCGCTCCTATTAATCGACCACCTTTATCAAGTTCCACCAGTGATTCGGTTACTTCGATGCCGTAGGAATCAAAGATACGAAACTTTTCACATTCAAAAATTTCCTTTTGTGATAAGTAATCTTTGCTTTGACGGGCGCGGTACTCACTCAAAGTAATATTGTTAGCTTTGGTAACAGATGAATAATGGGCAGTGTCCAAAGCAGCCGCCGCATTTTTCATGCGTTCAAGAGATTGGTCATCGTCATCACTGCCCATGCATATAAATGTATTGCCCATTTCAGTGAGGAGCGATCGCAAATCATCACGCAAATTATTGAGAGAATAGTGCCGGTTAGCCATAATTTGGCAGTAAGCCTCAAGCGCCCAATCTTTCTCTGCGCCCCGTTTACCTGTTTGACGGTCGATCCGCAACAGAAAAGCTGTTACTTCGTTGGTTTGGAGGAGGCGTTCTTTTATCTTGGAAGCGTTTGTATCTTGGTAGCCGAAGGGAGGACGCGGGGCCACCCAAATATGAAACGGGACTTTCGGGCGATAGCGGTACATCTGCTGGGCGCATTCGGTAGCAGTTTGGGAAACTCCATGAAAAACACCAAACACCAAATCAAAATGATACTCGGAAATATCGACACCAGTTCCCAGGCTAGGGGAGGTGAACAAGGCATCAAAGTTTTTGACGGCGTTGGTGATATCTTTAATGAAAGCAACGTTTTCATCACTGCCGGAATTATCGGAGTGGACAGACCAGATGCGCCATTTTTGTGGTGTATGGGATTGGTCAGAGTTAGGTTCTGAGTACTTAATAGTAAAAGACTTTTCGAGTTTCTTGATGAAACGCTTACTGTCACTGGCTACCATAACTTTCAGACCTTGCATTAGTGCCGCCGAGATTTGGGCAACTAGGGCGCTTGAATTACTGCCTTCGTACCAATATATAGTGCGTGAGCCATTTCTCCATTCATTTTTGACGATGTAAGGGATTTCACCTACTGGTCGCATTGCAAGAAAGAAGTTGACAGTAAGATCATCCATGTGTGCGTCGGCAAGGACAACCAGGGGCGCGTTGTATACTATATATTCCAGTACCTCCAAGATTGCTGCACGGTGCTGTTTACACGTATTACTGTGTAGTAGGTGGGTAAGGTATTGGCAAGCTTCATCTATAAATATGCAGCCATAAATTAGCGCCTGCGTATTGAGTTTGTGCAAGCTGTCAATAGTAATACTAAGGGCTTGGGCTTGGGCTAAACCTGTGTAACCCAAGTCTGAATACATCGCAGTTCTCAGGCGATCGCTTAAATTCTTCAGCAGGTTGACGCGATGCCCGTTGTTGAGGAACCGAGCGTCGGGGTTTTGGTCACGCCACCAGCGCATAAGTTCAGTTTTGCCAGTGCCCATGTCGCTCCACAGTACAACCAGTCCTGATTTTGGGAAATTGAAGGTAGGGGCCCCCTTCGATTTGGATGAATCAACTCCGCCAGAATCCGTAGACTCCTTCTTTCGAGAATGTCCTTTTATAGATGGCGTGAAAAGTTGCTCCTTTTCAAGATCATAAAGCTCAGGCAAATTGCATTTTTCTTCAAGTTCAGGAATGCACAAAGCCTCAGAGAGATACAAGACATTAATAGTGACATCCGGTTTGTACTTGCTTAACCCCCATTTTTTAGCCCGATACGATCGCTTGTAATCAGCAAGTGATTTAGCATCATCGATGATTGCGGTCAGTAGAGCGTTAGCATCTTCGCCTCGCGCCACAACAAAATCATCAACGCCTTTCTCTGGGCCTGGCAACAATGCAACTTCGCATTCACAACCTACTGCTAAGATTGTTTTTGCTGTGCGAACAGTAGCTTGAAACACTGACCACCTGGTTTTAGCCTTAGTTTCGTAGTCGAAAAGAATTATGAACTTGCGCCCCGGTTGCGCCATTGGTACTAAGTCCGGGTGCAACCGTTCATCAAAATCTTGTTTGCCCACTCGCCCGTTCCAAATTCCAGGAAGTGCGATCGCTACAAACCCCAGAGAGAGCAAGCAAGCGGCTTTTTTTTCGCCCTCGCATAAGATAATCGGAATCTCTGGATGCTGTTTTACCCACTCCCAGAAGGTGATTTGTATATCTTTCTGCTGCTTAACCCATGACCAAAATATCAAGGGATTGAGTTTGTGTTTTATGCACAGTCCTAAAAGGGAAATATACCGTGCCAGTTGAGAATTACACAAGTGGGCGGCAATTGAAGCAGGGGTGAAAGAATTTGTATAATTTCTTTCTTTGCACAAACTATCCTCTGCCGCTCTGCCCAAGAGCCTCAGTGTCTTGCTCAAAATGAAGGCGTTTTTCTTTCGAGCTTTAATATGCAGCTTCTGACCACGTTTTGCAAAAAGCACTTGTCTAACATCTGAGATGTTGTAGCGCCGTGCAACGAGATTCAAAATGCAGTTGGGAACATCGAAATAGGTAACGCGGTTGGCTGTCTTGGGGGGGGACTCGTATTTTACGGATTTACCCGAGTGCCAATCAATACGGGGGAAGTTGGGCTTTATACGCCCCCATTCCATTGGTTGCCAGTTTTTGAAGGGGTCAAGTGATTGAATCCACGTCCCACCCAGTAATAGATGCTGATACATTTTGATGTATCCATCCGTGACTCTACCTGCATTTTTCCGAGGGATTTTGTCGGAGATGAACAGGTAGTCATAAATTGTTTCTCCCTCGATGTGGAAGAAGTTGCGCTTAATCAACGCCGGATGAATGGCGCTACCAGCTAACAACTCATGGTATTGGGCAGCCGTGAGATTATTTGGGTATTCAGTTGTTGCTGCGTTCATCGGTTCTCCCCTTGGAATTCCTTGGGGAGAACTCTTTCAAGCTGCGAAACTCTTGCTCTAGCCTGGATATTCCGAAAATTTCCCTTCGTCACAGCACAAAGTTGCCGTGCGTAGACGCTCCTGCGGCTTGCCGCAGACAAAGCTGCACTCGACCCCATGCGCTCTAACACTGCGCTCTTGGGGCGTTCTCTGTTTGTCATGATATTTTCCCCTGATAACTCGGTTTACAAGTTCAGAGGGGGTTGCATCAGTTATCAGTCAACAGTTATCTGATCTTGGACTCTACTCCCAACTGGTAACTGCTAACTGTTATTCGCGCTGCTACTGCTTTTGACTACAAAATTCGGGACATTTTCTTAACAGAACTTAACTTTACACAAAAATCATGAATTTTGACAGCTAAAACATACCGCAAGGAATGGACTTTCCAAGCGGCAGATCCTATAATGGATCTGGCAGCGCGGATTATACTCTCGGACAAATTTAGTAGTCGTCTTGGTCGCCAAACTTCAACGACAACTTTTTTTGTTCCTTCGAGATCAGCCCCGCTCTAAGAAAAACGATGGATTTTACGAACAGACAAAGCGCCTACTCCTTAGTGGCGCTTTGTCGTTTAGATTTTTTGACGCTTTCACTTTCATATTTTCCTTCATTTCATTAGCTTGTTTATCCTAGCTCTCAAAGCTTTTACACTTTAAGTTTGATATAAATTGAACGACGCATCTGTTACAGCCAAATTCAAAAACTGAAAAGTGATCTGATATCTTAAACATCGTTTACTTATACTACTTAGAGTTTTTTTGGCTTTAAGTGTCGTTTTTAATCCTCCGCTAATTATATTAGCTTTAGTAATCTCCCAGAACTTTTCTTAATTGAGTACGTACTTGAATTAGAATAGCAGTATCACGATACAATAACAACTCAAATTGTTAAAATTTGTGAAGACTAAAGTATGTAAGTAGGAGATAGTAGACTATGTAAGCTTTTTAGAGGAGCGTCTGCTAAAAAGTATGTACTTCTTTTGGTGAAATTAAGATAAAACAGGACTCAAAGGAGCTTAATAAAAGGTGAATGCTAAAGAAGTTATCCAAGCCATAGATGACTTAGTGTTTGCGAAACAAGGGAGGTGGCTAGAGGAGCCAGAAAAAATTGTGCTTAGATCAGCTTGGCTTGATCTAGATTATAAGGACATAGCAGAGAACAGTCTCTATGATATTAATCTTTTGCAGAGGCGTGTAGCACCTAAATTGTGGGTACTATTAACAGGGATATTAGGGAGTGGAGAAAAAGTCACCAAAAAACGACTGCGGGGCATTGTAGAAAAACAAATATTACTAGCTGATAAGGAGCCAGCAAAATGGAATGAAGCTGTTGCTGGTGTACCTATACTTTCAGGAAATTTGCCTGACACATCTAATTTTTACGGACGAACTCCTGAACTAGCGATGTTAAAAGAATTGATAGCTCAAGAACGTTGTGTAGCAATTGTAGGGACGGCAGGAGTCGGTAAAAGTGCTTTAGTTGCTAAATTAGTTCAAACTTTGCGTATGGGGTCGTATGAATTTAATAATTTTATTTGGAAGTCAGTTTCATATAGTCCGTTACTTACAGATTTAGTTGCTGACCTGCTTAGAATTTTGGCTTATTCAGAAAATCAGGAGCTAGATTTACCAGAATCCATCCAAGCTAGGACATCTAAATTGTTTGACTACCTGCGTTCACATCGTTGTTTAGTGATTCTCGACTCAGCAGAGTCGTTATTACAGGGAGACAGAAATACTGATTCCAATCCCTACGGTAGGCAGTATGCAGAGTATGGGACGTTCTTTAATAGAATCATAGAGGAACAGCATCAAAGTTGTTTACTGCTAACCAGTCGTGAACCATTTATTGATTTTAATCGTCTACAAAAAAAAGGACAACCAGTTAGGACGGTAAAGCTTGAAGGGTTGGGTAAGGAAGCTTTAGAGATTTTTCGTTTGTACGGGTTGACAAATGAGGATAAATGGGGAGATTTAATTCAAACTTATCGTGGAAATCCTTTATCTTTAAAAATGCTAGCTGAAAAGATTCAAAGATTTTTTTGTGGAAGTGTAAAGGATTTTTTAGATTTTCAAACTGTATTGATGACAGATATACTCCAAGAGAGCTTAGATGAATTATTTGAAGAGAAAGGTCGTTTAACTATTTTAGAGAAACAAATCATGTTCTATTTAACAGAAGAACTAGCTCAAGAGTCTGTAAATTCAATTACATTAAGCGAATTGCTTAAAAATTTTAAAAGTAGACAAAAACGTGAGGTAACGACCTCAGAAGTACTTGAAGCTATAGAGGCTTTATATGAACGTTCTTTAATTGAGCAAGAAAGAAATGATAGTAAAGAAGTACTATTGAGTTTAGAGCCTCAAGTTGTAAAGTATGTTTGCACCTATGCTTTAAAATTAGTTCAAAATGTAGTTTATGATTTTAAATCAGCTTAATTATTTCTAATAACTTAAACGTGTGGGTTATTGTATCAATCCTAAGTGTAAACAGCGGCAGAATCCTGACGATAGTGAAAGATGCCTTAATTGCGGAACCGAACTGCTAATTGACCAGAGGTTTCGGTTAATTAAGCCATTACGCCCTTTAGACTTCCGTTACAGGACAGAAATTTTTGAAGTAGTGGATGATAAAGGCACTCGTAAAGTTATGAAGGTGTTGCGATCGCAAAGACCTAAGGAAATCAGCTTGCTGGAGCGAGAAACACTGACATTGCAATTATTTTATCATCCTGGTATTCCTAGAGTTATAGACGATTTATTCACTGTTACACCAAACAATAGTTATATAGATTTGCATTGCTTGGTGATGCAGAAATTTGAGGGAGTGAATTTAGAACAATGGGTGGAAGCTAACGGAATAATATCTCAAGCTTTAGCTGTGGATTGGCTTACACAAATAGTAAAAATTCTCGATGAAGTACACCGGAGTGGTTTTTTTCATAGAGACATTAAACCTTCTAATATAATTATTCAACCTGATGGACAGTTAGGTTTAATTGATTTTGGTGCAGTTCGAGAAGTAACTCGTACATATCTAGCGAAAGTTAGTGGGAGTGGGGGAAATGATATGGGGCTTGGTCAGCATGAAGTTACAGTACTTGTAACGGCTGGCTTTACTCCCCTAGAACAAATTAACGGGCAAGCAGTACCGCAATCAGATTTCTATGCCTTAGGGCGAACGCTAGCATATTTAGTAACTGGAATTCGTGTACTCGACCTGCCAACAGACCCAAACACAACAAGACTTATCTGGAGAAATAAAGCACGACACATTGAAAAACCCTTTGCAGATTTGCTAGATGATTTGATGGCTCCGGCACCAGCGAAGCGTCCACTATCTACACAAGCTCTTTTGCAGCGTTTGGAGCAATTACCATTTAAATCAAAACTTCATCGTGTAATCACATCGAGGTCATTTCAGTTGGGTGCGTTTGTTTTAGCGGCTTTAACTTTTACTGGGTTGTTCTATGTATCGCTCCCTTTTATAGCTAATTATTATCTAAATCAAGCTAAAAAAGCTCAACAAGAAAATCGTTTTATAGATGCTCAAGAAAATTTTCAAACAGCGATTAACTTAAATTCTCAACTATCCCCTATAGTAGCAGATTATTTTTTAAAACAAGGTAAGAAAGCTCACAAAGAAAACAAATTGCTTGATGCTGAAAATAATTTTAAGATAGCAATTAAATACCAACCTAATTTGACTTATTCAATCTCCAGTTTCTATACTGATCTGGGATTTCGCAACAAGGACGATCCTCAGCTTGCTAGGAATAGCTATGAACTAGCCATCAAATATAATTCTAAAGATGATGTTGCCTATAGCAATTTAGCAGTAGCATGTCAGCAATTACAAGATTATACTTGCGTAAGTAATACTTATGAAAAAATTTTTAGGTTAAAGCCTAATAAATGGGAATCACACTACGGGTTAGGGTTTTTTTATGATGGACAAGGTAAATATGATTTAGCTGAGAAGCAATATAAATTAGCTATTAAAAGTAGTAGTGAAGCTATATTTGCTATTGCAGCTTTATCAAGATTGAAGAATAAAAGTGGTGATTATAATACCGCTGTTACTTTAGCTTTACAAGGTTTAAGTAAAACTGAGAATAGGGAGTTACAAGCTTCGTTATACAAAGATTTGGGCTGGGCAAGATTAATGCAAAATAGATTGAGTGAGTCCAAAAAATATTTGGAAAAAGCGATTGATTTGGATGGTCAGAGAATAGATGCTTACTGCCTATTATCTCAAATCCAAGAAGCTTTAGGTAAAAATGATGATGCTAGAATTTCTATAGCAGCGTGCATTTTAGGCAAATCTGGTCTGCCGGAAGTTATTATATGGAGAGAAGATTTACTAGATCGTATTCTCAAAAAGTGATAATCTGCTAATCAATGATATAAATAACAAGAGAAAGTGAGAACTAGTACAAAAATTATTGTATTGTCCTGCTTGAGCATCCTTCTGATTAAAGATGCGCCACTTTTGGCCAGTGTACCTCTTATAAGAGTAAGAAGAAATCAGGTTCGCTGTAACCCGGCACTTGGAAGAGTAATGAATAAAGGAGACAAACGTTTTAAGCCAGGAAGTTTGGTTTGTCAGGGAGAGCGATTAGAAGTTTTGAATGGTGGTTATGTAAAATTCTTATGCCTGAGTTCAGGAAATATTTTAGATTTATCAAGTGGAGCTATTCCTTCTGATAAATGTACAACAACTGATATATCTAGCTCTAGTTGCAATCCAAGTAATATAGATGTGTGCTTAATCCGAAAAGGTGGAACAGGAGAAGAGGATGAGCCTACAATTATTTACCCTTATACCAGTTCATTAATGAAAACTCGACCAGACATAGCTTGGCGTTCTGTTCCAGGTGCTACTTCTTATAAAGTGAGAGTAAAAGGGTACGAGTTTGAATGGGAAAAAACTGTAGATGAAAATAGAATTACTTACCCCCCAGAAGAAAAAGAATTAGCATTTGATCAAGCATTCAATATCTCTATAATCGCTTATAGAAAACATTTTCCTCCCACTGCGGATTCGTTTGTAGTAAACTTGTTTTCTGAGCAGGAAATTAAACTGGTTTTAGATATAGTAAAGCAAATCAATTCTCTAGGTTTACCTCAAGATGAAGCTGTTCTTGACATAGATGCTGTATATGCATTTAGAGGTTTCTTGGATGAAAGCCTTGAAATATTAAATAAGGCAGTCACGGCAGGTAGTAAAAATCCGACCATTTATAGAGTATTAGGTGAGCGCTATTTTGAAGCAGGTTTACCAGACGAAGCTAAACGCCAATATTTGACAGCATCTGAATTAGCGAAAAAAAGTAACAATTCATCTGAGTTTAAAAAAGTGGAAGAGGGGTTAAAAATAATAGATTTTTACAACCAACTACCAACGATTAAAAAGGGTGCCCAGTAGTAAGGATGAGCATATTTAGGATTTTTCATTAATGCTAATTGCGCCTGCCTTAACGCCTCTGCTTTAGTTAAACCCTTTCTTAATCCTTTGTAAAATTCTTCCATCAGTTCAACAGTGGAGTTTGCTTCTACTAACCATAAGGTTGCTACTGTACTTCTTGCTCCTGCTTGTACTGCAACTCCAGCAATTCCTAAAGCTGATCTTTTATTACCCTTAGCGGTTTGACAGGCGCTTAAAACTAACAACTCAATTATATCGGAACTAGCTTGAGTTTTATTTCTTAGTAAGCTGTCAAACTCTCTAATATTAATTTGTCGATCATAAGCTAAAAATCCTGTACGTATAAGTTTAGAGCTAAATTGTCCATGAGTACTAATGTGAACAATAGGAAAATTTTCTTCACTTATTCTCTGCTTAAAGTGAGAACTAGTAAATTCTTTATCCAATAAAACAACTGAAGAATTGGTTAGTTTTCTGACATCTTCTGCTTCTTGTTTTGCTTGGGGTAAAGCTTCTGCTCCTGGAGGAGCATTTGAATCTGTCAAGCTGGGACTGGGTATAGACAGAGCAGCGATGAAAGCTTTCATCTGATCTTGTCGTAAAGACTTAGGGGTTCGGACTCTAGAACCCAAAGTTTCTGAAAAGCTATAGCGCTTCACTAAATAATCTTTCCCGTCATGCAGCAAGTTCATTGGCAGACTTTGGAAAGATTTATCTAAAATAAAGATTAATGTACCGGAGCCAGGCAAATATTTTTTTAAAGGTGCAATTAACTCTTTATATAGCACTTGATAATGTGAAGTAATTATATGTTGCTTAGTATAAACGAGTTTTTCATCTTGTAGAATTTCTAACAAGGTGTTGACATGAGTTTTAACTAATTTTGAATCAACGGAGTGGTGATGAGGGGAGTCGCCTGGAGATTGAACAATTACTTCTATCCTATTGTTCAAATCAATAATGTGAATTATTGCTGGGGTGTCATCCAATTTTTGAAGCTTATTTAGAGCAACAAGGTCGAGTTTGCCGCATTTGAGATAATCCTCTAACTCCGCTACTTGAAGTTGTTCATAAGTTTGGCGTATTAACTCTAAATTAGGAGAAGGACTTTCTGCTAGCAGTCGCATGTAATTGCGATATACAGGCTCTACTTTTTCGTAAAAGAAAAACTGTGCATCTAAATTGCTAGACAAGAGATTGCCGCGAATTTGTGTAATGCTGTCAATAGTCGCGCCATAAGCTTGAATCGCTGCTTCAGTTTTACCTTGTTTTTGATATAAATTCCCTAATTGCTGTTGCCATTCATAGACAAGATCCACATCATTAATTGACTGAGCTAAACTCAAAGCCTTTTTAAAATATATTTGTGATTCCTCTGTGTTTAACTTACCTAAAGCGCCTAAGCTTTTAGATTCTAAGAGTTTGTTATTAATATATTTAGCGGTTTTTAAGGCAGATGTAGCATACTGAATAGCTGCTGATTGCAACGATTTATTTTGAATTTTACTTAGAATAGTAGCAAATTTTAATTGAGCTTGAATAGATTGTTCTGGCGACAATTGAGAAAATGCTGAAGGGTTTTGCAATATAAGATTTGCTAATGGTTGAATCTGCTGACTAACTTTTGTATGAGCATCTTTTAGCTTAGGTTTATCTGTTAGCCATTCATCAAAGTCTAGCAATAAGTTTAAACGGTTCAGTTGCGCTTGTAGTTTTATTCCTTGTGAAAAACTTGTCCGATCCACTAAAAGTTGATATGTCTTAAGTGACTCCTCTGCCTTCTGTAGGATAGAATCTATGATCGTCTCTCTAAATATGGGTTCCTCTACCCATTTGTACTCATCTCGCGCTCGTTGATAGATGGACTGTTTTGTATTACCCAATGACAGCAAAATATCGCTAACTTTTTCTGAAGATGTCCGTTTAGCAAATAATAGCGTTTCTTCCAAAACTAGTTCAGATTCATTGAGCTTACCAAATAAACGTAGGACTTGCCCCATGCTTTGTAATCCCAGTAAATTTATTGGTGTTAATTTTAACTGGTGTATTGCTGTTGTCAGTTGTGATTTCTCGTATTCGGTAGGTTCTAATAGTGTTGGGTTGCAGTTCAAATTCTTTACCTTTAGAGCTTCCAAAAGTGTTTCACAAGCCTGGGAGTGTAAACCTAACTTTTGCAAGGCAAAATTTTGATTAATTAAGCTCCCACTAACACCTTCGGCATCTTTGTTCTGACGGTAAATTTTCGTGGCTTGTTGCCAACTGTCAAGGGCTTCTGCTGCTTGACCTTGATTTAATTGTTTTCTACCTACTTGGGTTAACAGTTCAGCCTGTTGTATATGTGTTTCTTTTTTGGTGGACTGAGCCAGCAATAAAGATGATCGAGTTAGAACTATTGACAAGGCTAGAATGCCTAAAAGAGCATATTTTAGGCAATATCTCCATTTAATCATTGCTTTACTCTGTTGCTAGTGATGGGAATACTTCTACTACAGAACTGAGCGATGTACAGGAACTGGTGGACAAAAAGCTATCAAGTGTCACTTGATTAGGTGCTGTCGCAACTAATTCGACATTTCCCCTAGAATCTATTACCCAACTTTGAGCTTCTACAATTTTCGTAGTCTCTTTAATTGTTGACAAATGTAATTCAGATGAATGTTTAATGGACTCAAATGAAATAAAATTTCTCTGCCAGATAGGTTGACTATCTAAATGTTCGTCAAAATTAGGTGGTGGACTGTTGCTAGCCACAGTTAACATATCTGTCCCTGTGCCTGACTGTGCAGCACAACCCGATGATATTTTAGGAGTTTCCTGAACGACTTCTGGTGCTGCTTTAATGCCCCTGGAATTAATAACAAGTCCATTGATCTGAACTGTGCCATTGATTCCCAACTCAGAGCTGGCTTCAACTAGGCTATTCTCAGAGAAAAGGAACCCATCACGAACATTTATCCTGATATTTCCGCCGCGTCCTCTAAAAGCGTTGGCTGTGATAGTGCTATTTCCCAAGGAAAACAAAATATTTGTATTAATTGTTACATTTCCGCCAATACCTGCACCGACTGGGGCAAGGTTGTAGGGAAAGTCGATGCCTAAAAGACGATAAGCCGCCTTAGGATTACTGGCACTAGCACTGATAATGCTGTCAAATAATTGCACATCGTTTGCGTGTATAAAAATATTTCCTCCGTCTGCCAATGCGGTTGCACCACTAATGGAAGAATTATTCTTCAGAGAAACTATATTTGCATCAATATCTATGTTGCCCGCTGAACCAGTGCCTAAATTACTTACAGTAATTGAACCTTTAGATAGGGATAATCGTTCAGTTGTTATTTTTATGCTCCTAGCTGCTCCACTTACCTCTGAAGATAGTCCTAACACTTGTTGTATTAATACAGGAGGGGATACTGCGTATGATGATATTCCAGACAGAAATTCATAAGATAAATCTTTTGTATCGGCAGGGGTTGTAATACTTAGAAAACTAGGGGCTTCAATTGTGATATCTCCAGCATTCCCGCTGGAAAAAGTATAAGAAGCAATAATGCCTCCGTTGTCTAATTTAATTTCAGGGGAGATGATTTTCAAATTCCCGGAATTTCCAGATTTATAAGCCGCTACAGCTACTTGACTTGGGGAAGAAAGGATAGGATTAAACCCACTCAATTCAACACTACGAGCCGCATTAATGAGCAATTCTCCACCTGTGCCAGTACCAAAAGTCCCAGAGGTTATAGTACCTCCATCTAAAGCAGTTAATTGACCTGTATTAATCGCAATATTCCCACTTGTCCCAGCACTAAAAGTATATGAGCCAACGCCACTAGCAATGCTACTAGTGGTAGGGTTAATAGAAGAAAATCCTTTGACCTCTATAGATTCAGAAGCATCCAGAAGTATATTGCTCGCGCTTGCTTGTGTAAATGTTTTGCTATTTATAGCTGCTCCATCTTCAAAGCTTAAACGCTTAGTTGAAACTACAACATCACCTACACTTCCTCCCAAAGTTTCTATTTCAACTCCACTAGGGATCATTCCATCCACAGAAGTACCAGTTAATTGAAGTAAATTTGAAGCCTGTATATTTATACCGCTTCCAGCCTGTGCGCCTTGATTTTGAATCAACGCAACCGAGCCTTCAGTCAAAAAAATTTGTTTCCCTACTAGTTGAATGGCACTACTTCCAGAGCCGCTAGCATCTACCAATGCTCGTTTAGACAGTTCAATATTTTGAAAGTTTTGTAACCCCTCATATCCGAATACCCAACCGGAGGTTGTCGGATTTAAGGTAACTATTCCATTACCAACGCTACCAAGTTCTACCCGTCCTCCTGGTGCTGTCAAATTGCCTCCTTCTAAAGCAATGCCACCCCCTATCAAGGCTAAGGTTTTCTGCGGCAAAACCCGCAGACCATTGTCGCTAGCACCTGCCCCTGAAATGGGTGAAAACAAAGAAGAAATACCCAAGGTATGTCCTGAACCTTGTACACGGATTTCACCAGTATTGTTTTCTAAGTTCAAACCTATGGGTGCGCTTACAGTTAAAAGAGGAGCAATTTGAGTCTCAGTCGTACTAAACTCTGTTCCATTAGCGAACTTTAAGCTACTAGCTGTACTTGCTAAAAAAGAACCGCCAATGTTCAAGCTGGCATTGGAACCAAAAATAATGCCATTGGGATTAAGCAAAAATAGGTTAGCTGCGCTGTTAGCTCGAAGTAATCCGTCAATGTTAGAAATAGACTTACCTGTTACCCGGCTAATGATGTTTTGAATGTCTCCTGCATTGTTGAAGTAAACTGTTTTCCCAGTGGGGATGGAAAACTGGTCAAAGCTATGTAACAGATTGTTACCTGCTCTAGTTCCTCCATTGATAATGCTAATATCACTATCAACAGTAATGCCGGAATTGACAGGTAGAGTTGAATCTGGGATGATTTGTGCTTTTACTACTCCATAATTCAACAAGCAAATCATTATGCTTACTTGGATAACTTTGGGAAAACTGAATATTTTCATGTTAATTATATAATTTTAATTTTCAGCTTCCAACTAAGGAGGAGAGACTTGGAAAGATAAAATCATGTATTGTAGTAATCCACGGCGACTAAGCCTCTCCAACCCTCTAGTTGCCCGGTAAGTTTCCTCATCCCCTTCTCGCCGCATTAATGAGTTAACTACTGGGTAAGTTGGTAAAGTATTACGAGTAATATTTTCTGTTTTTACTAGCTCAAAGCCTGTAGCTTCAGCTAAATTTTTGTACTCGAAAACAGGACAAAAATTAACAGACCGAGATCCGTAAGTACGAACAATAAGAGTTTTAATAGCTTTTTCTATTAATTTCCAGGTTCGGTAAAAAGCCTGAATAGGAATAAAATCACAAATCGTTAATCTTCCTCCTGGACGTAAAACTCGCCTTGCTTCCTTAAAGAAATTTTCGCGGCTAGAGAAAGCAAAAATAGACTCTACTGCAAAAACTACATCAAAATAACCATCAGGAAATGGTAACTGGCAAGCATCAGCGTAAATAAACTCTATGTGATTATCCGGTAGAGCCTGTACTATTGTTTCAGCTCTAGATAGCTGTTCTTTATTAATATTTATTCCGACTAAATGCATATTACAAAAACGTTCATTGAGAGTAGCAATGGTTCCTCCAAATCCACAGCCTACATCAAGAATGCTTAAACCATCCTGTACTTCTGCAACGTCAGTAACGAGACGAGATAAGTTCTCTGCCGCTACAGCAAAATCTGCAACCGAACCATTAGCTTGAGTTGGGTCAGACCAATAACCCCAATGTAAATGGCGACCAAAAGCTAAAAGCGCATCAGCATCTCCTTCAGAAAATTTTTGTGGCAAGCTATCAAAGTAAGCTACACTAACTGAATTATTATTACCGACGCTCAAAATTTTTCTCCTTTACGTGAATAAGTACGTAATCTGAATTTGACTTTCTTCTTCAATAGTTGTAATATTTACCTCTATTCTATGTGGCTCTTGTTAAATAAGGACATAACAGATATGACCTTATTTAAGCAAAAGATGGAAAATAGCTAAAAAAATTAGTGCTGATATTACAGTGTTATTGAGAATAGTCGGAATTTATAAGATATTGATAGTATACAGCAATCAATAACATGTCAATACTCTTAAAAGAAAAAACTACTATTTTGGTAATAATTATCTGCTTAATAAAAACTAATGTAGCGGTATAATTAGCTACTATATGCCGTTAGGCTTATCGCTTCAATAAAATGATAGAAGTTAAAAGGCTGCAATTAATGAGTAAGTCTTATCCATTGTTTTAGCACGGGTTAAGTGAGTGTTTTGCCGTCGTTATATCTTGGTATTACCGTAGTAATATAAAATAAACTGAACGACAGAGGTATTGCTCTAGTGGAACGAGGTAAAGACGGAAAATTTATTGAAGACCCTAACAGTTTTGAAAAAACTCCTTTTGGAGTAAAAATGACACCTGTAATGAAAGAATGGGTCAGAGCGCGTGGCGGTTCTGAATTTATCAGGCAACTCATTGAACATGAGATGTAAAAAGAACAAAACTCTCGGACACCAGCCTGACAGAAATAGCTTTTCTCTTTTCTTAATCAAAACCAGTATAGGATAGTTCGCTCAAGCACTCTCGCCAAACTGAAAGTAGGTAGGCAGTAATAGACAACTTGCTCTCATGAAATATTAAAAAAATTAATAAATAGTAATGACTAATTTTGAAACTAATACCACAAAACTGCAAGCACAACTCGCCGATATATACTTCGAGTTACATCCTTCCCTACAAAAAATTATTCAGTTATTTTCGGTAATTTATGCACCGATAGACAAAAATTCATTCGTAAGTTGTCTTAGTAAAACGGGTGCCTTAGATGAAAAGAATAAACCTTGGGGTACTAAAACCCTTAGTCCCCAAATTGATAAATTTTTAAAAGCAGGCTTGTTAGTACAGTCAAGCAGACAAGGTGCTGAATGTCATCCGTTACTAACAGAAATTGCTACTCGTCATGCTGTACAAACTGGACAGTTTGAAATCCTCGTCACAGCAGTAGAGGAGAAGCTACCAATACGTACTCACTGGAACAGAGATTCTCGACTATTCTACAGCTTACGCCAGTGTATAAGAGAAATCCGCATTGGTATTTATCGCCAAGACCTTAGTTTTATTAATCAGCAAATTGAAGATTACCAGAAGTACAGTGATAGCGAAGAAAAAATAGTAATAGAAAATATCTTTGAGCAAATATACAATAATCCATTTGATGCAGATTGGTTTAAGACCCTTCCACAAGCATTATATGAAAGTGGCGTATCAAGTATCCTCTTCAATTCAGCCTTAAAATTATCCGCTTCTGAAGATGCGTTGATGCTGCTAGAAGAAGAATGCTCTACACCTGGAAAACATTGCTCAGATTATTTACATCTGATTTTGACAGAACAACTGTTGTTACAGGGTTGTACCCAAGAAGCACAAGAAAGTCTGGAGCGGATATCAAAAGAATATCAAAATAACGCTGCGATCTTTTGGGGTTGGTTAAGTTTTCTGCGGGGTGATAATGAACAAGCCATCAAATATTATAAAGATGCCCTGAAAGCCATCAAAAAGGCTACAGGCAAACGCCAAATATATTTCAATACAATTGGGGGCTTATTTTTCATTCTTGCACTTTTAAAAGATGGTTCAGTGCAACATCTCCGGGAAGCAGAAGAGTACACTAGTTTGATGTCCCGTCAATCAGATCATTGGCTCAGGTTCACTTATGGCAGACTGAAAATGGTACTGCAAGTCCACCAAGGTGATATTACCCAAAAACAATTTGTAGTCAGTGGTCATATTTCTTCCGTGGAAGAAGAAAATAGCTTACAAACATTGTTTTGTTCACTATGCCTTTACTGGATGGATGCCCAGAGTGCTAAAAAACGTTTACCTAATTTACTAGAACCATTGTATCGGCGATCGCTCGCCTCTGGTTATCACTGGTTGGCAATGGAAACCGCAGAACTCCTATCAAGACTCAAACCAAGTAGTAACTATAATCAACTTGCAGAGGCACTGCGAGAAGATAGCAATATCCAAACCATCGTAGACTTAATTCGACCCCAAGAAGCTTGGGAAATGTGCCTCAGTGCCTTGGCAAATCTCCAATCAACACCACAAACATCCCTAAAACCAGCATCCGAACTGCGTTTAGCATGGTTCATAACCTTCTATCCCAGCAGATGTGTCTTGCAACCACGAGAACAAAAAGTTAATGCCAAAGGGGAATGGAGTAAAGGTCGCCCCATAGCCCTCAAGCGTCTAAGCAGTGCATTATCTGAGTTTGATTACATCACCCCCCAAGATATGCGGGTATGTAGTTGTATTGAGGTATATAGTGAGGGCTATTATGGCAAAGTTGATTATACCTTCGGTGAAAAAGCCATCTCTGCTTTAATTGGACACCCGTTAGTTTTTTGGGAAGATACACCTAATATCCGTGTAGAAATTGTCAAGGGAGAACCAGAACTACTGGTTAAAAAAGGGAAACAAGATCGTCTCACCTTGGAATTTTCTCCCAAATTACCAGAATCACAAAATATTCTGCATATTAAAGAGACTCCAACCCGCATCAAAGTCATTGAAATTACTGCCGAACACAGACGCATTGCGGAGATTATTGGTAAAGATAATAAATTAAATGTACCTGCCTTCGCAGAGAAACAAGTTTTAGCAGCCATAAATGCCGTCTCTGGCATCGTTACCGTACATTCTGACATTGGTGGCGGTTCAGAAGGTGCAGAAGAAGTACCCGCCCAGACTCTACCCCATATTCACCTCTTACCTGCCAATGCCGGCTTGAAAATTAGCCTTTTGTCGCGCCCCTTTGCCCAAGGTGGCCCCTACTATCGTCCTGGTACAGGTGGTGAAACTGTAATTGCCGAGATTGACGGTAAACGTCTGCAAACTAGACGAAATCTGTCTGAAGAAAAGCAACTTGCCGCCTATGCTGTAGCCGCCTGCGCCACCTTGACTCAAACTGAAGAACAAGAGGGTGAATGGATTATAGACGATCCCGAAGACTGTTTAGAACTGCTGCTAGAACTGCAAGCACTGGGAAATAAAGTAGTCATAGAATGGCCACAAGGAGAAAAACTGCGTGTTAGCCATAATGCCGACTTAAAAGACTTTAATTTATCAATTCAACGTCTTGGTGAGGTGCTGGGTGAACTTCTGGAAAATCGTCATAAGGCGTTGGTGTTTAGTCAATTTGTTGACCATTTGCACATTATCAGAGATTATCTGGATCAGCAAGGTATTAATTATCAATATCTAGATGGCAGTACTTCAGTAGTAGAGCGCAAAAAACGGGTGGATGCATTTCAAGCTGGTTCAGGAGATGTCTTTCTGATTAGTCTCAAAGCGGGGGGTACAGGACTGAATCTAACTGCTGCTGATTATGTGATTCATACCGATCCTTGGTGGAATCCCGCAGTGGAAGACCAAGCCTCAGACCGCGCCCATCGCATTGGGCAACAACGCCCTGTTACTATTTATCGTCTAGTAGCAAAGGATACTATAGAAGAAAAGATTGTGCAATTGCACCACCACAAGCGAGATTTGGCAGACAGCTTATTGGAAGGTGCTGATATTAGTGGCAAGATATCAACGGAAGCCTTGTTACATCTGATTAGTGAAGGTTAAAGATTTACCAAGGCTTTTTTGACGATAATCGCTCATTCAGTAAATTGCTTTTATCTGACTTGAGCGAGCGCAAAACTTGTTGCGCCATAATTATTACCTGGAAATAAGGTTTTGGCACAGTGATGCCTAACCGCCCAATTCAAATTATAGAGAGATTTAATCATGATGCAAGACGATGAAATACTTAACGTTATATTAATATTGGCTATATTTCTGGCAATTAGCAATTAGTTGGAAATAAATACTAAGAGAGCGGAAATTATGCAAGTGTGTCTGGTTACAGGTGGTAATTCTGGTGTAGGTTTAATGACTGCTCTAGGTTTAGCTAAATTAGGCAATCATGTATTTATTGCCTGTCGTTCGGCAAATAAAGCCGTAAAAGCTATAGACTACATCCGCCAAACCACCGGAAATGAAAATGTGAAATTTTTACCTCTTGATCTAGCTTCTTTAGATTCAGTTCGTAAGTGTGTAAAACTATTTAATGGCTACAATTTGCCATTACATATATTAGTCAACAATGCGGGAATATTCAATAACAGAGGTACAACCAAAGAAGGTTTTGAACTGATTTGGGGAACGAACTATTTAGGTCATTTTTTACTGACTTATTTATTACTAGAAAAGTTGCAACAATCTGCTCCTAGCCGCATTATTATGTTAGCATCAGATTTGGCATTATCTCCAAGTGGTATTGACTGGAATTTATTAGTTAAAAGAACACCTTTAAATTTCCTAAAATTATATGCCGTTTCAAAACTCTGTTTATTGCTTTTAACAAGAGAACTTTGTCAGCGATTAAATAATTCTCAAGTCACTGTTAACGCCATACATCCAGGCTTTGTACAATCAAATATTACTGTATGGCATCGTCTCAGTAAATATTTAGGTTTAGGTATCTCTTCGGAAACCGGAGCATATAGTACCCTTGTTTGTGCTACTTCTCCAGATTATCAAAATATTAGTGGAAAATTTTTAGATAGTCACGCTCAAGAAATTATATTACCTGAGATAGCACAAAATCAGGAATTATCACAGCAATTATGGGAATGTAGTTTATTATGGGCTGGTTGCAACCAAGAGCAGAATAAAAAGAAAATTAATTATGATGGTACTGATGAAATATGGGGGCCAAATTCTCTGAGTTTAAGCAGTAATGAAATAGCTGAGATTACCCAATATATTTTTGATAATATTATTCTAAAGATCCCAATAAAAATATTATTAAAACAAGTAGTCAAATCATTTATTAGACTTGATATTGGTTCGTTATTCATTATATTGCTTCAAGTGTTTACCAGATGTTTTTACATGGAAAGACATTTAGATTCACCTGTAATTTTGCAAATATGTAAAGATAAAAACTTATTAGAGAGGCTTAATGCTTATTTAGGGGATAAGTTAGTATTATGGCGGTCAGAACTATGGGTAAATTATCCCGCCCAGCAATTAATTCCTTTTTGGCATCAAGACTCTTATTCTAAACTTCTGGAAGGAGATGGTAAAACTATCAATGCTTATATAGCTTTGACAGAAGTTAATGAATATAATGGATTTGAGTATATACCTAATATTTACTTAAAAAATTGCCAGATAAAAGGAGCCGACCCTTTTAGTGGAAATAACTTTTTTGAAATCCCTGATGAAGTTGCAAAAAAAGCTATTCCTGTAGTGTTACGTCCTGGTGAGTTTGTACTATTTACTAATACACTATTACATCGATCAGTACGTAATAATAGCGGTAAAGTCAGACTTTCTTTAACGCTAAGGTTGACTCAGCCAGGGGTAAAAGTTTTACCAGGTTATACTTCTAATTACCAGAAGCCTGTAATTTTGTAATCACAAAATAGCGTTGATCTTAAGAGAATGTCTGAGAAGTAATAAAGAGATATTAATAACTTAGGTTAGAGGTTTGTTGGCTCTGTACCTTTTAGCCCACAAGACTTCATGCAGAAATTGTGTTTTTTATTTTGGCGTAAAGATGGCTATTGCGGGCGCTTTCACACAAGCAAAAACCAGCACAAATAATTTTTCGGTAATTAATTCCCTAAAAAATAGCCAAAGTCAACAGCCTAGATGGCTAGTGATAAGATGCCCGTGTGTTGGAAACAGGTCTTCAAAATCTTGGTCGTTGTAGAGAGTACCGATTTCATCCCTCATGATCATGTATAGATTGCCTTTTGGGAAAGCGGCACGAGCCACACGCACTGTTTCTTCTGGGATCGGGTCTATGGATTGCGGTTGAATCACTCAATTCCTCCTTCACCGCAGGTGATGGTAGATGCTTGTTGATTAACATGGGCAGTGCTGGCAGTTTCGGATCGTCAGCCATACAGGTGGCGTATTTGGAGAGGAAAAGATTTATTACACTGCGTCAGCAGCTTTGAGGATAGGGCTAGAGTGGATGAGGGATGAACGGTGATGAGTGCTGATCTAAATCCAAGGTGAGCATTAGTGGCAAGAGCAATCGCTTTATGTGAAGGTAAATTGCTCGAAATTTGCTTTCATGCGATCGCATCTCAAGAATGATTTCGAGTTAACTGGAGCAAGATAGCCTCAAGACTCTGTAGTGCTGGACGAAACATAAAGCCCTCTGTAAGAACTGCCTTCTTCAAGAATTAAGGGACTTACAAAATTTAAACAAGGTTACTGGTAGTAATCGGAGAACTTTTTACCCAAATATCCCGACTGTTATAAAAATCTCCACGTTGCTCCAAAGTAAAACCACCAAGTAACAATCCTAACCACACCTCCACCATCGGCATCTTCAATCCCTGTTGCAGTTTAGTCAAAGAAATTTCATCTTTGACCTGTGCAAGATAGTTAGCGATCGCACTAAGCCATTTTGGCACATCTTCATCTGATGCCAGGTTATGGACATCTTCTAAAGTTGTCACCTCATCGAGCATTGCCAAAACATTCGCTTTTTCAACAGGTGCTGCTACAGAATCACCCTCCTGGTTAGGATATGAAAATTGGTGTGGGCCATGTGGTTTAAAGGTTTGTGGTGTTTGCGGTTCAATCAAATCATCTAAATCTAGGTGCATTGTTGTCCGCACTAAACCAGCAAAGAGATCGGTGCTAACAATTGGCCCATCAGTATCGTTTTGAGCGCGTACATCTTGCAAGATTAACTCAGCACGGGATTTGAGAATATCTGCGATCTGATAAAATGCTTCTGCTGCGGTAGATAATTGTGCTTCTGTTGATAAATTCTCAAGCTCAGTATCCAAACATTCCCACACTGGAGCTAGTGTTGATGTTGGCGGAGCAACTGACATTTCATCCAAAATATCCCAGATTGTTAATTGGCGATAGGTACCCATAGCTATAAATCTGGATTTAAAGGGCAAGGTCGCACTGGACAGTGGGTTGGGCTAATCTCGAACATCTCCTTGTACTGATATAGTGAAACACTGTATTGAGATGCAAACGCCTGCAACACCTGATCTGTATAGGTGCGGATCTTGCCAGCCGTTAACCCAAAACAGTGAATTGGTTCTAAGCGACAAATAGGCTGTTGTCCCAGCCAAAGTTCTGCCGACATAGCGTGTAATGGTTTATCCCCCGGTTCTTTATACAAATACAGCACTGCAAAATATGTTGCTGGGGGTTCGACTGCGATCGCGTCCAATTGCGCGGAATTATCATCGGTTCGACGGCGGTAGAAAGAACGGCGATTATGGCAAACTTTAGGATTCCAGCATCCGTCTCCTGCTGTTCCATGCAGCACTTTAGCTTGGGTTGTTGGTAATTTGGCACATAACTGACACTTGGGATCAAGTGGCTTGGGCATACCTTACTCCACTTCCTCTCCGATTGCACGATAGTAAGCAGCGATCGCAGCCTCCTGTTCACTGCGGAGTGTATAACGCCGAAAAGCCTTCTCGCTTTGATGCCCTGTTAATTTTCGTGCATGGCTGGGGTCAACTCCCAATAGCAATAAGTCAGTAGCGTAAGTATGTCGAAAGGAGTGAGGATGTAAATCTTCAATGTGAGCTATTTCACCGATTTTTTCCACAGCGAAGTAAATGCCGTGATAACTTAAGCGTTCGCCCTTGTATGAAGCATGGTGTGAAATCATCAGTGGGGAGTCGCTGGTCAAAACCTCACTCCTTTCTTCTCGCGATCGCAAATACTGTGCCAAAACTTCTCGGCTTTCCTTTTTTAGTGGAACTAAGCGTGGTTCATTGGTTTTGGTATCGGGTAAAAACAGTAGCTTGCCATCAAACGACCCAACATTTAACTCCACAATTTCTCCAGCCCGTAGCCCATGACTGAGAATGTGAACCAGTGCTGTATCCCGTTGCTTTGTTTCTCCTAGCAATTCTAAAGCCGACCAAACCCGTTCCATCTCTTCTGGGGTTAAACTTTGGGCTGGTGGTAGTGGCACTTTTTCCAGTTTAATCCCCAACGTGGGATTAATAGAAATTATGTCAGGATAGGTATAGCACATCCATTTGAAAAAGCTTTTAAGTGCAGCAATCGAAGCATTGATGCTGCTTTTGGAAAGCGGTTTACCGGCATCAGTCCGTAACTCATCTCTTAGGTATTCTTTATATAGCGCAAGGTGACGTGGACGCAGTTCATGATAATGTAGTTCACTCCAAGCCAAAAACCTTTTAAGTTCGCGTTCATAAAGTTTGCGGCTGTTGGGTGCGAGATTATTGCTGCGTAAAAATTCCAGCACCTTTATCCATCGAATATCTGTGGGTGTGCTGATTTTAACAGAACTTTTATGTTTTGTTATTTGTAAATTAGATAGATTTCTATCCAATGGTATCAGTATTATCGGAGGTAAAGAATCTGCGCTATAATCCATCTTTAAACTAAATAACTAACTTTAACGTTTATATTTATTTTTTAGTATTTATAACTTTTATAAAACAATTAATTAACTTTCATACTATTAGTTGTTATTAAGATACTAACTATCAGTTTGCGAAGTTCTGTTGAAACTGAAGTACTGGCCATTTTATTGATCTTTTACTTTTCCATCGCGCGGGCTTTTAGCAAAATCATTAGATGTTCTAATTGTTCATAAACATCTAATTGAGCTAATTCCATTTGACTCAGTGATCCAGTGCGGTTTTTCTCTAATAACTCTTGTAAATGTATTTGCGCTCGTGCTGAGACTTTAAAAGCAATAATTTCTTCTGGCGTTGGACGTTTAATTAAAAAATCTAGTACTTCTTGATAAACTTTGGGAATCTCTACAGTCTGTGCATTTAGTTTAGGTTCCTCCGTAGTTTGCTCCCCATCTATATCCAACAATAGCCAAAGCAATTCAGGTAAGCGACTTTGCAAAGGTTCTAACCGCCCGGCTAGTTCATCCGATATTTGAATCGTTAATTGTGCCACGCTTGAAACCATGAACTAAGGTATTTGCTCACATTATGCTTTAGATTACGTTGTAGTACAATACTTCAACACAAAATAAGATACCCTTATCTTTTATCCGACATAAACTCCGATTAAAATACACGAATCCCCAGACACAAGACTTTCACCAATATGCTCAAGCGGAGAGAGCATATTGGCAACGAAAATAGAAACTATTGCGCTGCCGATGAATTTTGGTTATCCCTGGTATCGCTTGTAATGCGTAAGTTAAGCAATATACAGGTGAAATGCTAACTTCTAGTTATAATTAGCCGTAACTTATTATAGGCACAATTAACTCTAGCTTTGACTGAGTGCAAAGATAGTTTACAAAAATGGCTCAGGCGGTTGCCATAATACTGGTTTAGCTAAGAGACAGAAAGACAGGCTGCCGAAGAATGCATTCGGGAAAACTTTTCTCCCTGAAGCGGTTCCTGTCCCTCACCTGTCCCTCAATTTCTAAGATTCGGATCATGGATAACTGCAACCGCCTTGATGCAGAACTGTCTGGGAATACAAATTACCTGCTTTAATTACAAAAATCATCTACGCGAATATCCCGCCAGACATCAGAAACCTGCCAGCCAGAGTTGCCTACAGACTGTACTGGAGGATTGTCAAGGTGCGGAATATAGTCAGGAACTCTAGGCTCTGAAATTGCTACTGGTTTCTCCTCAACCTCAACGATAGGGGCTGAAGGATTGACAGTATTAGCTTCAAGAAGTTGGTCTTCCGCTTCTTCGATCAACTTCATCTGTTTCAGAGTAAGCTTGTCGGATTTTTTGATGATTTTTTTTGTATGTATCTCATTAGAAGTATTCACTGGCTGTTCCTTTAAAGGCATTGGCTCAAAATTTGGATGGTAGTAAAGTTGGGAGAAGCTAGGTATTAATAATTTCACAGAAATAACAAGGTACACCAAATCGATGGAAAATACGAGTCTCTTGCTGAAGAATTTACCAATTGAGTACAAACTTCTTTTTCGGGTAGATGCCCCAGCATAATCTGTTGCACAGATGCAAGTATTAAGCGATCGCTTCTTGACTCATGACTGTAACTCAAGATTGTTTTGCGGTTTTGACTCCTAATAAGTAGATAATGAAGGGTTAAGAGTTCTCGCTGTGGAGGAACAGCGTTGAGAAACTTATCATCTGAAAAAGGTACAATCTTAGTAGTAGATGACGAAGCTAGTATCCGCCGAATTTTACAGACGCGGTTAGAAATGATTAGCTACAGTGTAGTTACAGCTAGTGATGGCGAAGAAGCTTTGTCAGCTTTTCGCCTGTTGAACCCTGATTTGATAGTTCTAGATGTAATGATGCCAAAGCTGGATGGTTATGGTGTCTGTCAAGAATTACGGAAACAATCAGACGTACCAATAAAAATATGACTAAGCTCATCTTAATTACAGGCATAAGTAAAGGTCTAGGTTATGCGATGACCGAGGGTTTTATTCAACAGGGGCATACTGTTATTAGTTGCGCCCGTTCATCAGATGCAATCGATAAAATACGCCAAAAGTTTAGTGCGCCCAACGATTTCACATCTGTAGATGTGGCAAATGAACAACTTGTAAAAAAATGGGCCCAAGACGTACTTCAAAAATATTCACCGCCAGATATAGTAATTAATAATGGGGCAATTACCAATTACTCAGCACCTTTGGGGGAAATACCATTGACTATACATTAAAGATTGAATCTCAATTGTAATCGTTACCCTGCGGTGCAGACAGTTGAATCATCTCAGTAAAACGTGAATACTTAACCGCATCGGTAGGGGGATAATCTGCCGACACTGCAATTAACCCAATCTTTATATCCTCGAAATAAATCACACCCCCAATACGTCCTTCGATTTGGAAAGCTCCATGAAATAAATGATATTGAGCAATGTAGATCAGCAAACAGTTACTAATCTTTATTGCCTTGTCAAACATCTGCTGACAAGTTTTTTGGAGGACACCATCTAGGTATTCATGATCGGCAGGCTCACCCAGGTCAGTGAATTCTGGATGATCCGCAAAATGATCCATATAAAATAGCCAGATATCGGACAAGTCTGCGTCATTCGTGAGTTTTTGCTTAAGTTCTTGCAATCGGTCGCTATTCATATTGTGTCTATTGAGGAGATGGGGCAAACAGACAGTACTGTTAAAAGTTATCAATTATTTTTGCATTAATGGGGGATAAAGAATCGTCACCAAAGGTTTCTAGAAAATCGTGGGGGACTTAGATCGCGGGATAAATAGACTACTGATAACTTGTTCACTGTTAAAAAGCTAGCGAGTGCGATCGCATATAAATATGGAACCTGGCTGTTGCAGAGCATGAGTATAGGCTAGATCGCAACTTGAGATAAGGTAATATTTTCCTTAAGAATGTCTATTTCGACTGGAGAAAGTACTTTAGCTTTCATGCTATGTAGCTCACTTAGGACAGCGTTAGCATCCGAGGGGTTAAACTTGAAGTACTCAGTTAAACTGCCGATGCGATAATTGAAACTCTGCTAACGGTGCTTGAAATATAGTTCAACATTACCTCGGTGTGTCCAAGTTCCAAGTATTTGAATTTCAACAGTTTGATAAGGGATAGGGCATAAAAGCTTAGTCTTACCACTACCAACATCTTCAACACACACTAATTGTCCATCTGGAGCTACACCAAATTTGAGCCACATTGTCACGCTTACTGATTAACAGAAAAATTAATCGCAGAGGATAGTAGAAAGTTAAAGCTTGCTTTAAATAATTTGCAGATATACAAAATTTGGCTCAAACTAGTGCTAGTGTACTATAGGATTTCTAATTTAGGATTTAATTTGCTTGAAAATGGGTGAAAAACGAGACTGCTTGTGGTGGAGCTACCCTTGGGACAAGAATCTGTCGCTAGAACTAGGAAAATAGTTCACGTAGATATGGATGCTTTTTACGCATCGGTAGAGCAGCGAGACAATCCTAGCTACCGAGGAAAACCGTTAGTAGTCGGTGGCAGCCCCAATCAGCGCGGTGTAGTTGCAGCAGCCAGCTATGAAGCTCGTAAGTTTGGGATTCACTCAGCAATGCCGTCAGTAACCGCTTTTGCAAAATGCCCTGGACTTATCTTTGTCAGACCGAGATTTGACGTTTACCGAGAAATTTCTTCTGCAATCCACGCTATCTTCAAACACTATACTGATTTGGTGGAAGGGGTTGCACTAGATGAGGCATATCTAGATGTTACTGAGAATAGGCAAAACATCCCCTACGCTTCTACTATCGCAAGATACATCAAAACTGCGATTTTCCAGGAAACTCAGTTAACGGCAACCGCAGGCGTGTCGATTAACAAGTTTCTTGCAAAAATGGCATCAGGGCAGAACAAGCCCAATGGGTTGACAGTCATTTTACCGGAGGATGCAATCGCGTTTGTAGAGCATCTGCCAATTGAAAAGTTTCACGGTATTGGAGAGGTGACGGCGGCAAAGATGCACTCGCTCGGTATTCATACTGGCGCAGATTTGAAGGGGCGAACTCTTTCCGAGCTAATACACCACTTTGGTAAAGCAGGTCATTATTACTCAGGACTTACGCAACTGTCACAAACGATGGTGCGGCTGCGCCGCACCGAGCGCCAAACAACTAGACAATAAACATAGGAACATTCGGGCGTTTTAGTTGCTGAACTAAATAATTGGACAATAATCCATGTTTAATTTGATAAATTGTTTGGTAGCTTTGATAAGCTAAATGTTTGAGTCGAAGCCAGACTAAAATAGCACAGGCAATATGGTTTCTTTGAATACGTCCCTTGCGACATTGACACGATTCAATACCAGTTACTTGTTTTAATTCTCTATGAAACTCCTCAACCTTCCATCGAACCTTACACACTTTTTGTACAACGTCCGTAGAATCTTGAGATAAATCGTTAGTAGCGATAAAATCCGTTCTGTCGGTCGAGACAGTTACCCGGAAGAGCTTCACTTTTGTAGCTTGGGGAAACTTTTTTATTTTAATTATTTTACCTGATTTTAACTCCTGGCTATCCCAAGATAACAATTCAATTCTTTGATAATTTTTTTGACCTGCCGTATCATCAACAAGTCTATTACGTTTCAGAGGACAATAATAATATTTCCCTAATCCATCAATATATAACATCAATTTATTTGTCGCATACCAAGTGTCCATTAAGACAGCTTGGAACGGTAAAGCCTTATGATATATAAGGTTTTGCAGCATCTCTGTAACATGGTCTATCTTTGTTTTTCCATCTCTAGGAGGGTCATAAATCCGATAATCAACTATTCAAAACTTTCCGATTTCATAATTGACATATATACAATTTATTAGCCCAATACCTTGGATTACACCATGTTGGTTGCCACTATACTGTCTTTTACTTGTCTCTATTTCTGTGGCGTATCGTTTATCAAGTACTGTGTCATCAAAAACTATATATGCGCTATCACTCAGTTGTAGGATATCTTTAACATTATCCCAAAGTAAACGTGGTGTTAACTTTTCATTCTTAAGATAACGGTTAATTTTATCATGACTAATCTGCTCTAAATGCTCTGCCAAATTTGTCAGACTATAATTAATCTGACTACTTAACAAGTACTGGCAATAGTTAAGTTTTGTAAATCTCATAAACTACAAGATTTATTTTATGAATACTCAACTCATTTTCTCATGATTTGAAAAATACTTAACACAGCTAATTACTATTATTAATTTCAACAATGCCCTCTAGGTACGCCACTTTGACATAGTACGTAAATACTATAAAATTGCGATCGCGCTGTGCCAGTTGCGTAAGTCCTGTTTTATGAGAAAATCGATAGAAGGTGCATCAAAAAGTTGGTTGGTGATCTCTTGTGTAGTTTTTGGGCGCTGGGTGCGCGAAGCGCACCATTGCTTGTGCCAGTTGCGTAAGTCCTGAAAGAATTGCTGCAAACATTATCATGGTTGAAAAAATACGGCTTTGCAGATAATGATTTGACGAACAACGATGCAGATTTATATCTTAGTGTTTCTCCAGGTGCTGCACCCAAACGGTTAGATGATCTCCAGCAATTCCAACCGGAAAAAGTCGCTTTTTACGGTACAATTCAACCCTAAGAAATGCTGACACAGTTTAACAATTTGCGTGGAGATACAGCTTATGATGTCGTTTTGCTGCTGAGTGATGAAGGTAGTTATGAATTATCGAAGAACAATAAAACCGTCCCCAATACGCCTGCACCTTTGTGGATACTACATCTAGGTGGATTACCTGGGGCTTATAACGATGGCATCATTAAATCATTACAAGATAGTGGTGGAGTTGCTGTTGATATTTCTGAGATACTGCAACGAATTGCTACTAAATCAGTTTTAGGTGACTCTGTTGTGAGTGTTGTCAATGGTTATGCTTGGTATTTGCAAACATTAGACACAGCAATTGCAACTAGCAACCAACAAGATGATTTCTTGCCGAACTTGATATCATTGACTACAGGATATGGCAGAGGGAATAGAAGAACTTTGCACAGATTGAGCCACAAGCATAACATCACCATTAGCATCGACAATCCATCCTTGAGCCTCCACAATCGGATCGCTAGATTTGGTCATAGATGCAGTAGATGATTTATCCGTGACTCTGTGTGTTACTTGTTCGGGCAAATCTACCCAATCAGTAATCACTGCTCGTCCTCGCAACGGTTCATTAGGGCTTTGGGGTAATCCACCGCGTCCTGTAGCGATAAAACGACTAGCGTTTTGTCTTTCTCTGGGGGTGCAACCTTGGGCAATTTGTTGGGATGCATCCACGAAGTTAGAGGGTAGTTGAATTAAGCCGCGACTGGGATCAGTATCTAAACTGTTGATAGTTACTTCGCCACTGACTCCCAATTCCGAACTCGCTGTAATGTCACTGTTTTCGGTTGGTTTTGGGCGTGACTCAATACCGAAAATACCTTGAGTATTAATTTGGACATTTCCACCTGCACCTGAAAAAGCATTAGCGCTGATGTTACTGTTTTCTTCGGGTATACTAACAATAAATTTAGAATTAATATTGATACCACCACCGTCTCCACCCTGTTGTGCTGTGCCTGCACTAGTGGAAATTTCGCTGCCACGACGCATTAGTAATAAGTCCTGCACTTGGAGAGTAATATCACCCCCATTACCTGATACAGTTGTCGATCGAAAACCCGCCTGATTTTCTAAAAGGATGTTCCGAGCTTTAATTTCTATACTACCTGCGGTTCCCAATGGTTTCCCAGCGAAGTCGGCGACACTTGCTATAATTTCGTCAACAATTGATTCTTTGGCTAAGTCGTTAGCACTTACTGTAACTTCAGCTTGATCCCGAAGAATCAATTGTCCTGTTTCAATCCTTATATTTCCAGCATCTCCAGTACCAACTGTTTGAGAAAACAGACCACTGTTAATCTGTTTATCAGATGAGGTTCCAATCACCATAACTAATTCTGGGGCAAATACAGTTAAATTGCCTCCCTTACCTAGAAAAGTAGAACTGGATACTCTTGCACCATCAGATATAAATAATCGTTTGGTTTCAATGCTTAAGTTCCCAGCATCTCCTGTATCAAATGACCGAGTAAACAAGCCACTCGGAATTGTATTACTTCCATTTCTTTGGATGCCTGTACCCTTCAATTCAACAAAATCTGAAGCAGTGACGGTTAAATTGCCTGACTTGCTTGTACCAATACTACTAGTTGTGATACTGCCCCCATTTTGAACAATCAACTCCCTCGTAGCAATAGCCAAGTCGCCACCAGCCCCAGTACTAAGACTATCGTTTATAATACTTGCTTCATCTCTAACCATCATTTGCTGTGTAGTAATTATCAAATTACCAGCAGCCCCAGCACCTTTAGTTTGATTACCCAAGAGAGTAGAACGCTTTTGCCCATTGATTACTGAAGTGCCAAATACTTGCACAAATTCTAAAGCATTGACAGTTAACTCTCCCCCCTGCCCCTTGCCAAAAGTACCAGATCCTAGCCGACCTCCATCACTGACGATTAAACGTTTTGTAGTAACTGTTAAGTCGCCAGCAGCCCCAGACCCAGCACTTTGAGTAAACAAATTAGTGGGAATCACCCCAATCCCTGAAGTATGATTTGATTCCACAGAATCCGAGGCATTAACAGTCAACTTTCCCCCTTGCCCTTGACCAAAAGTACTAGTTCCTAACTGAGATCCATCGCTAACAACTAAACGTTTTGTAGCAATTGTTAAATCACCACCAGCCCCAGAACCTAGAGCCAGAGTACCTAAAATAGTATAAAACCCCTCATTAGCTGAAGTGCCAAAAACTTCCACAGAATCTGAGGCATTGATAGATAGTTTTCCCCCTTGCCCAATCCCTGAAGTACGAGTACTGACTTCTGCTCCATCTCGAACAATTAATTTACGAGTATTAATCGTTAAGTCACCAGCAGCCCCTGTTGCGCTTCGGGCAGAGCGCGTCCATAGAGCGCTCCTGTACAAAATATCATTCGATTCTCCAATCACTTGCACACTATTAGTGGCGTTCACCATCAAACCTTTTCCTGTGCCTTCACCTAAAGTAACTGCTGAAATTAACGACCCGTCTGCAAGTATTACATTAGCACCCTGCACTTGAATACTACCGCCACTATTTCCATCGGTAGCCACAAAAGCTTCTTGCGTTAAGTAAATATCTTTAAAGTTCTCAATGCCCTCATAACCTAGAGTATAGCCAGTATCATTTGGTTTCAGGCTGACGAAACTGTTACCAGCAACACTCCCTAACTCAATCCGTCCTGATGGGGCGACAAGAAACCCCCCTTCTATCGCAACATCACCGCCCACCAGTGCCAAAGTTTTTTCTGGTTTGACTTCCAAACCAACAAACTCTCCATTATCATCAATTGCTTGAGATTGATTGAGGATACTTCCTGGATTTGCCCCATACTGCAAACCTACTGGCACATTAATACTTAGCAAAGGTGCAGACTGAGGATTTATAGCGCTAAATTCAAAACCATCTGCAAACTTCAGACTACTTGCCGTACTTGCTAAAAACGAACCACCTATATCCAAACGCGCATTTTGACCAAAAATAATACCATTTGGATTAATTAAAAACAAATTGGCTGTACCGTTAGCTTTAATTAACCCATCAATATTAGATATTGAATTTCCCGTCACCCGACTAATAATGTTCTGAATATCCGCAGCATTCCTAAAAAAAGCAGTATTGCCAGTAGGAACAGAAAACTCCCCAAAACTGTGAAATAAGTTACCTCCAGATTTTGTTCCTCCGGTGATGTTGAAGGTGTTATTTCCTTTTTGGATGCTGGAGTTATTAGGCAGAGTACCATCTGAAGTAATTTGAGCGTTAGCACAATTCCAAGAGAAAGTACTAACGCTAACTATGGCAATACTGAACAAAGCGCCCCATCTACTCAAACTCAACATTGTATACCTCCACTCGCAGCACTTAAGATTATCCCTGTTAGAGTCGATAGAAAATCCGTGCTAGCTTGTGAGCAGTAGCAGTAATCGCCTTGGGAGCAGTAAGACGAGAACGTAGCCGACGATAACTGGGCGAATACCAGCCTGTACCATCCCAGCTTCACTCGCGCAGGTTTTTAAGTTCCTCTAACTGTTGAGCTTGTTCTTCTAGTCGAATCGCCAAGCGATCGCACACTATTTCACACAAATCAAAGATAATCGGATCAGCAATTTCATAATAAACACTAATTCCTTGTGGCTGACGAGTCACCATCCCTGCTTGGGTTAGCACCTTTAGATGCTTGGAAACGTTCGCCTGTCCCAGTCCCGTCGCTTCGATAATTTCCGTGACATTTTTAGCTCCTGACTTCAGACAACACAACACTTGCAGCCGACTCACTTCAGATAGAACTTTGAAAAACTCGGCAACGGGAGCCAGGGCTTGAGAAGACGGCTTTAGCATACAAATCTAAAAATTACATCTTACTATATATGGTAGACATGATATTACCATATAGTAATATGGTAGATAAGCTTAAATGACAAGATCATAATGGAAAACGTTAAAAAGATTAACTCGGAGCTAACCGTAGCCGGACAGGTGAAATCAGAGCAATTGCAACAAGCTGCTACAGAAGGATACAAGTCTGTACTGAATCTGCGCTCGCCTGAAGAGGAAGGCTTTATGCACGATGAGCAGCAACACGCAGAATCCGCAGGATTGCAATATGTCAACATTCCAGTCAAGCCAGACGGGATGACAGACGAATTGACAGATCAAGTTTTAGCGCAAATCGATCAACTACCAAAACCCGCTCTGATTCATTGTGCGAGTTCTATGCGTGCAGGTGCAATGGCATTTATGAACGTGGCAACGCGACAAGGTATGACACCAGAGCAAGTGTTTGAGAAAGCAACTGAAGCTGGCTTTAACTGTGATTCTCAACCACAGATGAAGCAATTCTTGGAGAGTTACGTTTCTAAACACTCAAAAACAGTTTAACTTTTTTCTACTACTTAATAAAGTCAGGTTCGTGGATCAATATTTTTTATTATAACCTGACTTTCCTCGGATAGATTACTGTTGTAGGGAGAAAGCATAATGGCATTAGTTTTAGAGCAAATAAATGTTGAAGGATTAGCCCACTTATCCTATCTGATTGGTGACGATAAAGCAGGCGTAGTAGCAGTACTTGACCCCCGCCGCGATGTAGATATTTATATTCAAAGAGCCAGAGAACTAGGTGTAAAAATTACCCACATTATCGAAACTCACATTCATGCGGATTTTGTATCAGGTTCCCATGAACTAAAAGCGAGAACAAATGCGTCGATATATGGTGGGAAAAGTGATGACTATCAATTTGATTTACATCAGCTAAATGAGGGCGATGAATTAAAAATTGGTAACGTTACCCTTCGCGCACTACATACCCCTGGACATACCCCAGAACACATATCGTTGCTAATTTTTGATGCCAAGCAAGGTAAGGAACCATTCGCAATATTTACTGGTGACTTCTTGTTTAACTTAGATGTAGGAAGACCAGATTTACTAGGTGGTGGTACTGAGAAGAAATTGGCGGCGCAACTATATCATTCATTGTTTGATAAACTCGTACCGTTAGGCGATCGCCTAGAAATATATCCTTCTCACGGTGCGGGTTCATCATGTGGTAAATCAATCGGCGATCGCCGACAAAGTACCATTGGTAATGAACGAATTTTTAGTCCAGTATTTAAACAGCGTACCGAAGCAGAATTTGTCGAATGGGTATTAGGTGGAATGCCAGAACCACCAACACACTACCCACGTTTAAAAAAGGTTAATGCTAAGGGGGCAAAAGTATTAGGTGATGTACCTATTTTACCGCCGTTGTCGCCCCAAGAATTTCAACAGTTGATGCAAGATGAAAACACAGTAGTCATTGATACCCGTTCAATTCTTGCTTTTGGTGGCGGACATATACCAGGCGCAATTAACATCGCTTTGCGTCCAGAATTTCCTAACTGGATAGGTTGGATGATTGACCCAGAAAAGAAAATTTTAATGGTGCTAGAAAGTGAAAGGGGTGTTAGTTTAGCTTCCCAGCAATTATTCCGAATTGGCTATGACAATATTGCTGGGTATCTTCACGATGGCATGACAAGTTGGCAGAATGCAGGGTTGCCTTTGAAACATGTCGGTGAATGGACTGTCCAGGAGTTAAACCAGCAGAAAGATAATCCTGATGTAACAGTACTGGATGTCCGTGGAGATGACGAGTTTAAAGATGGTAATGTCCCTGGTGCTAAACACATTTACGTGCCGCATTTAGAAGAACATTTAGATGAGTTAGACAAAAATAAAACTATTGCAACTTACTGTGGCAGTGGTTATCGCGCTTCAATTGCTGCCAGTTTACTACAAAAACATGGCTTTGAGAAAGTAGTCAATGTTCCTGGTTCTTGGAATGCTTGGACTGCGGCTAAACTGCCAGTACAGCACCTCGCAAAATTGGCAACCGCCTAGTTATGACTAGGTTGAAGTTCTAGAACAATTTGCAAATCTGCAAATATTGTTGGCTTTGGATGATCAGTGAAGGGTTAGGCGTAGGTACCCCTCTTGCTCCAAAGCATCCAGGATGATACTAAAACTCTGACTGTTTCGATAACGTGGTACATTTTCCAGTGTAAACACCCGTGGCTGTAACTGTCGGATGGCTTCTGCTAACGCGATCGCTGCGCTCAGATCATCAGCCGTTTCAATACCCTTACCCGCTTTCGCTGTATGGGCTTGGCTAAAGTTGGCGCACACCGGGGAGGCGTGGAGGTAATCAGGGCGGCGTGGGAAACCTATGAATCCTAACCGCGCTACTTCTTGAACTGTTAGCTGGACGACTCTACAGCCGTACTCGCTAAAGTTACGGTGATGGTTGAAAGCGATCGCCCGACTCAATTCTGGTTTACTTGGGTCGAACTCTACTGCGATAACTGGGCGAATACCCGCTTGCACCATCCCAGCTTCAATCCCGCCGCCACCCGCGAATAGCACTACAGCGATTGGGGCATCATCTGAAAGAACTGATTTTAATTTTTTGTCATCAACATTTTTGCAGACATGTAAAATTTTTGGAGAATACTTTTTGGTTTTTGCTTTTTTGATAAAGGCGATGATATTCTCTCGTGTTGCCCTCTCTTGTTGCAGTGTCCGAAGCTGAGTCAGCTTATCCTCAAATTGTTTTGAAACTATGGCATTTGAATTCGATCATCTGTTTATATGTACTGATATTAATGCTTGGGAAGCTGAAGCTTTAGTATCCTTTGGTTTAGTTGAGGGTTCATCTAACCCACATCCTGGGCAAGGCACAGCTAATCGTCGTTTCTTTTTCCACAACGCCATGCTGGAATTTTTGTGGGTACATAATCCCGAACAAGCAAAGTCTGAGCAAATCCATCTGACTCGTCTTTGGAAGCGATGGATGAATCGAAAAAATGGCGCGTGTCCATTTGGGATATGTTTACGCCCTGCGATAGTTTCTGGTGACACAATTGCATTTTCTAGTTGGGCATATTGCCCGCCTTATTTGCCCCAAACAATTAGTATTGCGGTAGGCACAAATAGTGATGTATTAACCGAGCCAATGCTATTTCAAATTCCATTTGGTCAACGTCCAGATCGATACCCTACTGAGAAATTACAACCTTTAGAGCATAGTGTTGGTTGGGGCGAGATTACTCGTGTAGAGTTGATCGGCCCTTATGCGAAGGGTTTGTCACCCGAACTTCAAGCAGTGATTGATACAAATCAAATCAGGGTGCGAGTAGGAATAGACTATTGTGTAGAGCTTGGTTTTGATGGAGAGAAACAGGGGAAACAGGTAGATTTTCGACCGGGATTGCCGCTTATTATGAGTTGGTAACTTAAATGTCTTCAGTGTACACAGGTGGATTTGGTTCAATTACTGGTTCAGGAATATTTTGGCTCTCAGGCATCTCAATGGGTTCAGTCGGTGGTGGGGTTAGTTCTGTTTTATTGCGGATTGGGTTAGAGGTTTTTTTGATGAGTCGTTTCATATCTATAGGAATCATTCGGCTTTCCACAAAGAACGGATATCCCAGGATACAAGAACTTATCAGCGAATCAGAGACATTTTGCTTATTGTTGTATGGGTGTGGATTGCTTTTGAGAGACAAGGGCAGAGTACGATGCCGAGTAGCCTGCTGTAGATATGGATTTAACAATAGCTATGATGGTCGGTTCGCATATCGAAAAAGATTTGCCGACCAATCGTCGGCAAATAGGTGAAAAAATCCTTACAATAGGACTTTTGAGCTTAACCTAGTAATAGTTAAAATGATTCTCATACCCCTAACCTGACTGCCAGATACTGGTTGTAGCGCCTCATGACTTCCATGCGAAGCGCACCTCCTATAGCCAGTTCCAATCCTGCTTCTGGTTCTACTTCAACGATCGGGACGATCGCATTGTTCAGCCAGCCTAAAGCATGTTTCTCATCTACTTCTATATGGTCGTAAAAATATTCGCATTTTACCCGTGCATCCGAATATAGGCGTTCTAAACCAGCAACAACTGAACGATTGCGATTTGGGTCGAAAATTTCGGGCATTCCTAAACTTCCAATTCCCTTAAAATAGTGTCTCCGGTTCAAACCGAAGCAAAAGTACAGGTTGTGACCTGCGTAGGGTCGCCAGTCTTCCCAAATGGGGAGTGTTGGTTGCTCTAGACCAAGGGAAGCAAGCATCTGCGTGAACTGCCTACCGTGTGACTTCTCTGCTACTCCATGACCACATTCATCCCACATATTATGAACGATTTCAGCTTTCACTGTCTCTGAAAAGTGGAGTTGTGCTAAAGCTAAGGCATCGCAAAAACGATAGTTTAAAGTCGCATCTGAGAGTATAAATATATTGAATTGCTCAATAGATGCTTGATTTTTTAAAAAGTTTAACAAGCATTTATCGAGATCCGATTCTGTGTGTGCTTGTTGAACAAACCAATCACGAAGTAATTTTGGATGTTTTGCTTCAGACGGAGATGGTAATTGTTTTTGAATGCGTGGCAGTTCATAATTAAGCCATGCATTTTCAATTTGATTACGAATTCTTAATAGCCAGGGGCTATGTTCGTGTATACAAATTGGTGATAGGGGGTGGCTAAGACTTACTTCATAGATATTATAAAGACTTTTATGAACTTCCAAAAGTGCTACAGATTCTTCATCAGTAAATGCTGAATGCAAAATTATTGGCAAATCTCGGTATAAGGTGTTAAGGATTGTCTCAGCTTCTGGAAGCATTTGGTGAGTATTAGAAAGAAGATAGACAATTTTTTCTGATAATGTATGTGTCTTTTCTAGAGATTGAGGAGTTATAGAAGAAGGTTTTAAGTTAATTGCTCGATCAGTTGATGAATTTAATAGCATTTAAGTTAGAGAAATTTCTTGAGGTTAATATCAATTAAGGAAGAGTTTTTGGAAATCAAAGAAATATGTAAAACCTAATTCAGCTATCCAAAAATAGACGAATTTCATAGAACTTTTGGTAAAAATAATGTTTCCAAAATTTCTTCACATACTTGAAAACTAACAAGGCAATCTGTTTGAAGTAAACAGTCTATTAGCAGCTTGTTTGCATAATGATAATCTTTAAGGCTTTGTTGATCTTCTTCGTTAAAATCTTTAAAACTAGCTCCTAACAATTGATCACCTAATAGTTTTTTACTTGCGACTTCTCTGACTTTATCTGCACCGTGCTTTAATCTCTCTTCATTTTCTTGCATAGTATTATTTACTTCAAAAAAATCACTCATTATCCTCTCTAGTTCTTCTCGATTATCTTGTCGTATTTTTTTAGATTTTATACCATAATTAACAGCAATTTTCATAATTTCATCAGCAGAAGCTGCATTAATTACTTTTATACTTGCTTCATCAGTCATGTCGTCATATTTTTTAGCATGAATAATACCTTCTTCCAAGCTATTAATATCTTTAAGTATACGAGTAAAACAATTACCGCAAGTTAAGTACTTTGTTCGTGGTTCCAACAAAAAGCAAAGCTGTCTATCTGGGTCGATGTCATAATCAATGTCAAAATAAAATGCACGAATAGCAGCAGAAAATTTCTTTACTTCTAGATTATCTTTTATCTCAAATAGGTGGAGTAGCGATTGAGACTTTTTATTTACAAGCTTCAGATATTTCTGTAGATTATCTTTACCCTCTAAGATTTGATCAGCTTCCTCCTTCATCAATCTAAAAAGATTGCTAGCATCTGATAATATCTCTGCTACTAGGAGAAAAACCTCCCTCCATTTGCGGTTTTTTAGATGTTTAACTAGCTTATGTAATTCTTCTTGATCTTTTTGTAATTTTTGATTACTTATTGATTTGTTATCAGCTTCCGAATTTGGGAATTTATCATTATTGTTAAATTCCTCATCGTGATGTAATTCTTCGTCTAATGTTTGTGGAATTAATCTAACAATTCTTTTAGCAACAAAATACTCATGAAAAGTAAGGTGAGAAAATGAATAAATTCCTTTAGCTCGCTCAATTATAATCCCATGTTGAGCTTCCATAGCTTTCAAAAGCTCTTCAATATCACCCTGTGAAATATTTGACTCACTATCAAGATTTGATATTTTCTCGAGATATTTTTTCAGAATGAGCTTGACATCTAATGGGGTAAAAAAATACTTCTCCTTTTCAAAAGTACTGTAAGCAATTTGACGGAGTAAATCTTTTTTGCGTGGAAGCGATAATTTTTGATAAATTTGATCTCGATGAATTCCACGTTTGGCATCCCATTTTTTTAATAAAACATCTAATCCTTCATGGTAACTTTCTGAACGATTATTTGTTAAACTAGCAGATTCTTCAAATACTAAGCATAGAAGAGTTAGTAATAAAGGTGTGACGGCTAATTGATAGACACGATTATTCTTATTTAGATACTTAATAAACTTCTCTGACTTGTTCTCTGACTTGACTGATTTGTTCTTGAACCAATTGTTGGCAAATTCATTTATTTGTTTATCATCAAAATCAGCTATTTCTACTTCTGTGAATTTATCAAAGGTATACTCCCATGCCGCAATTCGACAAGCAATGACAAAATGATTGTCAAAATATATCCGAGAAAAACTTCTAACTTCTTTTAAAGTATGCTCTTGATATTCGATGCTAACTTCATCTAATCCATCCAGTAAAATCAGAGCAGAACCTTGCTTAAATAATTCGATAAGTTCTTCTTCTGTTACATCACACCCAGAGTACTGCTGCCTAATATATTCTAATAAACTAGGTTGAGTTGGATCTTCAGCAAAATATTTTAGAGGGATAAAAATAGGTACAAGGTGAGGTTGAAAAATACCTTGATTGCACTGAACTGCTAGATATCTTAAGAAGGTAGTTTTACCAGATCCGGGCTTTCCTAGTACAATTAATTTCTTATATTTTTCAACTGCTTTTACGCCAAGAAGTCGCTTTTCTACAACTTTACCTAATCCAAATCTGTCAAAATCCTCATATCCACATTCTTTAAGTAATTCATCAATTGTTGTACGTCGGAGTGCTGTTAGCTTCTCCAAAATATTCACATCGGTATAGATTTGACTCAACTCAATCGGTTGTGTCATATCTAATATACGCATCGTTCCGCACAACTCTTGGGTTAGTTCTTTTACCTGAGTCCGCACCTTTCCAACTAAATCTTGAGCTGAAGGTGCTAAATATCCATACACAATCTCTTGGTAATCAACTTCTAACGCTTCACAAATGGTAGTAAAGTATTTTTCCCAAACGTTCTCGCCGTTAAAAAACTTACTGATAACAGAACGATTGCAACCCAGTTGAGCAGCTAGAGACTCTTGTGTGAATTCTCGCTTGATAAAAGCCTCATGTGCTTGCTGGAGTCCTTTTGGAGATGCTTTCAAAGAGGGTTTTGCCATTGCTGTTACAGTTAGGTACATACATTCTAGCAATTATAGCCTTAATAAAACAACATAGCAATTTTATATAAAGGCTTTAAACTAAAATAAATAGACAATAAGTAAAAATAAGTAAACATACTTGCAAAATAAATTTTAGTAAGTTACTGTACGTATAAGCCAAAAAGGGCGAGTCATAGTCGCTCTGGCGGGAGTATACCTATGGCTCACAACTTTATGCAACCTTCTCTAAAAGAGTTTCTAGACAGTCTGCCCAGGTTTATTGGGACAGAAAGCCCGTATTATGCTTCTCTCAAAAGAGTTGGGAAAGATAACCAAAGGATTACTTTTCCGAATAGACACTCAATCACCTGTCCTTATGAGGAGCTAATTGATGTAGCTAAGGAGTACGGTCTTACCCCATCACCCTTGGGGATGACCACTTTGTTGTCGCAGCAACCTCCTAATAGCGCGATTGATTTTTTTCGTTCCAGGGTTATTGTTGTGGCAATAATCAGTGGTTTTGGGATTGTTAGAGTGGAATTCCCCGACTCTAGGTCATTTATTGGCAAAGTGGAAATATTTTATAGAGGGCAGCAAATAAAGACTCGCTAATAGTTTTTGAGTGGTGAAGGAAAAATAAATTCTGTCCTCCTAGTTTTTACACACTTCATTTAGAGCAGCTGGTACAGCTGACACTTACTAACAATTAAATATCTACTCGTTAATATCCAACTAGCCTTGAGGATTAGATACTAATCACATGCTGTTTCAAGTGTAAACCCACATGAACAGCTTTTTTGTTGGAATTTACATACAACGTACAGGGCTGTTGTATTTGTCAATAGCTTGTTGTAACCGAAGGTGTATTTATCCCAAATTTCACTCTTAAAAAAGGGTAAAAGTATGAAACATCATCTAACTGACGACGGTAATTTCTTATTCAACTCGGCTTGTAAGGTTCTGAAATTTTTTCTGCTGAGTCTGTTTGGTTTTGTGATTGCGTATGTCATCTCTCAAGTTTTTGGAGTTAACACAATTGTTCAAATGCTATTATCTCCGAGCCTATGGGAGTGGCTTGGACGTATCGCAGTGTTTATCTTCTGCTTATTTGCAGTTGCCATTATTTATGAGTCTTCTCATTAATTGTTTATCGACATTATTGAGTCAGGTAGGAGTTAGTGGATAGTTCAAGAGAGAGGAAAACTGCCCGACGTTTTCTAAGAGACGATCTTGCTAGCTAAATCTTTGTAGGAGTATGTGGACTCGCTCTCTGTGGCGCTATCTGTTGGGAGCAACGCGATTTTGTGAGGTGCTGAAACCTGGGACGTATATAGCTTGTTTCGGGATGCGATCGCAACTAAAAAACCAAGTTTTGTTGAGAATATAGAGGTGTAATTGAGAACTAAACCCCGATCTCACTTTTTCGCGTTGCTCCCCTATCTGTTTCAGTAAAGCGACAGACGACGGGTCTTGGGTTTAAGGCCCCGATTGTTGCCTCAACTTCCCCTTTCATTACGGCAGTCAGCATGGCTCCTTTCTCAGTAGGGAGCGAATCCACTACTGAGCAAAGCTCCTCTAGCATACCTGCCTCCTTCAATTTGTAATCCATGCGGTATCGGATTAGATTATCGTCATGAATAAAGTTTTTTTGAATATTTATTTGGTAGCTATTACATTGCTACCGCTTGGTTTAGCCGTTATGGACTCTAGTTATATACCTTTAGCTACTGGCATTATTCCTACATCCATAACTTGTTTGTTGCAGCTGAATTCCAGTAAGACTACAAAACCCCAAATTGAAGAGAGTGAAGATTCAGACTGACTTAGTATAATCTAACTCTAATTTTGATAGATTATACACTCGTCCTGATAGGGAAATTAATGTTTGACGACTTTGAACAATAAGGAGCGCTGGTTGCATCAGTACTCAAGTACTCAAGTGCTTATGGGTATATTGTCATACCCACTGCCTCTCTAAATCGTAGCTGATCGCTCGTGCGATGGGCGATCGCATTTGAAGAAGGCGAAAGATAGCAACTATCCTTCTAGGTTGTGACAAGGTTAATCATGGTTATGCCTCCTGACAGGACAATAGATTCCACAAATAATCAATCCGTTTCCAAGCGATCACCTACGGTGGGCGCTTGCGCCATCGCAGCTTGCCTTGGAGAACAACTCAAACCATAAGCGCGACGGGCATCATAATTACCCTTGATCCCCTTGGCTACTCCAACGGAAACCCCAGAAGTTACTCGTGCTGATGCAAGGGAAACCCCACATAAACTGTATGTAGGGAAGATTTGCAGTACTTGTACAGAGGTATAAATAGTTATCAAAGTATAAGCTGAATGCTAGTGAAAATAATAGTAGTAAATTTATATACTCTATTGATGTGAATAACTCAGTAGAGTATTTTTGTGAAAGTGTGCCAACGTAAGCGATCGCCAATCCTTTGCCCTTGTTACAACCGTCCCTCCACAGCCTATCATTGATGAATTTGAGTGGCTTTAAACGTGCGTTCATCAAACTGTCACAATATTTAGAGAATATAATTTGTATTTTATTCAATCCCATTGATGAGTTAGAGTGGCTTTAAACGTGCGTTCATCAAACTGTCACAATATTTGGAAAATACTTCCAGTATAATTCCATACTTTAACTAGATAGTTTATTGCCATCTAAAGCTTTTCTTCCTGATTTCCTCAAAAAATGCTTATTTACAAAGGGTAAATTATCACATATTTTTATGCTCAAAGCTTGAGTATAGCTATCTACTAATTTACAAAGAGCTTTTACTATGAACAGCGCTTATATCAACAGTATCGGTAAATTTTTACCAGGGAAACCCATTAGCAACGATCAGATAGAAGACTACTTGGGTAAAATAGGCGGACAGGCTTCTAAAGCCAGACATCGCATCCTTCAAAGTAATGGTATTCAACAACGTTACTATGCCCTTGACCGACAGCAGAACACTACCTATCTTAATAGCCAGATGGCTGCTACTGCTGTGCGTGATGCACTATTAAAGATGAATTTAGAATCGACTGCGGTTGATTTGTTAGCTTGTGCTACTAGCTGGTCTGATTTATTGATCCCCGGATTTGGCAGTATGGTACATGGCGAATTACCAGAGTTTTCTTCTTTAGAAGTTACTTCAAATCAAGGCGTTTGTTGTGCTGGTATCGCTGCATTGAAGTATGCAGCATCTCAAGTCGAATTAGGGAAAAAGCAGGTTGCTGTTGCCGTAGCGTCTGAACTAGCGTCTCGTTTATTTAAACACACTCACTTTGAAGCCCAATCTCGATTTCAAGATGGAGGAGAAAAATTACCTTTTGACACTGAATTTCTTCGCTGGATGCTCTCAGATGGTGCTGGCTCGTTCTTAATTCAAAATCAGCCGAGAGCTAATAATATTAGTTTAAAAATTGAGTGGATTGAACTAGTTTCTCATGCTAATGCTTATCCTTTATGCATGTATGCTGGTACAGAAGATGAAACTGGTCAAAAAAGTTGGATGGATTATCCATCTTATGCTGATGCTGCTGCTAATGGAGCTATTAATTTGCGGCAAAATATCCGCAGACTAGATGATGTGATCAAATTGGGAGTTGAAGGTTGGTTGAAGTTGATTGAGTCCCGAAGAGTTGAACCAAAGGAAATTGATTGGCTTTTGTGCCACTACTCCTCTCACTTCTTCCGAGGAAAAATAGTTGAGCTTTTACAAAAAGCTGATTGTATGATTCCGCAAGAGAAATGGTTTACTAACCTCTATACACGGGGTAATACTGGCTGTGCCTCAATTTACCTGATGTTAGAAGAGTTATTTTATTCGGGTAAGTTGCGCTCAGGTCAAAAAATCTTCTGCTTTGTACCAGAGAGTGGACGCTACACAACGGCTTACATGATGCTGAGTGTAGTAGAAGCATCAACAGTTGCCTTCAGCAGGCTAACAGAACAATATAACTCTTTGCAAGATAGTAATTCAACCGAGGAAATTAACTTCTTGCACCCTAATTCACTCTCCCTAAACCAACAAAGGAAAGAAAATATTCAATTTGCATCTGTTAATTTTTCTCAGGACAGTATTCAAGCAGAACAACCAAACTCGGTTGCATCTGATTTACTGCGTCAATTAGCACAAGTCTGGTTGGAGTTTGAACACCAGTTGCGTTCTGTACCGATTGTTCGCAAATTGCATCGGGGCGCGTTTACTCTAGAAGACTACAAAGCTTTGTTACGTAATTTGCGTCCTCAAGTTGTAGAGGGAGCGCGTTGGATAGCTCGTGCTGCATCGAATATGACAGATTTTAAGTTGCGTTCTACCTTTATTGGTCATGCACAAGATGAGCATCGTGACTATCAGATGTTAGAAAGCAACTATGTGTCAGTTGGGGGTGTGTTAGAAGAAATTGTTGAGGCTCAAAAAAATATTGGTTCGGAAGCGCTATCAGCGTTTATTTTCCATCAGGCATCACGGGAAAATCCAGTTGACCTGATTGGCAGTATGTTCATTATTGAAGGTTTAGGAAATCAGTTAGCTGCACAGTGGGCTTCCCTAATTCAGAAAACTTTGGGTTTGCGAGATGACCAAGTTTCTTTTTTAGCTTATCACGGTGCTAATGATCAATCCCATATTAACAAACTACAGTCAATTATTAATGCTGACTGGATGACTGCTGAAATATGCTCTGGGATTGTTAAAACAAGTAAAGTCACTGCTCGCTTATATCAATTACAACTTGAAGAAATTAAGTAATGAAAGAAATATTATCCTCACAAATTCTCCAGTCAACGCAACTACCAGAAGTCCAGGAATTCCAATCCCCTAAACCTTGGACATCACAACTACATAATCGACGTGATCCCAACGTTTGGGATGCTCTTTACTTGGATGCAGCGATTCCTGTTGACCCACTTGCAAAAGCTTCCATGATTCGGGACTTACAAGTTTGGACTCGCCGCTATCTGTTAATTCCTATTAAGCTGCTAGCAAATGTGCTGTTGGCACTGATTATCACTGTCAAGCGCTTGCTGCCATTTCAGTTTAATGCACATGGTTTGATGCACAAATCTGCTGCATTTTTCCTCAAGCATTTTGTCTCACCACAAGCTTGTTATTTGATTGTACGTCACATCTGTCTGGGGTCTAGCATTATCAATTTCCTGATTGATAACGGCCCTGACCCAATGATAGAAAAATCTCAACTTTACCCACGTACAGTTGATGACTTAGCTAAAAAAAATGCCTTTTTAGAGCATGACCTGATTCTTTATAACTTTGTCCTTGACTATCACCAGGCGCAACAAGCAAATCCCCAATGGTTGGAACAACTCAAACAACGAAAACTAAATTACGATAGCATTACGCCTATAAAAATAGATATAGATTTTGACACCCGTTCTCCTTGGAAGATTCTTGACTTGGAATCAACAATTGAACTGTTTAAAGTATTTTACTCCTTGTGTTTAACTAGTGATGAATTTACACGAGCAGTACTATCACTACAGTTTGATGAAAATTTTGCCGTCTACATTAGTACAATTGTTGATGATTATAACTGGAATCATCTAATTACAAATCGCCATCCTTTAGCACCAAACAGTCCTTTCAAAGCTGCCCGTGATTTATTCATGCATGGGATTATTACTGAATATCTTCATCGCTATCTGGAAATTCGTCATTCTGTAGAAACCTTGGAAAAAAGTAGGAGTTAGTCAAGTCCCTGCTGTGAGCCACCAACAATATTGCAAGTCCCTTAGTCATACAATTGCAGCTTTCAAAATACTTTGTGCTGAGGTGAATAATTGAGTAGCGAACAAAGGAGGCACGGAATACCCGATAATTGACCCCGCCGTAGCAGTTTCGGGCGGGAATTCGTACCAGCTAGGGAAACCCTGTAAAATGGCTGCACCTTCGATAGACAAGGATTTGACCGTACCATCCGGCAACCAGATATCAGCGAATCTGCTCCGATTGCAGCCCTTGTGATCCGTGAAGTGCGTAGGCGCAGCCCGCCGCAGGCATCGCAATATCGTGTTACAGGGCAAGTGTGCAGGTTTATACTTGGACTGTGTACGTCCCCCAACTCTTTCTATTAGCAGTGGTGTCGGCGCATTCCCGGCTAAAAATTTCTCCAAAGCTTGTTGCTGTTTGGGTAGTAGTTGAGAATCAGCCATTGTAGGGATGAGATGGGCGATCGCTGAGTACCAACCACAAGGTGTAGTTCCCGAAGGTAAAGCAACGCGACAACCTCTACTGGCAACCAAAACTAACCGCCGCCGCGCCTGGGGCAGTCCGAAGTCACCCTTGTTGACAACGCTGTAATTGACCGAGTACCCCTCTTGCTCCAAAGCTGACAGGATTATACTGAAACTCTGACTGTTCTGATAGCGCGGAACATTTTCGAGAGTAAACACCTGTGGCTGTAACTGTCGGATGGCTTCAGCCACTGCGAAGGCAGCACTCAGATCATTAGCCGTTTCCTCACCCTTACCCGCTTTGGCTGTGTGAGCTTGGCTAAAGTTGGCGCACACCGGGGAGGCGTGGAGATAGTCGGGGTAACGGGGAAACCCTATGAATTCTGACTGTGCTACTTCTTGAACTGTTAGCTGGACGACTCTACAGCCGTACTCGCTAAAGTTGCGGTGATGGTTGAAAGCGATCGCCCGGCTCAGTTCTGGTTTGCTTGGGTCAAACTCGACCGCGATAACTGGGCGAATACCACTATTGACCATCCCCGCTTCAATCCCGCCGCCACCCGCGAACAGCACTACGGCGATTGGGGCATCATTTGGTAAAACTGGTTTTATTTTTGTGTTCTCAAAACTTTTGCAGACATCTAATTTTGGTGATGGCTTTTTGGTTTTCGCTTTTTTGATAAAAGTGATGATATTCTCTCGCGTTGCCCTCTCTTGTTGCAGTGTCCGAATCATTGTCACAGCGCCAGGGGGAATTGAACCTATACTTTTGCCTTTCCATGCCCCGTTTATCTTCTCTTTCCAATTGAATGCCCATCGCCAATGAAAGGGATTATTCGGGTCACGTTCACCAATCACACGGGGATAAGAAACAGTCTCCCCATCAAGTAGCTTTTTAGTTTCGAGGTACTGATAAAGACAACCGACTGATTCCCCCTGTGAGCCTTTGACCCCTTTCTCTAAGAATTTTTCGGGTATTGCAGATAACTCAACTATTACTGGTTTTGCCTTCGGAGGTAGCGTATGACTTAAGACTGTTTTAGTCATGCAACCACCTCCATAACCAGTTCATCAGGCACTTCAAAAATTCCCAACCGCCCAATATAAGGAATCGGCGTGATTTCTCGTGGATTCTCTAGATGCCAGTGGTACTGGTCAGCCATTCCCCAGCCAGACGCAACCGGTGAAAACTGACAATCAACTATTGTGACAATGCCAATGATTTGACCGCGACGTAGAGAGATTAATTCTGGGATTACTACACCCATCCCTTGACAAAATTCTTTCGCCTCAAAGTACGCTTTTTTGGTGCAGGTTTTCGCAGCGTGAATGAGAATGTCACCGCGATAATTGATAGGCCAGCCACGGTTTTCTATATTTTTGGTGGAGTGAATGATGGCATAAGCCCAGGGTTGACGAACGGATAGCGCTTTCATCTGTTTTAAAACTCCAATAGTTGAACGCACAGGTCTAATGCAGCGATCGCAGGATGTGGTTGTGACTTTAGACCATTGCAGATTGTGGCGATAGTCCCAAGCTGTGTAGAGTTAAAATTGATACTAGAGTGCGAATTTGGGAATACCTGTGTGACCGAAATGGCGCCAGTAGTATGCCCAATTGAGATCCATCAAATTACAGCGATGTATTCTCATATACTTAAAACTGCCGATGACGCACTAAGTTTTTGAACTTGGTAAACTGGTTATCAAATAGCAGCTTGACTGTACCAGTAGGGCCATTTCTCTGCTTGCGGACAATTAACTCGGAAATGCCACGGTCAGGGGAATCGGGATTATGAACCTCATCACGGTAGAGCATAATCACAACATCGCTGTCCTGTTCCACCGCCCCACTGTCTCTCAAATCACTCAGTATAGGGCGTTTATCATTACGGTGTTCGACTTCCCGGCTTAACTGAGACAAGGCTAGGACTGGAACATCAAGATCCTTAGCTAATTTTTTGAGTCCTCGGCTGATTTGACCAACTCTCTGGGTCATGTTCATTCTTGAATCAGTACCCTCAGACATCAACTGTAAATAGTCTACGATAACCAGTCCGACACCACCATGTGTGGCTGAGATTTTTCGGACTTGGCTACGAATCTCATTCATTGTGGGGCAGGAATTATCATTGATAAAAATCCCTTGTTCGGAAAGTTGTGCTACCGCCTGACTCAGGGGTTGCCACTGATTGTTAGAGAGCCGCCCCGTTTCGAGTAAGCTGTTCTCAATGCCGGATTCACTTGACAAGAATCTCTGCACATATTCTTCGCGGCTCATTTCCAAACTGAAGATAGCTACAGGTAATCTTTGGGATTGAGCGACATTAAGAGCTAAGTTACCAGCAAGAGCAGACTTGCCAACAGATGGACGAGCAGCGAGTATATACAGGCGTTTGGGGCGAAAGCCACCACCGAGTAAACCATCCAAATCATAGAATCCGGTAGAAATGGCGGGGCTAGATGTACCAGCGTGGCGCGACTCGATTTCTTGGTAAGCGTCAACCAAACAGTCAGAAATATGAATCAGGTCATCATGAGAGCGCTGTTGTGTGACACTGAAAACTTTTTGTTCAGCAGCGTCAAGAATCTGTGGTAATTCAGTTTCAGTTTCATAGCCGAGATGTAGAATCTCATTTGCCGCCTTGATTAATTGTCGGCGGTGGTATTTTTCCATTACCAATTCTGCCAGAGCGTCGATGTTGATGGCTGAAACTGTACGGTCAATGAGTGTAGCCAGTTTATCTCGACCACCAACACGAAACAAAAGCCCATTGTCAGTTAGCCAACTGGTTACAGACAGTAAATCTGTAGGTCTGCTTTGTGTATGGAGGCGCAGCGCAGCTTGGTAAATGTCTTTGTGTGAGGAGATGTAAAATGCTTCGGGGATTAAGCGATCTACTATTCTGCTCATTGCTTCTGGATCAAGCATAATCCCACCAAGTATTACTTCTTCTGCCTCAATGTTTTGTGGGGGTAAGCGGTCTACAGTGGTGGATTGAAAATTCAATTGTTCTGTCATATTTCCTCGTTATGCGGCTTGTTGATGATATAAATGGGCATATATTTCGGGATAATTGAGCGATAGCCAATTTAACCAACCATCAGTAGCTCCTGTATTTCCTTGGTCATAGCGGGTACGGAAAGAGGCGATCGCCCGATCTAGTCCTTGGCGCTCTCCAAGGTCAAGTAATTCGCAGAATATGGCTTTATGCCAATCAAGAGAACGGTTAGCGAAATAGCCGATGGGTTGTTTTTCATCTGGTTTTTGTTGTTTTGTTGGTGATGATGTGGCTTCTGGTTCAGAAATTTGTGACCAATAGCCCAGTAATTCTTCTAGTCCGGCTTTGGAGCCTTCTAAGTTACCAATTGACTTGAGAACTGTGGGGATTTTCTCTTGCCAAGATTCGCTCTGACTCCACTTAGCCCTGTGTTTGGCTATCAACTCTACCAGTCGGCGATCGCAGGTTTGGTAAATCTTGTCCCTGGTAGCAGTACGCCAGGGGAAGCGCCAATTACGCATTTTGATTTCTGTTCTGTACACAGCAGGCAATGAGTCAGTTGCCATGATGCTTGGATCTACTAAAACCATGTCAATCAAGTCTTCAATCGACTGGAATTTTGGTTGTTTCGGCTTATTCGCTTGTTCGTTTTTATCGAACGACTCCGCCGCAATAGTTGGTCTACAAGAGGGGTTATCGGTTTGTTGCGAAGACTCGGATTTATTTAACAACAAAGTGGAAAGTTTTGGGGTTGGTTCTTCGTGTTCAATTTTTTCCGTTGTTAAATCAAGTTCTTCTTTTTCACACACACACGATTCTGGGGTGGGGGGCGCGGGTGGCGTTGCCAGGGGCGCGTCCTTAAGTGGATGGACTTCAATTGGATAATCTTCAATTGGATAATCTTTGGGTGTCCCCCCAACACTACCGGGGTGTTCCCCCAGCACTACCCCTAGTGTCCCCCCAACACTACTGGGTGTTCCCCCATCACTATCTAAATCTTTCTTTCCTCTAATTAAGGAAGACGGTTTTAATGGATTAGGGAACCAGTCTTCCATGTCCCTAAGACTGTAATGATTTGATGTTTGTAGCCCGTCATTCTCTCTGCCGGTTTTTGTAACCAAATTCCAACAGATAAGTTCATTTACTGCGGAGATCGCTTTTCGCCGTAAAGTGTCGGTTGGTGAATTTGGAAAAGACCCTCGAAAGCATGACTCACCAATAGATTTGTATGAAGGGAAGGCGTTATTATCACAACCGGCTCGACGGCACAGGTGAGAGTAAACCCGAAATGCCTCCATTGTTAGTGGCAAATCATCCAACTTACTATCGATGTAAATATGGCGTTTCTTTCTGCCGTCGCTGAAGCTATCGCTCTGTATTTTTGATGTTACACTCATATACAACCACCATTTGTCAAAATTTATAGTTGATCTTTTCCCCTACACTGCGCTATGGGTGGGGGATTTTGCTTGATTCACGTACCAAACGGAAATTCTTGTAATTGCAGTTGAAGGGGAAACTCTTTGATTTCGACACCCTTTTTATCGCGGGTTTTAAATTGTTGCCCCTGGTAGTAAGCATTCGCCCCCAACTGCTTCACAAACACAGGCGTTTGGGATTGTTGACACTGTTGGACAATAGACTCAATCCATTCGATGTGGCATGGTCTTGATTGGGGGCCAGACTCACCCCCTACAACAATCCATTGGATATCTTCATTCACTAATTCCCATTCGTAGTCATCACTAATTAATCTTTGGATTGCACCTGCTTGTCTAAAATCAATTTCTTCAAGCAGTGGTTCACAAGATAAAAACCGAATCGCTGCGGGTATTTGTAAGAGAATTGGGATACGCTTATCTGCCATTTGTTGATTCTCCGTTGAAGTTCCTAACCAGAGATTAGGTAAAGGAAATGGTTGCAGGGTAAAATATTGTTGGAGATTAATTAATCCTCCAAATTTGTCACTAACAGCGTCCCAAAGATTTACGCTTGCTGCTTCATACCACTTAACCCATAGGTTGGGTTGACTAAAATACTCCTTCATTCTTTCTGGTCGCTTGGTTAAAATCTGAAAAGTATGCTGAGGTGAAAGAGCAACAACAGCCATTACTTGATGAATCCATTCGTCAAGGACATTGGCATGAAACAAATCAGCCATTGAGCAAACGAATATCCTTTTAGGCTTTCTCCAACTCAATGGTTTGAGTAATTGAGATTCGACAAATTGAACTGTGCCATCCCACTTGCTGACAGCCTGGTATTGTGGAAATTGTTGAAGTCTTGGGGAAGCGGCGGCAGTAGCTGCGTAACATTTTTGGCAGCCGCTTGAAATACGAGAACATCCCACAATTACATTCCAAGTTTCATTCGTCCATTCAATATTTGTTGACATAATTACCTCTTCAAGCAATAGTTTGTACTAATCTCAGCAGTAGCGATCGCCCTCACAACAGATATTGCCGACTCTTGGCTAATCACTTTATCTGGATTCTTATAAAAGCCAGCAATTTTATTAGCCGGACGTACAATAATGCGTTGGTCTTTGGTTCGCTTATCCCAAACAAAGCATGAGATGGTGATGTTATCAGTAGCCCAGCGCTTACCTTTTTTATCCTTGCGAAAGCAGAAGCGGGGCATGATTAGGACGAGTGATGGCGGGTGTTGTTGAAGGAATTCAGCCCGGTCATCGCAAGGTTCGAGAAAGCTGGTTAACAAGAATGCAGCGACACCTACACGCGCTTTCTGGTAAGCATTTTTGGTAATTGGTGCAGCCAACTCCGCATAAGGTGGGTTAGTGCAGATCCAGTCACACTCTGGGAAAGAGTCCCATGATTGAGATAGCGTTGCATCGTAGTGATAATCTGCTTCTTTGTTGGGGTCAATATCATTAGTCCAGATCCTTCCAGTGTCAGGCCATACTCTCAACAAAGATGCGATCGCTCCATGCCCCACACAAGGTTCACCAATCACACCTGACAACCTAACGTGGCGCAGTAGTTCTGTAGTAAACCACGATGGAGACTCGTAAAAGTTCAGTGGATGTCTACCAACAGTTTCTGTAGATGCACTTGTATCTGGTTGTAATGTCAGGAGTTGTGCAACAGTCATAAATTCTCTCCAACTTGTTTGACAACTTGAGCGCTGATTGATTCAAAATCCACTTGAAAGATGTTCATCTCAGTCAGCATTTCGCCAGTGTTATAGCGGTCTACAATATGCTGCTTAATGCTTAATTCTGAAAGCCCATCGGGGATATTAATGTGAGCTTCACTAATAATCTTTTCGGTGACTCTAACAATGACTCTCATGTTGGTTATGCCAAATATGAAAAAGTGTTTAATGTAGCGATTACTACTTTGGGAAGAGCGATCGCTTTTATCTCCAAGGTGTAAAATTATTCCACTGGAACCAGCTTGAGCCAGCTTCGGAGTAAGCCGCAGTACGATGGATTGCTAGCGGATTACCCCAGCAGCAGCAGGCGTTGATAGCAAATGTGGGTTTATCCTGGAATGTTCCGTTTTTTAGGAGAATCTGGTAAACCTCATCCTCAGCCCAAACTTCTACCCATTCCCCATGCCAGTACTCGGCGTAAAACTGACTCCACTGAGATGAAAGCCAGCGCTCGTCAGCTTCGCGGTCGTAATGCCATAGCTTAAAGGCGAGGTTCCAGTGCGCTAGGAAGTCGAGGGCTAGTGGCTTGGACTGCACAAGAATCTCTTTATCCCCAGGAACAAGCGTCAGTTCTTCACACAGGCGGGGAAGCTCTACAGCCATGCCGCCGTACTCGACGGTGTACCATTCGATTCCGCTAATACCCTGGCTTAATTGTTCTGCCCAAATTGCTTTTCTTTTATTGGCAGTTTCTTCTGTCCTGGCGAGGAACATATCGAAACGCAATACTGTTTCTACTGGTGAGAGTCCGCCTTTAACTGCGTGTTGTAGTGCCATGTCACACGCCGACTCCCAACCGATTGCGTTGATTTGGTCTATCTGTTGGGCAAGTGCGGCGGCTCTTGGATCTTGAAATTTAGTCATCATTTTTCACCTCTGCAATACCTGCTTCTAATGCTTCTTGTGGGGTGGTATAACTGCCACTCAAATAGCGGTCTTCCGAAAACTCATTAAAGATACAAACTCCAGAACCATAAACTAAAGAAAAAGAATATTTTGAGGAATCGGCAGGGCAGTACCAAACTGAAACATAATGCGTACCTTTCATTGACCCTCGGCTCTGATAAACAGGAGTTTGCAATAGCGGTTTTTTGGCTTGTTTTACCTCCCAGAAATAATTACAGCGATCGCAATGTACGGTTCTTTCAGTAGGATTATTCCGATAAATTTCTGAGTTTCCGCAGTTTGGGCAGTTTATTGAATTTAACCAATAGCTTCAATAACAGAATTATCGGGTGTGTTAGTTTTCCTCGGACTGCATTAGCTTTTGACTAATTACTGATGACTAATGACCGATAGACATCAAGCAGTAACCACAGCCTTCTTAGAGAATGCCCCTGCAAGCTTTAGTGCCGCCGCCGGACTGGGATGGGCAAAAAACTCGTCAATTGCTTTGGTTAACCCAGCCGCAACAACTGGATCGTGACAAGCGTAGACATAGATGGGCTGTTGAACGCCGTTAACCAATCGCGTTTCTTGGCGTGAGCCTAACTGAGGGTAAAATGTTCTCACCCATGTCCCTAAGTGTCCGCGATAGTGAGCGCCGCTCAGGGGGACTTTTTTACCCAGTTCGCTCTCTGCAAAGTTCACAACCCCCAACCAACGTTCTTCTGAAGGGGTTAACAATTTTCCGTTATGTTCTGCCAGAAGATTCCCGGCATAGTCTTTAAATTGCTGTTCCATGTACGGGTTGAGTCTGCCACCAGTTAACTCAGCTAAAGTCTTCATGGCCAGGACAAGAGTATGCAATCGCTGTTCAACTGGGGGGAGGGTTGGTGTAGGGGGTTGTTCTTGTGTTTGAGTAGCAGGTTTTGTCCACCCCAGTAAATCTTGAATCCAGGCACGAACACCGATACTTTCAAATGCTTCACAGGCTAATCTTGCTTGTTCGCTGCATCTTTTCCCTGCTTCGTAGCCGTAATAGTGAAGTATGGCGGCAACTGCTACGTCAGGGATACCGGACTGTGACCACCCTAAAATGTCAGCACCTTGAAACCCTTTACGGACAAGCTTTTCAACCAATTTAGAACCAGAATTGTCAGCAGCAGTTTTGAGACTTCTGAGCAATCCGGCATCGTTGACATTAGCTAATCTTGCAGTTGCCCGAATACTAGCCTTACCTTGTCCATTAGAGTCAACAGTGATTTCTTGCTTTATCTGGTCGATGATTTGGGCTACTTCGATTTGTGACATAACTTTAGTTGGGTGATAATTTTTCCTTGCTGATTAGAGAGAATTAGACATTCACACGCACCAAACTTTTTTCACCGATCAACGAAAAGCGATTAAGTATGGTCGGTGTTTCAGCCAATGTTGGCGATACCAATTCGACAAGGTAAAACCAAAACTTATCCACAAGTACAACTCCTAAAATCAGCCGTTGCTTTGTGTCATCTCCATAAGAACATAGGATTACTTTCTGCCCTAAAACGAAAGCAGGTTTTTGCACCGTGAGAGCTTCTAATTGACCAGTCCCAATGATTTGATGTTCTGTAGCGTGAACAATTTCATCACCACAAATGATTGTATAAAGCCAACATTCATATTTCCACTGGACACCAGAACAGTAACCAAATGTTCTCGTAGTTTTCAGGTAAACTCTTTCTAATAAATTGACCTCAACCGTTGGAATTGTTTTACCCCAAGGTGGGGAAATAAGCTGCGACGCATCTAGTTTTTTAGCTACCTCTAGACTATGGAAGGGTTTTAAACCCAAAATTATACAATTTAAATGCGCGACAGCTTATACCAACTAGTTTTCAGGGTATTAACGTAGTCAATCATGCTTTCTCCTTGTTGATTTTAATTTCAATAAGGTCAACAACCTAAAAATCCTTGGCAATCTCTAACAAAAAGCCGCGTCCAGTGTTCTGTACTTGCACCAGTTCTTTATCCAACAGAGTTTGAATAACTGAATCGGAGAATTGGAATTGCAAACGGTGCAGAGGCACACAACCACCACAAAGCTGAATCGAACGCAGCAAATGATTAGCTCTACGGTCAAAGTTTTCGTCAACCATATTAGGCATTTGTAAAACCTCCGGTTAATACGGCTAACTGTTGTTGTAGAATAGAGATTTGCTGTTGATAAAACTCAATCTCTGCGGTAATTTCTGAGAATAATTCTTCTGGTGTGAGCGGTTGAATTTGATTTTCTTGCAAGTACGATATCTCGTCAGAGTTTTTATTAGGCATCAGCGCATAACGCCAGCCATCATCAAATTGTTCAGCCAACTCTGTACCTAAAGGATAGTAATAAAGTCCCAGGATGATGCCCTGTTGTGTACGCTGTTCCAAGTTAAAGCGAGGGTATGCCCAGTGTTGGGGGATTGAGATTGTCGGTTTCATAGATGAATAGGTGAATGAAGGGAAAATGAGAGAAGAATTCAGGAGTCAGAATTCAGAAGTCAGAATTTTGGGAAGAAAAGGAGGAAAGAAGGCAGATTTTATTAACTTCTCCACCCTGCTCTTTGTTTCTTTACTGACTCCTGACTCCTGGATTCTGACTACTGAATTACGCTGTGACTAACTCCGTTCTCTCCAGCAGCCGTTGCAATTTATCGCCAGTTAGCTGTTCTAAGGGTTGGTCTAAAAAATATTCATCAAAAATGGATTTGCCATCAGTAGACACGTCTACCATCGACAATGAACGCACAGCATCAAGCACGGAGTTAGAATACTGCTGCTGGACTGAATAACGCCTCTTCACCCACCAGTTCCCGTCAGTGCATCCGACTTGCCCTAGTTTCACGCCTTTGTTGTTGTAAATGCCATCATCGAGAATTTCAAACCCGTAATTTTGGCACTCGTTGAAGATATGCGCCATGATTAGGTTTTCGGTTGTGGGGGGTGTTTCTGTTTCTACTTGGGTGGGGGCTGTTTCGTTAAGTATTTTGTCCTGATGATGCCATTGGATGAAGCGATCGCAACGTATTATAGTGTTGGCACGGAATACTTCTGTATCGTTGACCATGACTACCCAGGGTTGGGTTAGATGGTTGTCGTCATGGCTAATGCTGGCTATCAGTTGATTACCAGCATAATATTCGTGATGGTCAAAAGAAATTTCGACTATTGTGAGGGGTTCGGGAGCTACAACTTGGGCTTGGTCGGCGATGAAGTGGTCGAGTTCGGCTTGGGCGAGGGCTTGGTTGTCGGGGGCAGCAGGGGTGAGTTTCTGAACCTTGCTTGCCTGATATTTAGCGATCGCAGTAATCCATGCATCCTTACAGCGTTTGTCGCTTACTTCAACTGTGCAGGCGATTTCGCTGTAGATTTGCTTTAGACGGGCAATGCATTTCAGTTGCAGCTGTTGTTGGCTGTAGATAATGTGAGTCATAATTAAGATTCCCTGTACGAGTGTATGGGTTTTTCAAAAGGCGATCGCACGAAGTTTTCCAGGCTGTGAGCGGTCGCCTTTTGTTTGTCTCTATGATTATCATATTAGTCGTAGCGACTAATGATGTCAAGCTATTGACTAATATATAATCCGCTAAGATTTATGCTATAGTCGCAGCTACTAAGGGGCAAACACAAGGAGGTGTAAGGTTAAAGATGCCGATATTTATAAAAGAATCAATGCCGATTAAGTGGCGCTTGGCTGTATTGATGGCTGATAGAGAAATTGATTATAAAGAGCTTGCCGAGATGACAGGTATGCATCCTGTGACTATCAGCAAGCACAAAAATATACGTGTGATGCCAGAGAGGTTAGAAAGGGAGACATTGGAGAAATATTGCAAAGCGCTTAACTGTCAACCCGGTGATTTGTTAACTTATGTGCCGGATGAACCGAAAGGGCAAACATCATAGTGTATCGCTTTTGACAAACATCTGCTAGCTGATAAGTCAAAAGCATTTTTCCTCTGAAGCTGTATCTCTCTTATGAAAGCTCGATTTTTAGAATTGATTTGCGATCGACTCTAAGTAATGGCACTGAACCAAAAGAGGTGGAAAAATGAATAAACCACCTGCTAGACGCAACAAAGCCACCTCTGCCGCATCTACCGATTCAACTTCAACAGCTAACTCTGCAAATGAGGATATCTCCCAGCAAGAAGACCCAGGTTCAGCAACGATTACGGTTACGGCTGTTGAAGTTCCAGAGTTGACAGAGGATGAACAGCGTGATCGCCTACATTTAGAGCGCCGTGTCGAAAGAGCGTTTTTTGAGGCAGGTAAGGCACTGGCAGAATTGCGCGATCGCAGACTTTACCGTTCTACGGACAAAACTTTTGAAGATTATTGCCGCGATCGCTTTGGTCACAGCCGCCAAAAGTCGAACTACTTGATTGCAGCAGCTGATGTGTACGAAAATTTGACAACAATTTGTTGTCAAAATTTGGGGATTGAGGATTTGACAACAAATGGATCACAAATCTTACCTACCAGTGAAGGTCAAGTTCGACCAATGACGAAGCTAGAACCTCAAGAACAATGGCAGGTGTGGCAAGCGGCAGTGCAACAAGCTGATGGCAAAGTGCCAACTGGTCGTGTTGTCAAAGATGTGATTGAGCGAATTCTAGAGCGTACTAAAGCCCCTAATCCTTACCACCTTGGCGAAGTTTGCCAAATCATTGTCAAGGATAATCCTAATTTACGCGGCATGGGTGGGTGTTGGTGCATAGTCAGTCATGTAGGGGAGTTTAGTTGTACCGTCACAACATGGAACGGGAAGTACACTGTGAGAAGTGACCATCTCAAGCCAATGGATTATTCGGACTCGGAATGTCAGCAGATGCAGGGGGTGTGTGATCGTATTACAAGGCTGCGGAACTCTGAGAGTTTGGAAGACGCTGCAAAAGCTGTGTTGAAGCACTTGGGGGAGGTGAAGCGCCCGTATTTGACCGATGTAGAGGAGAAGCTGTTGAGTGTAATAGAACGCGAATATAGAATTTGATGCGTGATAACTTTAGTTATAATTATTCTCGTTCTGCTTTTCTCAGTAATTCTTCCATTCCTTGTATATCCAACTTTAAAAAGCGGTCTTGTAAGTTGATAGCACGTTGGATTAGTTCTGGTTCATCTGTCTCATCAGCTTCTCGTAAAACTTCGTTTAAGGCTATAATGAGTGGCTGTGTTGGCCATAATAAATTTCCATCTATTCCTGTTTCAAATTTTTCTATTAATGCTTCTATTAACTCTAATATTAATAAAGGCTTCATTCGAGACTTATATCCTAACCAATTTAGAAAACCAACGAACTCAGCATTTTTTAATGGTGGTTTAATTGCATTAATAAAGGTGAAGGCAAATTCTGGCGAAATATAATCTCTCTTTCGCTCTTCCTCAAAGCATCCATCGATTAATTTTAAAATTTCTTCAGAGAGGCACTCATTTTTTAATATAGCGCTCAGTCCAAAAATACATACTGTCGTATGTTCTTGTAAATCTAAATTAGCTACAAAAACTTCAGTAGTTCCTTTCCATGCAACATTACTATTAATTCTTACTAGTGTTGCAAATAATTCTTGTTGGCTAATATGACCAGCCAAGCTTGCCAGTGTAGTAATCCGTCCCCAAATATCACCGTTCTCTTCCATGTCTTCCTGTAACAGACGATTTAAATATGGAGAAATACGTTGAAAACTATCTCTGTATTGATAATAAAAACAATTTTCCGTATATTTCCATAAATCTGTATGATATTGTTTTAAAATATCAGAAAGTATTTGCCATCCAAACTTAGGCTGTTTGTAAATGAGAAAGGGAAGATTGTCAAGAATAGGAATTTTCACATAAATTATGGGATCACGGGCAATGTAAGATAACAATAACAATAGCGTTTCTGGGACAGGCTGGTTTTTCTCTAATAATTGATTGCAAAGCGTAATAGCCGCAGATGCTGCAACACCATGTATTGAATTAAAAGCAGCAAATGCAATATCTCTATTAGACTGCCAAACTTCTACGTATTGTTGTTTTTTTTCAGGATATTTAGTATAAACCCAGAATAAAAGTAATGACAAACGTTCAGCTGATTCATAATCAATTAAGATATCACAACAAGCATTTAAAGCTTGGCTAACAATATCACCTTCTTCCCACAAGAAAAAGTATCGCTCCAGCCAATTGAGTAAAGTTTCTGCAAGTTCCTCTCCTTTTGGAAGAGGTTCTACTGGCTCCCACCGATGTGCAGATTTTACGTTTCCAAAACGAAATTGCAGATGAGAACTAATTCCTTCCACCAAAGCACATATGTAGTTTCTAGGCAACTTTTCATCAAGAAGTTGAGGGAATAAAACTATAAAATGTTTAGGATTTAACGAACAAGCATCACGTAATACTCTTGTAACTTCGCTAAAACCACCAACTAAATCTCTATCAAATGTTTTTACATTTTGGTTTGTTTCGTATGTTTCGTAATAGCGTAGTAACTTAAAAAAATATTTATCTGATAGCTTAAGTAAATCTTGAGCCGATAAAGGAGGCACAACACACCCACCCCAGAGAGAAATAACACGTTCAGGACGACTATAACTAAAACTGTTTTGCCAAGTATCTATTACAGCTTGTGTCTCCTGATTTCGGAAAATACACGGAATCCAAAGAATAAAATTATAAATTTCCCGGTATACTGAAAATGAAAATTCATTTTCATATTTTTTTCTTTCGGAATATAATACTAATATAATTTCTTGGTTAGCCATCCGTACTGATTCAGATATGAATGGATAAGCCACATTCATAAGTTCACCTAATTCAAAGCTAAGACGGCTGTTGCGAAAAAGTTCTTCATTTTGAAATTTACTTTCAATGCCTGCTATATTAGTTTGAGCATTTTCCTTGTAAGTCCCGATAACAAAGTAACAAATAGTCTCCAGGTTAGTTTCACGTAAACGAGGCTCGTTTAATTGCCACCATAAATCGTTTTTTTTAGCTCTGAATTTTAAGGTACTCTCTAAGCTATTGAGTAGAACTGTTAAGCTATCTACTGAATGAATAACACCGTCGCTATGACGTAAACCCCAAGATGTCGCCCATAAAGACCAACTCCAAGGCTCAATTTCTCTCAATACTAAATTAAGCAGGACATCAGATTGAATTAAGCGATTCTCTAAAAAGTTTTCTTGGTGAAACTCATTTGGTTGGCAACGTAGCTTATTTCGTAAATTTCCATTCTGAATGTCAACCGCCAGGACATTTTTGGTAATGTACCTCCATAGTAAAGAATCTCCATCATTAGTAAACTCTATCCATCGGCTAATTACTCTACCAAGAGAATCAATTGGTGTTATTTCAAAATTTTCAACCAAAATCTCTAGCAACTCTTGTATACCTTCAGTACCCCATGCTTGAAACTCACGTAATGTAGCACGAATGTATCCAGCAAGATTTTGTGGGGTTGCCCATTTTTCAGTTATGGCTTCCCTCAAAAATGTTATTACTTCAGCAGGATATATATTTATCCATCCAGCCAACCATCTAATAAACTGAACCAACCAGCTTTCTCTATCTTGTGTTAATAATTTTGCTTCACTCAACCAGTGCTGTGTAATGATATTCCACCAATAACCGTTATTTGCTCTCCATAATAACCGTCGAAACAAGTCGGGGTGATATTGGAAAATGCGTCTCAGTAATCGCCAATCTTCTTCTACTGGTGCAATCTCACTGAAAGACTCGCAAACTAGGCGTTTAACATGGTATGCTATATGCTCATGAGATAATACTTCCCATACTTGCCTCCTAAAAGTCTCCGCTTGATATGCACGCAGATAAAAGAAAAATGCCCTAATTGCTGGACGAATAAAAGGCAGTTGGGGATGTTCAAGGATGAAGTCTGCTAGAGTTTGGTTTTTAGCAAGTGCTGCGCGGACAGTGATATAGTCTCCTAGTATTTGGTGAGTGAAAGCTAGAACTCCAGGCGATTTTTCCCATAGCACTTGTTGACTATTTAATTCTGTAATGATTTCTTCGCTTGTTTTAAAAGATACTTTTGAGCAAGATTGTGATCGCTGTTGCATCATCTGTTCGGACATATTTTGCAATGCAACTATAGCCTCACCACTAAGTCTTGGGTTTTTTACGACAACTTCTTCAATAAAACTGTTGTAAAGGTCGTATACAGAAGGAGATTGTAAAAAGAAACCCAAATTTGCAAGTTTTCCGTAGATTCGTAAATTTTGAGGTATTTGTAGTAGTGCTTGGAGTTCAGGAGTTATTTGAGAAATATCAACTTTCCATTTAATTAGCAAAGGTCTAACTTCATTATCAAAATCAAGTGGTTTTATATGAACTCTATGTTGCCAAGAGCGACCTCGAAGCAGAGGATCGTATTCTAAGTCAAAATTTCGGCAGGCGACAATAATAGTTACTTTATCTAATTTTTCTAAACGGTCAATAATGCCTAAAAAGACTTTAAGCGCATCATGCTGACGGCTTAAAGACAAAACATCAAGCGAATCAATTATAACGATAACACGGCGATAATCTGCAAGACGAGCGCATTGACCAACAATATCTTCCGGTAAACCTTTGGCTACTAAATCTTGTTCTGTTTCTAGGTTTGTAAATAAGTCTCCTTTAATAAATAAAAGTCCCCAAGCTGTTTCTTTTTCACACTCAATGTAATCTGCAATATCGAGCAACAAACAAGTTTTACCGCTACCAGGACGGTCTGTAAGTAAAATACTTTTACTTCCTTGTTCAATTAGTTCAATTAATTGTGGTAACTCAGGGCGGCTAATAAGTTTATCATCTATTGTCCGTAACCATTTCCGCCCAATCATTGAAGCCTGTTTAAAGGTTGTAAGTATTTCTGCTTCACTGCGTTTTGGGGTGGGGCTTAGTCCAATATTAGCTAATTCGGTCAATACATCTGAGCGAGTAATTAAGTATCTCGAATCCCTCAAATTAGTTTCGTGGCTTACCAAATAACGTTCTAGTATAGGCAAAGCAACATCAACATTTGGCACAAGCCTTTCAAGGTCTGATTTGTTCTGGCGATCCCAGTCCTCGAACTCATTAGTAGACCCAAAACTTATTTTCTTAACTAAAGAATATGTTATTTCTACTGTTCGCTCTAAAATTTTTGCAAGTCTGTTTAAAGAATCTAATTGATTCTGTGCTGCATTCCGACTAAAGGCTGAGTAATCAGGAGAATAATTGCAATTTTCAGCTAATTTTTTTAATTCACCAAAAGGTGAGCGTGAATAAAAGATAACTTTTGAATTTTCTCGTAATTCCAATTGATTTCTAGCATTACATAGCTCTTTTTTTAGTTCTGCATCTGCAAAAGACCAATTATCATGATCTGGCTGATTTTTCTTTGCCTGGATAAAACAAGCAGAACCGTTTTTGTAGAGAATAACAATATCATCTACAGTTACTAAGAGATTTTCTCCTGGTATTCCAGTTGAATTAACTTGAATTGCTTCAATGGTATTGTCTTCTAGAAGCCTGATTAGCCAATGTAATGCTACTCGTAATTGATATTCATCTCCAAGGCTAGACCGTTTTCCTGCAATGCTCATACTTGTATAAGTTACATATTTTCTTAAAAATTGCTGAATCTACTACAACCGTTCTAGCTTGGATGAATTTGAACAGTAATATTATAAATAATACTATTCTCTTCTATATATAATGATACTCATCAATTCTAAAACTTCACTAAGTAGCTGTAAAAGCAGTCTAGATTTTTGGTATCTCTATATTACCAATTAGTTTATAATAGTGTTAACTACTTTGTAATAATAGTTAAAAATGAATATAAAGCAGTAGCAACGCAAGTATGCCCATGAGAAACCGGATTAAGGAGTTTGTTGACAGCAGAGGAATAAGTGTTTACCAGTTCTGGCAGGAAACTGGGATCAGCCGGACTACTGCGTATAACTTGTACAATAATGCTTCTCAGTATCCTGCTAGAGATGTCATGAATGCAATTTGCACTCGGTACGGAGTACAACCAGCTATTTTGCTGAAATGGATACCAGATGAGGAATCAAAGAATGGCAATTAATCCTGCAACTATAGATCCTCTTGCTTTGCCTTCAGTATCCCTACAGGAGCGATCGCAGTTACCGACCACGCCTTGTATTTACTTTGCTATCGATTCTCAAGGTGTGGTTCAGTATATTGGTAGGGTAGAACCCCTCTACATGATTCATACAGCGCTCAACAGAGTTCAGTTCCCACTCTACAACTGGCTAGAAATTAACAAAACTCAATCAAAGTATGGTTTTGCCCATGTAAACGCGATTAAACAGTTCACTTAAGGCGATCGCAGCGAAATTTATGATGCGGTTTGCTGCTTTGCCCATTAGACTCTCTGTGAAATCCACAGTTGACCGCCAGATGCTAGTAGGTTATTAAATGTATAACCTATTACTTGTATTATTTATTATTAATGCCTAATATTCTGCCCTTAGCTCCTGGAATGAGGGTGTTATGCCGTGATGCTGAATGGCTTGTACAGCGTATAAATGCCTCTAACAATGCAGGTACACAACATGCAGTGCAAGTAGTTGGAGTTGATGAACTGGTTAGAGGATATCAGGCGATTTTCTTGACTCAGCTTGACCAAATTGAGTCAGTAGATCCACGTAAAACTAGATTAATTGCCGATAATTCAAATGGTTTCCGTCGCTCGAAACTGTTCCTGGAAGCACAATTGCGGCAGATGCCTGCGGCGGGGGAAGAAGCCGATCTGGAGGGGTTAGGTGCATTTGATCCAATGCCATTTCAGATCATTGCAGTCAAGCGATCGCTAGAACAACTTCGACCTAGATTGCTACTGGCTGACGCTGTTGGGCTGGGAAAGACTATACAGGTTGGCATGATCCTGACAGAGTTAATCCGTCGGGGACGGGCAAATCGGATTTTAGTGTTAACTAAAAAATCCATGCTGACACAGTTTCAAGCAGAGCTTTGGAACCGTTTCAGTATCCCTCTGGTAAGGTTAGACTCTCAAGGTATTGCTAAATTAAGGTTACAGATTCCCACTAATAAGAACCCCTTTGAGGTTTATCATCGAGTCATTATCAGCATTGACACACTCAAGGATGTTGGACGCTATCGCCATTTCTTGGAAGATACTCGCTGGGATGTGGTGGTAATTGATGAAGCGCACAACGTTGCTGGCGCGAGTGTTCCTGAGAATCATCAAGCCCATAGGCTGGCGCGGTTGCTGTCAAGGCGCACAGATAGTATGTTGCTGACGACAGCAACACCTCATAACGGTAAGAGAGAAACTTTTGGGCGTTTAATTTCCTTACTAGATCCATCTGCAATCCCTGACCCGCGTTATCGAGAGTATGATGCAGATGATATCCGTGGCTTCTACTTGATGCGCTTTAAAGAAGATGTGCGTCATCAAGTTGGGCTGCAACTTACTGAACGGTTTGTTGTACCCCTTCAAGAAACCACGGCGGAGGCGACAAGTGCAGAAGAAACTGCATACAGAATTTTGGGCGAACTGCGACAAGCAATCCAGACCCAAAAGGAGGAGTATTCAGAGTGGAGAAATCAGCGTTTAATTCAATATGGACTCTACAAACAGTTTCTTTCTAGCCCGGAATCTTGCGCTAGTACTGTTTCCAAACGACTGAAAAAACTGCAAGCTGAAAACCCTCAAAGCCCAGAAATACCTTATTTAAAAGGGCTAGAAACGGCCCTGAGAAAACTTGCATTAACTGATTCCTCCCGTTTTCAACTGTTGCTTAAACAACTGCAAGAAATTGGCTGGAATGGGCAAGAGCGTTGTCCGCGTGTTCTGATTTTTACCGAGTATGTAGAAACTCAGAAGGCATTAACTGCTGCGATCGCTCAAGCATTTAATCTTAAACACAGCGAAAAATTTGAAGACCAACCGCATCAGGCGATCGCTTCCATTAGTGGGGCTTTTCCAGATGTGCATTTAATGGCAGCAGTAGAAGCTTTTGGGACAAAATCTTCACCTGTGCGGATGATGATTGCCACCGATGTAGCATCCGAGGGGATTAACCTACATCACCAATGCCATCACGTTGTTCACTATGACTTACCCTGGTCGATTATCACCCTAATTCAACGCAATGGGCGAGTTGACCGCATTGGGCAAACCGAAACGTCAATTCTTCGGTATTTGATGGTTGAGACGAAAAACGGACTGCTAAAGGGAGATTCAGCTATTTTTGAACGGCTGATAGGCAAGGTAGAAGAAATTAACCGCAGTACTAGGTCTGGAGAAAGTTTACTTCAGCTTTATGATCCGCAAAAGGAAGAAGAGTACATTGCCCAACAGGGCTTGTTGAAAGCAGATAGCAATGTTTTAGACAAGCGAGTGGGGCAGAGTGCAACTACATCTACAGAAGCCAACGACTTAGAATTAATCATTTCCGCAGGTAATCTCAAGGATGATGATGATTTAGTGGCGTTGTTGCTGGGCGGGGAAGAAGCAGGGGGCAGGGGGAGTGATGTTTCCTCTGAAAAAGTGGACTCTGGAGTGGCTAACAATAACAGCCGTATTCGTTTTTACAAAGATTTTGATTTCTTAGTTGCAGCTTACCGACTATTACAGGAGTCTAATCAGGAGTATTTACCCCTAGAAGTTGAAGGACGGATGCTTACGCTTACAGCACCTCCTGATTTGAAGCGGCGTTTGGGTGCGCCTTCACAGAAAAATGACATCATTTTTGGTGGGACAGCAATTCCTCAAGAGGCATGGCAGGAAGGCGACCAGTTTCGGCTGACGGACGATGTGGAACGGGTGAAACTGGCAATTACGGCTGCCCGCAATACTTCCGGTTACTGGTCTAAGGAATTGCTGTGCAGTGAAACTCACCCGATTATGCAGTGGCTAGTAGAGCGCTTGCTGATGCAGTTTGCACGGGGAGAAGCCCCTATTATCACTTCCAGAGAACTGGAAGCAGGGGAATTAGCATTTTGTTTTATTGGACAAGTACCTTCAATTGCAGGTACACCGTTGGTTGTGGATTCCCATTCTATCCGCATCCGCCCTGGTGGTCGCTGTGAAATGTCTCCTCTGCGGAATACTTTGGCTGCTGCGGGATTTGAACGACTGGCAAATACACAGACTCCAGCGCGAGTTGCGGCGGCTGAACTGTTAATTCCTGCGGCAGTAGAAGCTAGTTTAGAACATTTGCGATCACTCGAAAAACAGCGTCAGGAAAAGGTAAAACCTCTACTGCAACAAGAAGAACAACGGCTGCAACAGTGGAGTCAGAAACGGCGAGAAATTATTGACCAGCGCCTTGTAGAAATTGACCCCAACACTGCCTCGGCTAAACGCTTGCAACGAGAGCGTGATGAAATGGACAAATATCTCAAAGACCGCCAGCAACATTGGCGCGATATGCACTTACTGCCAGGAGAATCGCCCATTACTCGGTTAGTTTTAGTTATCGAAGGAGTGAAATAATGGTTTTAGATTTTGCGATTCACAATGTTGGTGAATACTATTCATCTCACTACCTCGATACTACGTTCTCCAAAGATGCACAGAAGTTTACTTCTTCGTGGAAGGAAGCAGGCGCAGCAGCATCACCTCGGCAATTGCAGAAGTTAGCACAGCGATACTTTAAAGCCAAAGCCCAAGCTATTGAAGAATTTGACTGGAATCAGCGACGCAATGCTGGTGTAGAAATCCAAGCTTGGCATTCCTACTTATTACAGGCAATTGGCTACAGCGACTTGGAAGCGATGGATTTGCCTGTGGAAAGTGGCGATGTCTACGTTCCGATTTTGGGACTATTACAGCGATTTGGACAACCTTGGTTGGTTGTTTGTGAGAGTGTGTTTTGCATTCCCGATGGCAGTTTACCAGATGGCGCAGCTAGTGAAGACCCCCTAGAAGGAAAGCCATTACTAGAGCAATTGGTTGATTCTCACCACAAACTGGTACAAGGTGATTGGGGTCGGGCAATTGGTGAGATTTTTAAAACTGAAGAAGCACCGCGTTGGGTGATGATTCTGGCAGGAAGCCGGATACTGTTAATTGACCGCAAAACTTATGCTAATGGACGCTGGTTGGCTTTTGATTTAGATGAAGCTTTTGGTCGGAACGAGAAAACCACCTTTGAGCAAATCGCTACTTTCTTATCACGGGAGACGCTGGCTCCAGATAGTGAGTCTGTGGAATTATTGCATGATACCTTGGGAGAACAAAGCCACAAGCTGGCTCATGGGGTGACAGAAAACCTCCAGGTGGCAGTACGAGAAGCAATTGAGTTACTAGCAAATGAATGGGTGAGCGATCGCCGTCGTCGCAGTTTAGGTATGATTAACCTGCGCCCAGAGGAAGCTTTACCTGATGGTTCAACTACTGTCACCGCCGAACAACTGCGTCATGAAGCTTTGACCTTTGTGTATCGTCTGATATTCTGTTTCTACGCCGAGGCGCATGGGGCGGAATTGGGTGTTTTACCAATCAATGATGATGCTTACCGTTTGGGCTACAGCTTGGAAGCATTGCGCGATTTAGAGTTAGTCCCACTTTCTGAACAGTCTGCCGAAGGAACTTACTTTCAGACACATTTAAATAGACTCTTTACCTTAGTCCACGAAGGATTTCACCCACTGCAACAGGAAGCAAACCCCGGTCAGTTGCAATTGCTACTTGCCCAACAACAACGGACTTTTGAGTTACCCCCTTTAACCGCCACACTTTTTGACCCGAAAGCTACCCCATTGTTGAGTCGGGCGCAACTCTCCAACCGATGTTTGCAAAAGGTTATTCGTCTGCTGTCTCTCAGCTACGACGAAAGAACCAAAACTACCGGACGGGTAAACTACGCAGACCTGGGTATAAATCAGTTAGGTGCTGTCTACGAAGGGCTGCTTTCTTACAAAGGTATGTTTGCCGAGCAAGATTTTCTCCAAGTAAAACGCGCTCAGGATGAATTTAGCAAGTCCAAAACCCAAACTTGGTTTGTCCCTAAAGAACGATTGGAGGAGTTTAAGAAAGATGAGGTAGAACGCCTCAATGATGGCAAACCCCGGATTTATCCTAAAGGCTCATTTATTTTGCACCTGTCGGGATTGGATAGAGAGCAAAGTGCTTCTTATTACACCCCGGAAGTGTTAACCAAATGCTTAGTTGAAGAAACTTTGCGACCATTGCTGCAAGACTATACTCCAGAAGATGCCGACAAAATTCTGCAATTAACAGTCTGTGAACCAGCAATGGGAAGCGGTGCTTTCTTGAATGAGGCAGCAAACCAACTGGCACAAAAATACCTGGAATTGAAGCAGAAACAACTGAATCAATCGATTGAGCCTGCGGATTTTCCTGATGAATTGCGTCGCGTTAGACACTACATCACTACCCGCAATCTTTACGGCGTAGACCTCAACCCCACGGCGGTAGAATTGGGTGCGCTGTCCCTGTGGCTCAACTCCATGCACCGGGCGAAGTTAACTCATGAAGATGGGCGGGAAGAATGGGTAAGGGGAGCAACGCCTTGGTTTGGCTTACGACTGCGAGCAGGTAACAGTTTAATTGGCGCACGCCGCGCAGTCTGGACAAAGGCGCAATTGTTGGCAGGAGTGCATCTCAAAAGCGGTAATGAAGCCGTGGAACCCCGTCAACTCCAGCCAGGAGAACAGCGAGGCAAAAACGAAGTTTATCAATATCTAGTATTTGACCCTGATATGGTTCCGACTGCTAGCGATGCTTTGGTCAAGCAGTTTCACCCCCAGGAAGTGCAGCAAGCTAAAGACTGGCACAGAAAAGAGGTCAAAAGCAAATGGACAGAAGCAGAGGTAAACTTAGTCCTGGCAGTTAGCGATTTAATTGACCAACACGAACAGCAATATGCCAAGGAACGGTTAGCAGCATTAGAGAAAACAGCTTGTCCTGGTAGTGTGTGGCCTCAACCCCCAGCAACAGAACTTGGCCCCAGTTTGGCGTTACAGGAAGAGGTGAAGGCAAAACTAGAATCTACTTCTGGCAGTTTTCAACGGTTGAAATTGTTAATGGACTCTTGGTGTGCGTTATTTTTTTGGTCGATGGATGAAGTGGAGGCATTGCCAAGGCGAGAAGATTATTTAGAAGCAGCGCAGATATTGTTAGCGCAGGAAGGAGATTTAAGTATTAAAGCATTTCGCTGGAATTTTGATGGGGCGAATTTGCTCAAAGCTACTGCACAGAATGATTTAGATACAGATTTGCTGTGTGCGGCGGTGTCTTGGTATCGCGTGAGTCGGGATGTTGCAGAACAGGAGAGGTTTCAGCATTGGGAGTTGGCGTTTTCTGAGGTGTTGGGGTGTGATGCGAGTCAGTCGAAAGGGTTTGATGTGATTTTAGGAAACCCGCCTTGGATACCAATAGCTTGGTTAGATAGCACTCTGCTGAGTGATTTTGACCCTCTTCTAGGTGTTCGTGATGCTAAAAGTGCGACTTATGATCAAGAACGACCTCGAATTTTAGGGGAAGAAGCAAAATGTAATATTTACCTTGATGCTCAAAGAAAAAGTATCGGTAGTGTTGTTTTTCTTAATTGCCATAGGCTTTATAAAAGTTTACTTGCTAGTCAAACTAACCTCTATAAAAATTTTATTGTACTGTGTTGGAGGTTATTAGCTCCGACAGGTTTTGGAGGGCTAATACATCAAGAAAGCCCCTATAATGATCCCAGAGGTGGCTTTTTGAGAAGCAGTTATTACCAACGTTTAGTTGCACATTACCACTTTAAGAATGAACTGAAACTATTTGAAGATGTTGGTGATGAGGCTGAATTTAGCCTTAATGTATTTGGCCATAAAAAGAAAAAGATTAGCTTTATTCACCTTTCTCATCTCTATCTCCCTAGTACTATAGCAGCTTGTCGTTTTCATAATAGTATTTCAGAACCAATTCCAGGGCTTAAAACAGATAACGGAAAATGGGATATTAAAGGACATAATGACCGGATAGTAATAGTAACATACACAACTCTCAAGGTATTTCATGCGTTGTTGGAAAATTCAAATACACCAATTATTGAATCACGCTTACCGCAAGTACATACCAAACAACTTGTTAGTGTTATAGAGAAAATTAACCAAGCTCTAAAATTTCTTCCTGAAATTCAGGGATGCTATTACCCCTCATACATGTTTCATGAAAGTTATTCTCCAAGAGATGGAATAATTACAAGGCAAGATAATCCTAGTTTTCAACCACACAATTTAATAGATTGGATTGTAAGCGGCCCTCACTTTTATGTCAGCACGCCTTTTAATAAAACAGCAAGGACTCGCTGTCAATCAAAAGCAGCTTACGATGATATTGATTTAACTAATATAAGTGAGGACTACATACCACGCGCTGCATATCGTCCCGGAAATAAAATAAATAACTCTGCTGCTTTTTTAGCAGCAATTCCAAAATTTCCTGGTTCAGAATCAGTAACAAAATTTTATAGATATGTTAATAGACGCTCTATTAATAAAAGTGCAGAGCGAACTCTCCTGAGTACAATTATGCCACCAGGTATAGTTCATATTCACCCTGTACTATCCTTAACCTTTCTTTCCAATTATCAATTATTGGGCTTTACAGCTTGCGCTTCATCTCTTATTTACGACTTTCTGATGCGTATTAGTGCAAGTTCAGATATTTACGAATCTAATTTACGAACTTTGCCCAAAATTATCGATCCCTACCTCACTTCTATCATGCACAGAGGCTTGCGCCTCAACGCCCTCACCCGTTCCTACGCCGACCTCTGGACATCCGTCGCCCTCACCGAAATTACCCAAGACAGTTGGACAGTAGAAAACCCAATGCTAGACTCCTTCGAGTCTCCCTGGCACGAACTCGACCCCCAGCAATGGTCATGGTATTCACCCCTCCGCAGCGACTACTCCCGCCGCCAAGCCCTTCTCGAAATTGATGTACTGGTAGCCCTCGCCCTCGGTTTATCCCTCGACGAACTCACCACCATCTACCGCGTACAGTTCCCCGTGATGCGGCAATACGAACTCGGCGATGAATACGACGAAAAAGGTCAACGCCTCCCCAGTACTAACCGTAAAGCCCCTGGAGGTAAAGAAGTCCGCGAAGCCCTCAAAGAATGGAACGGCACTTCACCTCTCACCGTAAGTTGGCAAATCAACGATGGTTTAGAAACAGTTACCAAAACTTTCTATCCGCCATTTACCAAAGTTGACCGCGAAGCCAACTATGCCGAAGCATACGAAATCTTGCAAAAACGCTATGGAGGGGGAGTTTAATCATGCTACCAGCCCATATTGCCGAAAACATCCGCCGCCAGGTACTTTATTACCTGCAATCCACCTTTGATTTTCGCGATCGCTCCGTTAGCCGTGCCTTTGAACAATTCCTGCAAGACCCAGAACGAGGACTGTTTAAAGGCCCGTGGATACAGTTGCGCCGCCCTTTCCGGTTAGCACCTCAACCTTATACCCCTCCTTTTGACCTCAACGTTCCCTTCCTTCCCTTTCGCCATCAAGCTGTCGCCTGGAGACGTTTGAGTAGCAAAAACCACAAGCCAGAACCCACCCTCGTCACTACTGGCACTGGTTCCGGTAAAACTGAGTGCTTCCTCTACCCCTTACTCGACCACTGTCTCCGAGCCAAACAAGCCAGACAGCCTGGAATTAAAGCCATTGTCCTCTACCCAATGAATGCCCTGGCTGCCGACCAAGAACGCCGCTTCGCCAAATCTATTTGGGACGACCCAGCACTGAAAAAAGCAGGCGTCCGCGTCGGTACTTACACCGGACGCTACGACCCTGGCGATCCCACCTCCCAAGATTCTGGCACAACCAGCATGGGCAAAGACCACGGCATTACCAACCACGAAGCCCAACTAGAAAACCCGCCTGACATCCTGCTAACTAACTACAAAATGCTGGATTTCCTGCTACTACGACCGCAAGACCAGCATCTTTGGCATTTCAATGAATCGGATACGCTGCAATATCTTGTCCTTGATGAACTGCATACTTACGATGGCGCACAAGGTGCAGACGTCGCCTGTTTGATTCGTCGGCTCAAAGAAAGACTGAGTATTCCCAAAGGTAAACTCTGTGTTGTGGGTACAAGTGCCACAATGGACGATCGCGACCGTAGCGATCGCGCTCTTGGTTTAACAATATCAGTGGATGCAGTCGAGACAGGAGGCGATCGCCTAGCTCGGTTTGCCAGCACTTTATTTGAAGAAGAAATTCCCACAGAAGCGGTAATTGTCGAGGATCGGCTGACAGTTGAGGAAATCGTCAAACCAGAAGAAGACCTGATTTCCCTAGATTTACCAACTTCTGAAGACTGCGAACCCCAAGCAGACGAAGATGCTACAGCCTACGCTATTCGCCAATCTAGGGTTTGGGGCGGGCCAGAATTTGCCGAACCAACAACAGGCGATGTCTGCGACGGGCTACGCTTACGGGCTACTGCTGTTGAGTGTTGGTCAGTTGCTTTGGGAGATTGGTTAAAAGGTACACAATTATTCAAGCACCTGCTGGAACTTTTCGATGCTGCTGAACGTTCTTTTGAAGGGCCGCTCACTTGGACAAAGTTAGTAGAAAGACTAGCAGCCAAAGATTTTTCCTTCATTGCCGTCCCCAATTTAGAAGACCGCAAGCGGATTATTACCGCCTTCTTTGCCCTGGTTGCCCACGCCAAAGAAATTCGGAGCAAAGGAGCGTTTCCCTTAGTCCCGACTCAAGTGCAGCTTTGGGTACGAGAATTAGCGCGGATTGGTCGAGTTGTGGAAGAACAACCGATTTTTGGTTGGCTAGATGAACCTTCGCCAGAACAAACTTTACTTCCTGCCTTCCAGTGTAACGAGTGCGGTGCTTCTGGTTGGATTGGTCTGCAAAATCGCCAGTCCGATACCGCCGTTAATGCCAGAGGAGTTCAGGGTTTTAAGCTGACTAATGATATCAGTGCCATTTACCGGGGCTGGTTTGGTCGCAATGGCAGCCACGACCAACGCATTGTATTAATTGTCCCAGATAGCGATGGCTCAATCAATTCAGGAGACTTGTTTGGAGCTTGGTATCTCCATCCCTCCAGTCTAGTCCTACGCCAAGGACAGGGGGCTTGTCCTTTAACTAATGACACTCGCCGCTTGCGGGTTGCCTTCAACCAAGATGTGGAAAAAATAGAAAATGGTTCCCTGCGTGGAGTTCAGGCTTGTCCTTGCTGCGGTTCACGGGAGAGCATTTTCATTATTGGTTCCCGTTCAGCTACGCTTTCCAGCGTCATGGTGGATGAGTTATTTGGATCTATGCTCAACAACGATCCCAAACTGCTAGCTTTCACCGATAGCGTTCAGGATGCTTCCCATCGTGCTGGGTTTCTCTCAGCCCGGACTTATAATTTCACCTTTCGCACAGCCCTGCAAGGGGTAATTAATGATGCTGGTGCAGCAGGTTTGCCCTTAACAGAAGTGGGAAAACGCTTATTGGAATGGTGGAGTCAGCTTGGAGTTGGCAAACCGGGAACGATGAAAAAAGCGATCGCCGCTTTGTTGCCACCAGATTTACATGATTACCAAGATTACCTCAATTATCGCAACAATCCTAAACTGACAAATCCCCCAACTGCCCTAGCATCAGATATCGAAACAAGGCTAACTTGGCAAGCCACCAGCGAGTTTGGAGTCATGCTACTGCGCGGACGCACGATGGAAGCGAGTGGTTCAGCCTGTATAGCCTGGGATTGGCAGAAGATAGATGAGACTGTGAAGCAAATTAGCGATCGCATTGAGTCTGTAGATACGCAACTGAAAAAGATTAGCGAAGACAACCTGCGTCGCTGGCTACTGGGAATTCTTTACCGTTATCGATTGCGTGGTGCATTGGGGCATTCTTACCTAGAAGACTTAGCCCGCAAAGGCTACTGGGGGAAAGCTCCCTTTGGACGTTCAATTTTGAGTAGAGAAGTTCATCCGCCGATGAGCCGTTATCGACCGAGATTGATGGTTAATCATAGCGATCGTAACCATGATTTTATCTTTGGCAACACTTCAGGGAATACACAGCCTTGGCATATACGTTGGACACATCGGGTGTTGAACTATCCTATGAGTGAAGCAGAGACAGTAGACTTGCTCAGACTTTTATATCAAGCAGCAGAGGCGACAAAACTTTTAATCCGGCTGCATACAGATGGTAATAAAGCTTACTATGCGATTAACCCCAAAGCTGTAACTTTAGTGCCAAACGGAGTCCGGTTAATTTGCTCGGAAACAGGGCGGCAAATAGTTCGCCCAGAACAGGAAGCAATTTTCTGGAATGGCTCACCTAGCCTAGAATACAGTGCTAGGACAGGTGCATATCGCCGAGAAGACTTTACCAAAAGACAACTATACTACCAAGACCGCTATCGTAAAGGTGCTTTACGTCGAGTTGTCGCCAACGAACACACGGGGCTTTTAGCAACAGAGGAAAGAGAAACCTTAGAGCGCACGTTTGCACTTAACGAACACGCTGACGATCCAAATGTGCTTACCTGCACCAGCACGCTGGAAATGGGGATTGATATCGGCGATTTATCCAGTACCATGTTATGTTCGATACCGCCTACCACAGCTAGTTATCTTCAGCGAATTGGTCGTGCAGGGCGGGCAACAGGTACGGCATTAATCGTCTCTGTAATCAAGCATCAACCCCATGACCTTTTCTTTTATGCCCGACCTGTGGAAATGCTACGCGGTAAGGTTGACCCACCTGGGTGTTGGGTGGATGCTTCGGCTGTCCTAGTGCGTCAGTATCTTGCCTACTGTTTTGACTCGGCGGTAAAAACTGGAAATTTGTCAGAACTACCCCGGACTGGCACGCAATTGATCCGGGATATCGAGAATTCCAAAGGTCATATTCCACGAATGTTGCAATGGATTGCCCAAAATGAGACGCAATTGCAGGAGTCTTTCTTAGCACGTTTTCTAGATGTGATTCGAGACGATACCAGAACAAGATTTTGTAGCGAAACTATAACTGAACTACTCCAGCAACGGATTCGCAAAGTTGTTAACGAGTTTGACCGTCAGCGACGGGAAATAGACAATGCTCGGAGAAGATTGCAGAATCAAAAGTCTCAGATTGAGGAACATGAGGAAGATGCACTGCGAGAAATTGAGGACGAACTGCGTGTACTGAAAGGGCGACAAAATAGCTTATCTCGCATCACAACCTTAGAGTTACTTACTGACCACGGACTATTACCAAATTATGCATTTCCTGAATCCGGTGTGCGCTTTTATGGTTCGGTTTATAATCGCCACCGAGTTAGAGAAAATCCCGTTCCTCCAATTGAAATTGTCAGACCTGCTGCGACTGCACTACGAGAATTAGCTCCCCATAATCACTTTTACACTCATAAACGCCAGTTTGAAATTCAGCAGATTTCCATTGGTAGTAAAGAGGAACCACTTACCGAAACCTGGGCAATTTGCGGACAATGTGGACACATGCGCCTGACTAGCAACATTAACCAAGAACCAGCCTGTCCACAGTGCGGTCATGACAGTGGCGATGATAGTCAAGCAGATATTGGTCAACACCGTTCTTTCATCGACTTTTCTCGTTCCGAAGCTATCTCGGTGATGGAAGAATATGATAGCCTTTCCAGCGATCGCGCTGATGAACGAGAACACACTATTTACCAGAGGCGACGGAGTTTTGACCTCACAGTTGACGAGCCGACAGGAGCAGTAGGCGAGGAAACCCTACCCTTTGGCATTGAATATCGTGCTGCTGTAGTTTTGCGTGAAGTTAACGTGGGGTATTTTGATGAAGCTGGCACTGTTGCTTTCGGCCCAGAGGGTCATGCTCCTGAGCGCGGCTTTCAAGTTTGTGCAGATTGCGGCGTAGTTGCCACACCAGGAAAATTCATCGAACAGGTGACACACCGCCGCAGTTGTTCCGCTCGTCGGCGACAGGAAAAAGCCAAAGCAGAAGGTCGTTCTATCAATTTTTTTAAAGCAGAATCCGTGTATCTGTATCGAGAGATTCGTTCAGAGGCAATTCGGATACTTGTCCCATCTTGGATTGATGACGACATCCCAACTTTGGAAGCTTGTATATTGCTAGGGTTGCGACTGCGATTTGAGGGCGACCCCAGTCACCTAACTATCTTTCCCCAACGACTACCAGATGGAGCCAAGAATATACAACGCGATTATTTAATCATCTTGGATCGGGTTCCTGGTGGTACAGGCTACCTCAAAACCCTATTTCAAGAAACCGATGCAGCTGGAAGGGCTGGGGAAGGCATCATGACAGTGATGCGACGTGCCTTAGATGCCTTGGAAACCTGCCGTTGTGGACGGCTAAGTGAAAAAGAAAGCGATCGCGATACTGATGGTTGCTATCGTTGCATTCGCACTTATGCTCAACAATACAGCGCGACATCCATTAGCCGAGAACGGGGCATCAAGATGCTAAAGCAACTTATTGCAGCAGGTGAACGGCGAGTGGAACATAAAGCTCTAACTGAAATTCCTGACAACTCCTTGCTTGGTAGTGTTTTAGAGCGCAAGTTTGTCAACAAGTTGGAAGAATGGGTGAATGAGCATAACGGCATCTGGGAGAAAACCTTAGTACATGGTAAAGCGGGTTTTCGCTTTAATTTACCTAACGCCAGCCGCACCTGGGAGCTTGAGCTACAGCCGCAGTTGGGATTAGCCCAAGGGGTTGCTATTTCCTGTCAACCAGACTTCCTGCTTCGCTGTGCTGATGACGAGTCCATTAAACCAGTCGCCATCTTCACCGATGGCTTTGAGTTTCATGTGGAAATCAATCGACTAGCCGATGACATGGCAAAGCGGCGAGCTATTCTCGCCTCTGGTCGTTATCACATTTGGAACTTGACCTGGAATGATTTGACAGCAACAAAGTTGGAAGACTTTTTAGTTGTTCCTCAAGCAATAGCAACAAAAGTAGAAATTTTTGCTAATGCAGGCATTAACCAAGGCATACCTTCAGGAAGATTGGCAGTTGGTAACGCTTGGCAACAAATTACAGGTTTTATCCAATGTCCTCAAGCTAGTGGTTGGCGACGTTTGGCGGAGTTTACAGCCGCCTTTCCTTTAGAAATACTAGCCGAGAAATATGCTTATGCTGAATCTACTTTGCGTATTTCCCTTAATGATTGGCGTAATGGCCAGGGTTTCATTGTTCCCGCCAACATCGATAACGGCGAATGGATCTGCTACGACAAAATTAGTGGTGGGACAGATGTCATTGCCCTTGCAACTATTGCTGATTGTTTAACAACTCGGCGCGATCGCGTCCGAGTAACTGCCCGCTTAGATGACAGTGAAACTGAGCGATTAGCAACTCAAACCTATCGTCCTCGTTGGCGCAAGTTTCTATCCTGTCTCAACCTGTTGCAGTTTTGTGGGGCGTTTAGTTTCTTCACTACCTCAGAGGTAGAAACTGGTACTGCACCCGATGTACTTCCTGATACGAGTTTTGTAGAAGCAAGTGGTGAATGGACGCAAGTCCGATCTGAGGTAATTCCGTCGCTGCGATTTGTAGTTGACGAACTGGCAGCATTAGGAGTGCCAGTACCTCAAGCTGCTTATGAAGATGAGGCAGTTGATGAAAACGCCGTAGCAGAGTTGGCATGGTTAGAGGCTCGAATTGCAGTGTTAGGGGGAGATCAAGCTTTGTTAGTTTCCGCTTGGCAAGCAAATGGGTGGACTGTTGTCACTGCTAATGAAATACAAGCAAAGGGTACTGCTTTTTTAATTGAATTAATTGAAACAAGGGAGAATAATTGATGACTTACTTAATGATGCACGCCCAAGTGCTGAAGCATTTTTACAAACTGCCTAAAAAAGTGCAAAAAAAGGTTCCAGAACTGATTGAGAAATTTCAAAATAATCCTTGGGACGCAGCAATTGGATTGCATGGGCTGAAAGAATCCATGCTCGATCCCAAAGTTCGCGGAGCAGACTTACCAGATGGCTATCGGGCTATTGTCATTGCCCCAGAACAAGGCGATACTTTTCTACTGGTTCATATTGATTCCCATGACCGTGCTTATGCCTGGGCAAAAAACAAGCGTTTTGAAGTACATAAAAGTACTGGGGCATTCCAAATTTTTGACGTTCAAGAAACAACAGAAGCATTGCAAGATGCTGTAACTCCAACACCAACAGTTGATGATTATCCTCTGCAAAATCTTGCCGATAATGATCTATTCCATGCTGGAGTACCGCAGCTGCTTATTCCAGCAGTTCGACAGGTTAAGAGTGACCAAGAGTTAGAAGTACTTAGCGAATATCTACCACCAGAGTGCTATGAGGTTCTCGTGGGGCTTGTAGCTGGTTTATCACTAGACGAAGCCCTAGCCCAAGCACTGGGAACCGATGTAGAAGATGAGCAACGTGTCACTATTGTCGGCCCCGGAGATTTCTCACAGCTTACCCAGCGACCAAACCGAGATTTAGTAGTAGTTGAAGGGGAAGAAACCCTCAAGGCAATGCTGGAAAGTGGTTCCTTGGAAGAGTGGCGAATTTTTCTCCATCCCCAACAAAAGAAGATTGTTGAGTGGCGAACCAATGGATCTATGAGTATCACAGGTGCAGCAGGAACTGGTAAGACTGTTGCCTTGATGCACCGTGCTGTTTACCTTGCCAAACACCTAAACAATCCGAAGGAGCGGATACTGCTTACTACTTTCACAACAAACCTGTCTGTAACTATCAAAAGCTACTTACGCCGTCTCGACCCAGTAGCAGCAGAACACATTGAAGTCACTAACTTAAATCAGCTTGCCCGCACTATTTGTTCTCGTAGTGGCTGGAAAGGGCGGATTGCTTCGCCTGAAGAACTCAACGACCTTTGGGACGAGGTTTGGGCAGATCCAACTATAGTTAATTTACCAATGTCAAAAGCAGAACTCCAAAAAGAGTTTGAGCTTGTAATTGATGCTAATGGAGTTGATTCTGAAGAAGCTTATTTAACTACCGTCCGTACAGGGCGACCTCGGATGGGGAGAAAAGAACGACGTGAGGCATGGCCAATATTCCAGGCTTTCAGGCGTTTATTGCTCAAGCAAAATCTTTTAACTTTTGAAGGTGCAATTCATCAGGCACGATTTGCGGTTGAACAAGGTAATTTTCCCCCTTTTAGGCACGTCTTAGCAGACGAAGTGCAGGATTTCAGCCTGGAAGCATTAAAATTAATTGCTGCTTTAAGTCAAGTAAATCAGGCCCTTTCAGATCCTCTGTGCGTTGCTGGAGACGGACATCAACGTATTTATCGCGGTAAAGTGCCTTTAAATTTGGCAGGCATATATGTCAAAGGACGTTCCAGACAATTAAAAGTAAATTATCGTACCAGTGAACAAATCCGGCTTTTTGCTCAATCAATCCTTGAAGGCACTGTAATTGACGATTTGGATCTAGGACAAACCACAATTGTAGGTGATCGCTCCGTGTTTACAGGCCCAAAACCAGAGATTGTTCAATGTGCGGATGAAAAAGAAGAGGCAAAGCGGATTGCTAATTGGACAAAAGAGTTGATTCAAGATGGGTTTGCTTCCCACGAAATCTGCGTAACACCTTATAAACCAGTAATTCGCACAGCACTGGAAGCAGAGGGTGTTCCAACTTTTGAACTCAAGCCCAGAGAAGAAGATCCAGGGCCAGAGGAGCCAGGGGTTCGCCTGGGGACAATGAAGCGAATTAAGGGATTGGAATTTCGAGCGATCGCTATGGCGTGTAGCAACGAATCTGATGCAATGAATAACCTTACAAAAGCAGAACTAATTGAACGATGCGAGCGATATGTTGCTGCTACACGCGCCAGGGAACGTCTTTTAGTTTGTTTTTTATTATCCTTAACTTTACATGGTTGATATAGCACGCTTGTTTGTGCAAAAGCAATTAGCTAGAAATGAAACCAGAACCATAGAAGTTGAGCCAGCAGTAAGATTTTTAAGCTACAGTTTGATTATTAAGTAATAGCGTTAGCAATTAAGTAATACACTATACTGTAAAATTACTCAGTTTTAGCGGACTTGATTGAAATATTCAGTATATTCTCGAACTTACAATTAGCTTTAGTATTACTACGATGTAATGAAACATATATCATTCATCACATAAAGTAGTAGGAATTGAGCTAAATGAACATCAAAAAACCTTTGATAATCAACCAACCAGAAGTTGGCAAGCTCATCCGAGAACTCCGCATTTGTACTGGTTTAACACAAGAGCAATTTGCAGCATCATTGGGTGTCACTTATCCCACCGCAAATCGGTGGGAAAACGGACACGCCAAGCCATCTCCTATGGCAATGAAGCAAATTGAGCTAATACTCCAAGAGATAGGTGAGCAAGGGCAGGATTTGTTGAGAAAGTATTTGCCGAATTAATTTGGTAAAGCTAAAAGCTCGACACGGTGCAAGGGATATTTACATGGTAGAAGCCAAACGCAATGCCAATAGGTATGTGTTGATAAAATATTTGATTTTAAAAGCACAGCAAGTGTAACTATTTAAGGCTATTAAAGATAACTTTGCTACCTTCATCGACTACTGGACAATTGATTAGGGCTATAGGATTCATATCTGATTTCTGAAAAAACTCAGTACACCGGGGTGTGAGTACCAATGGAACAGAAAACCGGGATAAGAAAATTGCGTTCAAAGACTAAAAACAGCCGCTACCATGTATATACATAGAAGAAAGCATTGAAGATAGGTCATTCTTCACT
>JBBSOX010000011.1:0-100269 GCA_038259325.1 Chroococcales cyanobacterium | reverse complement strand
TGAAAGGGGTGCATCAAGATGTTGTGTTCTGCTTGGAACACGATCATGAAGTTGAAGGTTCCAGAAATACCCAAGGGCATACCATCGCTAAATGAACCTTGTCCGATGGGGTATACCAAGAATACTGCGGTTGCTGCTGCTACTGGAGCAGAATAAGCAATTGCAATCCAAGGACGCATACCTAAGCGGTAGGATAGTTCCCATTCCCGACCCAAGTAACAGAATACGCCAATCAGGAAGTGGAATACTACCAATTGGTAAGGGCCACCGTTGTACAACCACTCATCAAGGGATGCTGCTTCCCAAATTGGGTAGAAGTGCAAGCCGATGGCGTTGGAGGAAGGTACTACTGCACCAGAGATGATGTTGTTTCCGTAGATTAAGGAACCTGCTACTGGTTCACGGATGCCATCGATGTCTACTGGAGGTGCAGCGATGAAGGCGATTACGAAGCAAGCGGTTGCGGCTAGCAGGGTAGGGATCATTAGTACGCCGAACCAACCGATGTAGAGGCGGTTGTTGGTGCTGGTGATCCACTCGCAAAACCGATCCCATACGTTGGCGCTTGAGCGCTGCTGTAAGGTTGTTGTCATTGTTTTATAAATGCGATTATTTGTGAATGAATTAGGTAGGTTTGACTACCTGTTACACATCTTAAAGAATTTATTGCGTTTTGTAAAGTACTTTGAGAAAAAATTTTCTCTTGGGATTTACGCACCTGGAGTGGAACATCCTCAACTCACTGAAAAAAGGGAGGTTCTACATAATCTACAGTAGCGATGAGAGCGATATCTACTACGGGCTACCCTATGCACTTTTATCATCTAGGTGCTTTGTCGCCAAAACTCTCATACTTCTTTCTGCCATTGAACCTCGGTGATAAAAGACAAAAAAGGCAAAATGCCAAGCTCATGCCATTAATTAATAAAGCGATCGCTTTGGAATATCTGCACAAATTCTCCCCAGTCGCCTAAGACAAAGGGAATAGGGAATAGGGAATGGGGAACAGGTAAAAATGAATAGAACTGTACTGAGTTTTTTTCACGCAATCAAATTATGAGTCCTACATACATGATTTTTGTTTCAGTTGGAGATTTAGACTCCGACTGAAACTGTCTTTAATTACGAATTACAAATTTCTTTAATTTGCAGCTGGCTGGTGACTGGGTATTGCCTCTACAACCACTTCTGGTAGAGCTGGACGCACACACAAATAAATCAATGGTCCAAATAACGGTATCAAAACTGTTAACCAGAATATCTGTGAATTTTTCCAACCACGACGCGCCATATCATCCACTAGCAAAGCTGGGAATAATAGGCAAAGTAGACAGAAATCTAAACTCATCACATTGATGAAGCGGTTAGTTTGCCACTGTTGCACAAAATTATCCCAATCTCCTCTTGTGAAACCGTAGGCAACTAGAAGAATCGTGGCTACCGTCAAGACAAACCCAGTCACACGAGAATCTAGCAGCTTGAGCAAAGCATTCTTTTGACCAACAAATTTATTATTTGGTTCTCTAAAGGCTAAATAGGGTAACAAGGCAAATGCCCCGACTCCGAAAGAGGCAGTAGCAAATAGCCAAGCAGGTATTTTTTGTCCTCTACCATCAATAAACACTACTGCGCTGTAGATGAGAGGCCAGATGCCCATAAGGTTGAATAGTGCTATGACTAATGGGTTAACGCCTTGCCACTGACCAGTAGAAAGGTTTTTAATTAACTCGAATGTACCAGGTTGCTCAGGAGGAGCGAGGAAAAAAGCATAGGTAGTGAATCCCAACCACAGCAGGCCAAAGGCAATTTTTCTAACCATGAAAGAGTTAAAAGGTATTAATTTTTGATTTTGCCACTATAAATTCGGCTTATCTACCTGCTATGGTATTGTTCTTTTGTCTAAATCTGTAGCCGATTGTCTTTATTAAGGATTGAAATAACTGAAAGCTTCTGAGAGGTAATCAGCAGTAGATGCTACTACCGCGATCGCATTTTCATAATCTAGACGCGTTGGCCCCAAAACTCCTACACTTCCTACTGGTATTGAACCTCGGCGATAGGTAGAAGAAATCAATGTGCAGGTGCGTATCGGTTCTAGAAGATTTTCTGCGCCAATGCGAACCGTTACCTTCGACTTACCCACATCTTCAAGCTCTGGTTCCTCAAATATTAATCGCCATAGTTGATCTTGTTCTTCTTCCAGCAGGTGGATAATAGTTTGTACCTGCTGTAACTGAGAAAATTCTGGCTGGCGTAAAACTTCTGATACACCCCGAACCATAATTTGGGTTGTAGTTGGCGCATGAGTGCGACGAGTCAATTCGGCAACTGAATTTTTTAAGAATTCTCCGTAGCGTTGAAATTCCTGATCTAGTTCGCTCCAGTTGAGGTTGGCTAATTCCAACAGACTTCGACCCCGCAAGTGGGTATTCAAAAAGTTAGAAACAATTTGTAACTCGCGATCGATTACCTCTGAATCTCGTTGTGTTTCCTCTGGTATTGGCGACAAATCCATTAATTTGGAATGTGTCTCATAATTATCGGTAACAACAATTAACATGATCCGCCCCTCTTCAATTTGCACTAATTGCAGATGTCGCAATAGTGCTGTAGTAGTTTGCGGCATAGTAATCAAGCTAATACAACCACTCAAGGTTGCTAAAATTTGTGCGGCTCCTTGCAGTAGGGTTTCTAAACTCCAATCTTCCCACTGGAGGCGGTTTTGCAATGCCACCTCTACTTCTCGTCCTAAAGTTTCTGTACCACTTTGTGGAAGCAAGCTAGCAAGAGCGTCTGTCTGCGACACACTGCGCGAACGCAGAGAAGGTGTAATTAGCTGGTCAACATAAATGCGATAACCTGAGTCTGAAGGTACACGTCCAGCAGAGGCGTGTGGTTGGTAAAGTAACCCGGACTTTTCTAAAACGCCCATCACATTGCGAATTGTGGCTGAACTTACACCCAGGTCGTACTCCTCAACTAAAGCCTTTGAACCAACAGGCTCTGCCGTAGCAATGTAGTGACGTACCGTTGCCCAAAGTATATGCTGTTGTCGATTTGTTAACTGGACTTCCATAGGATGTGTTTTGCTAGAGGCAAATTTTAATCAAAGTCTGGAAAAATTTCTGGATTTGATTGAAAAGAATGAATATTAATAATTTATTAAGATAATAAATTATACAATTATATTGTGATAAATAATCTTAAAGTTCACGTACACCATTCTTTTAACGGAGCTTTGCAACAAAAGCTGAGAGTTTGAATTTACAACATCCTTTTCTGGCTTATTTTTGCATAATTCTACACTTATAAAAGTATTATTGTATACGTATTTTTGCGGCGATCACAGCTAAAATTAGGGTCGAAAAGTTTCGCAAATATTTAGCCAGTGGAGAAAGTCGCAAGCTTTCCTGGCAAGCCCCTAAATTTATATATTGCTATTTTCAGCATAGCAAAAGCCAGATGGAAGAGTAAGTTCCATCTGAGTAATGCACCTAAACACAAGCTAATACTGGGGAATTGAATGGTCTACTAAGACGGAATAAGCATCAATACCACCCGAAATATTTTGCACATTTGTAAAACCTTGAGCAATTAACCACTGGCACATCTGGGCAGAGCGGATGCCGTGGTGGCATAGTACAAGGGTTTCAGCTTGGGGATTGAAGAGGGTAGGAACTTGATCTCCCCATTCGACAAATTGACTTAAGGGTAGGTTGACAAAGCCCTCAATGCTAGCGATCTCCAATTCTTGTGGTTCGCGCACATCTACTAGCTGAATACTTGCATCACCAGAAGAAAGACGTTGTGCCAGTTCTTCTACACTAATCTGGTTCATGGGTTGACTAAAAAAATTCCCGATAAACAGTCCTAATCCTATTTATGGTGACAGAAAATCTCTGCCTTTGCATGAGTATCCATTCTCAAGAAGGCTGATAGATTCTGGTAGGCTTTCTGCTTAAATGGCTGTAAACCGTCTTTTTAAAGGTTAAATGTGAATAGGCAACGCTCATCTATTAGTTTTATCGTAGCTGGTGCGATCGCACTGCTAGTAATTGCGATCGCTAGTTTTTACTGGTTTTTCGCCAAAAGTCCGGCTAACCTCATTGGTTCTACCTCTGGGACTAGTGCAACCATATTTGTGTCGAAACTTTCCCCGGTAATGGTTTCATTACTGGTGAATCCTGACCGTTTACAGGCATTGGAGCGCGAAGGAGAACTATCTAAACTCAAAACCAGTTTATTCGCCAAAAGTGGCATAGATTACAAACAAGACATTCAACCCTGGTTAGGGGACGAAATTACCTTAGCTATCACCACCTTAGATATTGATCGCGACCGAGAAAACGGACAGCAGCCAGGGTATCTGTTGGCACTAGCAACCAAGCAACCACAGAAAAGCCGCGAGTTTGTCGAGTTGTTGTTTTCCAAACGGGCGTTAGGTGGGGCAAACTTAGCTGTTGAACAATACAAAGGTGTAAAGCTGATTTCTGACAATTCTCAACCAGAGCAGGACTTGCTTGCAGGTGCTGTTGTTGGTGAAGGCTTTGTGTTGTTTGCCAACGATCCCAAAGTGTTGCGAGACGCGATCAATAACGTCCAAGCGCCCGATCTCAATTTGACTAGCTCCGCGGAATACCAAAAAGCGACAAAACAACTTCCTAAAGGGGGATTAGCTGTAGCTTTCTTAAATCTTCCCATCGTGGCAAAATGGCAAGGTTTAGAATTGTCAGAACAAACCTATGACAGCGAAATTATTTCCCTGGCGTTGAACCCGAAAGGATTGTTAGCAGAAACCACCTTTCTAACTTCATCGGAAATTGTTTCCCCATCTTCACCACTATCTAAACCTGTAGGAGCATTGCAGTATGTTCCAGCGTCGGCAGGTTTGGCCATTTCCGGCTCAAATTTAAGTAATTTGGGTAACAGTGATTTAGCCAAACTCTGGAGACAAGCAACAGCGACTATATATGGTTCTGAGGAAGATGTAGTTTCTCGGTTGGCAAAACCCTTAGCGGATGTTCAAAAACGCTGGGGCATAAACTTACCAGAGGATATTTTTAGCTGGGTACAGGGAGAATATGCCATAGCATTGTTACCTCAAGAGCAAACAAATCCCCGTTGGATTTTTATAGTAGAAAAATCTGAGAGTGTAGAAAAAGGTGTTGCTCGATTAGATGCGATCGCTTTATCTAATGGACTAACAATCAGTCCCCTCACCATAGACAACCAAAAAATTTCCGCCTGGACAGAGTTAACCACAGCTAGTAAGAAAAACAATGAGAAAGATGGAGTATCATTCAACATTGAAACAAAAGTGCAGGGAGCGTATACAACCTTAGGAAACTACGAAATTTTCACCTCTGACCTTGAAACAATGGATGAAGTTATCACAGCTAAGGATAATTCCTTAATCGAAAATACTAATTTCCAAGATAGTATCGCTGCGATTCACCAACCAAATCAAGGTTATATATATCTTGACTGGGCAAAAAGCCAGAATTTGTTAGAGCGTCAAGTACCGATTCTCAAACTAGTGGAAGTTTTAGGAAAACCGTTTTTTGATAATCTGCGATCACTCACAGTCAGTAGTTATGCAACTGATAGGCAATCGCTCAAAGGTGGCGTTTTCTTCCAACTCAATAAGTCGTAAGATTTTCACGGAAGTTCAAGATGTAGAAGGTTAAAAATTATTTTACCTTCTGCACTTTCGTGCCCGATGATATTTAATTAAATTTTCTGTAAGCTTTGCTATTTATAATTGTAATTTTTGGATAGCTATTGGCTATTTACCTAACATCGTCTAATTGTGGCACATTTTAATGTGGCACAACCAACTGAAATTTCACTAGATTTTTTTAAGTAGAATATGTATATATCATTACTAATTTAACAGCCTGTTGGAGGGCTACTATGAAATACTGTCGCCCCCGACTTCAGTTTCGCGGCGGTTGGCTGTTGGCTTTACTTACCGCCATCACAACTACGCCTGTAATAGCAGAAACAGCGAATTTTGGTACTTTTAATCTATCTACAAACTTTGATCCAGCAAAAGGAATAGTGCAAGGGTTTACAGGTGGTTCTTACTCATTGTCTGCCATAAGTAACCGCGATCGCGATCAAAAAGTCTGTATTGGCTTTGCCGATCCTAATCCAGATCATATTATGGTTTTGGAAAAGGACTTTTCCCAGATGACAATACAAGTCGATAGCAACGGCAACGATACCACTTTGCTGATCCAAGGCCCAGATAAAACAACAATTCGTTGCGGCGATGACACTGGTAAAAGTAAAGATGCTAGCATTAGCGATCGCAACTGGAAAAGTGGCACCTATCGGATTTGGGTAGGTACATTTAATCCTGGGGTTAAGGGTGATTATACTCTGAAAGTTGAGCAGCAGTGAAGTGAGGAGTGGGGGATGAGGGGGATGAGGGGAGGCAGGGGGAGATGAGGGGGACAAGGGGACAAAGAGAATAACCGATGCCCAATCCCCAATCCCCAATCCCCAATCCCCAATCCCCAATCCCCAATCCCCAATTTTTAGCTGTAACGCCTGAGACGATAATATGGGAGAGTAGCTTGTTGTGCTTTCCGAGGGTGCTATCTCGTGCTATCTATACTGCGTGCTGACTTTCGTATCATATTTGAACGTGACCCAGCTGCCCGTAACTGGTTGGAAGTTTTATTTTGTTACCCTGGTTTGCAAGCCCTGCTATTCCATAGGCTGGCTCACTGGCTGTATACTGTTGGTCTTCCGTTTATTCCCCGCCTAATTTCTCACTTGGCTCGGTTTTTGACTGGAATTGAAATCCATCCTGGTGCAGCAATTGGAAAAAGTGTGTTTATTGACCACGGAATGGGTGTAGTAATTGGTGAAACTGCGATCGTGGGAGACTATGCTCTAATTTATCAAGGTGTCACCCTTGGAGGTACTGGTAAAGAATGTGGCAAACGCCATCCCACTGTGGGCGAAAATGTCGTAGTCGGCGCTGGAGCGAAGGTGCTGGGCAATATTCAAATTGGCAATAATGTCCGTATTGGTGCTGGGTCTGTTGTTCTCAGAGATGTGCCTTCAGACTGTACTGTGGTAGGAGTGCCTGGGCGCATCATGTATCGTTCTGGAGTTCGGGTTTCACCTCTTGAACACAATAACTTACCAGATTCAGAAGCTCAAGTAATTCGTGCTTTAGTAGACCGGATTGAAGCACTGGAAGAACAAATACAAACTCTTCAGCGCACCAATTCTTCAGAAAAAACTCCTGTGTTAGTAGGTTGTGTAGCTTCTAACCAAGCTGATTTATCAGAACATGCTCCTGTGTGCAACCTTAAAGATAAGGCAATACAGCAGTTTCTAGATGGTGCGGGTATTTAAATAAACTTAGAGGATGTTTGAAAAGTCCTCTTGTCGGTATCAAAAATTTTAGATCCCTCTAAATCCCCCTTTTTCAGGGCTAGGGGGGATCTAATAATTGCCTAAAGTCACAGTGAAACACTTTTCAAACAATCTCTTAGGAGTTAAGAGTGAGTAGTAAGCAATAAAACAGGAGTCAGAATTCAGAATTCAGAATACTCTACCCATAAAGGGATGAGTTTTAAGGCGAGAATATTTTAATTTTTTTCGCGCCACTTGCGGGCAAGGTTTTAAACCAATATTCATTACCCAGCCGGACTCCAATTCAATTCTGTTAGCGGATAGCTAAGGTTTAGCCCATTCTGACTTACCTCGACTGCGCTCGGCGACCACCTGAGTTCTGAATTCTTCTTATAAAAATTATCCTTGCATCTTCCAACTCATAACTCCTAACTAACAAAATTAAGGATTAATTTCTTCACAAAGCCATTTTTTATTTTCATCTTGGCAATAAAACCTTCTATTTTGTGGTTCGCCCCGCAATTCTAAGTGGTCTACCTGCACTGGGTCGAGTAGCAGTAGACAAAAATTAGGCACTGGTTGCATGGGGTCGGGTGCTGGTGGCTCAAAAGCTTTCAATTCTAAGACTCTAGGTTTCCCAGGATGAGGCCAAGCAAACTGTAAACGCGCCGCATCACTCAATTCTTGCCAAATGGAAATGCGTGCTGGCTGTAAATCCTGGTGCGAATCATCATTACCTACCAGAGTCAAACAGCCGGTGATTCGGAATTGTTCTCGTGTATTGGGGAAGTACCAGCAAACTTCAGCCCAAGGTTGTTGCTGTATCTGTTCGGCTTTAGCGCTACGAGTATCGGTAATAAATTTTAGCTGGTTTGTATCTTCTAGAAAGCCGCGAAAGACTAGGGTACGATTAGCGGGGCGACCGTTCGTTTGCACTGTTGCTAGTTGGAGGTAACGGGCATAAACAAGGCTACGGTTGCGATGGAGTGCATGAGCGATCGCACTTCGCCAAGGAGCAAGAGTCATTATAAAGTTACGTACCTAAGTATTGAGTATACTACTGTTAACAAAACAAAAACACAAATTTTTTAATTATATATAATCTGGATGTAGAGACGTAGCAGTGCTACGTCTCTACAAGGATTCTGGTATTATGCACAATCATTTTCATACATGGAATCAGCAAGCCCCAAGATGACGTTGGCGGGTTGGAAGTACAGACAGCATCTGGAGAGTGGATTGCCGCGCCTGCGATTCCTGATACTGTGGTAGTTAATACTGGCGATTTAATGCAACGGTGGACAAATGATATGTTTTGCTCAACCAAGCATCGAGTAATGATTCCTAGTGATAACAAGGTGAACCAGTCCCGTTATTCTATCGCTTTTTTCTGTCATCCTAATGATGATACAGAAATTGCTTGTCTGGAAAGTTGCCAGAAAGAACAATCGCCTATTTATCCGCCTATCCTGGCGGGAGAATATCTTTTAAGTCGTTTACAAGCAACTTATGGTAATTCATAATTCATAAAACATGAAAACCTACGACTGGATTGTGGTTGGCGGTGGAATTGCGGGTGCTGCACTAGCATACGAATTAGTAAAAACAGGTTTTGCTGTACTTTTGTTGGAGCAATACGGCACACCACAGAATGCAACTCGCTATAGTTATGGTGGACTTGCTTATTGGTCGGGGACTACACCACTAACTCGTCTATTGTGCGAAGAAGCGATCGCGCGTTACCATATCCTATCCCAAGAGTTGGATGCTGATATACAATTTCGGGAATTAGATTTATTACTTACTATTTCAGCCGCTAATGACCCAAAAGCAACGGCTGCATCATATAATAATTCTGCCATTCCACCCCGTTTATTGAGTGTCGAAGAAGCTTGTGAGTTGGAACCACAGCTAAATCGAAAAGCGATATCTGGTGCTTTAACTGTCAAACACGGTCATATCCACCCAGAAAAAACAGCACAAGCTTACATCCAAGCTTTTGAGAGGGCTGGGGGTGAAATGCAGATTACTCAAGTATTGCAAGTATTGCAAGATGGTGTAAAAACCACCACTGGAACTTTCCACAGTGCTAAAGTTGCCATTTGTGCGGGTGGACTCAGCCGCCAACTACTAAAGTCTGCTGGTATTCCCATCAAGCTGTATTTTACCCATGCAGAAATCATTAAAACCCCACCCGTTGACGTGCAGTTACGCACCTTAGTTATGCCGGCTAATCTGCAACGATTTCAACTAGAAGCTGAATCTACTCAAGTTGATGAATTGTGGGATGAACAAGGTAATGAGCCAGCACCGCCAATTTTAGATGCGGGTGCGATTCAGTTTCAAGATGGTAGCTTTCGCATCGGTCAAATTAGCCGCGTTCTCACAGATCCTCATGCCAAGGTAAACTCAGAGGAAAGTGAAAAATGGTTGCGAAGAAGTATTGGTCAAATCTTGCCAGCTTTGGAGAATTTACCAGGAATTTGGCATCATTGCTTGGTGGCATTTAGTAGCGATCGCCTGCCCTTAATTGGTACTATCCCAGGATTTGAGAGCGTTCATCTATTCTCTGGGTTTAGCAATCCTTTGGTGATTATACCACCTTTGGCAAAGCGCTTTGCTAATTTTGCATCTGGTAACAAAGATGAGATTATTATCCAGCTATCTCTTCATCGCTGACAATAATTTTACATCACAATACTAGGCTTAACAAAGTTTAATATTATAAAGTTATTTTTTTATTACAAAAATCAGACATTTTGTATAAGAAGTAACTTTTTCCTAGTAAACTATCGCACTATCATCACACTTTAAAGTTTGATATTGTCAGCTTTCTATTAAGTTAGCTGATTCATCAAGAGGAAAATTCATAAAGATATGAGAAGACAATTTAACAGACGCAAGTTTTTAATCTACGGTTCTTTAACTTTTGGAAGCAGCTTTTTTCTAAAGGCTTGCGCGAATAATTCCCCAACTGCTACAGAGAGTCCAGTTGCACCTCCTGCTGCATCTCCTGCGGCTGCTACTGCTGGTGGCACTATCAAAGTAGGTATTTTGCACTCTCTTAGTGGCACAATGGCTATTAGTGAAAAAAGCGTTGTTGATGCTGAAAAACTAGCAATCAAAGAAATTAACGCAAATGGTGGTATCTTAGGTAAACAAATTGAAGCAATTAGCGAAGATGGTGCTTCTAACTGGGATACTTTTAGAGAAAAAGCAACCAAGCTCATTGATCAAGATAAAGTAGCTGTAGTTTTCGGTTGTTGGACTTCTGCTAGTCGCAAAAATGTCAAGCCAGTATTTGAGAGCAAAGACCACATGCTCTGGTATCCAGTGCAATATGAAGGTCAAGAGTGTTCTAAAAATATTTTCTACACTGGCGCTGCGCCAAATCAACAAATTGAACCATCAGTTGATTGGTTGTTGAAAAATAAGGGTAAAGAATTTTTCTTAGTTGGCTCTGACTACGTTTTTCCCCGGACTGCTAACACAATTATTAAAGCCCAATTAGAAGCATTAGGCGGGAAAACAGTCGGTGAGGATTACTTACCATTGGGTAACACAGAAGTTACCCCAATTATTACTAAAATCAAGCAAAATTTGCCTAACGGTGGAGTGATTTACAATACGTTAAATGGTGATAGCAACGTTGCTTTCTTCAAACAATTGAAAGGTGCTGGATTAACACCAGATAAATATCCCTCCATGTCTGTAAGTATTGCCGAAGAAGAAGTTAAAGCAATTGGTGTAGAGTATCTCAAAGATCATTATGCTGCTTGGAATTACTTTCAAACGGTAGATACACCTGCTAATAAGAAGTTTGTTGCAGCTTTTAAAAAAGAGTACGGCGAAAATCGGGTGACAAATGACCCAATGGAAGCAGCATACATCGCCGTTTATTTGTGGAAGCAAGCAGTAGAAAAAGCTGGCACAACTGATTTAGCTAAGGTACGTGCAGCGGCATCCGGTCAAACTATAGATGCGCCCGAAGGTAAAGTGACCATGAATGCCAATCATCATATATCTAAAATTGTGCGGATTGGTCAAGTCAGGGACGATGGTTTGTTTAATATTGTCTATGCTACTCCTGCACCAGTTGAGCCAGTTCCTTGGAATCAATTTGTGAAAGAGACTAAGGGATTTGCTTGTGATTGGACTGACCCGGCTAAGGGTGGTAAATACAAGAAAGCCTAAATAATTCGTAATTCGTAATATTCTCGTTTCCAGGTTCTACCTGGAAATGCTGCTCATTGCGGCTCTGCCGCTTCTATAGGAGCCGGAGTCTCCTAATAGGCATTCCCAGTCGGAGACTGGGAACGAGGCACTAACTATTAGCTGATAGCTGTTGTGGAGAAATAAGTGTTAGCAGGATTCTTAGAAGCTGTATTTAATGGCATTAGTATTGGCGCTGTATTATTAATTGCTGCGTTAGGACTAGCTATTATATTTGGATTGATGGGCGTTATCAATATGGCGCATGGTGAATTGATGATGTTCGGCGCTTATGCAACATTTGTTGTGCAAAATGTATGTAAGCAATTGGGCGGGGTGTGGTTTGAAGTTTATATATTTTTGGCTTTAATTATTGCTTTTATTTTCACGGCTGCTGTGGGATTAATTTTAGAAAGAGGCGTGATTCGTTATCTCTATGGACGCCCATTAGAAACTCTCTTAGCAACTTGGGGAGTAAGTTTGATTTTTCAACAGTTTGTTCGCAGTGTAAATTGGGTATTGATAATTTGCATAGCTATATTTTCTCTGTTATTTTTTGGAGGTTTATGGATTTTAAATTCCCGCACAGATTTGGGAAGAGTTCGTAACTGGATTGTGGCTGTGATATTTTTATTATCGCTGGGGGTAACAATCACAACGGGCAATTTATTGAGTCAAACTTATCAACTAGCAGTAACTCAACCTTGGTTTGGCGCTCAAAATGTGGATGTAACAGCGCCGACTTGGTTGCAAACAGGTATATCTTTGGGTGGTGTGCAATTGCCCTTTGCTAGGTTATTTATCATTGCTTTAACAATCATCTGTGTGACGGGAATTTATTTATTTTTACAACGTTCTAGCTGGGGTTTAAGAATTCGGGCTGTGACGCAAAACCGGAGTATGAGTGCTTGTTTAGGAATTCCAACTGAGAAAGTTGATGCGATTACTTTTGCATTAGGTTCTGGTTTAGCTGGTGTGGCTGGATGTGCGATTAGTTTACTCGGTTCTGTAGGGCCAAATACGGGACAAAACTATATTATTGATACTTTTATGGTTGTTGTCGTTGGGGGTGTGGGCAATTTAGCCGGGACGATTGTGGCGGCGTTGGGGATTGGTACGGCTAATTTTTTAATTGGTTCTGGGACTTTGGCTTTGCTGTTGAGTCCTATTAAACCCTTAGCTGATTTGTTTACTTTTTTTGCGACGACGAGTATGGCTAAGGTGATGGTATTTGCGCTGATTATTGTGTTTTTACAGTGGAAGCCTGGGGGGATTTTTCCTCAGAAGGGGCGTACTGTTGATGTTTAAACCGCAGAGACGCAAAGGACGCAGAGAATGAGAAAGAAAGGAGGATGGTTATTAATTGAGGTAGGGGTGGTGATTACGATCGCACTTTTCCTCATTATCATTATGCCACTGTTGCTGACAGAGTTTCGTCTAAATTTGTTAGGACGATTTTTGTCGCTGGCGATTGTGGCTTTGGGTATCGATCTGATTTGGGGGTATACTGGTTTATTAAGTTTGGGACATGGTATTTTCTTTGGTTTGGGTGGATATGCGATCGCAATGTACCTAAAACTCCAAGTCCCTACTGGAGAATTACCTGATTTCATGGGGCTTTATGGGGTTACAGAACTTCCCGCCTTTTGGCAACCTTTTTACTCGTTTCCTTTGACAATAGCTTTGGTGGTACTAATTCCAGGGTTATTGGCGGGATTATTAGGATATTTGGTTTTCCGAAATCGCCTCAAGGGTGTTTATTTTTCCATCTTGACCCAAGCCGGAACTATTGTATTTTTCAACTTCTTTAACGGTCAACAACAATTTTTCAACGGTACGAACGGACTGATAGATTTTACAACTTTGTTTGGGGCAACGGTCAGTGATGCCAAAACGCAGTTTGTTTTCTATATTTTGACGGTAGTTTTTCTCGCAGCCACTTACGGAATTTGTCGCTGGTTGACAACTGGACTCTTTGGGAGGTTGTTGATAGCTATTCGTGATGATGAAAGTCGGGTAAGATTTTCTGGCTATGACCCTACAGATTTTAAGGTGTTGGTGTTTGCAGTTTCCGGTGCGATCGCAGGGATAGCAGGAGCATTTTACACCATTCAGAGTGGTTCTGTCTCACCGAGAGCAATGGATATTGCCTTTTCCATTGAAATGGTGATTTGGGTAGCTGTGGGGGGACGCGCTACTTTAATTGGCGCAATTGTCGGAACTTTGTTAGTAAATTATGCCCGCACTTTTTTAAGCGAACAATTTGCCGAAATCTGGCTATTTTTCCAAGGCGCACTATTTTTGATAGTTGTCACAGTCCTTCCTGACGGCATCGTGGGATGGTTGCGTAGTCAGAATATTTCTCTTTTCCACCGCCGTCAAGAAATTGCTACATATCCCACCTTAGAAGAAGACGCCGAAGTGCAACATGAACGCGAAAATATTGGAAACTGAAAACGTAACTGTTAATTTTGACGGATTTAGGGCGCTAAATCAGCTTAACTTTAGCATGGATGTGGGTGAATTACGGGTAGTAATTGGCCCCAATGGTGCAGGAAAAACAACGTTTCTTGATGTAATTACGGGGAAGGTTCAGCCAACCGTTGGGCGAGTTTTATTCAAAGGAAGAAACCTGCGTTCTTTACCTGAATATAAAATTGCGCGATTGGGAATTGGACGCAAGTTTCAAACACCCCGAATTTACCTGAACTTAACGCCCCGCGAAAATCTAGAAATTACCAGTAACAAGAATAAAAATGTCTTTTCTACTTTGTTTGAACGTTCTAATGCGGTTGAGAAAAATAATATTAAAGGATTATTAGAAACCATTGGTTTAACTCCGAAAGCTGACATCAGAGCAGGTTTACTTTCCCACGGCGAAAAGCAGCGTTTAGAAATTGGGATGTTAGTAGCACAGTCGCCTGATTTATTACTCGTTGATGAACCTGTTGCGGGTTTAACAGATGAAGAAACCTATAACATCGGCGAACTACTTTTAGCATTAGCGCAAAGTCATTCAATTTTAGTAATTGAACATGATATGGAATTTGTGCGTCAAATTGCCAAAAAAGTAACAGTTTTACATGAAGGTTCAGTGCTGTGCGAAGGAAATTTTGAGGAAGTACAAAATGACTCTGGTGTAATTGAAGTATATTTAGGAAAACAGGAAGACTAAATTTTTAGCTCTACAAGGTTTAGATATACTATAGTCACAAGCTTAGTGGATGAGGAAATATGAGGTTTAATGTAACGGTTGATCGTGATGAAGATGGTGCATGGATAGTAGAATGCCCCAGTATTCCGGGTTGTGTCAGTCAAGGTCAGACTAAGGAAGAAGCACTAGAGAATATCAAAGATGCGATAGCTGCCTGCCTACAAGTTCGTGCCGAGCGCGGTTTGCCACTTACCATAGAGACTCACCAAGTAGAGGTTGTGGCTTAGTTATGGCGTCTACTCTTCCTGTTCTTAGCGGACGTGAATTTGTTCGTGTATTTGAGTCATTTGGTTGGGAAGTTGCACGTCAAAGTGGAAGCCATATCATCCTGGTTAAAGAAGGAGAGTTAGCCACACTGTCTGTTCCTGAGCATCGTGAAGTAGCAAAAAAAACGAGTTTGTTTCTGCAATTTGATGCGGAGTGCATCCCAGTTTTTATTTTTCAATAGGATTCTATTTCCCTAGTAATTCTGGTCGATTTGCGCTGTTAAACACCTGCTCTACTGATTTTCTCAGAAAGCTGCTTCAAGTTTTTTTCCATCTCTTCAACTTCTGTTAAAGTAGAGTCAACAATAGCCAGAGCAGTATTATGAACATCAAATTTGTTACGCAACTTTTCGATTGACTCAATCAGTTTTTCTAAAGTATAATCCTGTTCAAATTTAATGCTTGGAACAATCGATTTCATCCCAGATGCTCTTAATTCAGCTTTTTCTAAAACGCGGGATGTACGTTTTTGACGAGACATAAGTTTGCTCTTTTAAGATACTTCTACAACTAGCTTGCCTCAATTAAACCCGATTCCGGTTCAGCATAAATCGCAAATTGCGATCGCAAAAGTTTTAGCTAATTTCAGTAATATCTCGGTATATAATTACTCATATACAAAGGCAAGAGGCAAAAGCTAGGAAACACGAGAGTAGTCGCTACAGGCTTGAGAGTAGTCGCTACAGACTTGAGAGTAGTCACTACAGACTTGAGAGTAGTCGCTACAGACTTGAGAGTAGTCGCTACAGACTTGAGAGTAGTCGCTACAGACTTGAGAGTAGTCACTACAGACTTGAGAGTAGTCGCTTCTAAGCTAATCGTCATTTAAATTGCACCATTTTTATGGTAATAAAAGCTGCAAACCCTCTCCCCTGCCCCCCTGCGATCTCAATGCAATGTGCAAATTAAATGCTTAACAGCTTATATCTCTTATCTTGCGGCACAATCCAGGAGCAGCGATGGTAAAGTCAAATATATGTGGAGATGGGAACTATGACTCAAACCCTACCCAAGTTAATAACCTTTGAACAATTTATCGAGTGGTACCCCTCAAACGGGGCGCGATATGAACTACATAAAGGAGTCATTGTAGAAATGCCACCCCCAACTGGTGAACACGAAAATGTTGTTGGATTTTTGGCGGCACAGATAACCTTCCAGTTTTTGCAAATAGGACTTCCGTTTCGTATCCCCAAAACTGCCTTTATCAAAATTCAGAGCAATAACTCAACCTATTCTCCTGATATTTTGCTATTAAATCATGACAATCTCGTGAATGAACCTCTGTGGAGCAAGCAATCGACTGTTATTCAAGCTGCATCTATCCCACTAGCTGTTGAAGTTGTTAGCACCAACTGGCGAGACGACTACTATGACAAGTTCAGGGATTACGAGGAAATGGGGATTCCTGAGTATTGGATTGTAGACTATGCTGCGATTGGTGGCAAAAGATTTACTGATAATCCTAAACAAAAAACTATTACAATTTGCGAATTAATTGACGGAGATTATCAAATGACTGTGTTTAGAGGAAATAATTTTATTGCATCGCCTTTATTCCCCCAACTCAACTTGACAGCACAACAAATTTTTGATTCTGCTTTGTGAGCTTTGGTTTGAATAAAAACTGAATTTTATTATGCTAAAAATTTCTAACCTCAACGTTTACTACGGTGAAAGCCACATTCTCCGCAATGTAGATTTAAGCGTACCATCTGGGCAAATGGTTTGCTTAATTGGACGCAATGGTGTAGGTAAATCGACATTACTTAAAACTATCATGGGTTTACTCAAACCCCGCAGTGGTACAATTAACTTAGCTGAACAATTAATCAACTCGAAATCTCCCGACCAAAGGGCAAAGTTAGGAATTGGCTATGTTCCCCAAGGACGAGAAATTATCCCCCGTTTGACAGTCAAAGAAAATCTGCTGCTAGGGTTAGAGGCTAGGCGCAAACCAGTAAAAAAAGCAGAAATTCCAGAGGAAGTTTTTAGCTTATTCCCAGTGTTAAAAACCATGCTTTCGCGGATGGGTGGTGATTTGAGTGGGGGACAGCAGCAACAATTAGCGATCGCACGTGCTTTAATGGGAGAACCTCAATTACTCGTCTTAGATGAACCCACCGAAGGTATTCAACCCTCCATCATCCTAGAAATTGAAGCCGCAGTTCGTCGCATTGTCGAAACCACAGGCATTTCGGTTTTATTGGTAGAGCAACATTTACACTTTGTCCGTCAAGCTGATTACTATTACGCCATGCAAAAAGGTGGTATTGTCGCCTCCGGTTCCACAGATGAACTCAGCCAAGATGTGATTCAACGCTTTCTAGCTGTTTAATAAACCAGAATTCAGGAGTCAGTAGTCAGAATTCAGAATTGAAATGTGACTGGCGGATGTAGCTTGCTTCTCTGTAGGAGTATAAACGGGTTTAATTTCTCCACTTTCTTGTTCTGAATTCGCAATTATAAATTTTGTATTGTCTCTATCAATAGTGTCATCAGCAATCAAGTCTGCTGCTTCTTGTAAAAGCTCATGCTGTTCCTTTTGAATGGCTTCTAAACGACTAGAGATTTCTGCTAATCGTTGTTGCTTGCTTGGTTGAAAATTTTCAGGTAACAAAGCTGGTAGGTTATCGGTTGTTTGAGTCGCTGTCATTTGTTGAACAGCAAAACTGCCAACTTTAGTTAAGGATAGAAAGCTGACTTTAATCAAAGCCTGGAGCAATTTTAACGGAACTTGCAGTATTGACCAACTAGCTGTTTCAATCAAGCGGACAATTGCTTTGATGATGCTCCAAATAAGAGCGATCGCAAACAGCGAAATCACTATACTAATAATTGGGTGATTAGTAGCCCAACCTAATATTTGAACTAACTTAAAAAATATTGGGTGTTGTGTGAGCCAATCACTTGCAGAAGATGCGATTGCATCTTTAACTGCTCCCGATGTTGTACTTTTAAATTTCTCAGCAGTTTGCCAAGTCTCCCCTAAACTTGTCGTAACTGTATCAATTGCTTTATCAGTCGTTATAGTTGCTGTTGCCTTCAAAGACTCGCCAACTTGTTGTGCTGAGTTACTTAGAGAGTTAACATTTTCACCGACAAAATCTTTCACATTTTGTAAGCGGTGCAAAACTTCGTTAGATAAATGTATGTCTACTTGGGATGCCATAAAATATTTCACCGAGGTTGAAATCTAACCCGCAACCCATCTTTAGGGCGATTAGTAGGAACCATAACTACCTCTAAACTTTGATTGGGTAATATCTCCCAATGATAATTGCGTAGAAGATGAGCAGCAATAATTTTCATTTCCATTTTGGCAAAAGCTATACCAATACAGATGCGTGGCCCACCGCCAAAACCAACTAAACTAAAAGGATATTTTTTGTGTTCTTGGCGCTGAGGACTGAAACGCTCTGGATCAAAACGCTCTGGTTCAAGGTAGATTTCCTTTAGGCTATGAGTTATCACAATTGAATAAAGCAACTGCCAACCAGCAGGAATGTGATAACCATTAAACTCAAAGTCTTTAATTACACCACGAAACCCACCTCCGACAGGTTGATGCAATCTTTCAACTTCCCACAAAACCTGCTCTAAATAGGGCATTTTCCCCAATTGATCTAAATCCAAATCACCTTTACTTGCAAGTTGCAATTGTTCAACTCTTGCTTTTTCGAGTACTTCTGGATGACGGGCTAACTCTGTACACAACCAAGTCAGCATCGAAGTAGTCGTTTCATGTCCAGCGAAGAGTAACAGCACCGCTTGGGCAATGATTTCTTTTTCACTTAGCCTATTACCATCTTCATCTTTAGCTTGGATTAACAAGCTGATGGTATCTTTAGTTGGGTTTTGCTGACGTTCTCTAACAACTTGAGTTAGATGCTCTAAAATCTGATTACGAGCAGCTATAGCTTTACCAAACGTAGTAAATGGTAATGGCAACGGATTAATAGCAAACAGCCCATTGGTCAAAGTTGTAAACAACTGGCTGAGGCGCACACATTCCGGCCCAGGACGCGTACCCAACAACAATTGACTGGCAATATCAAATGTCAGCTGTTTAAACTCTTGAAACCAAGTAAACTCCTGTTTTTTCTCCCACTTTTGAAGATAGCCACGCGTAATATCTTCCATTATAGAGACATAATTCGCCAATGCTGGGCCATGCAACGCCGGCATCATCAAGCGGCGATTTCTGCGGTGTTCCTCTCCATCTTGCAGAAAAAGCGATTCACCCAGTAATGTCTTGAAATTATTCGGCCATCCTTCCCGCCAAGAAAAATTTTCGATATGGGTTGACAAAACGAACTCTAATGCTTCCGGCCCTGCCATGACCACAGTTGGTCTGCCAAGAAGATGGGTTTTGAAGATAGAACCATACTGGCGATAACGCTTTTTGGCAAAATCGCGATCAAAAACAAAGGAGAGTGTTTCACCTAATACAGGTATACCAAAGCTTCCTGGAGGGATTTGATTACTTTTCATCTCTAGTTTAAAAACTACCTATTGGCAGAAATACAATAATATTTATTTTGTTTGAGCAATTCGGCTATCCACAATCTACATCAAAATATTCCTGGTGGAAGAAGAAAGATAAGTTTAATTTTTATACTCTCAACTAGGAAACGACAATTCTAGTCGCGTCGGTTGCTAAAAAACTATATGCGAATTTTACTGGTAGAAGATGACTCAGAACAAATAGAACCATTACAAAGTGTGCTATTGGAAGCCGGATACATTGTAGATGGCGTTGAAGATGGAGAAACTGCACAATGGCTATTCTCCAAAAAAGATTATGATCTGTTGATTTTGGACTGGATGTTGCCTACAATTAGCGGTTTAAGTCTTTGTCATCAGTATCGACTTCTTGGCAAAACTACACCTGTGTTAATGCTCACTGCTAAGGATACCACGCCAGATAAAGTCATGGCCTTAGATGCCGGAGCTGATGATTATCTTGTCAAACCTGCTGATTTAGTGGAACTCCTGGCGCGGATACGTGCTTTAGGGAGGCGATCGCCTCAATGGGTGGGAGATATTCTCCAGGTTGCAGATTTACAACTGCATCTAAGTAAGTTGACTGTTGAATGCAATCAGGTAAGTGTGGAATTATCACCGCGCGAAGCTCAATTGCTAGAATACCTAATGCGTCACCGTAATCAAATATTAACCCGCGAACAGATTGAAGAAGCATTGTGGCAGTGGGGTTCTGAACCAGAAAGTAACGCATTAACCGTACTAGTACGCAAGTTACGTCATCGCTTGCAGTTAGTTGGCGCAGCAGATTGGATTAAAACAGTTTACGGTATGGGTTACAGTCTCAAAGCACCAGATAATTAAAATAATTCGTAATAGACATCTCCACAAATTAATTATGTGTTACCTGAAACCCTTGTAGAGACGTTGCATTGCAACGTCTCTACATTCATTTTCACCAGATGTCTAATTCGTAATTCGTAATCAATTTGGAATCACCTTTTTGCACAAACAGTTGAATAAGGTGCTAATTTTTTATCCGATAGCTGACTAACATTCTGGCATTTTCACGAGAAAGCCCCAATTCTTTAATCATCATGGTTTTTATTTTGCTTAATTCTGTAACTGGAAATTCAAATTCTAACTTTTTCAGTATGGAGTTAGCAGTATTAATCTCAACTTTTGTCAACCCCCGTTGTTTTTCAATGTCAGCTAGGATTCCTAGCACTTGAACCGTAGACTGCACTTGCATTTGTGTATATGTATTAGTTTGCAGAGTTTTTATCTCATTTGACAGTCCCAATTCTTGAGCAATCATAGCTTTGACTTTGCTTAATTCTGTAACTGGAACCTTAAATGCTAACTTTTTAAGTACAGAGTTTTCTACACTAAGTACAACTTCGGTAAACTCCTGCTGCTTTTCAATTTTAGCTGCGGTTATTATCACATTAGCTGCTAGTCGGATTTTGACTGTTTCTGTATTAGATTGGAGCTTTTCTACTGTAGGGTAAGAACGGCTCAATAATAGGTTAGTCAATGATTCACCACCAACTCCAAAAACAATTAAAAGCAGTGGAAAAGGTAGCAAATATTCTAGCTTTAAAGAATGCAGTTTTTCTAACAAGTAGGACAAAGACATATAGTAATAAACTTAGTTTTATAGCTAGCAACTAGTATCGCTACGCGGAAGTCAAAAGTCAAAAAGCTTATACAATAGGCTTTTGATTCATTTGAAATGGTTGTGCTATTTTAGCCGTACTGTATTAAATAAAAATTTGAATAAACTTGGTGTTACAATTATCTTTTAAAGATTTTTTAACACTTGTAGTTGATTTACCTACGAAAGATATGTTGGTAGACCGAGCTTTTCTAGTATACCCGTAAGGGTACGGCAGTGCCCATTGGTGTCAACTTAACGTAAAAGCCATGTCCCGCAAGGAACTGAAGTTCCAAGAATAATAGCGAAAGTCATCTAAAGATGACTAAATAATCCGAAAAATCCTTAGTCTACTTTAGTAGACTTTAGCTAAAAGCCAACGAACTTTAGTTCTAGGCGGGTGAGTCAAGCTTTCAGTTAAGCTACTTTTAGCTTAAGTTGACACCAATAAGCACTGCCGTGCCCCTACACCTTGCAATGTAATGCTGCTGTACCGCATCTGAATGGGAACCGCTATACTTTCACAAATGAAATGCGCTATACCATGACGTTAGCTATATCTGTGTAGTATAAGTCTGTTGTCTAAGTTTCATGTTTTACCGTAGTCGCAGCAATTTAGCCCTGTGGTTTACCCTAACGATGGGGAGCATTTTGGTTGTTTTTGCAGGGGTACTTTACTACCAAGCAGTATTAAACGAACTGGGGAATCTCGATCGCTTACTCTATAAAAAATCTAGAGTCATGGCGGTAAATGCGAAGTACGATCTGCGTAATCAGCAGCTTGACTTAGAAAATGTGCCGCTTTTAGGAAGTAACGTAGCACCATTGGGTACTGAACTGGTATATGCGCGTTGGTATGATACCAAAGGGCAATTGGTGCAATTTTTCGGTATTATTCCAAGGGCACAAGTTACGGCAACACCGGGATATCACACTCTCAAGACTAGGCTTTACTCCTCAAAAGAAATACCCCCTGCGATCTGGCTCCGTCAGTTAACGCTGCCCGTCTACCAAAATAGTTCGTTAATCGGTTATCTGCAAATTGCAACACCTCTAGTATCGGTACAAAATGATCTGGCTCGGTTACGGCTGGTTTTGCTTTTGACAGTACCAGCAACTTTAGGGGTAATTGGTCTAGCTGGTTGGTGTTTGGGGGGTATAGCAATGCAGCCAATTCATGACAGCTACGAGCAGCTACAACGCTTCACAGCTGATGCTTCTCATGAATTGCGATCGCCTTTGTCGGCGATTACTAGCAATGCCCAATACGGATTAATTTCTCAATCTAGCGATATTGATGCACAGCGTCAGCGTTTTGGCAAGATTTTCGATGTTGCCAAATCGATGAATAATCTAGTGAATAATCTGCTATTTCTGGCACGTCACGCAGGTCGATTATCCCCTAAATCTTTGCAAGAAGTGAACTTGAAAAGTGAGCTTGTGCAGATAGCAGATGAATATGCAACACAAGAAGCTGTACAACATCTGAATCTCACTTATACTTTTCCAACTAACAGTGTGATTGTGCTAGGTGATGCCAACTTGCTGCATCAAGCAGTAGTTAATTTGCTCAGTAATGCCTTTAAATATACTCCTGCTGGCGGTCAAGTTCAGTTACGGCTGTTTACCCAGTCATATTGGGCTGTAATTGAAGTTATAGACAATGGCATCGGTATCCCCGAAGCTGATTTGCCGCATATTTTTGAGCGGTTTTATCGGGTGGATAAGAAGCGATCGCGTACAACTGGTGGATATGGTTTAGGGTTATCCATTGTCCAACAAATCGTTTCTGCACATAGTGGTCATCTTAGTGTCAAAAGTGTAGTTGATAAGGGATCAACTTTTCAAATCTTTTTGCCGATCAAATAGCCGCAATAGTTGGCGCTGTCACTTTCTGTTCACATTTGTTGGTAATACTGATTGGCAATAGTGAACACACCTAAAGAATGACTTTACAATCTTTAATGACAACTGGGATCAAACTTTGACCAGGGACAATATCTGAAGAATGTTGATAGTAAACTTCTTACTAACTTGGCTAGTTGGCGCTCTATCGCTATTGCTTACAGCCTATTTTGTACCAGGCTTTGAGTTTAACGCTTTTAGCACAGCCGCAGTTGCCGCATTGATTTTAGGATTAGTCAATGCAATTGTTAGACCTTTTTTGGTGATTTTAACGTTTCCCCTTACCATTATCACGCTAGGCTTATTTCTTTTTGTTGTTAATGCATTAATGCTTTGGCTGGTAGGATTCCTCGTTCCTGGTTTTATTGTTGCTGGTTTCTTTCCTGCATTGTTAGCTTCAGTTGTTCTGACGATTGTTTCTACAGTGCTGGGGCTTTTAGTTAGAAATGTAACTTAAGATTGCTTGGGTAAGTTATCAAGGAGGTATCTTTGGCTGAGAATCGACCTTCTTCACAGCGACAGACTGTGTCCCGACAAGAACTTGTAGAATTAGTGCGATCGCAACTCGAAGCATTACTACAACAAAATAACTTGCAGGGAGCGAAAGCTCTGTTAGTACCTGTACAACCTGTAGATATTGCCCAAGCTATTGAAGATTTGCCAAAAGCTATGCAAGCTATAGCTTTTCGCTTACTCTCAAAACAGGAGGCAATCGAAGTCTATGAATATTTAGACTCTAGTGTTCAGCAGTCCTTGATTGCAGAATTGAGGCATCAAGAAGTTCTCGACATTATAGATAAGATGTCGCCCGATGACCGAGCGCGACTATTTGACGAATTACCTGCTAAAGTCGTCCGCCAACTACTCGAACAACTCAGTCCAGGTGAACGCGAAGCCACTGCCCTACTTCTAGGCTATAAAGAGGGCATGGCTGGGCGGATCATGACTACAGAATATCTCTCTGTGAAGGAGGGTTTAACGATTAGCCAAGCCATTGAGCGGGTTCGTGTTCTCGCTGGTGCCGCCGAAACTATCTACTACCTTTATGTAACTGATAGAGAACGCCGCCTCACCGGAACTCTTTCTTTTAGAGATTTAGTGATTGCCCCGCCAGAGCAAACGCTGGGTGAAATTATGACCCGCGATGTAGTTTTTGTCCACACCGATACAGACCAAGAAGAAGTAGCACGAATCATCCAAGACTACGACTTAGTAGCTGTGCCTGTAGTGGATACAGAACAGCGTCTAGTTGGCATCGTCACTGTTGACGACGTGCTAGATGTCTTGGAGCAAGAAACCACCGAGGACATTTACACTTTAGGGGGGTTAGAAGGCGGGGGCGATAGTTATTTTCAGACAAACATATTAACAGCAGCGCGTAAACGGGTTGTTTGGCTATTTGTTCTCTTAATTGCCAATACTGGCACCGCTACTGTCATTAGCTCTCAAGAAGATGTTTTAAAACAAGTTGTTGCCTTAGCTGCCTTTATTCCCTTGTTGATTGACGCAGGTGGAAATGTCGGAGCGCAATCTTCAACGGTGGTGATTCGAGGTCTTAATCTGAAGGAAGTTGGGATCAAAAAAGCTTTGCAAATCGTGACGCGGGAAACAATTACAGGGGCGCTATTGGGAGTGATGTTAGGAGTAGCAGTTATTATCTGGGCTTACTTCCTGGAAGGCAGTTTACCAATAGCGATTACGGTGGGGATAAGTTTGGTAGCAATTACTATCATTGCCGCTTTCTCAGGTTCTGGTTTACCGTTTTTATTTGGTTCACTCGGCTTAGATCCAGCCTTAATGTCAGCCCCATTTATTACGACTGCGGTAGATGTTTTAGGAGTGTTTATTTATTTAATGATAGCAAGGGTCATTTTACAAATATGAGTAGGCTACCAAACAATTTTTATTATGCGGTTAAGACAAGTTTGGAGACTCTCAAAAGAAACGTTTTCAGAGTGGCAAGCTAACGAAGTATCTCTTTTGGCATCATCTTTAGCTTATTACACGGTATTTTCTATTGCACCTTTAATGGTGATTATTATCACAATCCTTGGCGCAATTTATGGAGAAGCCACAGCTAAACAACAGATTGTTGACCAAATGACAGAAATAGTTGGTAAAGAAGGTGCAGAATTACTTGCCACTGCGATCGCAAATTTAAGACAAGATGCTAGGGGGGGATTGGTACAACTAATTTTTAATATTGGCTTTCTCATTTTTGGTGCTTCTGGAGTTTTTGCCCAAATTCAGTATGCGCTCGATAAAATTTGGGAAGTAAAACCAGAACCCAAACGGCAAATCTTTCATTTTTTGCGGAAACGGGTTTTATCTTTTGCAATGGTTTTAGTCATTGCTTTTTTACTATTTGTTTCTTATATAGTCAGAAACGTTTTATTCGTCATAGTTAATTACTTAAGCGATTTATTACCTGGATTAAGTTTTCTGTGGCAAATTCTCAGCTTTTTACTTTCATTTAGTATTTTAACATTTCTATTTGCCACAATATATACCATTTTACCTGATGCTCAAGTTGCATGGCGGTGTGCTGGAGTGGGTGCAGCAATTACCACCATCTTATTTATGATTGGTCAGTTTTTCTTTGGGTTATTTCTTAGCCAAACTGACATTGGTTCTGCGTATGGTGTCGCTGGCTCATTCGTAATTATTACTACATGGATTTATTACGCCGCTCATATCTTATTTCTAGGAGCAGAGTTTACTAAAAATTACGCCAAAATGAACGGCTCTCCTATTATGCCAGAAGAATATGCTATACATACTTCCAGCAAAAATCAAAACGAATCTCCAGAATCTCAAGAACCTAATTCGGATAGAGATAATAATCAACGCAGGCACAAGCGTTCTCGATAAAATCTTTCTTTATTTCATCCAAATTTAATTATATAAATTATCAGGCAACTATCAAAAGATATGAAAAACTCCACCCACAAGGGCATGGGGCATTGGGCATGGGGCATTGGTATGTTTTTTCCCATGTCCAATGCCCAATGCCCCAAGCGACGGGGCGACTATCCCTCTATAGACACCTGGGGATGGAGTTTCCCGTCGTTTTCAATAAATTTGCTTGCTGGTTAATTTGTACCTAAAGAATTACACATTTGCAGTATCCAGACAGATGAATTATTTAATAAGTTAGGCATCTTACTTTTAACTATGTTTTCTACTTGAGTAAAGCCATCACAAAGTCAAACAATTTCAATCAAATTATTAGCAAAAAGTTAATATCTGTCACTTTCTCTTCACATTTGTTGTCAATACTAGAAACAAGAGGATAAAAAGCAAGGAATATTTATGATTACAACTCTTTTCCAGCGCACTTCTACTCTACTAACATGTGCTACTGTAGCTATTATTGGTAGTATTTTACCAGCTAGTGCTGAAAATACACACTCTTCTTCGGCTAATACTGTTACAAATCAGACAGAACAAGTAAGTGGGACTCCTGCGGCTAATCTTAATTCTGCATCTGACTTGGTTATAGAATCAACACAACCTTCCTCAGCCATGCAATCTGAGAAGGTAGCTCAAACTTTTGAGCCTGGTAGAGCCACCCGTTCTGGTTCTAGCTATTTTGGTATTGCTGGTAATATTGGTATAAGTGGCAATACACGAGTAGGGGAAAGTTCATTTGCTGTAATTAGCAAAATCGGGCTTACACGAAATTTATCTTTTCGTCCTGCGGCTTTAGTTGGAGATAATACAGTGTTTCTCGTGCCGCTTACTGTAGATTTTCCCCAAGAAAATTTGGAAATCACTCAACTGAGTGTAGCGCCTTATATTGGTGGTGGCATTGCAATTTCTACAGGTAGAGATAGCACCGTGGGCGCATTAATTTCTGGGGGTGTAGATGTACCTTTGACCCCAGAAATTACAGCAACGGGCGGGGTAAATGTCAGTTTTATTGATGAAACTGATGTAGGAATTTTACTAGGTGTTGGCTACAACTTCTAAGTATTTTCAAGTCGCAATTATCAGAAAAAACTGTGGTTCCTCTGCGCGATAACAACCCGACAACAATTACCCCGTATGTTACTTACGGGTTAATTGTTACTAATATTCTGGTTTTTCTTTATCAACTGAACCTAACACCGCAACAATTACAAGGATTTTTCTACACGGCGGCGCTAGTACCATGCCAACTTTCAACTACTTGTCCTAGTGGGTTGGAGAGTCAGGTGATACCAGAATGGATGACCTTGATTACATCTCAATTCTTGCATGGTGGTTTTTTACACCTAGCAGGAAATATGTGGTTTATGTGGATTTTTGGTAACAACATTGAAGATCGCTTGGGTCATGTGAAATATTTAATTTTCTATCTGACGTGCGGTGTTTTAGCAGCGCTGTCTCAGTGGTTCTTTTCACAGAATTCTACGATTCCTTCCTTGGGTGCAAGTGGTGCAATCGCTGGAATTTTAGGCGCATACATTCTCCGTTTCCCAAGAGCCGAAGTTCTTACTTTAATTCCCTTGGGATTTTTCTTAACCACTGTAAGACTTCCGGCATTTTTCTTTCTTGGGTTTTGGTTTGTCCAGCAAGCTTTTTATGGTGTCGCCAGCTTACAGGCTCGCTCCAATATCGGTATGGAAAGTGGGGGAATTGCTTACTGGGCACACGCAGGAGGCTTTGTTTTTGGAGCAATTCTCGCTCCTCTATTTGGCTTGTATAAGCGCGGTTAGAAAATTTGGCGTTGCCCAACAGTGAGATAAATTGGGGGAGGCAGTTTTGTCTGCCTCAAGAGCCAGCCAAATTTGGCTGATAGTTCTAGGTGCGATCGCTAAATATCCATAATCATTTGAGTACGTCTTCACGGAATATTACTATTGGGGTTTTCTAGATAAAAAGATGGATATAAAGAATTTTAATTTTTAAATTACACAAATATTTCCTCCAACTTCAACAGTTAATCTCCCAATAGTTAGATGCATATTTAATCACCCCTTTTTAAAATGGTAGCAAGTAATACAATCCAAAACACAATACTGGAGAAACATCAAATGGCACTTGTAAAACTAGAACAATCCTACCCCGATTATCGTAACGATTCTTCTGGAATAGATGACCTAAACATCAATAACTTTGATGTTTATACAGAGACAAATGAAAAAGTTGGTTCAGTTAATGACATTTTAGTTGATGAACAAACAGGGAAATTCCGCTATTTTATAATGGATACAGGGATTTGGATTTTTGGTAAAAAAGTCTTGCTACCTGTTGGTCTTGCTGACGTTCATTATACTGAGAAGCGAATATATGCCAAAGGTCTGACTAGAGAGCAAGTGGAAAACCTGCCTAACTTTGATGACCTAGAAACGCTTGATTACGACTATGAAGAGCAAGTACGCGGTGTTTATCGACCTGCGGTTGCTACTCCTGCTAAGACTCAGCCTGCTGCTTATGACCGCAACACTTACAAACATGAGCAAGAACCCTCGTTATACAATATCAACGAGCAGGATGGTCAAAACTTAAAACTGTACGAAGAACGATTAATTGCTAGCAAACAACGCCGCAAGACAGGAGAAGTTGCTATTGGTAAACACGTAGAAACTGAAACTGCCAGTGTTTCAGTACCAGTAGAAAAAGAGCGAGTAGTAATTGAGCGTACAAGCCCCACAAATGCTACGCCGACTCGTCCAGGTGAGGCAACTTTCCGTGAAGGTGAAGTCGCTCGTATGGATATTTACGAAGAAACGCCTGATATCCGCAAAGAAGCTGTTGTACGGGAAGAAGTTCGAGTCAAGAAAGTTGTAGAAGAAGAAACAGTTCAAGCTCAAGAAAGTGTTCGACGCGAAGAACTTGACATAGATACTCAAGGGCGTCCTATTGCAGAGAAGTAAGCTTTTTTTCGCATCAATTAAAACCTCTCATTTAAAGTCCCTTTCCTAAGGTTGGGAGAGGGACTTTAAAATTATCTCTCCAGATAAAATTAGGACTTACGCACTGTACAAATGCATCGTGATATGAATTACCTAAAATAGGAAGTTTTCAGGCTTTTCTTAATTATCCTGCGATGCCTACGACGGTAAACTACGTAAATAGACCATGCTCTAGGGGCACAGCATTGCTGTGCCCCTACGAAAGATATGGTTTTTAACCTTGTGCATATTTTGTATTTTTTGTCAATGCGTAAGTCCTAAAAATAAAGATAAAAGCAAACTAAATGGCACAAGTAGAGCATCCCTCTCCTGGTAAATTGCTAGGGGCTGGTAGGTCAGGACAGGTATTTTTAGTAGATAGTCAGGAAGGTTTAATAGCAAGAAAAATATTTTATACAGACAAAATTGCAGGCATAATTCATTATTTTTTCTTTGGTTCTCCAAACCCGTATATTTGGAATGAAGATGCGATAAAATCTGCTTTTTATCGCCGCAAAATTCTTACTGAGTTAGTCCAGTTCTGGTTTAATAATAAATTAAAAGTTGCAGAAGCGATCGCCACCTCTTGGAATCAAGAAAATTATTTACTCAGCTAAAGGAAGAAATAAAAAAATTGCTCAATTTATCGTATATGATTTCTTCACTAGAATAGGAAATAAAATTCCTGCCTGGGGTGGAGAAGATACACAGACAGAACATTTTTTCAATATGTTTGCAGATAGAATTGCTCACCGCAAAACAAATATAAAAAAAGCTTTCTAAACAGTTAACAGCAATAAATCCAAAAAATATTAGAAGGGCTGGCAATTGATTTGTCTGATAGCTTGCAGATACCAATGTCCATCTTCGCCCATGAATGGCTTGGTAAAATCCACTAACGCCCGCTACACTTGCAAAAAAAATCAGAATACTCAAAGTCGCCCAACGCAAGGCCATGTCCTGCGTTAGGCGGAAAACATAAATTGGCTCGTGATCATGAACCATAAACTTATGAGCAACTATTATTGAGCATTTTGGTTATTAGCAGAAGTCCGAACAATGTACTCAATAGCAGGTGAATCTTCGGCAAGTGGTTCCATTCTTCCTTGAGAAACCATTGTTTGATGGATTAAAGCCGCTATTTCTGCACGGCTAACAGGCTTGGTAGGGTTGAATACTTTGGGGTTTGGATAGTTGACTACTATATTTTGTTTGGTTGCTGCGGCTACATCAGGAATAGCATTTTGCGGGATACTGCTGGCATCTGTGTAATAGTCACTGACAATAGCTGAGGCAGAACGATCGGGCTGTGTAGCTTGTTTAGTCGTGGGCGTGGTTGCAGCCGTAGCTTCAGCTCTAGCAATTATTAGAGGCTGCATCAAGGAGCTAATTGCTAGTGGAAAAAACATTGGTCTTTTACTTTTAGCTGTCCGTCGTTGTGTTGGAGAAGCTGCCACTGGTGTATCAGAAGTTAAATCTAGACCTTTATTCAAAGCAGTTATCGCTTCAACTTTGGTAACAGGTTGATTTGGTTGAAAGTTACCACTAGTATCACCAGACATAAAGCCTTGTTGATGTGCTGACTCAATGGGACGTTCTGCCCAGTATCCTTCAGAAACATCTCTGTATACAGAGCCACTTTCTATTTGTCGCACTGGTGGTTGGTTAAAAGCTTGGCGAATGATTGCAGCTAATTCATCACGCTGTACTGCTTGCTCTGGTCGAAATGTGCCATCAGGATATCCCGCCAAAATCTCTCTTTGTGCCAAACGCTCAATAAATGGCTGTGCCCAATAATTAGGTTTAACATCAGGAAAGGTTGTCTGTGTTGGGGTTTGAGCATAAATTGGGAACGGTGCTACTGCATTTACTGCCAAACATAGAGCTGGTAAAGATGCAGCTGCTGATAATAATCGTAGGAAGCTAGTCATGATTATGACTCCTTGTAATTTACCCTATTTACTAATATAAATTGATTGGGTTTATTCTTGTATCTATCTATCGATATTAAACCCAAGATATTTTAATTATTAGTTGGCAATTTGGATTGATAGAAGCTTTATTTAATTTATAAAAATTGAAAAACAAGATATTTGACCTTCCTAAAAAAGCCGGATATCTTGTTTTTCACGAATGATTAAGTATGGCTATAGTTCAGTCAAGAGGGTCAAAAAAGTTGACTAACGCGGATACTACAACCATTGGCGACCCTACAAGGAAGCAAATAAACCATTGATTCAAGTTTAATGGTGCTGTGTTAAATAAGGTATTCATTAAACTCCATTGACTGAAAATGATTTGTAAAAATATCGTAGAAACAATTCCAACAATAATTGCAGAACTATCACTGATTTCCCCCCCCTTACCACGTAGTTTACCTAAAAAAGCTCTGCCTAAGTGGCTAATACTTAAAAGATAAAAAACTCTGCCTGCTACTAAAGCCTGAATTGCCATTGTCCTGGCTAAATCGATATTTCCTGTGGTTTGTCTTATCCATTCAAATACACCAAAAATCAAAATCCAGTTAAAGATGGAAATTGCCACGATGCGCTTGACTAAACTTTTTGAAAGCAATGATTCGCGGGGGTTACGCGGTGGTTGTTGCATCACCCGTTCAGACCCCGGCTCAAAGGCTAAGGGCACAGTCATGGCGATGGAATTAACCATATTCAACCACAGAACTTGTAAAGACAAAATTGGTAATTCTCTAGCAAGCAGTACGCTAATTAAAATCGTCATCGATTCGCCACCATTGACTGGGAGAATAAAGGCGATCGCTTTGAGCAGATTTCGATAAACAGTCCGCCCTTCCTCAACTGCTGCTTCTATGGAGGCAAAGTTATCATCTGTCAAAATCATGTCTGAGGCTTCTTTTGCTACCTCTGTACCAGCGCCCCCCATCGCAATACCAATATCTGCTTGTTTCAGGGCGGGTGCGTCGTTGACACCATCCCCCGTCATGGCAACAACTTCGCCTTTAGACTGTAGTGCTTCAACAATACGCAGTTTCTGTTCTGGTGCAACACGAGCAAACACCGCCCCATCTTCTATTGCCGTAGCGAGTTCTGATTCACCCATGCGGGTAAGTTCACTTCCTGTAAAAGCCAGAACTTCTCCATTTTTGTTGAAGCCCATACTTTGAGCGATCGCAGCAGCAGTTACAGCATGATCCCCTGTAATCATTTTGACTTGGATACCAGCTTCTTGACAGGCTTGCACCGCTTTGATTGCTTCTGCTCTAGGCGGATCGATCATCCCCTGCAATCCCAAGAAAATCAAATTATTTTCGATATCTGCATGATCAAGGGAATCTTGAGTAACTGGCACAGATTTCTTGGCAAAGGCTAGCACCCTTAAACCCTGACGAGCCATTGCATCAACTTCCTGATGCACCGTTTCTGCATTTACAGAGGCAAGGTTTCCCTTCACATCCAACATCTGTTGAGAACGTTGGAGAATTGCTTCAACCGAACCTTTAACAAAAATAGTTCTGTGTTTTTGTTTACCTGTCAATGACGAATCATGCAAAGTCGCCATGTATTGGAACTCAGACTCAAACGGGATGGCATCTAACCTGGGCATTTCCTCTTCTAAACGGCTGTGGGTAAGCTCAACTTTATTGGCAACAGCAATCAATGCTCCCTCTGTGGGATCGCCAACAACCTGTAACTGTCCTTCTTTTGTTTCTATGTGTGAATCATTACATAACAATCCAGCTTTTAGACATTCTTCAAGAGCAGGAAAATTATTCCAATTTACTGGCTTTTCATCGAGTAAAATTTCTCCTTCAGGAGCATAGCCTACACCACTGACAGTATAATACTCACCTCCTACATATATTGCTTGTACAGTCATCTGATTTTCAGTTAGCGTACCAGTTTTGTCAGAGCAGATAACTGTAGCACCACCAAGGGTTTCTACTGCTGGCAATTTGCGAACAATCGCATGACGCCGCGCCATGCGGGAAACACCGATTGCTAGTGTAACTGTAACTACTGCTGGCAATCCTTCGGGAATAGCACTGACAGCAAAAGCGATCGCAGCTTCAAACATTTCTGCCCAGGAGTAGCCGTATCCCAGCCCAACTGCAAACATGAATGCTGCTATGCCTAGAATTACGTACAGCAATGTCCGGCTAAATTTATCAAATTTGCGGGTTAAGGGAGTTTTCAGGGTGGTTCCTTGCTCCATTAACTGGGAAATGCGCCCGGTTTCTGTGGCATCTCCAATGGCGACAACAATACCCCTGCCAGTGCCAAAAGTTACAAAGCTACCAGCATAAGCCATATTGATGCGTTCTGCTAATGCTGCATCTAGACTTAGCGGTTCCGGGTTTTTCTCAATTGCAATTGATTCGCCCGTCAGTGCTGATTCATTCACTTGCAGATTTCGTAGTTGCACCAAACGCAAATCTGCTGGTACTTTGTCTCCAGAAGTAAGTAGTACCAAATCCCCTGGTACTAACTCTGTGGAAGAAACTTGCACCTTTTCACCATTGCGAATGATGGTTGCATTGGTTTGCACTGAAGAAGCTAAGGCTGCGATCGCACTTTCAGCTTTAGATTCTTGCACAAAACCAATAATGGCGTTAATCAGAGTTACACCCCAAATCACCCCAGCATTCACCCACTGTCCCAAAAACGCCTTGATTGCACCCGCAATTAACAAGATGTACAGTAGCGGTTGGTTAAATTGCAACAGAAATCGTAGCAATGGACTTTTTCCAGGTTTGCTTTTGAGTTCGTTAGCACCAAAACGCTCCCGTCTTTTTGCCGTAATATCAGAGTTTAAACCCGTTTCTAAATTACTATCTAAATGCCGAATTACTTCTTGTACAGACAGATGATGCCATTGGCTTGACTGAATTATCTCTTTTGGTGTTGCTGTCATCTTTATTCGCCCTAAAATTTAACACTGACAGGGTAAATTAAGACTATTAACTGTTTTTTAGTTTTTAGCTAATTATTAAAGTTGACCTGTACATCCAGTATTAAAAACAAATGTGATTTAAAAGTGAGCGTAATAAGAAGGAGTCAAAAAGAGGAAAAGGGGCAGGGGGTGGGGGGCAGGGGGAGAACCCCACCCCGCCAAAGCTTAGGTGTGTTAGGCGAAGTTATAACGCACCGCTCGAATTGGTGCGTTACACTTCTCTCTGTATTAACCCAACGCGGACTTTAACTCAGTTTCCGCTTGTTCCAACGCCTCTGGTAATTTACTCGCATCGCGTCCACCGGCTTGGGCTAAGTTCGGTCTTCCACCGCCGCCGCCACCGCAGATTTTAGCGATCGCACCTACAAATTTACCAGCTTGCAAACCTTTTTTGTTCACTTCTGGACTAAAAGCTGCAACTATACTTACTTTCCCCTCTTCAGGAACAGAACCCAGCACCACTGCACCGTTACCGATTTTTTGCAGCAAGCGTTCGGCTGCGGTTTTCAATGATTCTGGATCAACATCTTCTAATTGAGCGACAATAATTTTAGAATCGCCTAGAGTTTGGGCTGTTTGCAGCAAGCTATCAGATTTTGCGATCGCTAACTGTACCTTCAAGGCTTCTAATTCTTTTTGGCTATTTCTCAGTTCGCTTTGCAGACTTGTGATTCTATCTGGTAATTCTTCGGGTTTAACTTTAAAGCGATCGCTCAAATCTTTAACTACTTTATCCCGCAGGTTGAGATAATCCAGTATTGCTGGCCCTGAAACAGCTTCAATCCGCCGCACCCCAGAAGCAACTCCAGCTTCTGAGATAATCTTGAAGACGCCAATCTCAGCCGTGTTACTCACATGAGTTCCACCGCATAGTTCCATTGATACGCTGGGGAAATCGATTACCCGTACTTCATCTCCGTATTTTTCGCCGAACATGGCAACAGCACCCCTAGCTTTCGCCTCTGCTAAAGGTAATACTTCCACGTTTGCAGTATGTGCTTCGGCAATCCAAGCGTTCACCTGTTCTTCAATTTGTTGCACTTCCTCTGCTGTCAACGCACGGGGACAGTTGAAGTCAAAGCGCAACCTGTCAAAGGAAACTAGGGAACCAGCTTGAGATATGCTATCGTCAACAATTTTTTTCAACGCCGCTTGCAACAGGTGCGTTGCAGTATGGTTAGCTTGGGCGCGACGCCGACAAGCTGGATCAATTTGGGCGGTGACAGGATCGCCTACGCGCAGTGTACCGCGTTCGATGCGTCCGAAGTGAACAAAGAAATCAGATTCTTTTTTAACGTCTTCCACCCGAACTAAAATACCATCGCCAGAGATATAACCGCGATCGCCGATTTGTCCCCCGGATTCAGCATAAAATGACGTTTTATCAAGAACAATTTGCACCTGTGTCCCTGCTTCTACTTCCTCTTGGGAAACACCTTCTACTAATATCGCTTCGACTTTCGCCGTCGCCGTCGGTTGGGTATAGCCTAAAAACTCGGTGACTTGGATGTGTTCTGCTAATTTATCGAGGGAACCTTGCACAGTTAAGTCGATGGTTTCGTGCGCTGCTTTGGCACGTTCCACCTGTTTTTGCATTTCGGCATCAAATCCCGCTTCATCCGCTGTGAGATTATTTTCTTCGGCAACTTCTTGAGTAAGTTCGAGGGGAAATCCGTAGGTGTCATAAAGGGTAAATGCACTTTCACCGCTAATTTGAGTTTCCCCTCGCTGTTTCACCTCTTGGATGATTTCTTCTAGCAGTTTTTCGCCTCTATCGAGAGTTCTGAGAAAATTGGATTCTTCTCGTTGCAACTCAGCTTTAATTGCTGCTTCCCGTTGGCGCACATTGGGGTAAGCTGATTCTGAAAGAGCGATCGCAGTTTCGGCAACTTGGGTAGTAAATTCGCCAGAAATCCCAATTAATCGCCCATGACGCACCACCCGCCGAATTAACCGCCGCAGCACATAACCCCGTCCCACGTTGGAAGCGCGGATTTCATCGGCGATCATGTGGACAACAGAACGAACGTGATCGCCAATAACTTTTAGAGAGACTTTGGTTTTCTCATCACTTTTGTGGTAATCAATGCCAGCAATTTGCGCTGCTGTTTGAATAATTGGGAAAATCAGGTCAGTTTCGTAGTTATTGGGTACTTTTTGGAGAATTTGCGCCATTCTCTCCAAACCCATGCCGGTGTCGATGTTCTTGTTTTGCAGCGGCGTTAAATTGCCTGACGCATCCCGGTTATATTGCATGAACACGAGGTTGTAAAACTCGATGAACCGAGAATCATCTTCTAAATCTATATTTTCGTCACCGCGTTCTGGGTGGAAGTCGTAATAAATTTCTGAACAAGGCCCACAAGGGCCAGTCGGGCCAGATACCCAAAAGTTATCGTCTTCGCCCAAGCGTTTAATTCTCGCTACCGACACACCGATTTGATCGCGCCAAATTTCAAAAGCTTCATCATCATCTTTAAAAACGCTGACAACGAGATTTTGGGGGGAAATGCCAAAGACTTGTGTGGAGATTTCCCAACCCCAAGCGATCGCTTGTTCTTTAAAATAATCACCAAAGCTGAAATTACCCAGCATCTCAAAAAACGTGTGATGCCGTTTGGTGCGTCCGACATTTTCGATGTCGTTGGTGCGGATACACTTTTGCGAAGTCGTAGCCCGCTTAAATTCTGGTGTGCGCTGCCCCAAGAATATCGGCTTAAATGGTAGCATCCCCGCGATCGTCAGCAGCACGGTTGGATCTTCTGGCACGAGGGAGGCACTTGGGAGAATTTGGTGTTCCCGTTGGGCAAAGAAGTCGAGGAATATGTTGCGAATTTCGTTACCGCTTAGGTACTGGGGATTTGAAGACATAGGTGTTTTTAACTTTGGACTTTAGACTTGGGCGTAGCGGCACTAGGTAAGTGTATTTTCATAAATAGCTTTATATATTCTTGCATTTTGTTTCATATTACCGCCAGCGAATTGTGCAAGTCGGTGAGCTAGATCCACTGATTAGGAAGCTTTTAGACCATTATCTAGCTCTAGCAGGATGTGTGCTAACATTTTGGTTGTTAAAATTAATCCTTAAGAAATAGTTTAAAATTTCCATACTAGGGTAACAAATGGCACTAAAACTGAAAGTATCAAATATTGCTTGTGAAGGATGTGCAGAAACAATTACTCAATCTATCCACGTTATGGAACCTGATGCCACAGTGGATGTCGATGTTAATGCTAAAACTGTCACGGTGGAATCCGCAGCTTCTGAGGAGTCAATCAAACAGGTGATTGTTGCCGCTGGTTACTCTATTGAAGGTTATTGAAGCGGTTCTAGCTTTCACAGAAGTTTAGATTTTAACAAAATTAGGGGCAGGTTTTGACATTTAGTTGTTTATTTAGCTTTGCTTTCTAGATTTATGATGTTGCAGCAAATTACAGAAAGATTGGAATTAAGTAAACGAACAAAGACACATAAGCCTAGCTAAACACATTTTGTTTTTCCTGCTAACATATTCTTCAACTTTTGTTTACACCTCATTAAATGGTGAGTAATTTATCCTATGAATCCACTTTGAGATTGTAGGGTATGTTAGTGCCAAAAATCTACTACCCATAGTAGGAGCGATTTTTGCTGTCCATTTGATTTACATTCTTTTTTTGCAATGAACTCCTGCCTTGATATTTGATGAAAGCCTAGCTCCTAAAGAAAAAGGCTGAAATATTCTATGAAAATAAACTTTTTAATTGAATTAGAAAGTTTTGGTTTTTATAGTTAAATTACAAGATTTTATAATTTATTTATTTATTTTTCTCTCTGTAAATAAATTTAGTTGTCTAATGTGGAGGCTCTTACAAACTATTTATTTTGGTAATTTCATCAGGAATATAGCACTTAAGAAACTACAGCAATAGTTTTTATACCTTCAGATAATATTCAGTATTATTACTGTTTTAAAAACATACTGTAAAGAAGACATTAGTTGTGAGAAGTGGAGACTTCAAAAACTTTAGTAGTAAATACAAAGCCTTAAAAGGAGATGAAGCTTGAGGATTGTTTGTAGATTATACGTTATAAACTAATATATCAATAAATATAACTTCGCCTAAAATCTGAGATTTAGCATTAGGCAATTAAGAGCAGCTAGCTACTAAAATTAATCTTTTAAAATTTAAATAAGGTAAAAAATCAAGCAATGAATATTTCTATTCTGGTCTTTGGAAAAAATAACTTTATCGCCACACTTCCAGATCAGATCCGTTCTGCAACTGCTTTTAGTATAGAAGTTATAAACAATCTTAATCAGGCAGTGTCACGGATTCAAATGACGCCTCCCGATATAATATTTGTGCAGGCTAGCCTAGATGGTAGTATGGAACTTTGCAGTTGGTTGAAAGACCAGACAAAGCTATCCTGGATATACTGTATTCTCTTCGAGGATCGTCCCCAGCAGCTTACTGATAGAAATAAGTATGGCTGGCACAGGGAATTGGAAATGAGTGCTGCGGCACTAAAACAAGGAGCCGATGCTTATATTTGGCATATTATTGCTGACAAAACAGACTATACCTTGGCAGAGTTGACTGCCAATCATGGACTAATACTTGCTCAGTTAAGTGTTGGCTTGCGGAAAGCCCAAAAATACCGAGATTTGATTCGGACAAATGATATGTTGTCAGCGATCGCTTTAGCCGATTCGTTAACAGAATTAAATAATCGTCGTGCTTTAGAATGGGATTTACCCAGACAAATTAAAATAGCTAGAACTCAAAAAACTTCCCTGAGTTTGATTATTCTGGATGTAGATCATTTCAAGAAAGTTAACGATACTCACGGACATTTAGTAGGCGATCGCACCTTGCAAGTCTTGTGTCAGCGTCTGCGACACAATCTCCGCTGTCAAGATACAGCATTCCGCTATGGTGGCGAGGAATTTGTGATTCTTTTGGCGAACACTAACGATGAAGAAGCACTAGTCGTAGCCCGTCGTCTCAATCGAGTAGTCAGCGAAGAACCATTTTCAATTAGCAATAAACTAACAATTAATATCACCATTAGTCTGGGCACAGCCTGTCTGCAAGCTGATGATGACGATCGAGGAGAAAGTCTGTTGAATCGTGCCGATCAATGTTTGCTACAAGCCAAAACTACTGGGCGCAATCAGGTTATTACCTCCAAATATTTATCTCATATTCCACATCTGAAAGTTGTTTCTTCTTAAAAAAAGTGGGCATTGGGCATCCCTTCGGCTTCGCTCAGGGCAAGTGGGCATCGGGCATCGGTTATTCTCTTTGTCCCCTTGTCCCCTTGTCCCCTCATCTCCCCCAACTCCCCACTCCCTACTCCCCACTCCCCACTCTTAACTCAGCATGACAATCTTCTACCGAAGTGCGTTGTCGCATGGCATTAACTAAAGCCTCGTAGCTAGACCAATTTTCTTCTAGTAGGGTTTTTGCTTGCAGGGCATGAAATCGTAGTTTCTGCTGATAAACTGATTCAGAAAAGCCCAAGATTGTCAAGACTCCTATCAGCTTATTTTTATCATCGCCTCCACCCTCAGCATTATTAAAAACTAGGGTTTCAGCAGCAATACCCGCCATCCAAACAGTGCAGTAACGGTCTAACATTTGGGCACTGATTTTACCAACTTCTAGTTGAGATGCTAATTCACCATCATCAAAGCTAACGCCGCCTTGCCCAGGTTGTCCCTGCTTCCAGGCTTCCCAAGCGCTGAGTGTGTAGCCGCTAACGGGAATACCTAACAGGTAAGCAACCAAAAAATGTCCTGCTTCGTGGTGGACAATGCGATCGCGGTGTTCACTTGAAAAACCAGCAATCCAATCTAAAAAGATAGTACCACCCTTGCCTTGCAAGCTAAAACTATCTAATGTCGCTATGCCTAAGATGGTGAAGGTAGCGATCGCTGGTACTGCTGGTGATAAATTCAAGAATGGCCCCACCAGTACCGATAGAGTCATGAGAAAGATAGATATTGCAACTAAATTTAGGCTAGTCTGGCTCATTGAGAGTTTTTTTAATGCAGCTTAATCTTTCTTCATTATGAGGCAATCTCTACGACGGGCTACGCCTACCCACAGCTTTTGTATCAAGGTTTTCTCTATCACTAGAATGATGGCTGCTTTTCCAGTCGCAGACATAATGTGACGTTAGTAGGTATAAAACATCCAACAGGAGATGAATGTGGCTGAACAATTCAAAAACGGCGATCGGGTTGAATGGAACACTTCACAAGGCAAGACAACTGGCAAAGTAGTAAAAAAACTCACTTCACCTACAGATATTAAAGAACACCATATTGCTGCAAGTGAAGATAACCCTGAGTACTTAGTTGAAAGTGATAAGACAGGAAAACAAGCTGCTCACAAGCCTGATGCTCTGAAGAAAATAGAGGAGTAAGGCTAATTTTTACCTCAATCGGCAATTTTAACTTCAGGATTGTGCAATTGATAGCAGATAGCTTTGTCAAATAAAACCCGCTTGAATGACTTATCTAAGCTAATAGTCGTTTCACCACTACCCAGAAATAAGTAGCCATCTGGTCTTAATTGCTGCTTGATCTTTTTTAGCAAGGCTTTCTTGGTAACAACATCAAAGTAGATTAAAACATTTCGTAAAAAAATAACGTCGAATTGCGGCAGAGATGACCAAGATTGTAAAAGATTCAACTGACGAAAATCAACCATCTGGCGGATTTGTTCTTTTATTTGCCAGTCAGTATCTAGCTTTTGAAAGTAATGCTCGCGAATATTTTTAGGGAGTCCACGATTAATTTCCAGTTGGTTATAATGCCCTTCGCGGGCCCGCGCTAAAACCTTACTAGAAAAATCAGTCGCAATTAATTTTACAGGCCAATTGGTAAGCGTTGGAAAATGTTCATTAATTAGTATGGCGATGCTATAAGGTTCTTGTCCATTAGAGCAGGCAGCACACCAAATGTTGAGCGATCGCTCACTTTCTCGTTGTTTAATTAACTCTGGTAATATGTATTTTTTCAGCGCTTCAAAAGGGTGGCTATCACGGAAGAATGAGGTTTCGTTAGTGGCTAGCGCCTCGATTGTCTGGACGTGAAGATTATTAAACGGGTGAGTTCGCAAGTAAGTAACCAAATCAGCGATAGAAGCAAATCCTGCCGATTCGACAATTGGCTGCAAATGAAACTCTGCTAAATAGGCTTTATCACCAAACAATACAACGGCTGAATGATGATGAACTAATTCTCGCAGATACTCAAAATCACTGCTGCTTACACCCATAATCTGTTTCATTACAGGTCTTAATCAGGAACTTGATTGAAACGAATTCTGTGCATAATTTCATCTGCCATCTCATTAAGTGGAAGAATTTTATTAGCAAGTCCGGCATTAACGACATAACTAGGCATTCCCCACACGACGCTAGTAGCTTTATCTTGTGCAAGTACCTGTCCACCCGCCTCGCGTATGTACTGACAGCCATGCAACCCATCTTGTCCCATACCCGTAAGGATAACAGCGATCGCCCCAGCCCCATAAACTTGTGCAACCGATCGCAACAGCACATTGACTGAAGGACGACAAGAATTTTCTCTTGCTCCTTGATGAGTGGCAAGTCTAACCCCAGTTTTGTCACGTTGCACAATTAGATGAAAATCTCCTGGTGCAATCCAAGCATGTCCCGGTTTTAGTATTTGTCCAGAAACCGCTTCATCTACTGGAATTTGACACTTGGAAGCTAATTGTTTAGCTAGTAGTTGCGTAAACATTGGTGGCATGTGTTGCACAATCAAAATCGGCACTGATAAATCTGCTGGAAACTCCTTAAGCAGTACAGCCAGAGCATTTGGGCCTCCGGTAGAAACCCCAATTGCCACAACCTCCACCTGCTGTATCTCGCTACGAACGGGAAAAATAACTGGATGAGTAATTATGCTTGGTGTGAAAAATTCACCAAATACCTTAATTTTAGGAATTAAATCATCCCGAATATGTTGGTTTGTTGCCTCTACACTTCCTAAATTACTAGGTTTTGTGGCATAGTCTGAAGCCCCTAAAGAAAGAGCTTCCAGCGTTGCGATCGCGCCCCTGTGTGTAGCGGTACTATACATAATCACTGGTAAGCGTGGATATATTTGTCGGATTGCGGACAGGGTTTGCAAACCATCCATCTCCGGCATCTCGATATCCAGGATAATTACATCGGGATTAACATGGGGAATTTTGGCAAGAGCAATGCGACCGTTAGCCGCAACTCCTACCACCTCTAGTTCTGGATCGCTAGACAAAATTTTACTTACTCGACTCCGCACTATTACGGCGTCATCGACAATTAGTACCCGGATTTTGGGCATTGGGGAATGGGGATTGGGGAATGGGGATTGGGGAATGGGGATTGGGGATTGGGGATTGGGGATTGGGGAGAAGGTGAATTTTTATGCTTGTTTACAAGTATCAAAGACTCATTAATGGAGTTCAAAGGCTCTTTAATGAGGTTCAAAGACTCTTTAATGAGGTTCAAAGACTCATTAATGGAGTTCAAAGACTCATTAATGGAGTTCAAAGACTCATTAATGGGGTTCAAAGACTCATTAATGGAGTTCAAAGACTCATTAATGGGGTTCAAAGACTCATTAATGGGGTTCAAAGACTCATTAATGGAGTTCAAAGACTCATTAATGGAGTGCAAAGGCTCATTGTTGTATTCTAAAATATATCTGTTGGCTTCCTCACCCGCCTCGAACTAAAGTTCAAGGCTAACAGCTAAAGTCTACTGAAGTAGACTAAAGATTTCTAGGTATATTTAGTCATCTTCAGATGACTTCTGCTATTAGCAAGGAACTTCAGTTCCTTGCGGGACAGTGCTTCAAGACTACCTTCTCTTAATACTTAAACTGATTGACGACTTTCTGCAAATCTACTGCCATGCGGGACAGTTCTGTTGCTGCTTCTAAGGTATTACTGGTTCCAATAGTCGTACTTTGAGTATTGAGTGCCACAATTCCAATATTTTTGGCAATGTCTGAGGTTCCTTTGGCTGCCTCAGTCATATTTCGACCAATTTCATTTGTAGTTGCTGTTTGTTCTTCAATAGCACTGGCGATCGTGCTTTGGAAATCGTTGATTTGATTGATAATACTAGTAATCTGAGTGATGGCTTGAACGGCGCTTTTTGTATCTGTCTGAATTGCTTCAATTCGCAAGCTTATATCTTCAGTCGCACTTGCTGTTTGTTTGGCTAATTCTTTCACCTCGTTGGCGACTACGGCAAATCCTCTACCTGCATCCCCGGCTCTAGCCGCCTCAATGGTAGCATTGAGTGCTAGCAGGTTTGTTTGCCCTGCGATCGAGGTAATGACTTTAATAACTTTGCCAATTTCGATGCTGCTTTGACCAAGTTTGTTAATTGTCTCGTTTGTGCAGTCAGCTGTTTTAACTGCCTCAGTAGTAACCTTTGCTCCTTCAGTAACGGTCTTAGCAATTTCTCGAATACTAGCATTCATCTCTTCCACGGCAATCACAACTGTATTGGTATTCTGACTTACCTGTTCAGCAGAGGTAAAGGCAGAAGTGGCTTGTTCGGCTGTTTGTTCGGCGTTCTCAGTCATTTCTTTACTGACTGCGGTCAGTTCTTCTGCGGAAGACGCAACTGCTGTTGCCACCTCTGTCATCTGTCTAATTGAAGACTTTAAGCTGCTAATCATCTGATTTGCATTATCCGTGAGCTGCTTAAACTCTCCTGCATTGCTTGCCTCGATTTGCTTGGATAAATTTCCTTGGGCAACGGCAAGGCTGACCTCATTAATATCTTTTATCTGCTCTCTTAAATTTGTAGACATCTGATTTAAGTTATCAAGCGATTCTTTCCAACTTCCACCTGCTCCTTTGACAACGGCTTGAGAACCAAGCTTCCCTTCGATACCAATCTCAAATGCCAAGCGATTAACTTCGTTAGCAAAGTTTTGATTTAAACTCACCAATTCATTAAAAACTGAGGTAATTTCACCCAGTTCATTATTCTCATCAGCTAAACGGACGGTAAAATCACCGTTTTTTGCAGCCTTAAGTGCTATTAATAACGTTTGCAATTGCACTTTTATTACACTGTCATCGGTCGGTTGCAAATCTGCACTATCCACCGAGGGAGATTTAGAGTTGGCTGTTTTTCCAGCCCGATTTGTAGTCATTACAAAGCGCTCCTTAATTATTCGATAATCTGACTTGGTGAATTAATATCTAGAATTTTCTCGGCGTCTAGAACTAACAGAAATCCGTGTGGGAGCGGGTAAGCTCCTGCTAGCATCTGACGCATTTTACCTTTTAACGTTGCGGGTGGGGGTTGAAAGGTGTTTTGTGCGAACTCTAAAACATCTCCCACATAATCGACCTTTAGACTGGCTACTTCATGCTCAGAACACACAATGATATTAAATCCCTGCGCCTCATCTACCTGACTTCTCACCGGATCTCGAAAACCTCTCTCCAAACCTCTCTCCTGCAAGGAGAGAGGCTTTGAATTCTCCCCCTTCCCTAGCAGGGAAGGGGGTTGGGGGGTTAGGTTTCGCGTTGGGTTTTCCACATAGCAGCGTGAAAAGTCAGGCTCATCTCCAAGTTTTGTAATTGATTGTGTCTGTGGTTCGCTCATCTCTAATCGACGCTGCAAATCGATGACAGTAATAATTTGTCCACGTAAATTAATCAACCCATAGATATCTGGTGGTGCTAAAGGTACAGGAGTCGTTGCTTGTGGACGAATCACTTCTTGAACGTGTTGCACGTCAATACCAAAGTAAGCTCCTTTGAGGAAAAATGTGCAAATTTGTTGTTCAGCCATGAGTCGCTAATTGCAGCAAATGAGGGTTAGCAATCCGAATTACAGTCTCAATGTCAACAATTTCTGTGATTTGTCCTTGAATTACAGCACAGAAAAGCACACCAGGTCTACTAGGGATACCTTTAATGGTTAGTGGTTCTTCCACAATATCAAGAATACGATCGACTACTAGCCCAACACTGAGTTCTGAGTATGGAGAAACAATAATTATTTGGAGCGTTTCGGCAACTGTCACCAAAGCCTCATCATTAAAGCGATCGCGATTGCCAAATATCTTATAAAGATCAATTAGTGGCAGAATTTGATCGTAAGACTGGAACATATCCTGATTAGCGACTTTTTCGACAGCAGAAGCAAGAATCTCTTCGAGCCGAGATGCGATCGCTAGTGGAATGCCCATACGTGCGCCTTGGGGCCCCTCAAATAGTAAAATTGTTTGGCGATCGCCTGTTTGCTCTTGGCTATTTGCAGCATTTTCGCTCAACAATTGCTTTTGTTTAGCAGCTATACCAGTTTGCTTTGCCAGACCGACAATATCAATAATTAACGCTACTTTGCCATCCCCTAAAACGGTGGCTCCTGCAAATAGGGATAGTGCCTTTAACTGTTTTCCCAAAGGTTTAACTACAATGTCTTGAATGTCTTCGATTATGTCCACGACTAATCCAAAGCGATAATTATCAACTTGCACAATTACCAGACTGAGTGTTTCTAAGTTGCTGACACTATCCTGTTGCAATACTTCGTTGAGGTAAACCAAGGGCACAAGATTACCCCGCAAGCGATACACAGGCACATCGTATAACATCTCAATATTATTGAGTGCTTCTAGGTGGACTAACTCTTGTAAACTCGCTTGAGGAATAGCATAATAATTGCCCCCACTGCTGACAATCAAGGCTGGAATAATTGCCAATGTCAACGGAATCTTGATTTTAAAGGTCGTTCCTTGTCCATGTTGGCTGTGAATTTCAACTGTTCCGTTAATCTTCTCAATATTGCTCTTGACAATATCCATCCCAACCCCGCGCCCGGAAAGGTGAGTTACCTGTTCAACTGTCGAGAAGCCGGATAAAAAAATTAAGTTCATCGCTTCTGATTCGCTCATGGTTGCAGCCTGCACAGCGTTCACTAAACCAAGTTGCTGCGCTCGGCCTTTGAGGCGTTCTAAATTAAGACCACGACCATCATCGCCAATTTCAATATTTACTTTGCCGCTTTCGTGAAAGGCTCTGAGAAATAGCCGTCCTACGCTTGGCTTTCCACAAGCAACGCGCTCGGCTGGTAATTCAATCCCATGATCGATGCAGTTGCGTAATAAGTGCGTCAAGGGGTCTTTAATTGTTTCAATAATACTTTTGTCTAGTTCAGTCTCTGCCCCCTCCATCTCAACTTCAACTTCTTTACCGGAAGCGATGGCTAAATCACGGGTGACGCGAGGGAACTTTTGCCAAATGGAACTAATTGGTTGCAGTCGAGTTTTCATCACCCCTTCCTGCAACTCGGTTGTAAGTAGGCTTAGGTGCTGGCAAGTAGCAGCAAAACTATTATCCTTAAACTTCGTACTAAATTCGATTATCTGGTTACGGGCTAAAACGAGTTCACCCACTAGGTTCATCATCTGATCTAGCAGATTAACATTGACTCGGATATAAGTAGATTCTGATGTTGTCGTTGATATTTCTGTAAGTTCCTGATTGAGAGCTTCAACAGACTCACTACCTGCTGCATCTATTTCATCTATTTGTGGCGTTTGTGTATTAACAGGCGATGGAGAGGCTTTTGGAGTCTGTTTAGTTTCTGACAATTGGGTTAGAGCCACGATTAATGCTGAATAATCGCGTAGGCGCAGCCCGTCGTAGACATCGCCATCCTGCTTTGTAGCTTGAATTTGAGAGAGGATTTGCCGAATGCTGTCAACTGTTTGTAGTAAAATACTAATAATCTCAGGGGTGATTGCGATCGTGCGATCGCGCAGACACGAGAGCAAATTCTCCCCAGCATGAGCAAGTGATTCTAAATTAGGAAACGGTAAAAAGCCGCAATTTCCTTTAAGCGTGTGGAGTGAGCGATAAATGCGAACTAATGCTTCTCCATTATCAGATTCTTTCTCTAGCTCAATAATATCGCCTTCAATTTGATTCAAGTTCTCATAGCTTTCAACGAGGAATGCTTCTACATCATCGTCAATTTCATTTAACTCCATTGGTTAATATAGTAAAGTTTTATATATCTTATTTTAATACTAATTTCATAATATACCTTAGCAATATCTATCTAAAGAGAGATGTTTGTTTTTTCTCAGGCTGAAGACATAATATTTGCCCTAATGATATAGTTAAGAAAGGGCAATGTTCTCATTGCCATTCAACTCAAACTTTCAAAAATAATCGTCGTTAAGACAGAGAATGTTACAAGTGCAAATAATGCGAGCGTCAGGTTTTCAAGTTTTACCAAATTTTAAAAACTTTCCATTCTTAAGATTTTTAGCCGCACAGCATAGCATTATAGTTTCAGCGAGTTTGATAATTTTTCCAAAACTATTCATTATTGATAATTGTAAAATTATATTTATTTATTCTTTAAGTAATTCATTTTAATTAATAATATAGGCTAATTGACCTTAGTCAAGAATTATTAAGTTAAAGCATAAAAGGACAAAACTGATGGCAATGGTTTTGATTATTGATGATGCAGCTTTTTCTCGCAGAATGATTCGTAAGTTTCTGCAAATCGATGGTTATGAAATTATCGAAGCAAGTAATGGGCGTGAGGGATTAGAAATGGTTTATAACCATAAGCCAAATTGTGTATTAGCGGATCTTCTAATGCCAGATATGAATGGCTTTGAATTTCTGAAAGCTATGCAAGATAAAGAATTAAAAATTCCGACCATTATCATTTCTGCCGATATCCAAGAAGGAGCACGCAATCAAAGTTATGACTTGGGTGCAGTCAACTTTATTAATAAACCCCCAAAAGAAAGCGAATTGCGAAAAGCAGTCCAGGAAGTTCTTAGTATTAAGGAATAAGTTTTCATGAATGTGACAACAGAAGAACTGGATGCCCTAGAAGAGTTAATTAATATTGGAGTCGGTCGAGCAGCAAGTCTACTTAATGAAATGGTAGACTCTCATATTCGTCTGAAAATTCCGGTTGTTAAAGTCTTAAGTGCTGCCGATGCCTATCAAGAATTAATAAAACGTTTTCATGATGAGACTTTGGCCTCTGTAAAACTAGGCTTTACAGGCTCTTTTTATGGCACTGCTAGCTTAATTTTTCCAACTGATAGCGCATCAACATTGGTTGCAGTGCTTACAGGTGAAGATCCATCGGCTGACCTAGATGCGGTCAAAATTGGCACGTTGAGCGAAATTGGTAACATTATCATAAATGGGGTAATGGGTTCACTTAGTAATGTGCTAAAAAAGCATCTAAACTATACATTGCCCGTTTATTTAGAAGATAACCTTGAAAATTTATTATTATCTGCATATGAGAGCGATTCAAAAATATTACTAGCACAAGCCAGTTTCACAATTGAGCGCTTTGAAATTATCGGAGATATTATTTTAATCTTTCTAGTGGGCACTTTTGATGCGCTAATCAATGCAATGAAGGACGAAATGGGAATAATCTAATAATATAAAAATTTTGAGAAGACAATGAATATAATTGAACAAGCTCAGGAAAAATTTAGCCTTTTAGATAAAATTCCTTTAGGAGCTTTTGTTCTACAGTCAGATTATATTGTTATTTTCTGGAACTCCTGCTTAGAGGAATGGACAAAAATTTCTAGAAGTGAGATATTGGGAACTTCTATTCATGAATATTTTCCTCATCTGAATCAGCCTCGTTACGCTAGCCGTTTGCAACAAATTTTTCAAGGTGGGCCTCCGACAATTTTTTCTTCTCAACTGCATAAATATATTATTCCAGTACCTGTATCCAAAGATAAATACCGCATTCAACACACAACTGTTACTGCTGTATCTGCATTGGATGGAGATAGATTTTATGCTCTGTTTTCAATTGAAGATTTGACGGATTTAACCTTCAGAGTTCAGGAATATAAAAACCTCCGCGATCAGGCTCTAGCAATAGCAGAACAACGGCAACAGGCAAAAGTTGCTGCTGAGACAGCAAACCGCATCAAAGATGAATTTTTAGCAATCGTTTCTCATGAACTTCGTTCTCCTCTTAATCCAATTTTGGGCTGGGCAAAGCTACTCAAAAATCGCTCATTAAACGAAGCTACTACTGTGCGTGCCCTTGATACCATCGAACGAAATGCTCAACTACAAGCTCAGTTGATTGAAGATTTATTGGATATCTCTCGTATTCTCCAGGGCAAGCTAGCACTTAATTTACAAACGGTTAATCTTGTTTTTACTATTCAAGCTGCCTTAGAGACAGTGCAATTGGCAGCAGAAGCAAAGTCTATTCAAATTAATCTTCATTTAGATACAGCAATTGGACAGGTGAAGGGTGATAGTGGTCGTATTCAACAAATTATATGGAATCTGCTCTCTAATGCCGTTAAATTCACGCCATGTGGTGGAAAGGTAGAAGTCTACTTAAAACAGATTAATTCTCAGCTAGAATTGAGAGTCAGTGATACGGGTAAAGGTATTAATTCTGACTTTTTACCATACGTATTCGAGTATTTCCGTCAGGCAGATAGTAGTACAACCCGCACTTTTGGTGGATTAGGACTTGGTTTGGCGATTGTGCGCCAACTTGTCGAGTTACATGGTGGTACAGTTTGGGCAAAAAGCTCAGGAGAAGGACAAGGTGCGACGTTTACAGTTACCCTACCCGTGTTTCAAGAGTTTGAATTAGAAGAAGAGAATCACAATTTATCAGATGATTCCTATCCATCTTGTATGCTTTATGCTCCACTACAAGGAATACGTCTGTTAATTGTTGATGATAATGCTGATACCCTTGAGTTTTTGGCCTTTCTATTGGAACAGCAGGGAGCAATCGTGACGATCGCAGCATCTGCCACTGAAGCACTGGCTGCAATTATGGAGTCAAAGCCAGATTTGCTGTTAAGCGATTTAGGTATGCCAGATGTTGACGGTTACACTTTGATCCGAAAGTTACGAGCAATGCCCGCCGATTTGGGTGGACAAATTCCCGCGATCGCCCTAAGTGCTTACGCCGCAGAAACAACACAAAAACAGGTTTTTACAGCCGGATTTCAACTCCATATCGCTAAACCAGCCGATCCTTCCAAACTGGTAGCTGCGATCGCAGCCCTTGTTAATAACTGAGGAAAAATTCAAAGCCTCTCTCCTTTTAGGAGAGAGGCTTGGAGAGAGATCAAAATTGTGGGTTTTCGAGACGCGATAAATCGCCGTCTCTACAAGTGTTTTGGTCTTATCTGAACTGTATTGCTTTTTAATCAACTAATTTATAAATTCCTAAAATCAATCATCGTCTGACGATAAACATCTGGCAATCCTGTATCAAAACACTTTCCTTTAACAACATATCCTACCATTCCCTCGTCCTGACGCAATCTTTCCAGACAGGATGTTAACTGAAATTCACCTCGTTCTCGGAAATTTTGGTTTATATGTTCTGCTAGAAAGTCAAAAATTTTCGGACTAAGTAAATATAAACCAAATATACATAAAAACTCATTTTCTGCCATTCCCTCTACATGCAAATATTGTTGTGCATACTCAATAGTGGGTTTTTCATAGAGTTGTGTAACTGACAAAATCGAATTTAACTCTTGCCAAACTCCGCTTACACACCCAGATGTATGCAGGATTTCTGCTGGCTTTGTAGTTAAGCTAACAACACTTTGATTAACTTTTTCATAAACATCTAAAACTTGACTAGCACAAGTTTTTTCAATGTCAGATGCATAAATGTGGTCGCCTAACATTAGTAAAAACGGCTCATCTTGCACCCAATCCTTAGCACAAAAGACTGCATGACCGTAGCCTAATTGCTCCTCTTGTAATAATATAGTAATTTTACTACCTAAATCTTCAAGATATCGGCTATATTCTTGATTTTGCGGTGAAAGTTTATCTAAAAGTTCTTTTTTCGGCGGGTTTTTCAATAAATTTTCAAATATTTCTTTGTCATCCGGCTGTACCACAATCCCCACTTCTGCAATCCCAGCACTTATTGCCTCTTCAATAATTGCGATAATGACAGGTTTTGCCCTACCATCTCGATCAATAATCGGGAAAAGTTCTTTTTTCACAACTTTAGTAGCTGGAAACAAACGAGTACCAAAACCAGCTACTGGAATCACAGCTTTTCTAACTTTATTTTTTTGCATAAGTAGTTCATCACCCCAACTTCTCAAACAACTCTGCCAACACTACATTAGAAAACAAAAACCCTTGGGGATCAATTAAACGCAATCTTCCCCCTGCAACTTCCACCCAACCTTTCTCAAAATAAGATCGCAAACACCTGCAAATCTCTTCTACTTTCTCTTCCCCAAACGCCTCTACCAATACCGTTAAACTCAAACCCTCCGCCAAACGCAATCCCAACATTAACGTTTCTAACAATACTTCCTTTGGGGGCGTCACATCACAATCAATCACACCGCCAGCTTTCACCCACTGGTAATACTCCCTAGTTTTACGGGGACGAGTGAAGCGTTTCCCCGCAACATAACTCGCCGCACCCATACCAAATCCATAGTAAGGGCGGTTTTCCCAATACACTCGATTATGCCTACACTGATGACCAGGTTGGGCATAATTGGAAATTTCATAATGCTCATAACCTGCACTAGTCAAAACTTGCTGCCCCATCTGGTACATTTTGACTGTGGCTTCATCCGTGGGCAAAGGAGTATCACCCGGTTTGTAGTAACGCCCAAAAGCTGTACCTGGTTCGATGGTAAGATCATAGATGGAAATGTGAGTAGGTAAAAGGCCTACCGCTTTTAAGAGAGAATCTTGCCATTGATCCAAAGACTGATGCGGCAACCCAGAAATTAGGTCTAAGCTAAATTCGGGAATCTCGACTTGGTGGATTAACTCCACAGATGCAAAAATATCTTCAACTGAGTGCGATCGCCCCGCCCTCTGCAATAATTCTGATTGAAAGGCTTGTACACCTAAACTTACCCGGTTCACGCCGACATTGCGGTAGCCTGCTATATGGGCTAAATCAAATGTGCCTGGGTCAATTTCCATAGAAATTTCTGCCCCAGATGCAATACCAAAATGCTTCTCTAGCTCTGTTACTATCCGTTGTAGCTGCTCTATTGATAGCAGCGAAGGAGTACCACCACCGAAGAAAATTGTTTTCAGGGGTTGACCAAATGCTGGTGTAATGGCAATTTCTTGACATAGCACCTCAACATATTGGGAGATAGTACCAGATGTTTCGCCCCGCAAGCGATCGCCCACAACAGACACCGGAAAATCACAATAAAAACACCGCCGTCTGCAAAAGGGAATATGCACATAAGCAGAACTCGCAATTCCAGAAATACTAAATTTTTGACTCATTTTGAGAAAAGATTAAGTTAAGCCAACTGCAAATTAGAGACAATGAAAATGAGGAAAGAATTCAGGAGTCAGGAGTCAGGAGCCAGAATAATTGTAAAATCAAGCGTGCAATAACTTCTTGATTTTATTAAAATTATTAAGTTTGGGTATCAAAGTCTTCTTAATTCTGAATTCTTACAAAATGAGTAGTTTATTTACAAGTTTTTGTCGTTTTACAACGAAACAATGAAAAATATGAAGATAAAAGGCTTTGGTTATAATAATTGCAGATATTGCCCTACTAAACCCTTAGTGTAAGTCAACAGTTCGGCTTCGCTCACTGTTGACCCTGAGCGTTCGCGTAGCGTCTGGTAGAGAAGCCGAAGGGTCAATATTGATGAGTTTATCTTACCGATGAAATAAAAAATACTTAACTTTATCGGTGAACACAGTTGCAGGAAAACAAGACAACCATGCTTGACGCCATTATTATTTTCTCATTTATCTTGGCAGCGTCGGGAATAGGGTTCTACAGCATTGAACTACTACCCAATGGCACTCTCGATCAGGTAACAAATCTTGAAGCTTTACGCTTAGTTGTTGCCGTGTTTGCCGCTATTATTGGTGGTGCGATGGGGCTGAGTTTCCAGACGACATATCGTCGTTTAGAATCACAAATCAAAGAAATGCCTCTGGAAGTTATCTTAACTCGTGCGATCGGCTTAGTGATTGGGCTATTGCTAGCTAACCTCATGCTAGCCCCACTATTTTTACTACCTATACCGGCGGATTTTGGATTTATTAAGCCACTAGTGGCAGTTGTTGGCAGTATTATCCTCTCCGTCACTGGCATGAATTTGGCAGATACCCACGGGCGAGGTTTATTGCGCTTCATTAATCCCAACACAGTCGAATCGATGGTAGTGGAAGGGACGCTAAAACCAGCCAATACCAAAGTTTTAGATACTAGCTGCATTATCGATGGTCGCATTGAAGCGTTACTAGAAACAGGGTTTCTGGAAGGGCAAATTCTCGTACCACAGTTTGTCTTGCAAGAACTCCAACAAGTAGCGGATGCGAGTAAAGACCAAAAGCGGGTGCGGGGAAGACGAGGATTAGAAATTCTCAACCGCATTAAGGAAGATTATCCCGATCGCATCGTGATTAATGCAGTTGATTACGAAGATATTCCCACAGTCGATGCCAAGTTGGTGCGCTTTGCCCAAGAAATCAGCGGTACATTGCTAACCAACGACTACAACTTGTCTAAAGTCGCCAGCGTTCAGAAAGTACCTGTTTTGAATGTGAATGATTTAGTAAATGCCGTCCGTCCCAGTTATTTACCTGGCGACAACCTGGATTTGAAAATTCTCAAGGAAGGCAAAGAACCTAGTCAAGGCATTGGCTATCTAAACGACGGAACAATGGTAGTCGTTGAAGAAGGTAGCAGTTATGTGGGTGGTGAACTGCGAGTAGTAGTCACTAGTGCTTTGCAAACCACCGCAGGAAGAATGATTTTTGCCAAACCCCAAGCTTCCGCATTGGCGTGAGGGAAATGTCCGGTGCAATTAAATATAAATTGTGCAATCGGTGCAGCCAACCTGCACCGATTATTTATTGGTCGATACGCTTGGGTTAAGGGTTATTGGTGTAGATAATTGGTATTTGAAGACGCGATAAATCGCGTCTCTACATGAGGGTTTTGTTGCTCATTCTGAACTGTATTGATTTATTGGTAATCACCAGACTCAGGTACTCTATCTAAACTTGATGCTCTGACAAAACAGAGTTTGTGGTGGGATGATGCAAACACTCACCGGAGGCGATCGCTTAAAATAATAATTCATAATTACACGCGATCGTGTTCGTGTAGAGTTTCGTAGATAGCGTAATTACGAATTAATTAAACTGGTGTTATGAGTTGTTAGCATTCTGAGTATTATGAAGCGCATTTGTACAATCGTTAATATTTTTACAATAACTTCATTATCTGCTTTTGTATTTGCTGGTATCACTACTTTATTGCTTGTGCAGACAGTTACAGCTAAACAAGTACAGACCAAAAAACAAGTCAATCAACCAATACCATTTAACTCAAGAGTACGAATATATCCTGCAAATAATAGCCTACCAGCAAGTCGCTTGATTTCGATTGAACGTATTCTAAAAAAGTCTAGTAAGATGCAAATAACAGAAGCAAAACTTACAACATACGAGGAATTTGCAGCTAAAACAGGACTGTACAAATCATCGATTTCTAACAACCGAATGGTGTGGATAGTGACTGGTTCTGTCCAAGGTGAGTTGAGAATGTCTAGAGGTAGAAGTGTCTGTACTGATAACGCTAAACTTGTGGAAGTAACGGATGCTGAAACTGGCGATTCTTTTGGTAGAAGTATTTACTGTCCCCCAAACAACGAGATAAATTTTATGCGGTAAAGTTGACTTAGAATCAAAATAACTTGTCTTCAGGAGATTGACTTTCATGACATATATCTCCCCAAAAACCCTCACATTTGAAAATTTTATCTCCCAATACCAAGACAATCCCCGCTATGAACTAGCAGATGGAGAACTAATTGACATGGAACCCACTGGCCCGCATGAAACGGTGAGTGGCAAACTTGCAACCCAAATTGGCATCTATCTTGTTGCAGAACAACTCCCCTGGTTTATTCCTCGCACTTGTTTAATTTACCCCTTTGCAGATACAGCTACAGTTCGTCGTCCTGATATTGTGGTTCTTGATGAAACCGTTCTCGATCGTGAACCACTTTGGGAGAGAGAACCTGTAATTACTCTTGGACGCTCAATTAAATTGGTGGTGGAAGTTGTTAGCACTAACTGGGAAACTGACTATGCAAGAAAGGTTGAGGAATATGCGCTTTTAGGTATCCCTGAATATTGGATTGTGGATTATCGAGGATTGGGTGGTGTAGCATTTATTGGGAAACCCAAACAACCTACATTCACCGTTTGTCAATTGGTTGAAGACACCTATATTCAACAACAATACCGACTAAATCAATTAATTAACTCGCTGCTTTTTCCTGGTATTAAACTTCGCTTAAATGACATTCTACCTCGTTAAGCTAAGGTGTAGGGATAAACCGCATCTACTTTGAAAACGGTAGTTTTTTTGAATTAAGGTAAAGGTCAAAACTCAAGCTAAGACCAAATAATATACTCTCCTTAAAAACCCCAGGTTTCAAAATGGACGAGGTTTAGTTTATCGCTCATAAATTTCTAATGGTAAATTGTCTGGGTCTTTAAAGAAAGTAAATTTATTACCTGTAATTTCATCAACTCTGATATTTTCTACCTCTAACCCTTTTGATTTTAAATAAATAACAGTTTGCTCAACATCATCAACTTGAAAAGCAAGATGTCTTAAACCACAAGACTCTGGTTTACTAGGTCTTTCTGGAGGATTGGGGAAAGAAAATAGTTCTATTTGAGTATTTTCTGCAACTTTTAAATCTAATTTATAAGAATTTCTGGCGGCGCGAAAAGTCTCTTGAATAATCGAAAAGCCTAAAGTTTCGACATAAAATGCTTTGGAGCGATCGTAGTCAGAACAAATAATAGCTACATGATGAATACCTGTAGTTTTCATGTGTACTTCTCAAGCTAACAAACATTTACCCATAGTACTTTTAGCAGATTTTTTCTAGTTTTTGCAATATAAGGGCTTTAGCAAGAAATGCAGAGGGCAGTTCTTGCTGGAGGCAGAAGGGAATTCTGATTTCTGCCCTCTGCCACGATCAAAAGGAGTAATTGCTTTGCTCCCTCATAATTATCGGCAACAAAATAAGTCACACCAAGATTGAGCAAGATGAGCGATCGCACACGGGATATTATGTTTCAGGCACAGTACCAAAATCCCGATTTCTGCTCCTGCTGTGTGGGGTTAACTTTGCGTTTGGAGTAGATGCTCTCGGCGATCGCTCTCAACCCAAAAGCAGACGCAAAAAGCAGCGATTACATTCACTATTTCAGATTTGACGATCGCAATTCTTCAAAATACTTAAAGCTACCGCCTCCGCCACCTTGATACCATCGATACCAGCCGAAAGAATCCCCCCTGCGTATCCCGCGCCTTCACCAGCCGGATAAAGACCGACTGTATTTAAACTCTGATAATCTTCTTTGCGTTTAATCCGAATCGGTGATGAGGTGCGGGTTTCCACTCCTGTTAACACGGCATCATCCATCGCAAATCCTTTAATTTGTTTGTCAAAAGCGGGAAGGGCTTCGCGGATAGCTGCGATCGCATAATCTGGTAAACTCTGGCTCAAATCACTCAAATGTACCCCTGGGGTATAAGACGGTTTAACAGTGCCCAACGCTGTAGAAGGGCGATGGTTGAGAAAGTCTCCCACTAACTGCCCTGGCGCTTCATAAGTTCCACCGCCCAATTCAAAAGCCCGTTCTTCTAAGCGCCGTTGAAAGTCAATTCCCGCCAAGGCATTGCCTGGATAATCTTCGGGTGTAATGCCCACAACGATTGCACTATTGGCATTGCGCTCATTACGAGAATATTGGCTCATGCCATTGGTGACAAGTCGCCCTGGCTCTGATGCGGCTGCAACCACCAAGCCTCCCGGACACATACAGAAACTATAGACAGAACGTCCATTTTGGCAATGGTGAACTAGTTTATAATCGGCAGCACCTAAAAGCTTATGACCAGCTTGAGCGCCAAAACGACATTTATCGATGAGAGTCTGGGGATGTTCGACTCTAAAGCCGATGGAAAATGGTTTTGGCTCAATGTAAACTCCACGATCATATAGCATTTGGAAGGTATCGCGGGCGCTGTGACCTACTGCAAGAACTACATGATCACTGGCGATATATTCCCCACTGGCGAGGGTGACTCCCCGCACTTGTCCATTTTCGATGTTGATATCTTCCACCCGACTTTGAAAGCGAATTTCACCGCCGAGAGATTCGATTTTGGCACGCATACTTTGGACGATTCCCACCAGTTTGAAGGTGCCGATATGCGGTTTGTTGATATAGAGAATTTCCGGTGATGCTCCCGCATTGACGAGTTCGCTTAGTACCTTGCGCCCATAATGCTGAGGATCTTTGACCTGGCTGTAGAGTTTGCCATCAGAAAATGTACCCGCCCCACCTTCGCCAAACTGGGCATTGGATTCTGGGTTAAAGTCTGATTTTTTCTTCCAAAAGCCAAAAGTGTCAGCAGTGCGATCGCGAACTTGTTTGCCACGTTCTAAAATGATTGGACAAAAGCCCATTTGTGCCAGCATCAAACCCGCAAATAAGCCACAAGGCCCTGTACCAATCACGATGGGGCGAATCGCCAAATTGCTCGGTGCTTGTCCCACTGGGCGATAACTCATGTCTGGCGTAACCATTAGATGAGGATCTTTTTTCAGGCGCTTGAGTAGATGAGTCTCCTGAATCGTTTCTACATCCAGAATATAAACAAGGGTGATCTCTCCTTTCTTACGGGCATCATAGCTACGCTTGAAGATGGAATAGCCGATCAATTCTTCGTCCGTAATTTGCAGCTTTTTGAGGATGGCAGACTTGATCTCATCTTCAGGATGATCAAGCGAGAGCTTTACTTCTGTTAGTCGTAACATGGCGGGGAGAAATGCATACTATCATCAAAATCTTAGCAAGGGGGACAGGGGGAGAAGAGAAGCAGGGGGAGCAGGGGAGGCAGGGGGAGAAAAAATTGGATCATGACGTTGGATGCAGGAATTGAGTAATTTAATTCTTAGATGTCCCTTATTTTTAAATTCAACCTCCTGACTTGAAAGTGCTGAGTGAAAATACCAGTTCCCAGTTCCCAATCCCTAATTTTTCTTTCATGCAAGGCTTTTGAAACTCGTTTCATAGGGACTGCCTTCTTCAAACAAGACTAACAGCCGCTTCTAACATTCGTATTGTCCCAAGTTCGGCATTTATTTCCACTTCTACACCGATTGGCAAGGTAAATTTATCTTTAATATGACCAATCATTGAACCGTACCAAGCAGGAATACCTAAAGGAAGTATGTGTTGTTGTAATAGTTGCATTAAGGTAAATGATGGTTCATCCCCAAGACTACATTTAGTGCATTGCCCAAAGATAAAGCCAGCAATTTGGTTAAGTATTCCAGCAGTTTTTAACTGTGTCAGCATTCTATCTATCCGGTAAACATCCTCGCCAATTTCTTCCACAAACAGAATGCTTTTGTTCCAGGATGGTAGGTAAGGTGAACCTACCATTGCTGATAACACTGATAAGTTTCCACCCACAAGTTTACCTCTCGCTTTTCCCGGTGCTATTGTCTCCACCCGCACTTGGCTAGGGTTGAGATTTTGCATAGTCACAGCTTCAGCATTAAATAGGATGCGCTTGAAGTAATCGACTGTAAACTGATTCCAGGTAGATGTGGCAACTGGCCCATGAAAAGTAATCGTTTGACTACGGGCATTAATTGCCAACAACAGCGTCGTAATATCGCTGTAGCCCATGATAATTTTCGGATGGGAGCGGATCAGCGAGTAGTTGAGTAAGGGTAAAATGCGATTACAGCCCCAACCACCACGCATGGCGATAATTGCTTTTATGGAGCGATCGCTATACATCAAGTTTACATCCTGGGCGCGATCAGCATCTTTACCCGCTAAATAACCGTAACGATCTAAAATATGCTTCCCCAGCTTGACTTTTAACCCTAACTGTGAAATAGACTTCTGCGCTGCTTCGATGTCTTTGGCGTCAACGATACCCGCAGGGGCGATTAATCCTACGGTATCGCCCACTTGCAGGCGGGGTGGCTTGCGGATAGTGTTTGGAAATGGCTTACCTTGGGCGGTAAGTGCTGGTATTTGGGTGGCTAAGGTAGCCAACCCACAAGTTGCGAGAAATTGCCGACGTTTGATAAGCATAACCATTGATAAACTGATGCGCGTCTAAAGTATATAAACACTCTTGCAAATGACCATAGCTTTGAAACCCAGATGGTTACTGTAACTTATGAATTATGATTTATCCATAAATTACGAGGGCAAGAAAAATTTGTGGTCAATTCATATAAAGTCCCAAAACTACCGCTACCACCGTCACTTTTTGGTTCAGATGCAGGTTCTTTTACTGAGTTCACAGTCACTCAAAGAATGCCTGCAATTGCCCGTCGAGTTATCATTGAAAATAATTTTTCCCCAGAGATTAATACAAGATTAGAAAGACTTGCTACAGAACTGCCAACAAGATATTTACAACCTCTGGTGAATGATACTGATGCAGATTTTCCAGCCTGGGATACATATTTACAAGCTTACAAGGGTCAGCGTTGGATAGACGTTCCTTGGTTTTTTGCAGAAACTTATTTTTATCGGTTAATTCTAGAAATTACTGATTACTTTCGCCCTGGTATATGGCAAGGTGTTGATCCATTCCAATTGCAAAAATCTCAGGGTTTAGAAGCGTCTCTTGACTCGACTATTCTTCTATGTACTCAGGTAAATAAATGGCTGGAAGATTCTGAAACTGATGCCTCTCCAAACCAAATAGCTTTAACTGCACTGTTATATTTTGCTTTGTGGGGAAATCGAGTTGACTTGAGTTTGTGGTCAGCATTCGAGGATGACCGGAGCCGTTTTGATATTCAAAATCAATTAGCTCACATCTTAGTAAATGATGCCCCCCAAATTAGTGAATTGTTAACTCTTTGTCAAGGAGGTCGCGTTGATTTTGTCTTAGACAATGCTGGTTTTGAACTTGTCTGTGATTTATGCTTGGTAGATTTCTTATTAAGTAGCAGCTTAGTTAATCAAGTTTACCTGCACCTGAAACCACATCCTACTTTCGTTTCTGATGCCATGATTAAGGATGTACATGACACAAAAAGTTTTTTAGCTGCTACTAGCGATCAACACGTGACATCTTTTGCTCAAAGGTTGGGAGAGCATATTGCATCAGGGCGTTTGGTGTTGTCTGAAGATTACTTTTGGACATCACCTTTAGCATTTTGGGAAATACCCACCTCTCTCAATAATGAGTTAAGTAATGCCAGTTTAGTTATAGTCAAAGGAGATGCGAATTATCGTCGATTACTAGGCGATCGCCATTGGGATCTTACTACCAGCTTTGCAGATATAGTCTGCTACTTCCCTGCACCAATAGTAGCATTACGCACCCTGAAGTCGGAAGTAGCAGTAGGTTTAAAATCTGAGGTTATTAAGAAAGTAGGAAAATCTGACCATTCTTGGTTGACCAATGGACAATGGGGTGTGATTCAGTTCGTGGCTTAGTAATTTGGTAATGCAGTACAGTTTTGAAAGTGCCACTCAATATACTCGCCTTTTAATTGAAGCAGTGATACTATCTACTTGTGTGAGGAGCAAGTTAAAAATAAAAAGCGTCTGGGGTGGAAACACGGCAACACTCCCAGGCGCTTTTTAATTGGTATGTAGAAAAAATGCCTTGCATGTTTGCTGGAATAACTGAGATAATCGCCTACAGTCCAAAATCCAGTCAACCCCACTCATAATCAGAAATTCAGGTGCAAATCAATCGACTGACTCAACAAATTCAGTTCATCATCGAAATTGATCGATTGAAACAAGTGATGCGCCAAACCCTACTCACTGATGGGTCGCGCCGAGAAAATAGTGCGGAACATTCTTGGCATTTAGCGATGATGGCAAGTGTATTAGCAGAATATGCCCCAGAAGGTGTTGATATATTCCATGCCATCAAAATGCTGCTAATTCACGATTTAGTAGAAATTGATGCAGGTGACACCTTCTGCTACGATGTGCAGGGTAATGACAGCAAAGCAGAACGAGAAGCACAAGCAGCATTACGCTTATTTGGACTTTTACCAGCAGATCAAGGTAGCGAGTTGCGTTTACTTTGGGACGAGTTTGAAGCAGGGGAAACATGCACCGCCAAGTTTGCCGCAGCCCTAGATCGTATACAGCCTTTGTTGCACAATCAGCAAACTCAGGGCGGGACTTGGCGCATTCATGGCATTAGGCGCGACCAGGTAATGAAACGGGTAGCGCCAGTAGAAACAGGTGCGCCGGAACTGTGGCCTTTTGTCCTACAATTGATTGATGATTGTGTGGCAGCAGGGTATCTTAAAGATGATACGTCTACAGCATATCCAGAGCTAATAAGTCCTTCTAATAATATTCATTCATTAAGTTAATAGCATTTCAAGACAAAATAGTTTTGAGATGCTTATGGTTACACCGAATTATTTTCAAAAGCTTTCAATTTTTTATAGCGATTGTTTTGTACAAACCATTTTTCGCAAGCTTCTTTAACAATTCTGATCTCTTCTGGCGACAAAAGCTCATCTGGTTTACCAGAAGCTAATATTTTAGCAGTAAGAACAGCTTTTTCGTATTCCACACCATACTTAACTAGTTCTGTGCAAAATATTTTTTCTGTTTCTTTGTCTGATATAAAGAAGTTGCTAGGCATTGCTAAAACGTATAGGGGGCTTATTTTGAAACTACATCAACGAAAATAAATTTCCCTATTAAAGCTTACCAATTTATAAAAAGTCCAACTTCTATCTGAAGAAGCATAAGCAAATGTACTTGATATGCTTGCTCTCTATTTTTGATGAAAAAACCAGATTAGACGACATCACACAAAAAGCACCTACTGTAAAGCATTCAGCCCCACAACCCAGAAGCGATCGCACTAAGCTGTTGCGTCTGTAATTTTCCAGAGCATTACAGAGTTACCAATGGTTCCAGACCCTGAAAAGTGCAAGTTATACGCGCGACAGCTTACTGGAGACAAAGCAAAGGTGGTTAGCGTGTGACGGCTGTGGACACAAAAGCGGCGATATTCTCTTCTTTATTTGGTTGACTCACTATTAAGATTCAATCCCAGCAATAGGAAATCAACTCTAAAGAATTAAGCGCACACTCGAATGAGCGCACTAACTTTTTTGGTACAACTCCAAAAACATAGTTATACAGTCATGCATTCACTTTTACTAAATCCACATCTGCAAGCCAGATAATTCTACTTTGAGCCGATGCCATTTCTTCCAAAATTGGGGAACGCCATTCTACTGCATAAAGCCAATTGTTTTTCAGGCTAAAAATCCCTTGAATAATCCGACGTGCTGGTTCTTCACTAAAATCAACTTCCACCACATCCCCCAATTGAAAAACTGGTGTAGCAACTGTGGTTTTTTCCACTAAGTTGGTTCCAGAAAATTCTTCTTGAGGCAAGTAGAGTATTTCACGACAGCAGACAATGGCATAAATCCATTCCTGTTTCTCCCATTGGACACCATAACAGTAGCCTGATATATCAGAGCTTGATAAGAAAACTTTTTCCAGGATTTGAACTGCTAATGGTGGCATGGCTTTTCCCCACGGTACAGAACTATGCCAACAAGATTCTAAAGTAGCAATTTGATTAATCATGCAAAGCAATCTCTTTTTTATACATAAACTACTTTGCACTTGTGTAATCCGGATATAATTTCAAAATCCAGTCACAGCAACATCTTAGTGAGCTAGTATGACGCATGGCTTGGGGGATTAAGGCAATAGGCAAGAAGGCAATAGGCAAGAAGGCTTTTTGAGTTGTATGTAGTTTTTTCACGCAATCAACTTAAACTTCCTCAACGATCGCTATTTTCCAATAAAGGTCATAATTGCTTTTACCAATTTCTCTGGATCTACGGGTTTAGATATGTGCTGTTGGAACCCAGCCGCAAGCGCTTTGTGCTGATTAATTTCTCCAGCATAAGCCGAGAGGGCAATTGCCCTGACTTTACCACCAAGCTCTGTTGGCATTGTTCGGATTTGTTGCATCAGCATATAGCCATCCATCTCAGGCATTCCAATGTCACTGATCAATAAATCAAATTTTGTCTGCCTAAAGACTTGTAGTGCTTCAGTTGCCCTGGAGACAGAAGTGACGATCGCACCGCTTTGCTCTAAGATAAACGCAATCAAATCCCGTGTATCTGCATCGTCATCAACGAGCAAAATCTGTGTATCTGTAAGGGGAGCGATATCAGGAGTCGGTGGCGAGGGAATGCTTTGATTTTCCTGTTTTGTTTGAGCCGCCTTCATCAATGGCAATTTGACTGTAAATGTAGCGCCCTGCCCTTCTCCTCGACTATCTGCTTGCACGGTTCCCCCATGTAGTTCAACCAGATGACGGACAATTGCCAACCCTAACCCTAATCCGCCAAACTTGCGGGTGGTTGTGCTGTCTGCTTGACGGAAATATTCAAACACATGGGGTAGAAAATTTGGATGAATGCCTTTGCCAGTGTCACTGACTTGGATTTGAGCTTGCGAGCCAACCCGCTCTAAACCAATATTAACTTGTCCAGCTTCGGGAGTGAATTTGACTGCATTGGAAAGTAGATTCCAGATAACTTGCTGAAGATGGGTACAATCTCCTAACACTTGCCCAACTGTTAGGTCAAGCATAGTTTGAATTTGAATCGATTTGGCTTCTGCTGCTAACCGCACGGTTTCAAGTGCCGATTGAATTGTCGATGCCAGGTTAACGGGAACCTTGTTGAGACTGAGCTTACCTTGCAAAATGCGCGAGACATCTAAAAGATCCTCAATCAGTTGGGTTTGCAGTTTAGCGTTGCGCTCAATTGTTTCTAAGGCATAATCTGTTTTTACGGCATCTAATTTTCCACCACGAAGCAATTTAGACCAACCCAAAATCGGATTCAGCGGCGTTCGCAATTCATGGGATAATACTGCCAAGAATTCATCTTTGACCCGGTTGGCAGCTTCTGCTGCACTTCTTGCTTTTTGTTCTGCTTCATAGAGCCGGGTACGGGCGATCGCCTGGGCACATTGTTGTGCCAGCGATAAGATAAACGCTTGCTGCTCCCCATCCAATTGTTGCGGCTCAATGAAACCAAAGGATATGCCTCCGACTGCTCGACCTTCAATCATCAGGGGAATGGAAATCCAGGCATTGAAATCGTAATGCTCATACTGTTCAGTTAGGTGCGGATAGCGGATTGCTCTTGTTTTTGATGGTTCCGCCCAAATGGGCTGCCCGGTTCGCACGGCTTCTGCTAAAGGCACTGGATCGTTGAGGGAAAACCGCTGCCAACCGTTCATTTGTTTTGGTTCACCACAGCCCACGGCTCGAATGACTTCGAGTTCAGTGCCAGTCTCATTTACTAAGGCAACAAGGGCAAAGTTAGCACTTAGAGCCGCAATTCCTTGATCTACGATCACATCTGCCACCTGGAGGGGAGTTAGCGATTCGGAAAAAGCAGCCGTCACAGACTGAAGCCGGGTAATGCGCTCGGCAGACTGCTGTGCTTCTTGGTAGAGGCGGGCATTATCAATGGCGATCGCAGCTCGATGGGCAATGTCTTCTGCCAACGCCATGTCTGCCTCATCATAACGGCCATCGGATTGGGCCGTGACAAAGGAAATTGCCCCTAAAATTTGTCCACGGGCAATCAACGGCGAGATAATGCCAGACTTTAAACCCAGTTCGCGCAAGATTCGCAGATGTTCAGCGTCTTGAGCCACCGTCACCAAGGCCGCATCTGGAATTTGGGCGGCCATTTCGGTTTTCCCGGTTCGTAGCACCTTGGCTACTCCCTCCATTGCGTCGATTTGTCTGGGATATTGCTGATGAATTTTCCAGCCCAATTCCACTTTCTTTGCATCGCGGTGAGCAATAGCAACCCGATGAATGAATTGATTCTCTTGCAGCAGATCGATCGCACACCAATCTGCAAAGAACGGCACTACTAAATTGGCAACGCTGTTCAAGGTTTGTTCATAGTCAAGGGAGGCTGCCAGGGCTGTGCTAACTTCTGCCAGAAATGCCGATCGCCGCTGGTCGGCTTCTGCTTCTAAACGTGCAGCTTGCTCTTGAACTTGCTGCCGCATCAATTGGGCGCGTTCTGCTTCTGCCTGTTTGCGGTCGGTAATGTCTCTTTTGATACCAATCAAAAAGATGGGATTCCCAGCTTTGTCGCACACGGTTTTGGCTGTTGTCTCAATCGACACTAACGAACCATCTTTTCGCAGACAGGGAATTTCACCACAAAACTCTCCTGTTGTTTCAATAGACTGAATCATTTGGGCCGTCATCGTCGGCTTAATATCCGGGTGATGAAGAAAGTTAACGGGTCTACTGATCGCCTCTGCGGCAGTGTAGCCAAAAATTTGCTCGGCATTGCCCAGCCAGCGTTGAATCTTACCCTCCAAATCTGTTAACAAAATGGCATCGGGCATTTGCTGCAAGGCAACATCGGAAATCAGTAGTTCGGCTTCGGCAAGTTTGCGTTCGGTGATGTCATGCATCACGACGACTGCCCCCTGTTTTTTGCCCTGGCTATCAGCGATCGCCTGTCCACTAGCAAGCAGCATCTTTGCCCTTGTGTGCTTAGGCGCAATCACCATTTCAACATTCTCGACCGTCTTTCCCTGTAATGCTTGAAATAGCGGGATCTCGTTTTTGGGCATCCGCGTTTTGCCATCGGGCAAATACAAGTCATAATACTCTGCCCAGCGATAGGGTGGTAGTGGTTGCTCTGGCAAGCCATGAAATTCTCGCGCTGCTTGATTAAATAGGGTTAAAACCCCCTCGGCATTACACGCAACAATTCCTGCCTGCACATTATCAAGTAGCACTCTGAGTAACTCCTGTTCTTTTTCCAAAGCTGCGCCGACTTGCTGGCGCTCCGCAATTTCTAACTGGAGTAATTCGTTGGCTTGAGATAATTCGGCCGTTCGTTGTTCAACTAAATGCTCCAACTCATACTGGGCTTGTTGCCGTGTTGCTTCTGTTTTCTGTCGCTCCAGTTCGGTAGCGATGCGTAGGGCAAAGATAGTCAGTAGTGATTCTGCAAGCTGAACGTTTGTCAAAGCCTTGCCATCCATCATGCCCAGTAGCCCAAGGGGCACGCCCATTGTGTCAAAGAATGGAACTGCTACATAGCTGTCCACCTTTAGAGGTTCTAAAAGAGGCGCGTTGGGAAACAAGGCTTGGACTCGATGGGGATAGCAGCACAATTTTCGTTTCTGGAGTACCTCTTGGCAAGGGGTATCACGCAGCAAATATGTAAAGTTGTCGATGATTTGCCCCTTAGCACAGGCGGCGATCGCCTGAATTGCTTCCTGGTTATCTCCGTTCACTAAACCAATATAAATGTAATCAACCTCCAGCACTTTGCTCAAATGTTGTACCAAAGCAGAGAAAAATGCTTCACCCGTTACAACAGAAACACCCTGAGTCACTTCTACTAAGGCTGCATCGATTTGAGCAATTTTACGGGCCGCCAGTCGTAGTTCTAGTTCATCCATCACCATTGCGGCAAGATCCGCCAGGATGGCTTTTTGCTCATCAGTTAAGGGATCGTGGGGTTGTGTATCTAACAAACAAAGAGTGCCTAAGTTAAAGCCATCTTGGGTCAGCAATGGGGCACCTGCATAGAACCGCAGACCCGGTTCATTTTGTACAAATGGATTACAGACAAGGCGATTGTCTTGCCTGGTGTCGGGAATAACTAAAACTTCATCGGATAATAACGCCAAGCTACAAATAGTTGCATCTCTCTGCACTTCCCGCATATCAAAACCATAAACAGATTTAAACCAGCCTCTTGATTCATCAATCAAAGAAACCAGCGCGATCGGCATATTAAATAAGCGTGCTGCCAAGGAGGTAATGCGATCAAAGGCAGCTTCCGCTGGGGTGTCGAGAATATGGTATTGCCGCAGTGCTTCTAAACGTTCTACCTCATTTCCAGGTAAAGGGGCGATTGTTGCAATGGGTTTAGGGATTTCAGTCATGGACTTTGAGTCAATGGCGAGTATAAGGCTGGAAGTAGAACGGGAATGATATATATTATCCGCTTCAAGAGTGCTTGACTAGTCCAGCGATGTCTACGACGAGCTTCTCTACGAGACGCTACGCGAACGCTTACGCAGCGCTTTGCGAAGTTGATTACCCGATGCAAATGTTCTGGCTCGATAGGTTTAAAAATATAGGGTCGTAACTATCTGTTCGATTGCTCATTTACCCCCTGTATGGAACGGAAAACTACCTTTAAAGAATCATGGGGTCGGGGTGTGGGTATCATTACTAAATCCAAATCTTGCCCTGGTACAAGTTCCCATTCATAACCACGCAATAGCAAAGCAGCAAACATTTTCATCTCTAATTTAGCAAATTCCTTACCTAAACATTCTCTTATGCCACCCCCAAAAGGAACGTAACCAAAAGGTTTAGCTTGATCCTCAGCCCTATCTATACCAAACCTTTGCGGCTCAAAATTCTCAGGATTTTTATATATACTCTGATCTCGATGGGTTTTACCTATCTGATACAATACAGACCAACCTTGGGGAATATGATACCCATTCAAATCACAACTTTGGATAACCGAACGAAAACCGCCACCAACTGGAGGAATAATTCGCAAAACTTCCTTGAGTATTTGGTCTAGGTAAGTCATTTGTTTCAGATGTTCAGATGTTAACCCACCTGCACAACTGATTTGTTGTTGTTCTCTTTTAGCAGCTGCTAAAATTTCTGGATTTTGCGCTAACAGCAAACATAGAGAAGATAGTGCAGAAGTTAAGGTTTCATGCCCAGCAAATAGTAAAGTCAGAATTTGGTCTTTTAATTCTTCTAGACTTAAACTATTACCATCTTCATCTTTGGAATCTAGCAATAAACCCAAAGCATCTTGATGAGAAGTTCCTTGTTGTTGACGCTGTAAAATAATCTCTTCAATTTTTGCTAATAACTTTTCTCGGCATTTTAATGCTTTACCAAATTTCGTCCAAGGTAACTGAATAGGGAGAGTAAATAATCCGGCACACCATTCTTCAAATACTTCAGTGAAATGGGTATCATTAGTAGCGTCTGTTCCTACTAATAATTTACAAGCTATATCAAAAGTATACTGCCTTAGCTCAGGATACCAAGTCAATTGATTCAATTTTTCCCATTTTTTGAAGTAGCGATCGCTAATTTCTTCCATTGCTGGTAGATAACTTGCCAAAGCTCTCGGTTGAAATGCTTGTGATAATATTTTGCGTCTTTTTTGATGGATGCTCCCTGTTTGCGTTGATAAAGAAGCAGAGCCAAGTAACATTGCAACGCTCTGTGGCCATTTAATTACAAAATTCTGGTTTTCGTGGCTAAATAAATAACGATTAGCTTCTGCTCCCACCATCATAATAGTTGGCGAGCCAAATAAATTAGTTTTAAAAATGTTGCCGTACTTCTGTTGTCGTTTGGTAGCAAAATCAGGGTCACGCAAAAAGCTAATTGTCTCCCCAATCAACGGTAAGCCCAAGCTTCCGGGAGGTAAAGGGAGTTGATTTTGAGTCGAAATATCTTGGTTTTGTGATTGTTTTTTTTGGCTTTTCATGGGTTCAACCATCTAGTCTCACCATCTACAAGATTTGTCTCTATTCTTGCTAAATAGTAGCTTACTTATTTGGTTGAGAGGCCAAGATATCGGTGTTGTGGGCAATGGTTCCATATCTATTGGAGCATTTAGGTTCCTCTAGAACAGGTAGTCTGTTCAATCCGAATTTCATACTGAACAGCTTGCTCTGCTTGTAGCCAAAAATCGAAGCGATCGCCAATTCAAAGTTTTTTGTTGTAGACGCCTCTTTCTCATTTGGCCAGGAACCTAAAGCACAGTTTACAGGGGAGCAGCGCCAAAAAAGACTATTTCCTCCATATTCAAAACATTAAGGGTGAACTCATCACGTTTAATAGTGTAATTGTTGGAGTTACCTAGAATGGTGTAATCACTTTTGAAATCAGGCAGACTTAGCTGATCAAATCCTGAACCGCCATCAATCGTGGCATTACCGTAACCAACATCAAATGTGTCGGCTCCCAATCCACCCTTAATCAAAACATCGACTATAGTGCCCCCTTGGTCTGAAACGGCATTACCGCTATCATCAATTCGACGGGCTTTAAAGTCATCGTTACCATTTCCGCCATCAATCGTGCCACCTTGGATACCAATGCTTGTGCCATAGCCAGTAAGGGTATCCTTACCATCGCCTAAATTGATGATGCCACTGTTAACAATGCCTATACCTACACCAGGGCCAAGCTCGCCCCAAGGCGTCTCACCGCTCCCTTTACCGGCGTTGCCTGTGCCAGAGATGAAGTCGTTTCCCTGCCCTGTACTGATCGTGCTACCCTCGCTGTTGGAGATGCCTATACCCTTACCGGCATTGTATGTTCTAAAAGGATCTAAACTTGCATTACCGCCCTTGCCGATACCAGTAATAAAATCGTCTCCTTGTCCTCCATTAATGTTGCTGCCATCATTGTTGAAGATGCCTGTACCATCTCCTTGAATACTACTAGTTCCACCAGTTCCAGCACCGGAGATAGAATCGTTCCCTTCTCCTCCATTAATATCGCTTTTCTCAGTGTTATAGATTCCTACACCAGCACCTCCAAATTCTCCAATTCCAGTTCCAAAGATAGAGTCATCCCCTTTTCCTCCATCAATGCGGCTAGTTTGAGTATTATTGATGCCTTTAGCAAAGCCTATTTCTAAACTTATATCTTCACTTCTGTTTCCGCTTCCAGAGATAAAATCGTTCCCTTCTCCTCCGTTAATGTAGCCACCCTGAGTGTTAGAGATACCTATGCCAGGTACATAGGTTCGATACTGGAAACCGCCAGTACCTGTGCCAGAGATAGTATCGTCTCCCGTCCCTGCATTGATGATGCCACTATTAGCAATGCCTGTGCCTGTGCCGGCACTGCCAAAGTCGTCGCCGCCGGTGCCACTACCTTCGATCGTGTCTTTACCTGCTTGAGTATCAATGACTCCGTTTTTTAGAACCTCAATTCCAATTGCTGGGAATGCATTATCCTCTTGACCCGCCACTAAATCGGCAGCAGAGGTTCCTGTGAACCGCGAAGAAACAATTAGTCTGGGCATAATATAACTTCCTCAATTGAGTGTGATAGAGCTTTAACCGCTAAAAGTCTTGCTCTTTTAATAAGAATTATTTAAGTCTGAATTCACAGAGAACTCTGAGATCAGGCTTTCTTCGAGCAGAAATTCACAGAGTCAGAACTATTTTGTATTAGTCCACGCAGGTGGACTTTGTTTGTGTAGTAGCGAATTATATTCGCCTAATACTTTTCTTAAAAATAGGAAACACCTAATAACCTGATAGTACTTACGTAGCGAAATTTTACGTAGATGTCTATATTTTAATAAAAATCTTTGCATAATCTTCATAATATTTGCTTATAAATGTATATGCAAGTACTGATTTTTGTGTATTCTTTATATTTTGATCTTACGATCGCGTAAGAACCCAAGTTGTGGGTTAAAAAATTCTGGATGCTTTGTAAACCTTGGGTTCATGTGATTTTACAAAATTAACTTCTCTGTTTGTCATCTATATTTACAAATGACAAACAGAGAATTCTGAGCGCCGAAAGTCAACGCTCAGAACTTTGGAGACAAACCTTGCATGTTTAAACGCTTTGCCTAACAGCTTAAAAGCGATAGTTGCGATCGCGCACCCACATGCTAACAGGGACTGCCTTACCCTGTGGATCTACTTTCACCTTCACCACGATGGGAGGTACTTGTCCTCTGCGGGCGCGTTGGGCTTGCAAATCGTTCCTAATCTGCCGCCGTTGGTTTTCTGGGATGTAATATGTTTCCAAGCCATAGTTGACTGAACCATCCTGATAAACACCTCTTAAAGCCACCTGATTGGCTCTTAGAGAACTGGGGCGGGGGCGATCGCTAGTCACTCGCAATGGTCTCCAAGCTGTAGGAACACCGCGGCCAGAGGATATTTGCTCTTGCAAAATCACGTAGATGTTGGTTCCTTCAGGCAATCTTCTGCCACTTCCACGACCTTTGCTGACTAATGTTTGCCAACCAGGTAGTCTGCTCAAATTTGCAGTACGAGATATGTTGTAATCTAACGCTAAGGTGTTACCTTGCAGTACATTATTAGGCTCTACAGGTACGGTTTGCAAAATCACCGTCTTACCTGTCACATCTGTATAAAGGGCTTGGGCTGGTACTGCCATAATTAACCCTGTTTGTAGCGCCAGAGGAGCCAGTAACCGCCAAAAAGGTAAGGGCTTATTCGATTTTTGTTCAGTAGCAATCAAGTAATCCCGAAAAGTCACCTTACTAGAGAATTCGGCTTCGGGAGACAAGGTTTTATTTTTAGATTCAGAAGAACTATTAGACATGAGCGTAGTCCTAAAAAGCAGAGGTATTGAGGAGGTCAAAAGTAACGAAATTAGGACTGACGCAGAGAAACTTTAAAAACTTTAATGCACAGAGATTTGGATGATGGGCAGAATTCTAAATTCTGAATTCTGTTAGCGGATAGCTAAGGTTTAGCCGATTCTGAACTTGCACTATTTTTTACTTGCAGAGCTAGAACCACCAGTTAGGCGACGTTCAAACCAGAGTCCAGCGCTAATTAAAGCAGAACCGCACAAGACAAAAACTAGGGACTTGAAAAGTAAATCGGTATCGTACTCTTGCACCCGACTGATAATTTGCAGTGTTAATAACAACATACCGCCCCAAAAGGAACTTCTGTTGCTTAATTTCAATCCTTCTTGAATTAGTCCCCAGGCTAATGTTGCTAGAAGTACATTGAAAATAAAAACACCAAGTTCATCAACTCGGCTGATAGTTTGATGCCAAAAAGGTACTATGGCAATAAAGGCAAGAAAGGTACCAATGACAGCAGTCGTGAAAATCACTTCGCGGCGCGGGGGGTTATTTCTTTGACGCAGTAGAAACAACCATTGCAATACCACCAAGCCGCTGAGAATCCCCAAATCGATGATCGGCAGAGACTCGAACAGGTTTGTCAAATTCGTTGGTTGATTATAACTATAATCTGGAGATTCCCAGACCCAACGAAAAGACAGAACGTAAAAGACAATGCCAAAGCTTACCAACGCTAAATTACGGGCTAGAGATTGAAATAACCTATAATTTATGGTTGGAAACAGCAGGTCATCATAACTCCAGAATAATGCAGGTGGGAGTGTAAAAGCAAAAGATGCGACCCAAGGGGCTATATCAGCATAATTCAGCAGTGGTAGTGGATTAAGGTTGGCTTGTAAAGAGCTAGCAAAGACAAAGGCTGCTAGACCAAAAATCCAACGCGATCGGCAGAAGTAGGCTAAGGGGACAAATACCAGCCATGCCAACAAAGGCAAATGCTGCACCACTAGCCGCGACCAAGTTAACTCTCCTGAAGAGTACCACAAGTCTTCTAGTCCAGTCCAATAGCCGATTTCCACCAGGGCAATTGACAGAATTCCTAAAGAATTTAAGGACAAACTGAATGCCATCACCACAACACCCAACCCCCAGGCGAGAAACAGTTGGGAAGCTGAACCGACAATATTGAACATCTGAGCCATCAGTAGCAAATTTGCACCGAAAATGAAGGCGCTTAAAATGAGCAAAGCTTCTCCCAGTAAGCGTTTGCTTTTTTGCGGTTTCTTTCCTTCAGGTGGCCTCCAATTGTAAAATCCAGTAATAGCGATCGCAAAAAACAAACTCATCAGCAGAATAAATCTGACTTCTCGCGATCCTCCCTGCCAGTTTCCTGCTACAAAGGTAATTATGCCTAAGCATAAAAGTATGCCGCCTACACCAATTGCGATCGCTTGATTGCGATCGCGTGCAGTAGCTTCCAGGTTTTTAAATTGATAACGTTCTGCTATTTCCTCATACAGCGAAGAACTAATTAATCCTTCATCCCTCCATAGCTGTGCTTCTTTGCGTAACTTTTGCGGAAAATTATCTAAGAACATGACCTTCTCCGGTGCAGTGGGGTAGTTTAGCCATTGCGTTCTGAATGGCGGTCATTATATTTTGAGTATGAAGCCAAAAGCCTTAATTACATTGTTCTCGTGTAACAGTTTGATTTTGATTCTGATACAAGCTAATTCGTAATTCGTAATTAATAATCTATATGGAAAAACCTTCTAATTTATTACTTAAAGTCTCGCGGCGTTTGTTCACTAATTTAGATGAGCAAGAAAAATTTATCGAAGCTTTAATGAATCCTCAGCCTTTTTTACCCAGCATTCTTTGGTGTAAAGAAAAGCCAGAAATTTCGTCTTTTGCAGTAGAAACACCAATCTATTGGCAACCACAATTTACTGACCGTTTATACCTGGGAGAAAAGCCCGGTCAGCATCCCTTACATCAACAAGGATATTTCTATTGTTTAGATTTTTCTTCGATATTTGCAGCTACTACTTTGTTAGCTATTCCTCAACCAGTAAGTTTAGTTTTTGATATGTGTGCTGCGCCAGGAGGAAAAAGTATTTTTGCTTGGAAAGCTTTACAACCTGATTTACTCATCAGTAATGAAGTCATTGGCAAACGTCTAGGCATGTTAATTTCTAATTTGAAGCGTTGCCAAATCAGCCCTAGTGCAGTGGTTAATAGAGATTCGAGTATATTTGCCGAAATGTTTCCCTGCTCTAGCAATCTAGTAATAGTAGATGCTCCTTGTACTGGACAATCTTTACTTGCTAAAGGTGAAAAAGCACCCGGATGTTTTCACCCAACTGCTATTAATAAGAGTGCAAATCGGCAAAAGCGCATTATAGCTAACTCTGCTAAACTTGTTTCACCACAAGGCTATCTAGCTTATATGACTTGTACATATTCGCCCGAAGAAAATGAGCAAGTTTGTGAATGGTTTTTGGAACGCTTTCCCCAATTTAAGGCAATAGAAATTGGTAATTTAGCCAAATATCAGTCGCATTTAACTACAATGCCTTGTTATCGGATGTTTCCTCAAGATAGGTTAGGTGCTGGTGCATTTACAGTACTGTTTAAAAACACTAATGAGCATGAAAATGATGGCAAAGAAGTAGATTTAAATACAATATCTTCGCTGTATATTTACCAAAATCTTAAAAAGTCAAGTTAGTTACATTGGTGGCACATATAGTAGGACTATAGCAATCCTAAATCATTCGTGAAAAAAATCTGTTGCCTATTCCCTATTGCCTGCCTCCACGACTAATTTAACAATCTCATTTAGAATTGCTATATATTCTGGGATTAAGCCAAAATATCTGATGTTTTGAATAGTGCTGCATTTGTAAATCAGCCATCAGGATTACACTTTTTCCACAAGTTGATTTTATATTTATAGGGTTTGCAGATGTTCTCGTAGAGTAGCCCTAAATCCCTACTACGCGTCTTATTGCAACGTACGGTAAGGGTACATAATGTGCGGCCCTACTTCAACAATCAAAACTTTCAATAATTAACTCTTATGGCTAACAAAATATTTTTAACCTTTTCATAACCTAAGTTTAACCGAAATTTATCCAGTATCAGCTCTAGACTTTCTTAAATAAACATTGTACAAACAAGTTAGACGCTAAAGGATGCAAATTACATGGGTCGAAAAGTTAGCAAAGTGTTTAAACAATCTGGGGTAATTCCTTATAGAGTGAACAATGGCAAAGTTGAAATCTTGCTAATCACGACCCGTAACTTTCAACACTGGGTGATACCGAAAGGAGATATTCCTAATGGGATGAGTCCGCCGGCTTCAGCAGCCAAAGAGGCGTGGGAAGAAGCAGGGGTGATTGGGCAGGTAGACGCGAATAAACTTGGCACTTACAAGTACCGCAAAGGAGGTAAAACTTACCGAGTTAAGATGTATTTGTTACCAGTCGAGATACTGAGTGAAGATTATCCAGAAGTAAGTAAAAGAAAACGGCAGTGGGTAGAAGTGACTACAGCTATTAGGTGGGTTAAGTTTAGTTCACTCAAACGAATCCTGAAAGGTTTTTTTCAGGTCAAATCTCACTTTTGTGCATTTCAAGATACTAGTCAGATATATACATACACCCTTAAATAAGTATAATTAAGTACATTATAAAATACTGGTTCGTAGTGAGGGATTCATCGCTCTCAGTACAATATGGTTCATACCATTTCACTTTAATAATGATACAAATACGCTCTTTTGGGGCATGGCAATGCCCATTGGTGTCAACTTATAGTTACAAATAGCTTAACTATTGGCTGACTTACCCGCCTAGAACTAAAGTTCTTTGGCTTTTAGCTAAAGTCTACTTAAGTAGACTAAAGATGTTTGGATATATATTTAGTCATCTGAAGATGACTTTCGCTATTAGCAAGGAACTTCAGTTCCTTGCGGGACATAGCTTTCACGTTAAGTTGACACCAATGGCAAGATGCCCACCCCACAAGATTGGATAATTTATTTCTTGGAGTTCCCTAACTCATTACAAACTTTAATTAAAAAGCGCATAAAGCAAAGTTCGTCAACGCCACTCGATATTATCTGTTGCTTCAATCAAGGCACTACAAATTCCTGGTTCACTCATCGAATGTCCTGCATCAGGAACCACAATAAACTCGGCTTCCGGCCAAGCCTGATGTAATTCCCAAGCTGATACCATCGGGCAAACTACATCATAGCGTCCCTGAACAATTACAGCCGGAATATGGCGGATACGGTCTACATTTAAGAGTAATTGATCTTCTGTTTCAAGAAATCCCTTATTCATAAAGTAATGGCATTCAATACGTGCGAAAGCTGAAGCAAATTCACTCTCGCCAAACTTTTGCATGAGTTCTGGGTCTAAAAAAAGTCTACTGGTACTAGCTTCCCAAATTGACCAAGCACGCGCTGCTGCTAATTGAATTTTTAAATCTGGACTGGTCAAGCGTTTGTAATATGCTGCGATCATATCATCACGTTCTGCGATCGCAATTGGTTTGACATATTCTTCCCAAGCATCAGGAAAAATATAGCTAGCACCCTCCTGATAGAACCATCGCAACTCTTTTTGCCTCAGCATGAAGATACCACGGAGAATTAGCCCCGTGCAGCGAGAGGGATGGGTTTGACTGTAAGCTAATGATAAAGTGCTACCCCAACTTCCCCCAAAGACCGCCCACTTTTCTATCCCTAAATGTTGGCGCAGTTTTTCGATATCACTGACTAAATCCCAAGTTGTGTTTTCTCGTAATTCAGCATGGGGCGTACTTTGACCGCAACCGCGCTGGTCAAACATCACCAACCGCCATTTTTCTGGGTGAAAATATTGCCGATAAAAAGGTGGACATCCACCACCAGGGCCTCCATGCAATAAAACGATGGGTTGACCTTGAGGATTTCCTGACTCTTCAAAATGAATGGTATGAAGATCGGAAACCTGTAAACTACCTTCTAAGTAAGGCTTGATTGCTGGGTAAAGTTCTCGCATTTTGGATATTTTATCAGCAATGTAGTCATAGCGATCGCGCCAGCCCTGAGTTGTTAGATCGTTGGCGCGATCATAATTTATCACAAATATATATATTTAATGGCTTTATGTAAATTCTTGGGAGTTGCCCGAATTCAATAAACGACTACCCGAATTCAATAAACGACTACCCGAATTCAATAAATGTTCTCCGTCCTTACTCGGCTATGCCTCGTATTGCTTGAGAACGATTTCGGTTCTTCCCGCCTTATATCCAGCCACTGATTCGGAGTACCGAATTCAGTGGGGGACTTACGGCGATTTAGTTAAAAGGTGAAAGTTGTTCTCAGCGTACCGATAATTGCATCGTCGTTATTGCTGTTTTGACCTGGAGAAGTCAACCAGATTACACCAGGGGTAATTGAGATGTTATCTGACACGCGATACTTGTAAAAACCTTCAATGTGGTAAGGTACATCATTACCAGCAAAACCTGGTCGGTTAAAGGCATAAGGCTCTGCACCAGCAAAAATACCTAAAACGTTACCTTGTTTACCGAAGTCAGGTAAGGCTACCCCAACACCGTAGCTCCAAGCTTCAAAATCATCATCAGCACCGAAGCCTGTGACATCGTGGTAGGAAACGAAGCCACTAATTGACAGTTTATCGCTAGGTCTAAAGGCTGCCGATATTCCATAAGAATTACTCGCAGATGCGTTTAGGGGGCTTAGGGTGTTAGATTGACCAGTACCTACGACGCGGTTAGTGCCAGCTAAACCACTACCTGCATCAAATAAATTACCGCCTCCAGCACCATGATAACCGTGAACGTAGGTAGCAGCTAAAGCCAAGCGATCGCCAACACTAAAGTTCAACTGTCCAAGAGCTGCATAGTTACCTTCAAGCAAACCTTGATTTACTCCAGGATTATTAGCATTTGATGACAAGTAGCCTACAGTCAGTGAACTTGGTCTAAAAATGCTACCACCGCTACCAAAGGGCAAAGTCAGTGCTGCACCGGCACCACCACCAATGCGATAAATGGGATTTTCAGAAGCAAAGGTAGACAAAGCACCATTACCACCATCAAAGTCTTCAAAGTAGGGGTTATTAGTAGCAGCATAATCGCTATGAATACCTCCGGTGGCCGCCAAGTAAACTTGGGCTGGGCCTATGGGTACGTAATACGCCAGCCAGTCTATAATGACACCGTTGTTACCAGTGCTGCCGACTTGAAAAGTTTGTGTGCCTTCAGCAGTATCGATAGGAAGACCAGCATCATCTATTTGACTAAAAGCTAGTGCATTACCGGCTGCAAGACGGGTGTGTAAAACGTCTTTACCTGTGAAACTGGTTTGCAGGTCTAAACGCACCCTATTTTGGAAGACAGTATTGTTAGCATCGCCAGTATTACCGCCAAACACATCAGTAACCGCAAAAATGGCTTCACCCACCAATTTTGTGGTAGTAGAAAACTGATTAGCTTCCAGTTCAGCAGTCCGTGCTTCTACAGCATCTACTCGACCACGCAGAGTTGCTAGTTCTGCTGAGAATTCTTCTTGTAAACGCTGGAGGGTGGCCAAATCTTGTTTTGTCACCAAATCGCCGGTTGCTGTGGCAATCAGTTCATTAACCCGATCTAAACAAGCATTTAAACCTGCGGCAAATTCATAACGGGTTAGTGCCCGGTTGCCACGGTAAGTACTATTGGGGTATCCAGCAATACAACCGTAGCGTTCAACCAGGGATTGTAAAGCTTGGAATGCCCAGTCAGTCGGCTGTACATCAGAAAACTGAGAAACTGATGTGACTTGAGACAGTGAATTCTGGTTTTTGCCTTCACTGCTGTAGCGGTTAACTTGTTCTAAAACCTTATTTTCATCAGTCTTTGCCTGAGCAACCAATTGCTGATTAAGTTTTGGTTGCTCTGTTTGAATGAATATTGAACCACTAGAAGCCATTGGTGCTTCTATCTGAGCAGATTCTGCCTCAAAAGAACTTGCTACTTCAGCAGCCATAGCCCTAGCGGAAACCAACACTGTCACTCCCAAAACTACTGGGCTTATTACCAGAGTTTTCCACAATAGATAAGACATTTTCTTATTTTCCTTTCCCAAAAAAGACCTGAAATCGCTGGCTTCAAGAAAAAGATATCAAGCAGTTGTTGCACTTGTTGGAAATTTTATCAGATTGTAGTGACTTATATGTATGGGTAGTGAATTTGATTAGAGCAAAAATATTCTGTTCCATCTAGAGCTATCAGCAAATTATTTTTAAAGGAGCGAAACCTGAGTAGATATTCCGAATGCTCCAATGTTCAAAATGAAGAGTGCTGAGTTCCGTTAGCGGTAGCGGGGCGTTGAGCCAGTGCTGAGTGCTGAGTTAAAAGACCGCCCACCCTTCGGCAAGCTCAGGGCATCGCAAAGGCCGGGGCTTTTACCCAGTGCGAAAGTACTGAGTACTCAACTTCAAAACTCAGCACGGGCTAAACGCCCCGCTACCGCTAACAGCACTAAGTCTTGTAAAGTCAAGAGTCTCTGACAGGGAATGTCTGATAGGGGGTAACAAGCTATTTTGGTAGATGCATACCACAATTAATTTGTGCAGCGCGTAAGTTTTATAATCATTGTCATAAGAATTATTATTGTTAAAATAGCGATCGCTATAAAAAGGTTGACCAATCAAGGTAGAACGAACAGCTCTGCTAGCTTCGTGTGCAAAACTTACTATAATTTCTCCGGTACAAACATTACAAAAAATAGATAGATGGAAAGCCCTAGTATCACCAGTCCTAACAGCCCCAATCCCCAAGATTGACTGCGAGAAAGTTGTTCACCGGTAGCTGCATAAACCAGAGGGGCAACTACTAGGTTGAAACACATGGCTAGGAATAAGTACAGTGTCAGCTTCTGCCTACGCCATTGACAGCAGATACCAATTATTTTTTCTAATACTTGGGATGCAGCGATAGTACGTCGGATATGAGAGAGTTTCATAGTAAATTAAGACAAAGGTAGGATAATATCTATTAGTTTGATGGCAATGAAGAGAGCAATAATACCACCAACGCTATAGATGAAAATGTTCCGACATAGCAGTTGATCTGCTATTAAAGGCAAAAACTTTACTCCTTTGAGTACTAGCGAAATTAGTGCCGCAATAATCAAGACATTATAAATCAGCGCCAAGACGATCGCAGATTGGGCGCTGCCTATTACCTATTACCTATTCCCTACTCCCTACTCCCTATTCCCTATTCCCTATTCCCGTTTAATTCATAACTCAAAACTGATTTTGGCGACAAATTCCAAATGCTGAAGTGTAGGCGTGTAAGAAGGTTCTGCCACCAACAGGGCCGATTTCACCACCACAGAAAAAGCCGCCTACAGGAATATCGCTGACGTAGCGCCGAAATAGTTCAGAATCGAAGTTGGGTTTACCATACAGTCCTTCACCTCGCCCCAAACAGGCAAACATTAAGGCAGCGACGGCAGAGGGTTCAGATTGTCGTTGGGTTTGATAACTTTGGAGGAGTAATTCTAGGTCTTCAGCGGAGGCTTGGGCATCGCGTAGGTGGAATTGCAGCCTTTGACCAGGACGGACACGATCGCCAATTGCGATCGCCCCAGCTGTTGGATCGACCCCAAGAATACCGCGAATTAAAAAGTCTCCCTGTTGCAAAGCCAGCTTAAATTCATCCATTGCCACACCAACAAACAGAGAGTGCTGTGCTAAAGTCCGTTCGTGTTCGCTGAGACTGGCAATCAAATCTCGCAACACCACTAAAGGCACTTGCTCATCTAATTCCAGAATAATATTGCGATCGGCTTTTGTAACTTGCAACGGTTTGCCAATTGGTCGGCATCCTTGGGCTACAATCGTTTCCAAAACAATATTGCCAGTCAAAGCTATGCCGATAGTACCCTCACGATACAGGTTTTGGTGTTCCTCGCCCTCAGTCTCATTACAAAATAGGGCAACACGACCACCCATACCTCCACCACTAGCCTGTCCCCCCACTATCACCGATCCTGGATAAGCAAAATCTAACCCTTGCAACAAATTGTTGATTCCAGACGCGAAGGAACTAGACAGCAAGATGAACTGGGGTGTCGGTGATGCTGGCACACCGATCAAATCAACCCAAGCATCTGGAGAACTATCTAAGTCAGGTAATTCTTCAGCAACAACATGAAAAACTTTAATCTCCACTCCTGGAAGATGTGCTAAAGTCAAGCTGATAGCTGGTTCAGCTTCCAGTTCTTCGGTTTCTCCGCCAACTGTCGTCCCAATGACACCGCCACCACTACAGCCAATTAGCACTGGGACAGCAAGTTTCTCAGCTAACAAGGGTAACAGTCGGGAATACTCACTCGTAAAAGCAGACGAAATGAATACCAGTCCTAGATCCGCAGGTGCTGTTAACGATGAGACAGCTCGTTCCACCACATCTGTAACGGCGGCTTCTAAAGAATGACGGGTTGATAGGGCATTTGCCCACTGCATTTGGTCTGCCATGAGTTTTGAGCTTCTTTCTCTTTTTGGGCTAGTAGGTTTTTATTTTGGGAAGAATTGCATCCTACATAAATTAGTGCCAGCCTTTTGTCTCCTCCATCCCAAGAAGCTGGAGCTGTCATTCTCTAATATAGATGCATCTAAATATATTGTATGATTGTTTATCTATGGTACTAATTCCACAAAATCTTAAAAAATAAAGATGAATGCATTATAGATGCGGCAGTTTACTGTATTGGTTATAAATCAACAGGCTAAAGTACTAACTTATTAGCTCAATGGTTAGAATGGTTAGTAATCAAGCTAAAATTTGCCATTTTTGAAGTTTTTCTATACTAGTATTGAAAACACACAACGAGACTAAAGCAATGACCAACATCCAAGAAACAGCAAAGAGCGATATCCAAGAGAAAATTCAAGAAGAAGTAGAACAAGCACGTACTGTCTGTGACATTAACGGTAGCGGCTCACCAGAGTGTGCTGCTGCTTGGGATGCAGTAGAAGAATTGCAAGCCGAAGCTTCCCACAAGCGCCAAAGCAAGCCAAAAAACTCTCTAGAACAGTATTGTGATGACAACCCAGATGCAATTGAATGCCGGGTTTACGACGACTAGAAATAAAGACTAAGTGAATTTTCTATTCTTTTGGTCAGCAAGCAACCAAGATTTACTTACTGAAATTTCGCACTTTCACCTCACTCCCGTCTAAAATCGTACTCTCCCTGTTTCATCATTTTCTGCAATGGGGAAAAATTTGGTGAAATATTTGGAGTTATCGATGTATGAGGGTTAAACTTTAAGAGTTTTTATCTTAAAAAGAAACCTTTACCCCCAAAAAAATTGGGTTTTGTCCGGGAGTATCAAGCATATAGCCTCTGGGTAGGTTTTTAACAGGCTCCCTGATGCTAATACAGGTAAGTGCAAAATCTAAGTTGGAGTTCTCTGAGTTGCTTGTTTTTTTGCCAAATAGAGAGATTGAGGAAATTAAATTAAACAATTTTAAATGTAATATAGGAATCCGGTTTGATTTCTGAAAATATACGTAGGATGTGTTAGCGACAGCGTAATGCATCAAACCCTTGATAATAGTGCGTTACGAACTCCGTTCTAACACACTCTACAATACTAATTACGTTCAAAAATCAAATAGTAATCCTATATATTTTCCAAAAATCTTTGCAACAAATGAATTGGCTATAGGGGCGTACATGTGTATGCCCCTAAAAACGTGTTTATAGTATAAATTGCGTGAAATGCTATAAGTTGGAGAGCCACTTGCTTGCATAAAGAAGTTAGAGCGCAGTCTTGAAGCTAGACATTGAGCTTTGTGCTGTGATTAAACTGTTATGTAATATAGATAGACTACTAGCTAGCTAATAGCTTACAGGTTTGTCATTATAGATACTTGCTCTTAGTTGAAAATGTTTTATTTATCGTTTGAGAAAAACTATGGACTATAACGTTTGGTTTCGCCCTTTCGTCTGGATTGATTACCGATTGGCAGTGTTATTCCTGGTAATTATTCCGCTAATTCTTCTGATTTGGGCATTTGTGCAAAAAGCGGAAGCCATACAACGCTTATTGACTATATACTGGCGAGTATCAAGCTTGGTAGCAATCACGATTTACTTAATGATTGCCCAGTATCCAGTTAGCTTTATCTCTGGATTGATAGCGCAGATTTTGATCCCGATTTCGCTGTGGTTCTGGGTGGATATCAACGATGAAATTGAGTATCAAACCAATGGCTCTTTGAAATTGATTTTTACCTCTTGGCGCTGGGCTACAACTGTTTATTGTCTTTTGGGTACAATAGCTTTTATCCCTTTTTTGGGTTGTGCTTTTTCTGGGAATATGCTCAAGACTGCCTATTGTCGTGTTTGGTTTGAGGCTCCGTTGCTATTCAAAGAATATTTTCATGCTAATAGTAAGGCTGAGTTCTTAGGTTTTCTTGGCATAACTAGCTTAGTAATTTATGTGCTTTACTTAAGCTATTTTGTTCTGATTAAGCTGGGCAAGCAGGGACGTTCAGCTACACCACAGTAATCACCGCTGCACCACCCTACTACTCTGAAAAAAATGAATTCCATTGGCAAGCGACTGGAAGAATATACCGCTAAACGCCCCCAAGAAGTCCTACTTGTAACGGTAGAAATTGCTGATGAGCAAGATACAATTGCTGTTTTCAAAGGCTTTTCTAGTTCTTTGATGCGCCCCACGGCTTTTGATGCAGATGTACCAGTTTTACCAGATGGGGCAAATATTCTCAATATTGACCGGGTAGCCAGTCCTTATAATCCTGAAGCGCCTCGTTATATTCAACAAGGACTTTCTTGGGAAGCTATGGAAGCTCTATTATCAGAAGTGGGAGTCTAACTAATTCGTAGACAAATAATTGCTTAATGTAGAAAAAACGAGTGCGGATATCGATTCGGTCTTTGATAAATATCGTCTAAGCACGCCGAAATCACAGGTTTACCTTAATCTTAAAAATGCGTCCAATTCAAACTCCACAAGTTCAAGCGATCGCTCCATGAATTCGTCTTTCTAGTCCCTGCTGAAACAATCAGCTTACGGTAATGCATGAGCCGATCGCTTGTGGCTTCTACGAGAAAACCACACCAAATGGTAAAAAAGTGTTTGATAGTTCCAGCATTGTGGGTAGATGCTTGGTGCCAAAGGTGCTTTGTGTCGTCTACGGAAATGGTAAAGTGGCAAGAGGTTATTCAGCGAGATGCGACAAGTCCATGAGACACTTACAACACATGAGATTTTAGTCAAAGATTGTGTCGGTTACATTAATTGTGTACTATTATAATAGTACACAATTAATGTAGTCTACTGACGAGTAAGCCAAAAAGTGTTAAAGATTGCAAAAAAAACAACTATAATTAACCGATAGAAACATTCTATAAAATATTTATATCTTATTAAAAAAAAGATTAGGAATATTTATACACATTTATGTTTGTTAATTAATTAGACTATTTTGTAGCAGTTAGCAGAGAGAAAGATCATGTTGGATAAACTAATAAAATATTTTGTCTACACGACAAAAGGGTATATTACAAAAACACAGCTGATCAAGTTTTTGTATTTAGCTGATCTTTACTCTGTTAAGTGGACAGGAAAGCAGCTGACTGATCTAGATTGGTGTTATTATCAATTTGGCCCTTGGAATGAGGATATAGATGCTGCTTTAAATCAAATGAATGGCAAAGAGATTATTCAAGAATCTCAGGAAAATGCAATATACATTAGACCTGTAAATGAAGCTGCTCAGGTAGATGATTTGCAAATAACTCTAAGTCTTAAGTTCATGCTGGATAATATTCGGAGAGAGTGGGCTGGCGCAGATAAACTCAGTCAGTTACTAGAGTATGTATATAGCACTGCTCCAATGCTGGAAGCAAAAAATACCCATCGACCAGAAGAAAAAGTTAAACTTAACTTACAAGCAGAAAGAGAAAAATTAGTCAGTGAATTAGGATTGTAAAGTGGCTGGACAAAGACCTAGACAAGGTTGGATCTATTCCATAAATCCCTATAGGGTATCTCTTCGTTGCAAACTGGGTCATGTCCATATTTATAATTTAGATGAACCAGGTGAAGTAGAATGTCAAACTTGCACTGAGAATATTAATTCAAGTAGGGTTTTCAGAGGGATACATCCTTATATCATCTGGACAAGCGATCAATTTCAAGATGAATCTGGATATATAGCAACGTTTTGCGTTATTCCTCTGACTTCACAAACAACATTTAAGGGTTTACCAACCACATATCCAATTAATTCCACAATTAGAAATGGTCTTGATAAAAGTTCATACGCTTTAGTTCACCAAATCTGTACTGTTGATGCTAATTGCTTCAAAGACTCATCAGCAAATTGGTCAGATAGAATTGGACAATTAGATAGACCAGATAAAGACGCTATAGAAGAACGGTTAAAGTATTTTTTGAATATTAAAGAAAATCCTAGTGATGACTGGTTTGCTCAAAATGTGTCTCCAGAATTTTTAAAAAAACTCTTTGATTATCTACCTGAAGAAACCAAAAGTTTAGTCATAGAAGAATTAATAGACAATTTAGGCTCATAATACATAGATATTTATCACGGACAACTGTTTTGTAACTGCTTTTCCAATTCCTTACGTTCAACCTAACATACAAATATTCGTATCCCCTCAATACTTCAGGGTAGAAAATTATTCTGGCATCCACGACCCACCGAATTGAAACTGATTAGTTACCCTATAAAAGAAGAGTTCTGCCATACTTTAGGTATGCCAGGATGTTGTAATGATGTACAATTTGTCAATGCGGACAATAATTTGGCGACACGGACATTAATCTGTCAACGCGGACAAATAATTTGCCAATTGACAAAAAAACGAGCGCGGAGGGATTTGAACCCCCGACCCACAGAACCGGAATCTGTTGCTCTATCCACTGAGCCACGCGCCCTTAGTCTTCCCTATTATAGCACGTCTATGATAAAATTTGCAGCCTAGAAAAACTTGGTTTCTGGGTTAAAGATAATTACCTGGATCTACGGGTGTACCATTGCGACGCACTTCAAAGTGGAGGTGAGGCCCAGTTGATAAGCCTGTAGAACCAACAGCAGCGATCGCTTGTCCGCGTTCAACTGCTTGTCCGTCAGAAACATACAACTCACTGCTATGTCCATACAGTGTTGTAATACCATTGCCGTGGTTGATAATTATAGTTCTGCCATAACCACCATACCAGCCAGCCAAAATCACTGTTCCCGAATCGGCTGCCCGAATTGTACTGCCATAACTAGCGGCAAAATCTAATCCGGCGTGAAAGCGACGATAACCGAGAACGGGGTGTATCCGCCAGCCGAAGGGACTGCTAGTAGAAGCATTGCTAGGATATGCCATTACACCAGTTCCCCGAACGATGAAACTTGTCCGGCTGTTGGTTTTTGCTTGCGCTTCTTCTGCTACCTTTTGTTGAATCAAGACTTCCAGATTTTTGGATTCTCTCTCTAGCTGGTTTTGCGCGGCTTCCAAGGCTAGGCGATCGCTATTGAGGCGTTGAATTAATTCTGATTGTGACTGCGCCTGAGTTTGATAATCGGCTTTTTGTGCCAGCAGTTGTTCACGAATCAAAGCAATTTCGTTTTTTTGCTGTTCTACATCCGTTTTTTGCTGATTTATCAGGTTTGCTTGTTGGTTGAGTTTTACCAAAATTTGTTCGTCTGCCTGATACACTAACTTTAACTGATGACGACGGCTGATAAAATCGCTGATATTTTGACTTTGGAGCAAAACTGCCCATCCAACAGATGCAGGCGATCGCTGGAGATAACGCAATCGTGCTACTGTTGCTATTTGCCGCTCCTCATAGGAACGTTCCGCTACAGCTAAATCAGTTTCCAACTGCTGGAGGCGTTGGGTGGCGAGTTGTAATCGTGATTCGCTCTCTTCGATATAGTTATCTGTAGTTTGCAGATTTTGCTTTAAACCAGTGAGATGTTTTTGGGCCTCTTTTTGGAGATTTGTTAAGCGATCGCGATCGCTAACCACACTCTGACGCTGCTGATTCATTTTTTGCTGCTGTTGTCGTAGGGTATCAATAGACCCTGTGGAGTTGGCCTGTACTGGAATTAAAGCCAAACAAACCCATAAAATACAGCAAAATGCAAAGCATAAACCGCAAAAAACCTGTTTTTTTCCTAGAAATCGCGCTCTCATAGTGTGCAGCCCAACCAAAACGATGCTTTCAAACACTATGAGGATTATTCCCAAAATCCGATTAATTCATCTACTTCAACAATATGTGCTAAATTAGTCTGTTAGTTTATCCATAACATTGACTCCAGCTATGTCAGCATTGAGCAGTTAACGTAGACAAAGCAATTCTTCCAATTACCTTAGTTTTGAATAGTTGACCTAGTAGGATTTTCCGGCTTATAGAGATGTTGCAATACAATGTCTCTACAAACGTTATTATTAGACTTTGAATTTCCCCTAGTTGATAAAATAGCTAATTCATGGAATAGGACAATTAGAATTTTTGTCAATACTAATTTAGATATAAACTACATACACTCTTTTGAGGTAGTACTTAAGTGTGCTGTTATTTTGGCATAAACATGAAATATTGATAATAAAACTATTGACCGAACTCAGCTTTATATAAGTAAATTTGGGCATTAACCCAAGTTACCTTATCAATAAAATTTGAGACATACTACCCTAATCAAATCAAGCAAGGATATATTGCAATATGTTAGTTTTTTTGATCCCAATCAAAAGCTCTAAAGTAGCAACATCATGGACAGAACTATCCAAGTTGTTTGAAAGATGTCTCAGATCAGTCTGCAATCAAACTTCTTCAGAATTTCAGGTTATTGTAGTCTGTCATGAAAGACCGGAAATTAGTTTTCATCATCCCCAAGTGCATTATATCGAAGTTGATTTTCCTATTCCAGACTCAACCTTACCTGAAAAAATGAAAGATAAAAGGAAGAAACTTGCTGTTGGACTATTAGCTGCTCGGGAATTAGAGCCAACACATATAATGCCTGTAGATGCTGATGACTGCATAAGTAAACGATTAGCAAGCTATGTTGCTCAAAGTCCACAAAGTAATGGTTGGTATATAGACATTGGCTATGAATATCAAGAAGGAAGCAGCAAAATTATGGTTCGCGAAGAAACCTTTTATAAATTGTGTGGAACGTGCAACATCATCAATTATCGCTTGTTTAGTTTGCCTGATAAAGTACTCCGCGATGAACCTTTGACTGGGTTTGACCATTTTTTAGAGGGACATCCACGTGCTAAGGGAGATTTAGCAGCGCGAGGAACACCTATTGAGCCATTACCTTTCCCAGGTGCTATTTATGTTAGAGATAAAATAGGTGAGAGTACTTGTATGCAAGAGCCACTAGTTGCTACATTCAAGCGTAATCCTAAACAAGCTTTGCGAGGTATAAAGAAAACTCTTCTCGCTCCGTTTATCCAACGGGAACTTACAGATGAAATTCGCGCTGAATTTAACCTATATCCTTTAAATAAGTACAGCCAATTAGAAAAAAATATAGAATTTAATTATTCATGAATTGGATAGAACGAAACCAAACCCAACATCAAGCCTCAACTCCCCACTAACGCTAACAGGACTCAGGACTGATGCAGAACAGGCAAGAAAAAATTTCGCAAGTGGTAATTACTGCTGGACAGATGCGCGATATTGAAGAGCGAATCTTTGCAGCGGGAATGCCTGTAGTAGCTTTAATGGAAAAGGTGGCGGAATTAATTGCCCGTCGTATTCAAGAAATCCCTCCAGTTTTGCTTAAAAAGGTTTGCTCCGTTTCTTCAAACACTCCCTTTTTAAAAGGATCACCGCAAGCCGGGGGATGTCGTGTCGGAATTCTTGTCGGCCCGGGACATAATGGCGGGGATGCTTTAGTAGTAGCCCGTGAATTGCACTTTCGCGGGTATGAAGTTTGGATTTATTCTCCTTTTTCTAAGCTCAAAGAATTAACTTCGCAGCACTTGCATTATGCTCAGAGTTTGGGCATTCCAATTTATCAAACAATTGAGCAATTGCCAGATTCTGATTTGTTGATTGATGGCTTATTTGGGTTTGGTTTACAAAGAAACCTTACTGATCCCATTGCCTCTGCAATTAATCAGCTAAATGAATTGCCTGTACCGATTTATAGTATCGATTTACCTTCAGGTTTACACACCGACACTGGCGTTGTATTAGGAACTGCCATTCGCGCCACTCACACTTTTTGCTTGGGTTTATGGAAACTAGCTTTTTTCCAAGATCAGGCGCTGGAATATATCGGCAAAGCTGAGTTAATAGATTTTGATATTCCTTTAGCTGATGTAGAAGCTGTTCTAAAAGATGCAACTAGCATTAAACGTATAACATCAGCAACGGCACTTGCTACTCTACCCCTACCCCGTCCAGCAGTCACTCATAAATATAAGGAAGGACATTTACTGCTGATTTGCGGTTCGCGGCGCTATGCAGGTGGAGCAATTTTAACTGGTTTGGGTGCTAGGGCTAGTGGTGTGGGTATGCTTTCTATTGCAGTACCCGAATCGCTGAAATCTATTTTGGTGTCACACTTGCCAGAAGCGTTAATTGTCGGTTGTCCAGAGACGGAAACCGGAGCGATCGCACAGTTGCAATTACCAGAAAAAACCGATCTGAGTTCCTTTAATGTGATCGCTTGTGGCCCCGGTTTAACAAGAGATGCTACGCCCATTGTCCAAGAGGTAATTAAGAGCGATCGCCCTTTAATTCTCGATGCCGATGGTTTGAATATCTTGGCACAAATGGGAGCGATCGCCACATTAAAAAAACGCCAAGCAGTAACCGTACTCACACCCCACACTGGCGAATTTGAGCGATTGTTTCCTGATGTCCCCGATGCCAAACATGACAGGGTAAAAGCAGTACAAGAAGCAGCCGGACGAAGTGGGGCTGTAGTGTTGTTGAAAGGGGCAAGAACTGCGATCGCCAACCCTCAAGGTGCTGTTTGGATTGTTCCTGAAAGCACACCCGCCTTAGCCCGTGGCGGTAGCGGCGACGTGTTAACTGGGCTACTGGGCGGATTGTTGGCGCAAGCAGCAACTAAACAGATTCCTGTAGAAGATATTGTGGCAACTGCCGCTTGGTGGCATTCACAAGCGGGTATAATAGCCGCCCAAGAGCGTACCGAATTGGGTGTAGATGCGTTTACATTGACACAATATTTGATGAAAGCCCTAACTTAGTCAAATTCCTCGTTCCCAGTCTCCGACTGGGAATGCCATCTTAGAGGCTCCGCCTCTAATTTAAATATAAATCATGGGACGCAGCCGCTACCACGTACTAGGAACCCAGCCACACTTTCTCACCTGCACAGTTATAAATTGGATACCACTATTCGGCAAAGTTGAATTTACACAAATTATTTTAGATTCCCTCAATTTTTTGCAACGTCAGCAGCGTTTAACCTTGTATGGTTACGTAATTATGGAAAACCATCTCCATGTAATCGCCTCTGCCGCCAGTTTATCTAAAGAAATAGGAAATTTTAAATCGTTCACAGCTCGCTGTATTATTGACTTACTTGAGGAAAATAATTCTAATTACATACTTAATCAGCTTGAGCATTATAAATTAAAACATAAGACAAAACAAGAATATCAGCTTTGGCAAGAAGGTTTTCATCCGCAGGTGATTGTAGATGAGGAAATGTTTAGACAAAAGTTAGATTATGTCCACAACAATCCAGTCAGGCGTGGTTATGTGGATGATCCCGCGCATTGGAGGTATTCTAGTTGCCGCAATTACATGGGGCAAATAGGTTTATTACAGGTAGAGTTGATTGATGTGTCAGAGAAGGCGGAGCCTTGAGGATGGCATTCCCAGTCGGAGACTGGGAACGAGGAATGAGGAGTTTGTATCAGGCATTGACTAAATACCAACGCTGTAGCGCCAACCGCTGAATTTCGCGCCAGGGAATATTATGTTTTCGGGCTAAGTCTGCACAATCTTCATATTCTGGCTGCACATTTGCAATAACTTTTTTTGATGATTGTCCCTTCCATGCTATTTTCACACGCACTTTGCCATATTCCGTTTCCACTTGTTGAATTTCTCGTTGTAAAATGGCGCGTTGCTGAGTTGTTCGCCGAATACCCAAAGTAGTGGTTTCTTGAAATAAAACCGTTTCACAACTGAGTAAATTTTCTGGATGACAAATCACAGTTAGCAAAATCCCTGGACGCGACTTTTTCATACCGATCGCCTGAGTAAAAACATCCAGCGCACCAGCCGCAAACAACGCCTCAAACGCATAGCCAATAGCTTGTGGATTTAAATCATCGATTTGGGTTTCTAATACCGAGATGGTTTCCAAATTTGAGCTAGTTTCTTCAGAATCACTGAAATTTGACTGTAAAGTTGTGCTTTCACCCAACCAGAGGCGTAAAATATTGGGAATGGGTAAATTTATGGTTCCCGCTCCCAGTCCTATCTGCTTGATAGCGATCGCAGGTGGTGAACCAAAGTCTCTTGCCAAAGTAGTGGCGATCGCGGCTCCTGTCGGTGTCACCAGTTCTCTATCAATGCCATTGCTATAAACTGGACAACCCCGCATTTCCCACAGCTTTAATACCGCTGGTACTGGTACTGCCATCTGACCATGTGCAGCCCGAACAGTGCCGCCACCAGTCGGGAACGCCGAGCAATAAAGTAAGGGCAATCCTTCCTCATTGCTCTCAATCCCCAACCAATCCAACCCCAGGCAAGTACCCACAATATCCACGATCGCATCTATAGCACCCACCTCATGAAAATGAACTTTTTCAGGAGAAATGCCATGCACTGCCCCTTCTGCTACTGCTAGCTGTCGGAATACTGCCAAACTCCAAGCTTCTGCCCGTGATGGCAACCCCGCTTTGAGAATCATCCGCTCTATTTCTGGCAGGTGGCGTGTGTGATGGTGACTGTGTTCGCCATTGTGGTGATGGTGGTGATGGCGATCGTGTACTAAATCCACATGGACTTTAGTCGCCTGCTGACCATTCCGTTGGACAAGTTCTGCTCTTAACTGATATTCCTGTTCAATACCCAACCCATTAAGTTTTTCAATTAAATACTCCACAGGAACACCCAAACTTACCAAAGCACCCAGGCACATATCACCAGAAATTCCTGTCGGACATTGAAGATAAGCAATTTTATTCATAATAAATTAGTCATTAGTCATTAGTCATTGGGCATTGGGCATTGGGCATTGGGCATTGGGCATTGGTTATTCTCCCCTGCCTTCCCTGCTCCCCCTGCTCCCCCTGCCTCCCCTGCTCCCCCTGCTCCCACTCCCCACTCTCTCTATGGCAAAAATTTTCCCAGTTCATCCGGATAATCCTCAAATTCGTCGAATAGAGGAAATAAAGTCGGCGCTCTCTAGTGGCGCAGTCATGCTTTACCCTACTGATACAGTTTATGCGATCGGTTGTGATTTGAATGCCAAGTCGGCGGTAGAACGAGTGCGGCAAATTAAACAGCTAGCAAATGATAAACCACTGACATTTTTATGTCCCTCGCTTTCAAATGTGGCAACTTATGCCTTCGTAAGTGACACAGCCTATCGGATTATGAAACGCCTGATTCCAGGGCCATACACGTTTTTGCTCCCAGCTACGAAGTTAGTACCGCGATTGGTGCAAAGCCCCAAGCGGAAAAGTACTGGAATTAGAGTACCAAGCCATACTGTATGTTTGGAGTTGCTGGCAGCCTTGGGCAATCCGATTATTTCAACTTCAGCACATCTGCCACCAGATGAAGCAGATAATGGCATGATTCGGATAGATCCAGAAACTGTTCAGTCGCGGGTAGAGCTATTTGATCGTTTGGACAAGATGGTAGACATCATTATTGATACTGGCGAGGAACCAACATATGAAGTGTCTACAATCTTGGATATGACCGGAGACGAAGCAGCAATTATACGGAGGGGTTTAGGTTGGGAAGCAGCAGCAGCATGGGTATAAGAATTCCGGGACTGGGGATTGGGTATTGGGTACTGGGGAAAAAATTCTTTTAAGATTTGGTTGGGGTATTAATACCACATACTCATCTTCCCAATCCCTAGTCCCCAGCCCCTACTTCACAGGCACACCTCTCCGTTTCGGAAATTGTGATAAAAACGACTCCAGTTTTGAAATTGTCATACTTAAAGCCGATGTCTACGATGGCCTGTTTGGTGACACAGTGGATATAACAGGATGGTGGCAACAGTTGGTACAAAAAGGGATTTGACAACTTTAAGAAAATGGCGGGTACTTATATCCCAGCGTCAATGTGGTGGCTTGTGAAAAAACCGACACATTGCTATAACTTTAACTCTCTCGTATTTCCTACAGTTTTATATATGAGCTTTAGATGTGAACATTACATACGGCAAGTCTTAATGGATGAATGCCTAAAGATTCACAAGCCAAGGCCTGCCTTGATTGCTGTGTCTGCGTTGTAATTACGGTGCAATACTACTCCTGGAAAAGTCATGAAAGCTAACGTCGTTAATCTACCAAACTCTACACCCATTTTTGATAACTACCTTTCGACCGAAGAATTTTCAGACAGCAGCAGCGAGACCTTGATTGAATTGCTGTGTCAGGAAATGCAAGCGCAAGTAAAAGCAGCGCCCAGGTGCGTAGAAGCTTTAGCAAACCGCATAGCCATAGAAGTAGAACGCATTTGCGATAAAAGCTCCCGTATCCAAACATCTGGGGAAATCAAATCCTGGCAGATTACGTTGGGAAGGCACCGGATGCAAAAGTGCTTACGTTACTACAAACTAGGTTCAAAACAAGGGCGTGTGGAATTACATAGCAATTTGGGTGCTATGGTTTACCGTCATGTAACTATATCCGGTTCTGAGTTGGGTTTTGAGGCTCGTTACAGCCTAATTGAAGATTTTTTACAAGCATTTTATATCGAAGCTATCAAAGCTTTCCGCAGAGAAAACGAACTACCTGCTGATCACACACCGCGTACTCAGCTGCAACTAGCTGAATACATGGCATTTACAGAACAGTATGCCAAACGCCGGATCAATTTACCTGGTGGTGCAAATCAGCAATTAATTATCTTGCGGGCCCAAGGTTTTGCTCGTCGTCAGCCGCAAGAAACTACCGTGGATATTGAAATGGCGGTAGAGTCTGCTAAGGGTGAAGAAGCAGAATCTTACCAGCGTAACTCGGCGGTGCAACAGCTGCGATCGCAAATGGTTGCCCAAACTAATTTCGATCCATCCGAAGAGTCAGAACGCGATCGCGTCATCACTGAATTGATGAAATACCTGGAGTCTCAAGGTCAATCTGACTGTATGAACTATCTCAGTCTGAAACTCCAAGACCTTTCAGCCCCAGAAATTGACCAAATTCTTGGTTTAACCAGCCGTCAGCGCGATTATCTCCAACAACGCTTTAAATACCACGTAGAAAAGTTTGCCAAACAACACCACTGGCAATTGGTACATCAATGGTTAGGTGCGGGTTTAGAGCAAAAGTTAGGTTTATCTTCCCAGCAGTGGGAAATCTTTGTGAATCAACTCACAGAACAGCAACAGCAAATATTAGAGTTAAAAACTGCACGGGAAAATGACGTTGCGATCGCCAAAACCATCAAATGCACCCCCAAACAGGTACAAAAGCGCTGGACTCAACTTTTAGAACTAGCATGGTCTATCCGCAATGGTCATACTGAAGCACAGACAGGTTGAATCTAAGGCGAAATCACTAAAATTTATCCAAGCTCAATTCCAGTTATTAGAGAGGTTAAGAGGTTAAGAGGCAAAAAGAAATGGAATTTTCCTTTTCTTCTATACTTTCCTGAATTAGTAACTCGTTCCTTATCCAAATTATTAATACATTTGTATTTATTTAGTACAAAAATACTATGAAAGTCGGATTTTTTACCCATTAATCCAACCTTGTTTAGTCAAAATAAAAAATTCATATTAAGCAACTGAACCTTTTTTACTGCTTCTGTGAAATCCTATAATAAGCAGGACTTTTGGCAGAGGGATTCAGGATGGCTCTGACTCAAGGCGGACGGGCAAATAAGTCTGGGAATATTTTAGAAGGAAATGTAGAAGCAATCTTAAATGGGCATAATTATTTCCAAGTCGGGAACTATGTCCCAAAAGAATTTATATTAAATGCTGCTTTATTGCCAAAACGTTATGGCAAAGAAGTTTATATTGGGACTGGAATTTATCATACCGAGCTGAAGGTTGATTTTTATGTTGTTGGTTCACCTGCAATGCCATCTGGTTTAATTTTTGAGTGCAAATGGCAAGAAAGCCCCGGTTCTGTCGATGAAAAGTTTCCTTATTTGAACATGAACATCCAGAATTATTATCCTGCACCAACTATTGTAATTTTAGGTGGTGAAGGTATGCGAGAAGGGGCAAGCAAATGGCTAAAAGCAAGAGTGAATGATAACCATAATTTATTAGCAGTTTATAGCTTAGACAGATTTATTGCTTGGGCAAATAAAAATCTTTAACAGATGTAATTAATAGTTCGTGAATCATGCCTCTATTTTTTATATTTGAGTTAATTGACCGAGATGCGTTGATTTTGTAGGTTTCAAAATTAATATCAGTATAAATTTTTCTAATAAATTCGCTATCAGAATTACATACCATAACTTTGACACCACGACTTGCTAACTCTGCACAAGTATCTCTTAAAAGTTCTTGGTCTTTTTTACTAAAACAATTTTGACTATAAGCAGTGAAATAACTAGTCTCACTGATAGGATGGTAGGGCGGATCAAAAAATACAAAGTCATCATTGTTAGTCGCATGATTTAGCACTTCTGTAAAATCTGCTTGTTTAATTTCTGCATGAGAAAGTGCTACGGAGGCTACTCTCAGTAAATTTTCAGGGCAAATATTGGGATTTTCATATCTGCCTAAAGGCACATTGAATTTACCCTGTGAATTAACTCGATAAAGACCATTAAAACAAGTCTTATTAAGATAAATTATACGAGCAGCTTGTTCTACATCAGTACCAACAGAGTTGTTTCTTACACTATAGTAATAATCTTTATTATGTCGGATTTTATGCTCTTTCAATAGACAAATTAATTCCTCAACATGATCTCTAACACAGCAATAAGTGTTAATTAACTCGGCATTAATATCAGTTAAAATTGCTGCGGTTGGTTGGAGATAGAAAAAAACAGCAGCACCACCTAAAAATGGCTCATAGTAATTTTTATAACTTTTGGGAAAATAAGGAATATATTGCTGTATCAACCTACTTTTACCCCCTGCCCACTTTAAAAATGGACGCGGGCTAGTTTCCTTGGGTATTTGAATTACCATTTACTTCCGATTTAAGTGAAAATAATCGTGACTAAATAAAGCCAATATAACCGACGAAGTATATTTTATATTAGCTGGCTAATTTTCCAGCCGCATAGATTACAATTGAGTAGATAAAGCATATCAAAACAAACGTAAGTATATAACAAGGCAGTTGACATTCAGATGTTTGACGGATTTTGGGATAACGTCTTTCGCTACCCCCGATACTTAATTAGTATCGTCTTAGGATTGTTTCTAAACACCTTTGCGCCGTTAGTGCCATTGTTGAAGCGCCCAGTTACCTTAATCGCTATCTTGGGTTTGTTTGTGAGCAGCCTAGTCTTTCTTACTCTCACCCTCCGTGCGATGCTGGGCTTGAGTACAATTTAGACTAACGCTATATCGGGGCTATGCCCTACAGACGTTTGTTCTTGGCGTTTCTCCCGCTAAGTACTGTCTACCCAGCTTGCATTTATTTTTGTTGTACAACCTCTGTGAGGAGGCGAAATTATTATGGCTACAAATCGCCGGGTTTCCCGCGTTGCTGAATTGATCAAACGGGAAGTTAGCCAAATGCTGCTCAACGGCATCAAGGATGATCGTGTGGGTACAGGAATGGTAAGTGTTACTGATGTTGATGTTTCCGGCGATCTCCAACACGCCAAAATCTACGTCAGTATCTATGGTACAGATGAAGCTAAAGCAGAAACAATGGCAGGCTTAAAGTCGGCCACAGGTTACGTCCGTAGCGAACTTGGGGCGCGGGTACGGCTACGTCGTACACCAGAGGTGCTGTTTCTCGAAGATCGCTCAATAGAACGCGGTAACAAGGTACTGGCACTACTAAATCAACTTAACCATGAGCGTCCGCCAGAAAATCTAGTATCAGTAGAAGACAGCACAGATGATGATGGATCATCTAATCAATAAGTAACTTAAATAACAATGTAACTTCAGAACAATTAATCTCAGCAAATCCGCCAAACAGTTTACAGACGTGACTAGCTTGCGTCTGTTTTAATGTAACCATAGCCTAGTTCAGGGATCGGTAGTTGATCTACACGCTTTCTATTTGCCTTGGTCACTACCTCCACTGAACTCTTGTAAAGAGCGGGAAGCTAACGCAATAGTAGCTTCAAATCATTAGCGATCAAATCCCCAAATGATTTACTCCTCCTGCTTCTTTCAAATTACGAATTAGTATTTCTCCACCCTTCTACAGATGTTTATCAAAAGAGAACTGTGTGACACCAGTGCTGAAAATAACCAAGCAATTACGGGTTTACTTAAGAAATAATTAACAGATGCTATGGGAAAAGGCTTAGTAGTGTACTTTAGCCGTTATGTTTTGCTACAGTTTATACCTTGGTATCTGACAAACAATCTTATATTGTTTACTCTTAGATAAATACCAGCAGTTCTATATCCGGTTTTAAGGTGATTATTTGATATGTAAGTGATGCCTGTGGCGAACTACGCCTACGCAATATGAATTGTTTCCACCCACTCAATCTTGCCTAAAGACAGTAATGGTAAGACTTTCAGACTTGTGAAATAAAAATAATACAGCTGCCCTAGCAGGTTAGGTTAACTACTCGGAATTTTTTTTGTAAAGCGGATTTTCGCTATATGTCAGGATTCGTTGACTTTCTTAACATTTCTTGAGATAATTTCAGGATATGTAGCGTCAAAATAAAAACAGTTCCGTATAGCAAACTACAAAATTCTAGCCACAAGTCTAAATTCTGTCATGTTTGTTCCTAATTATTAAGGGGAACACTATCGTAAGTGTTAATTTGTGAGTAAAAACCATGAGTGTGAATACGGTGCCTTCTATCAATTACTACTCTCTCGATGTGATTCAAGACGAAGCACGCCGACTGGTGCAAAAGGGAATGATTAGCAGACAACAGCCAATATATACCCTCTGCCAATACATTCCAGCGAGAGAGTGGGTTTGCGTTGAATGTGAATTAGAGAAATGTGACTTTTTGTTACGCGATCGCATTGGCGACCTCATTGGTCGTGAACAGTGGGACAACGACTAAATCTTTGATTTAGGGTTTGGGATTGGGGTTCATTTTCGATGTGTGGATGTCACAATCAAAGATCCTACGCCCAATCTGGGGGATAATCTCTGGTTTTGATGAGCATTGCCCCATATAGAATCTTGCGTTTTTCATTAACCCAGAAGCATTTGAGTCTGAATTTATCCAACTTTTCAAGTTACATGAGGCATCAGAACCATTTGTTCTGTATATCTGGTGCTACAGCTTGAGTTTAGTATGTAGATTCTGTGACGTTCCTACATTTCTTCGATAGGTAAGTGTAGGAACTTCACTATTGGCTCTCAATTGCATCGCTTCCCTCAACTAAGCGATAGTCTGCTTGCTGTTCAAAGCCAAAACCCGTCTTGAAAGGTTTGCTAAGTTGGACTAACCGATATTAGTTGCGACAATGGAGAGAACCTCCGCAAGCAACTGGCTCAATTTTCGCAAAATCCAAAATTTTTATAGTATTTTTTCTTAAAAAATCTCGGAAAGCAAAGAAAAATCACGTGAACTATTATCCTACTTGCTCTAAATATTGATTAATGTCTTCAATAATTCGGGTAAGTTCAGCTTCAGTAGTCAAGCGGATGTTAACGTTGCGGACAGTCAGCAAAACTTTGGCTGCGAAGGGCGTTGGCCAGATATTAGGATTACAGAAAATTTCTAAAAATACTTCACCCGTATAACGATATTCCAGGGGAGGCTGGGGAGTGACTTTACCGCCGCCAGGAGTGGGTTTAGAGGTGACAGCTTTCAGGCGCTCCATCAGTTGATCCGTCGCTGTCTTTAATTCTCGTGCTGCTTGGGGTGAAAAACTGAAAGAGACAGAACCTTCAATTAGGTTCAATGTTAGAGGAATTGAAGACATATCTTTTTTATTAAAACTTCTTGATAAGTACTAATATTACCGGAAGAAGAGACGAAGCAGCCGAGATCGACGGCGGCGAAGCCAACTTTTTCGACGATACGCCCCAGGTTTGCATTGGCGCTGGCATAGTCGTTAGACAAATTTGCATGATCAGACTTTTCTTAATTTTTCTGGGGCTGCCGAATCAGGCGGTAAAACCGCCATCAATCTTCAGGCTCGCACCAATGACCGAAAATAAGGTAGTAAATAACACCCATTAAGTTTGTCAGTTATCCTGAGCAAGTACAGATTACTGATGGTCGTCATCATCTCTTTGGATACAATTCGGTCTGGATTAAGTGGATGTATGAATAACAAAATTAATTAAAATATTTCTGTAATTAATGCTAAATATCTGCTGTTATCTGTAAAGACATTACTAATACCTATAAAGCTTGTAGCTGCTGTTAGTTATAAATAATCTCAACAAATTGGTATAAAACATAGGGACTATAGAGAGACTTAATTCTTACTGCGTAAGACTTTGATACAGTTTATTTGTGTTTATTTATATTTTGAGTTCTACATTAGAAGACATAGAACTTGATGTGATAAATTATCTATGATTTACGATAACCGCGCCGAAGTGCGAAAGGTTTTAATTATTACGCTACTGCTCAACCTGTTTGTAATGGGATTGAAAGTACTTGTGGGCTACTGGACAGGTTCGTTAAGTTTGCTAGCTGATGCCTTGCATAGTGTGACAGATAGCGCCAATAACGTTTTAGGATTAATTGCAAGTAAATTTTCTTCTCCACAACCCGATCGCGAGCATCCCTACGGACACAGCAAATTTGAAGCTGTAGGAGCTTTAGGAATTGCCTCATTTTTAGGAATAGCCTGTTTTGAAATTCTGCAAGGAGCAATCGAACGAATTCTCAAAGGTGGTGGTGAACCTGTAAGAATATCACCACCTGAGTTGTGGTTATTACTAATTGTGCTGGGCGTGAATATTTTTGTGGCGTTTTACGAACGAAGCGTGGGTAGGCGGGTAGGTAGCTCAATTCTCATAGCTGATGCGACACATACCATGAGCGATATTTGGGTGACAATCTCTGTAATTGGAGGTTTGATCGGAGTTTGGCTAGGTTATCAATGGATGGATCTGGTGTTAGCTTTTCCTGTCGCCTTGTTAGTATTTTGGAGTGGCTGGTCAGTTTTAAAAGAGAATTTGCCTTGGCTTGTGGATCAAATGGCGATCGCACCAGAAGCAATTCATGCGATCGCTACTTCTGTTCTAGGTGTAGTTAACTGTCATGCGATCGCTTCTCGCGGTGTTATTGGTCGGCAAGTGTTCATTGAAATGCATTTAATAACCCAAGTTGCGGGTAATAAAATGCCGGATTGTGCGTAGAGATTCAATAGGGAAGAAAGGCATCAAAAATTTACGATGGCGATGTAGAAGCAACCATCAGTGATAGATAAATCATTTGTATTAATATTAACTTGTT
>JBBSOX010000010.1:0-111003 GCA_038259325.1 Chroococcales cyanobacterium | reverse complement strand
TACTTGGCTTTGAAGTAAGCCGTCGTTCAGTGATCAACGATAGAGCCTGTTCAGCAAAACCGTTTTCTGCCAGAAAATGGGAAAATCCAGCTAGTTGCAATGCTTCTGCTTCCAGAAGTAGATATCAAATGGGTTCTATAATAGGGGGTCATCGTTAGGCGGTGGTATATTTAACTCAGGCAACCTCAGCCTAACTAATAGCACCGTCTCTAGCAATAGCGCGTACACTAGAGAATTTTCTGCCTACGGTGGTGGCATATTTAACACAGGGAACCTCAGCCTAACTAATAGCACTGTCTCTGGCAATAGCGTGGCAACCAGCGCATTGTCTCGCTATGGGCCAAGCCCAGAGATACCCGCCTACGGCAAGAACATCTATAATTCAGGCAACCTCAGCCTCACGGGAAGCACTGTCCTTTCCAGCATTAACGAAGGCACCGTCATCGCTGGAAATAGTATCATTGTAGGCAGCTTCGGTGGCAGTTTCACTGATGTCGGCAATAACCTAATTATTGACGGTAACATTGACTCTGTTCTTGGAGCGCTGCAAAATAATGGCGGCGCCACCTTTACTCATGCTTTAGTTGCGGGTAGTCCTGCCATTAACGCTGGCAATAATGTTCTAGTTCCTTCTGGTATCACCACCGATCAACGCGGTGCTGGATTTGACAGAATATCTGAGGGTAAAGTTGATATTGGTGCCGTCGAATTCAACGGGCTGAATGGAACCAATGGCGCTGATAATCTCGTAGGCAACAACTATGGTGACATAATTAACGCTCTCGCTGCGGACGATATCATTACAGGTAGTCAAGGCAACGACATTCTAACTGGTGGCGGTGGCAAGGATAAATTTGTTTACAATTTAGGTGACGGTGTTGATACCATTACCGATTTCGGTGGGCTAGGTAAAGGCTCAAATCCATCAGCAGCAATCATTAGCGAATTGGATACCCTAAAATTCCAAGGCGCTGGATTGACTGCCCGAAATCTGCTACTCACCCAGAATGGTAACAATTTGGAAGTCACCTTTGAAGGGGTGAGTGATGACAAAGTTATCCTGCAAAACTTTCCCTTGGAAAATCTAGATAACCTATGGGTAGTAGGCAATATCCTGTTTGATGGGCAAACCTTTATTCGTGACAGCTTTGATGTCTTCGATGCCAACTCGATCCAAAGCACCATCTTCAACAAAAACACAGTCACCTTTCTCAATGACCTGAACAACAATGTCAATGGCTTTGATAATTCAGCGGATGTGATTAATGGTCAGGAGGGTGATGACCGCATTGATGGCAAAAGTGGCAACGACCTACTACGCGGTGGTGCAGGTGATGACATCCTGATTGGTGGTGCAGGTGATGACATCCTGACTGGCGGTAGCGGTGATGACCAGTTTATCTATCAAACTTTGAGCGATGCTGGTGATACAATCACTGACTTTAATCAGAGTGAGGATAAATTAATCCTTACTGACTTGTTTGAGAGTAGAGGCTACAGTGGCAGCAATCCCATCTTAGATGGCTACTTACAGTTTGTGCAATCGGGTACTTCTACAGAAGTTAAGTACTCTTCCGATGGTATTGGTTATTACTTTTTCACCTTGGCGACTTTGGATAATTTTACGGCTACAAATTTGGTAGTCGGTACTAACGTTATTGTCTAGCGGTTAATTCTAGTCTGTAGCGAATGTCTTAAAAATAAATATTTAGACATCTTGTGAAAAAAGCGTAGAGATGTAGCGGTGCTACGTCTCTACAAGATTTCTAGATAACGCATAAGTAGTTAGACAGAATTAATTACACAATGACTGTAAATATTTTTGTCCGACTACTAAATTAATTTCTGGAGATGTCATCGTTAAATTTTGGATTTTAGAGACATCTAAAATCCAAAATCTAAAATCCAAAATTCTTACAGTTGGCGCACTAATGGCTGACCATCTTTGACTTCACCAATCAAAACTAAATCAACACAGTTAACGAAAATACCATTTTCCAGCACGCCGGGAATGTTATTCAATGTCTTTTCTAGGCTAACTGGATCTTCAATAGAGTCAAATCGGACATCTAAGACAAAGTTACCTTGGTCAGTGATTACTGGGCCAGCTTTTTTAATACCCATGCGGAGTTCTGGTTTGCCACCGAGTTTTTTGATGGCATTAGTCACGGGAGTAATTGCCATTGGAATCACTTCCACGGGTACAGCGAAAGTAGAACCCAAGCGGTCTACTAATTTACCACTATCTACCACGACAATGAACTGTTCTGCTAGGTAGTCCACGACTTTTTCGCGGGTATGTGCTGCACCACCGCCTTTAATCAAATTCTTCTGAGGATCGACTTCATCTGCGCCATCAATGGCAATATCGATGTGGTCAATAGCATCTAAGGTGGCAAGAGGTACACCGTATTCTTTCGCCAGTACTTCTGACTGAAATGATGTAGGTATACCAATGATATCTTGAAGTTCACCAGACTTGAGGCGATCGCCCAAAAACTGAATCGTATATGCTGTAGTTGACCCCGTACCCAACCCGACAATCGAACCCGACTTTACTAGGGCCGCGGCGGCTTTGCCAACTTCTTGCTTCATCAACTTTACGGGATCTGTTGCTGTCATTCCCAAAACTCCTCAAAAACTGACTATAGTCCATAGTAGTGGGCAGATAACATCAAAAGATGAAAGGTAAAAAACAAGTTTCTGCTAATTTCTACTTCTTTGATAATGGCAACAAGCTAGCACCCTACGTAGCTAGGCAACATTGCTTAGGCTAAATTCGTCATTAACTGAGTTACAGGTTATTAGGAATACCAAATTTTGCGTTAACCTCAGTAACGTAGTTTTTTTAAATTCACATTAGCAGCTAAAAGTGGTTATGGTGATGCGTCAGCTTTCAATTACTCTATCTTTAGTGGCACTACTACAAAACTTACCAGTAATTGCTCAGACCCAAGTGCCAGAAACTACTTCTGGAGTTTCATCTGATTCGATTCAACAGGTAACTGCTGTTAAATGGATGACAAACTTTTCTGATGGCAAGTTTTATCCAGAAAGGTTACTGAGTAGGGCCGAATTAGCGTCAATTATGGTAAAGGCATTTGGGCTAAATAACAGACAAGCTGTTAGCAAAGAAAATTTAACTATTCCAGATGTTCCTCGTTCTCATTGGGCATTTAATGATATACAGACAGTCTTGAAAACTGACATCATGAAAGGCTATCGGGGCAATGAATTCTTCCCTAACCAAAAGGTGACAAAGGCTGAAGCTCTTGCTATTTTCGCCCAAGCTTATGGTGTATTTCAGTTTCCCGATGAGGCTGTTAATGAAATTCTGGCTTCATATCCAGATGAAAAGTCTATCCCAACTTGGGCTAGAAAAGCGATCGCTACAGTAGCTACTGAAGAATTTCTCAACACAGATGCTCAAGGCAATATTTCCCCATTACGACCCGTTACCCGTGGAGATATGGCTTATGTATTGAGTAAATATTTACAACGACAACAGCAACAACCCGAAACACCAGAAGTTCCGATTATTCCAAATAGCCCACAATCACCTTAGCTAGACTTTATCCAGCCAAGGTGCTTAAAATCACCTTTGATCCGGTCTATACTTGTCTCGAATCTGGCGAAGATATAAGGAATTAGACTGTGTTGGTTGCTGCAACACATAATTAGATTGTGGTGGTTGCGTTGGTTGCTGCAACCCATAATTTCCATAACTAGATTGTTGTGGTTGCGTCGGTTGTTGCAACCCATAATTTCCATAAGTAGATTGTGGTGGTTGCATTGGTTGCTGCAACCCATAATTCCCATATCCCACAGGGTTTGTGGGGGTGATAACGCCTTGATTTGGACTCTGGATAGAGTAAGGTGCAATATTATATGGTGCAGCATAGGTGGCTGGAGGCGTCACTGGTGCTAAATTAGGCACTACCTGACCACTATTTAAATTATTGTAGGGATATTGCGGTAAGTTTGTACCTGTTGACGTGTAGCCTGTACCAGTATTTAACCCATTACTAGGCAATACCTGACCGTTATTTAAATTACTATAGGGATATTGCTGCAAGTTCGTACCCGTTGAGGTGTAGCCTGTTCCAGTATTTAACCCAGTACTTGGTAGAGAATTCTGATTTGCTAAGGTGTTAATGGGTGGCATTAACGTTGTTCCTGGCTCAGAGGCTCGACCCAAAGCATTTGTCTGAGTTGCAGTCCCATTGAAGCTAGAAAATTTTTGGTTTGTCGATTGATTGAGTGACGCTTCCAGAGGACTGATGGAGACAGAATTTTGATTCTTGTTGGTTTGATTCGGGAATCCAATTCCCCGGCTAAAAGATGTTTGTTCCTCTGCTGTTGGTTCAGACGCCGTAGTTAAGGTTTTGAGACCTAAAAACTGATTATTACTATTAACCGTCCCAGTCCGCAATAAATTTTCTGTTTGTACAACAAAGGGATTTTTCGCGGCTGGAGAGATGTCGCCATTAACACCTAAACCAGGATTTAATTTGATATTGCTAGCAGATTTTTGTTTATTAATGACATCCTCTAAAAAGTTTTTGCTATTTTTTGCCTCAGTATTTTCGTTGGGGTTATTTGCCGTTATTGGAAGAGTTGATTGCTCAAAGTCATTAAATAAAGCTGGCAGGTTATCAATATCAGCTGCAATGGCTCTGTTTTCTTCTGACAGCGATGAATCAGTAGGTGTTTGCGAAGCGACTTGTTTTTTTTGCTTATAAACAAAAATATCTGGGTTTGACCAGTATTCCCAGGTTACTAGCCCTACTACGGATAAAAAAATTGCAGTTACCCAAAAACCAGGTCGCCCTAGATTCCATAACCTGGCTTTGAGATAGCGTAAATAAGCGGGAGGATAATGACGATGTGGCATAGGATTGTTAATTTAAATTTACTTAAAATCGGTAAAACTTGATGGAAGCTGAAGGCGTTGTTGTTTAATTCTTTTGGCTTCCTCAATAGGATATATCTCAACTGAAGTTGGATAGTAATTTTATCCTAACTTCTCCATCAGTTATTAGTCATTATCAATAGACATGTAGTAGTCAAAAATTTACTTTTTAGTGGCTGAAGTCCTTTGACAAGATTTTCTAGAAAGTTATGGCAATTTATGGTTATTTTTTTGGTATCGGTAACAGTGGATAACATCAGGAGTTGACAACTGGTCTAATTTATTGTTGTAGCTGGACAAAAGTTCAACTTTTTTGCTTTCTAGTTAGCAAACTAAATTGTGTGCTGCAATGCTTCGATCCGCCTCTGAAGGCACTGTGCTGCACCGTACTATTAACCAGGAGACTACAGCAATGATGAAAGCTGAAGATATCATGACCAAAGATGTAGTTACCATTCGCGGTTCGGCGACTGTTGCTGAAGCAGTGGGGGTGATGAAGGAAAAAAAATTGCGGGCGCTGGTTGTGGATTATCGCCATGAGAATGATGCTTATGGCATTGTCACAGAAACGGATATTGTCTATAAGGTAACAGCCTACGGTAAAGACCCAAAGCAAGTGCGGGTTTACGAAATTATGAGCAAGCCCTGCATTGTGGTAAATCCTGATTTGGGTGTGGAATATGTAGCGCGGTTATTTGCTAACACTGGTATTCATCGAGCACCTGTGATTCAAGGCAAGCTGTTGGGCATCATCTCGATTACCGATATTTTGACCAAAAGCGACTTTGTAGAAGCGCCAAAAGCCCTATTGCTAGAGGAGAGAATTAAAAAAGCTATTGAGCAATCTCGGGCTATTTGTACCGAACAAGGTGCTTATTCTAAAGCCTGTGCAGCCGCCTGGGATGAGGTAGAAGAACTTCAAGCAGAAGCCGCTCATCAAAAAGCTGAGGGTATGGTATCAGCCAAAGTTTCTTTTGAAGAATACTGTAAGGAAAGTCCAGATGCACCGGAATGTCGAAATTATCATCCGTAATTGAAGTTTGGGGATGAAGGTATTGGGAATTGGGCATGGGGCATTGGGCATTGGGAATTGGGCATGAGGCATGGGGCATGGGGCATGGGGCATTGGGCATTGGGCATTGGGCATTGGGCATTGGGCATTGGGCATTGGGAAGAGACAAGGAAGAAACTTGTTAAATAATTCCCCCTTTTCCCCCTCATCTTCCCCTGCCTCCCCTGCTCCTTGCCCTTGCCCCCTGCCCCCTGCTCCCTTGCTTCTTCTCCTGCTCCGTACTATCTCAATTTATCGTTTGGCAACTCGCATCAATAAGAATAAGCCTATTCCCAAAAAAAGAAAATTGGGCAACCAAGCCCCTATGAAGGGAGAGAGAACACCTGCTTGCGCGATCGCACCACTAATAAAGAAAATTAAATAATACGAAAAAATAACCACAACACTAATTCCAAAACTGGTACCTCTCCCAGTCCGTTGGGGTATGCTTCCCATCGCTGCACCTACCAAGCCAAAAACTACACATACAAAAGGTAAAGAGATTTTTTGTTGAATCCGTACTTGGAGTTTACGAATTTTTTGGCGATCGCCACCAAGATATTCAACTTCTAGTTGATCTAGTGCTTCGGAAATATTCATCTCACCATAGTCCCGACTTTTTTCTGCTAGACTTAATGGCGTGCGTGGTAGTTGCAGTTGTTGGTGTTCAAATCTAACGATGTTGCGATAAGAGCGATCGGCAGCAACAAAATAGATGGTACCGTTGTAAAAATCCCAGATATTTTGAGAAGCATTCCACTGAGCAGATTCTGATACCACAATTTGATTTAGATTTTTTGTTGAACGGTCTATAATCGTCAAACCTGACATCCGCTTACCATCAAATTGGTCGGCGTAAAACAAGCGTGTCAATATCCTATTCTTAGAGCCATCAGGCTGTGTAACATCCTGGTATTCAGGATAAAAAATATTCTGCTGTTTAAAAGTTGGCTTATCTGATTTGAGAGCTTTATCCAGAGTCATCCCCGCTTGATAATTTGCTGCTGGTGCAATTTGTTCGTTAAACACAAATGTCATCCCTGTAACCACAAGGCTTAACATCACAGCGGTTAACACCATGCGATAGACACTTACCCCACAACCACGCAGGGCAATTAATTCGCTTTCGCTAGAAAGACGACTATAAGTCATCAAAGTAGCCAGCAACGTAGACATGGGGAAGGCTAAAACGATAAAGTTGGGGAACTTTAACAAAAAAACTTGAATAGCAATGTCTATCGGTAGCCCAGATTCTACAATTTTTCTGACTAAATCAAATACAGCATCGATAGTGACGCCAATTGATGAAAAAGCTCCGACACCAAAGAAAAACGGCGCTAACAATTCGCTGGTTAGGTAACGATCCATGATCGTAAAAGGCATCAGCGAATGTAGGTTGTAGAAAGACGTAAACTTCTTTGATATCATAAGCAATTTGAAAAATTAAATATTAGCAACCCTGGGAAAGCAGAATATATAGCAATTCTTAAGTTGTGAAGTTAGTCGTGGAGATAGGCAATAGGCAATAGGCAATAGGCAATAGGCAATAGGCAATAGATTTTTTGATGAATGATTTAGGATTGCTATATTTATTGTATTTACTATTAAAATTGAATTTTAAAGATGTCAGAATTAACTGATAAGTTTATGCTTAAACATTAAAACTAGCCTTTGAAATTATTAACTAAATAACTATTAATTTAGATTTAGACTTGAAAATTATCCCCTAAATAATATTGCCGCACCAGGGGATTACTGTAGAGTTCGTCAGCACCGCCAAAAGCGAGAATTTGTCCCTCTCGCATGATGTAGGCGCGATCGGTGATGGCTAGGGTTTCGCGGACATTATGATCTGTAATTAAGATTCCCATACCGCGATCGCGCAGTTGTGCGACAATTTGCTGAATTTCTGAAACTGCGATCGGATCAACTCCCGCAAATGGTTCATCCAAAAGTAAAAATTTTGGCCCTTCTTGTCCAGCAGCTAAAGACCTTGCTAATTCCGTCCGCCGTCGCTCACCACCAGAAAGTTGAATTCCTTTGCTATTGGCTAATTTTTCCAACCGAAACTCCCGCAGTAAAGTTGTGAGTCGCCTTGACCACTCCCATCGTGGCACATTCGTTTGCTCTAGTACCAACAGAATATTATCCTGTACCGAGAGTTGGCGGAAAACACTTGGTTCTTGCGCTAGATAGCCAATACCAAGTCGTGCCCTTTTGTGCATTGGCATTCCTGTAACATCCAGATTACCCAGCCAGACTTTTCCTTGATTGGGCTTTTCTAAACCTGTGGCAATGTAAAAAGTCGTCGTTTTTCCTGCCCCATTGGGGCCTAATAAACCAACGACTTCGCCCTGAGCAACAGAAAGATTAACCCGATTGACAATTACTCGCTTGCCGTAAGATTTGTGAATATTCTCTAAAACAATTTTCACGCTGGAGCCGCCCTTTCTTGGTGGTAAATGCTAATTAGTAGGCTTCAATGGTGGCGTTTGTGGGGCAGGTGTCGCACTTTGTGCGTTATTATCTGATTCCTCGATCATGTAAATGGACTCTACCTGACGGTTGGATTGAGGTAAGGCAACAAATCGCCCTTCATCAATTAAATACGTTACCTTCTCTGCCCGAATACTGTTACCGCCCTGTTGCAAAATATAGACGTTGCCACTGAAATCAATTCGGCGTTCCTTACTAAAGTACTGTGCTTGGGCAGATGTTGCTTGAAGCTGACGAGAAGGATACAACATTTGCACGTTACCGCGAGCGGTAATTACTTGATTTTTAGCGTCATATTCCTGCACATCAGCGCGGATAGTGAGGGGTCGATTGTCTTTAGATGTTTGTGCAGTAGCGGTTTGCAGTTGGGCAGGTAAGGCAAAAGTGCCCAAGAGTGCAACTGGCAGCATTAAAGCCAATCCAAAGCGACGGATTTGGGATATGGGCAATTGATAGCAGGGCATCATAGCAATTGGGGATTCAGGATTTCAGCTTGCATTCTAATTATCTCAAGTACTTTATCCAGATATGAAATATACAATCTGGAGTGATTTCGGATAACTACTGGCTGAAGTAGTGACGCTACCCCCAACCTCAAGGTTTCAGATAATTGGCATTTAAGGCAATACTTGTCGGGTTTTGGGGAAAAGGGTAAGGGGAAAGGGGAAAGAAAAAACCTTTAACCTTTACCCTTTAACTTTTTCCCCAAACCCAATTCCGAGTTCAAAATGCTTATCCGAGCAGTATTGGCATTTAAGGGAAAATGACGTAGGCACAATACCCTGCGGGTGACGCTCCTTCTCTACGCTACGCGAACGTCGCTAACGCTGAAAGCATTCTCGCAAAAGTAGCCGCTTCTCTACGTGACGCTTTGCGTAGCTTGCTTCGACCTAGGAGTATGCGTCTACATGAATTGTGTTTACCAAGAATTTTGGGGAACGCATAATTATTTACCAGTTGCCTAATCAGTAGAAAGCACAATTTTAGGCAAAGATAAGACTTGATTTTCACCCAGATCACCAGATGTAATCTTATCTGGCCCTATTTGTTGTAATGTCGTCAACAATGCTGCACTCTGACTCAATAGCTCATCTACATCAACGCCGCCGTAACTAGATGGGTAACGCCGCAGGCGATTGCCGCCTTCTCCCAATAGAATTACTGCACCTCGCCAGTTCCGATTCTCCAAATGATACAGCGCCACAGAAATTTGGAGAATACCTTGATAAAAGGTTTTTTCCGGTTCACTAGCTTCAATCCACAAAGCTTCTAAAGTGTCATGACAAGCGTAGAACTGACCAGAATTGAACTGTTCTACGCCTTGCCAAAACTCTTGGGGGATAATTTCGCTCATCCCATACTGTCTCGTACTTCTTTAATTGTTTCGAGAGAGATGTCTTGTTTTTCTCCAGCAAACTCGTTGTCAGGGGTTAGGAATAACATGCAATGGCACTCTTTGCGTTCTCTCATTGGCACACAGGGACAGTTCCAATATGTCGCGTGAACCTCAGCCTCTTTATCTTCGTAATGGCGACAGGGACATAAAGGCGCACCTAGTTCATCTTTATGCTTGGCTAGTCCTTCAATCACAACTGCGGTAACAGAAGGTTCAGAACAAAAGTATGTTCCAGTACGCTTGGCGTATTGTTCGGAAAAATGCCGCATTGCCTCTAGGCTTTTATCGCTGGATTTTGTGTTATGTTCTGATGTGATCATGTCGCTCATAATTTAAATATTTCTTTGCATTGTACCTCAGCCGTACTAGGGGATTACTGGGTGTATTTCCCCAACCTTACCTGCTCAAATTGTTTTACCTTGGCTCAAAGGCTGATATGTCCGGTCTGCTGGGAGCAGACAAAATCTCAGAAATTACAGAAGACTTGCCTGGGGAGTGGGGAGTGGGGCAGGGGGCAGGGGAGGCAGGGGAAGATGAGGGAGAACAATATAATAACCAATGCCCAATGCCCAATGCCCAATGCCCAATTCTCAATAATTTGTGCAATTTTTTATAAACGTAATGTTTTTTGTAGTTGGGGTTGTAGGGGGCGATCGCTTTGCAAAACGATACCAGGGTACTCCCAATTGATTACCTCTTGTTCTGCTGGTGAGGAAATATTTGGCCACAAAACCCAACGACTACCTTGAGGAAGAGTAGTAACACTCAGGGGGTTTTGAGTCAGCCAAATCAAAGGATGGTTTTTAGGAACTACTGAACTGGCATCTTCTAATGCTCTGGTTGCTGCTAAGGTTTCTAAAACATAGGCATCGCCTTTGATTAAATCTGTCAATGCTGTCCATAATTGCACCTGTAATTGCTGTTGCTGTGCATAAAAGTACAGTGATGCTGCGGCAATTACTGCTTGTTCAAAGTTTTCTTCTTCCCAATTACTAGCGCTGTCAAGGGCAATAACTATCTCTTGTCCACCTGTCAACATTTCTAACTCCCGCACCCTTAATTCTCCATAGCGGGCGCTAGTCCGCCAGTGAATCAGACGAGTGGGATCTCCTACACGATAAGGACGGAGCGATCGCACCAACCCCGTTGTCGCTGTCTGCAAGGGTTTACCACGAGGATCACCTCTTTTGCTCTCTTCTTGTCCCATTTCGTCTACTAGGGGGCAGGTAGCCAAGGGTAACACTGTAGGATAGACGATCGCTGTGGCAGCACAATCACGCTGACGGCGACACCAAAACAATCCCAAAGGCGCACCAGAACCTAGTTCGACTGTATGCCAGCGATAAACTCCCCGGCGCACAGTAGGGTGGTAATATACCCAACGGTAACTGCCTTGGCTAGGAATCGTTTCGATTGCCTTTTGTACTGGCTTCCCTAAAACAAAGGGCAAAATATCCTCAACTTGCAACAAGCTTACAGGCTGCTGTGTCTGATTGCGAATTTCTAATTCCACAGTCAGATCATCGCCGGCTGACACAGGTTCGATGGGACGGCGAGTGATGGATAGACCTGTGAGCGATCGCGGCGGTAAGATGGCTGCTACACCCAAAAGGGCAAAACTAATGCCGCTAATAGCGTACAGCCAACCCGCCATCGTATTGATACCTGCGCCAAAAAAACAAATAGCCGTAGCTGTTAGTACCCAACCGCCGTATGCAGGAGCACAAGCACGGGTTTCTAACCAATTGGTGATGGGTTTGATAATTTTCATGTTTCTTTTTTAACCCAACACCACCCAAAATTCACAGTATTTTAGGGGTTTACCAAAAAAGCCATAATAGTAACTATTTACGAAGCTGCAAGCAATTTGAAGCGTGCTAGGTTCAGGGATGGATTAGCTTTTTTGTTATTATACAGCCCAGTAATTCTTGCCTTCTGAGAGAGTCAAGATTTCAACGCCATCTTCAGTGACAGCTAAGGTATGCTCACATTGAGCAGAAAGCTTGCGATCGCGCGTTACAGCAGTCCACTTATCGCCCAGAACCTCTACTTCGTAAGTGCCTTCGTTAATCATTGGCTCAATGGTAAAAACCATCCCAGGTCTGAGGCGCTTGCCCTTACCGCGTGTGCCATAGTGGGGAATATCTGGCGCAGTGTGGAAAATATTACTGATACCGTGTCCAACGAAATCTCGCACTACAGAAAAGCCTTGTGCTTCAGCATACTCTTGAATGGCTGCACCAATGTCGCCAATACGTGCCCCAGGTTTCACTTCAGCAATACCCAAGCGCAAACACTCCTCTGTCACTTCTACTAGCTTTCTGGTTTTTGGGGAAGGAGTACCAACAAAGAATGTCTTAGATGTATCGCCGTGATAACCCTCAACAATCGGCGTCACATCAATATTAACAATGTCACCTTCCTTGAGGATTTGCTTGGCATTGGGAATGCCGTGACAAATTACCTCATTTACACTGGTGCAAATTGATTTAGGATAGCCCTTATAACCAAGGGGTGCGCTTTTTGCTCCATGCGCTTGTGTCCAGCGTTCGGCTTCATCATTTAGTTCAAGAGTGTTAACGCCTGGCTTCACAAAGGGCTCGAGATGCTGGAGAAGTTTCGCTGCTAAACGCCCAGCTTGACGCATTTTGTCTAGTTCTCGTTGGGATAAAATAACAATTAGTTCGGTTTTCATTAACTTTTATCTAGATATCTTTAATAAATATAGTTAACCCTGTCTTTGCAGCTCTTTGTGCAGCTTCAGCAACCTTTAGGGTATACAAGCTCTCCTCTGGGGTCACGTACAAAGGAGTACCATCAAAAAGATGGTCTAACACCATACTCGTGTCTTTGGCGAACAAACCCCGGCGAGGGCCAACCTCTATAGGTGTTGTTTCCCCTGGCTGGATGAAAATTCCTGTGTCGCCATCAAAAATTAAACCACCTTTTTCCCCGTGAACTTCAAACTTGCGTTTTGATTGCCAAATACTTTCGCCTTTCCCATAGACTACTTGAGCTAAAAGTCCACTCTCAAAGGAGAGTTCACTAGTGCAAAAACAGCTTTGGTAGTATTCCGGTTCTATTTGCCAATATCGCTGGTGACAGTTAACAGTAAATACTTTACCAAATAAATCGGTGAGACGATGTAGGCGAGACAGCGCACCAATTAAGGGAAAACCGAATAAATCGTGGTTATAAGTCCATTTGCGGGGCGCAGGATTCTGGGGATTGATGGTGCTGTAGCGAACATAAAACACCTCACCAATTCTGGCTAAGTTTTGCTTCAAGGCTTGATGCAAACCACCCAACAGTTCCAGATGTTCAACGTGCAGGAGTTTTTGTTGTGCTTTGGCTAAGGCAATCAGTTGTTCAGCTTCGACTACATCCAACGAAAGAGGATATTCTACAATCACATGTTTGCCGTTGGTGAGCGCTGCACGAGCGATCGCACCATGATCTCGATTAATAGTGCAGATTACCACCAGGTCTATATCTTCACGCTCGACTAGCTCTTGCCAAGAACTCAACGCTTCAATCTCGTACTCTTTGGCAAAGTTTTCTGTTTTCTCTGCGGTATGACCAACGACTGCTATTAACTGCGATCGCGACCGCTCATTATTGAGCAATGCCTCAGTCCGAAACTTTGCTGCATACCCAGTACCCACCAAACCTACACGCACTCTTGCTTTTTCCAAAGCTGCTTCTGAATTATACATGATCCTCACTAGTTCTGTTTTTGATTCTTTCACGCTTTTAGTGGTGAGATTCTCTTTTTATGGGGAATCGAATGAATTTACCAGTTTAGACTCTACAACATTCGTACTAGCGCGTGTTTTCAAAACTATAATCACAAAAGAATGGAGCCGTTCGCAATCATGGCTGTATAACTGACAGCAAGTTTTTTATATTGGGTAGATGGCACTCACACTTAAATTTGTATAGTTGCTACAGTATTTTTTGGATTACCAACTCAATGCTTATTTCTCGCTCATGATTTTGAAAAAATCTCTACCTGCTCGAATAAAGCAACCCTGCTTTTTAAGGGAACTTAGGGATCTTTATCTACGTAAGTCCTACAAAATCTAGGTAGCATTAATCCTATTCATATTTTTATCTATTAAGATAACTTTTTCTAATTACAGCCTGACTAGGGCCAGAAATAATATAAATAAAACTTATCAGGATTAAGCAACTAAATTTCATTACTAATCGGGTTCAATTTCCAGTCACATCGTTTAATTTTTCTCGTAGTATCAGAATTGAAGCAAATTTTAAACAGCGGCTAGTCCTATAGAACAGCCGTAACCTTTGCCTAAAGATAACTTATACTACCGTTTGCAAAACAGAGGATTACTTAATGCCAAGCTATAAAGTGACACTAATCAACGAGGCCGAAGGGATGAACACAACCCTTGACGTTGATGACGATACCTATATTCTAGACGCTGCCGAAGAAGCTGGTCTTGACCTGCCCTACTCTTGCCGCGCTGGTGCTTGCTCAACCTGTGCAGGTAAACTCGTAAAAGGTACCGTTGATCAGGGCGATCAGTCATTCTTAGATGACGATCAAATAGAAGCTGGATATGTACTTACCTGTGTCGCTTACCCTACCTCTGACGTGACAATCGAAACTCATAAAGAGGAAGAACTCTACTAAGAGTTAGGCCCTTCAACAATAAACCTCTTGCAAGAGTAAATAATGTTGAAAAATTGACACTCTCACCGCTAACTGCTTTCCTTCGGAACGCTCCGCGAACGCAGTGTAGCGGGAGATTTTTGTTTTTCAGAAACACACTTTTTGGCACAAGTACCAACGAGTCTTACTGCTTCTCCACAAGCTTGAATTTCTGTGTGTCCCACAGTATTTGTTGATAGTATTCTTATCCCTTCTGCCCTCAAGTTCCGTCTGGCAGCAAGTCATACCAATGCTTGTTTTTTTGTATTGAGTATTAGTTTTGTGGAGGTAGAAATTCCAAACGAAGCGAGAACATCCGAAGCTTTTAGCCAAGGATATCTCTTGCTCTTTGTTCGGGTAAATTCTGACCACTCCACTACTATTTACCTTTACCGCCCCATCACTTACAGCCCGTTTCTAGCTCCACGCTTGGCTAGTAAAATTGAAGCTTAAAGTTTAGTCTCTCTAGTAAGAATCTGAATCTGAGTACCGGGATAGTAGAATTGGAGAATTTTTGGACTTGACCAACCTAATTTAGCTAAATTTTGAGCACCAGTTTGACTCAAGCCGACTCCATGCCCTAATCCACCACCAATAAAGGCGTAGCCCCATAGTTCGGGTTTTCCTTTGTTCAGAGGTTCTATGTAAAATAGCGTACTTCTAGGAGCAGCAAAGGCACTACGAACTTCGTCTTTGTGAAGAATAAAGGTACTGTTATCAGTTTTAACGGCGAGTTCAAGGATGCGTCCACTCTCGCTTCGCTTCACTACTGCCATAGCCTGAATTGTCTTAAATTTGGCATGGGGACTGTTTTTCACCTGCAAAAATTTCTGCAAGTCCTTGGTAATATCCTCTAAAGAGGTTTCCTTGTGCCAACGAAACATATCCCACTTGCTTTCATTAAATCCTTGTTGCGTATTAATAAATTTTTGGAAGTTCTTTTCATCTGCTAAACTCTGCTTAGACAAGTCCCAAAAATTAGTTGCAGCATCAAGTACAGGGCGCAGATAAGGACGATCATCGCCATTCCAGACATCGCTGAAGGAAGCGGTAATGCCACCAGTGGTAGAAGAATAAAGGGCATCTACTAGTTCATTTTTATAGGTTACTACCTTACCCCTGGTTGAGGCGATCGCTTGGTCTGTTTTGGCAGCTGCTCCATTCAGCCCATAATAAACTTGGCAGTGAGTATCAGCACACAACTGATAATTATCTGCGGCAAACCTGCGTAAATTTCTTAAAGCATAAGTCCGAGCGAGAATTGCCTGAGCTTCCAGCGCTGCGGTTGGTGCATTAGTCCCTATTTCGTAAGGGACAACCCCACGCAAATAAGTTTCTAAAGGTACTTGGTTAACGAGAGTGTATGTGCCGTAAGCGTTTGGCTGCAAATTTAGCCGCCCAGCGTAAAGACGAGCGTTCTCTGGTTTTTCGCTTTTATTCACCCGAATCAAGTTTTTATCAGTACTGATTTCCAAATCATTCGGGCTATAGCGATTACCATCCACTACCCAACTAACTCGCGGCACTTGTTTTAAAACTCTAGTATCAAGATATACTTTTTCTTTGGTAGAAGCTTGAATGTTTTGCAATAGCAAGCGTCGCAGTAAAGGAGTGTTATAAACATCTCGTTTTGCCCAAACCTGCCAGCGTTCTGGCTGGGCTATTTCCACTTCCATTCCCTGAGCACGCCATTTTTTAGCACTGTCTTCCGCAGTTTCAAAGGTGCGGTATATGCCTAAAACTATCACTTCTTCGACTGCTGGCTGGGGTAAAGCCTGCATGACTGTTTCCAGCTTTACAGGGTTCTTGGTAACTAGGGTTTGTTGCTTGTTGCCCGCTTTAAATTTTAGCTTTAAGCGATCGCCTTTTGTGGGTTCTAGTTGCAGCTTGGCTGTCGGTTGTGAGCCAAATCGCTGCACAATCCCAATTTTCAGTTCCATATCCTGGATGTTGCTCGCAGGCCCTGATGCAGCTGTCAGCCCCAATAGACAAAATGTGGCTAGCACAGTGTGGGAAAAACGCCAAAGCGAAAATTTCATGGCTACCTTATTCTGCCCCTTAATGCTGTGTTGGAGCTGATTGTCCAATTGCTTTGTAGCGCGGTTTTTTTGTCGCATGAGTGCTCCAATGATACCATTACCAATTTTGCCCCAAATATAAGTTGCAAAACGAAGTCATAATGACTATGATTTATTTAGAGGCACAAAACAGAACTAGTTGGATAAACTCCTTATGGTTAGAGTCCAAGAAATTCCATTAAATCAAATAAAACGGCCATTGCCCCGTGCAAACGATCTAAATAAAGTACAAGCTTTAATGGAATCAATTGCGGAGATTGGGCAGCAAGAACCTATTGATGTCCTAGAAGTAGATGGACAATATTATGGCTTTTCTGGTTGCCATCGGTATGAAGCTTGCCAGCGTTTAGGCAAAGAAACCGTTTTAGCCAGAGTCCGTAAAGCACCCCGCAGTGTTTTAAAGATGCACTTGGCATAGAGAATGGGAGTAGGGAGTAGGGAGTAAGGAGCAGGGGGAGCAGAGGGAGCAGAGGGAGCAGGGGGAGATAGGGGAGATAGTAATTGCTAACTCCTGACTAATGCCCAATCCCCAATCCCCAATCCCCAATTACATATAACCTAATTAGGAGAAAATTATGTCATCGAAAGTAACAGTCAAAAATGTAAATATCGGCATTGACGAGGAAAGTAGGGGTAAAATTGCCGAGGGTTTATCTCGCCTGTTGGCTGACACTTATACACTTTATCTGAAAACTCATAACTTCCATTGGAATGTAACGGGGCCGATGTTCCAAACATTGCATTTGATGTTTGAGACACAGTATACAGAATTAGCCTTAGCAGTTGATTTAATAGCCGAGAGAATTAGAGCGCTTGGCTATCCCGCACCAGGAACTTACAGCGAATATGCCAAACTGAGTTCGATTCCAGAAACTCCCGGAGTTCCTAAAGCTGTGGAGATGATTAGCTTATTAGTAGAGGGACAAGAAGCCGTAGTCCGAACTGCACGGTCTATTTTCCCCGTGATAGAGGAAGTTAACGACGAACCTACTGCCGATTTATTAACTCAGCGAATGCAAGTACACGAAAAAACAGCTTGGATGTTGAGAAGTTTACTGGAAGAATAGGGAATAGGGCATAGGGCATAGGGAATAGGGAATAGGGAAAAACTTAATCGCCAATGCCCAATGCCCAATGCCCCATGCCCAATGCCCAATGCCCAATGCCCCATGCCCCATGCCCAATGCCCAATGCCCAATATTAATTTCACCGAAAAGTTGCAAGATTTAATGCAACAGGCGGGTATTCCTAGTTTTAAAGTGCTGAGTCGTGCTGCTGGTGTTTCAGAGCGTCAACTTTTGCGGTTACGCCAGGGAAAGCTTGAGCAGATGCGGATAGAAGTGCTGCTCAAGCTGTCGTCAGTGCTACAGATTTCATTGAATGAATTAATCGCAACTTTTTCAACAGTAGAGTTGTTACAAGAGAAAGCAGCGCCTACTCAAGAATTATTAGAAGAAATTGCAGATTTAAGAAAAGAGTACCAGCGATCGCAACTTCAATTAGAACAACAGCGAGAGATATTACTACAAGAACTCCAGCAGTCGAGTTTGCAACTGCTGGAGTCTTTATTATTGCAATGGCCAACAGCAGCACAGAAAGCCCAAGAGAATCCTCAGCTAGCAGCAGTCAAAATAGTACCGTTGGTGCAAAAACCCCTGGAAAAGCTTTTACAGGCGTGGAGAGTGGAAGCGATCGCACCCGTGGGCGCAGAATTACCTTATGATCCTCAACTGCACCAATTAATGGAGGGAAATGCACAACCTGGAGAAATAGTCAAGGTGCGCTACACTGGCTACCTTCAAGGTGAGAAGCTGCTTTATCGAGCTAAAGTAAGTCTTCTTAGACAGAGTTAGAAGGCAAATTTTCACCTCTCTCAAACACCCCACAGCTTTTATTTACCCCGTCTTGCTGTGTGCATGGTAGCTATTGAACGCAAGTGAATCGTTTATTGAAAAAATACATGATTACTATTGTCCTTAGTCAAGAGTAAATTGCTATCTTCATAATTTAAAACGGCTGAATATATAAATTTGAGCTTGGCGCTGTTGAAACCAAATTTTTTTGGTAGATTTTCTTAATCTAAACAGGAATTATTGCAATTATCGAAACAGAATTCAGGAGTCAGTCGCCAGAATGGGCTAAACGCCCCGCTACCGCTAACAGAATTAAATTAATTCTGAACTTCATAGTGGATAGCGCAGCGTAAAGCCTGCGGCATAGCAACTCTTAGAGAGGAACGAGCGTCAAGATTGCTGAATTCTTCTTCAAGAATATTTTGATAATGTTTATTGTATAAATTTCAGCTTTTTAAAAATCTTTGCTAAATAATCATCAAAGTGAAAATTTTGTATGTATCTCAATATTTAACTCCAAATATCAAATATAGGACTCATATTTGATTTTTGAAAAAACTCCGTACACTCAAAAAGTCTTTTTTCCTACTCCCCACTCCCTACTCCCCACTCCCAGCCTACGCAAATAATTTCAGTAATCAAACCGGATTCCTATATATTTTGGTGATTTTTATTTAGCAATCTGCTTGCATTTAGGTAATAATCTATTTTAAGATAGTTGCTTTTTCATAAACTATAATCTAAAAGTATTTGAGTTTACTTTCCTTTAGTATTACTTATCCATAAGTATTCAGCAGTAAACGATGATTTTTACTTGTAAGCATTTTTAATTTTTCTATGATGGGTATATAATAGCAAAATCAAAGCATAATTTACAAAAATCAGCTTGACATAATTATGAAAGAAAAAGTAAAAATTATTAAGCTCAGTGGTAATTTAAACGCCACAACTTCACAAGAATTCCGACAAAATATTACTGAAACCTTAGAAGATGGTACAAAAATTGTATTAGTTGATTTTCAAGATGTAACATTTATGGATAGTTCCGGTTTGGGAGCTTTAGTATTAGCTTTTAAAACCTTACGAGCAGGGGATAGTCAGCTTTTTCTCTGCTCAATTAATGAGCAAGTCAGGATATTATTTGAACTGACTAATATGGATAAAGTATTTGAAATATTTCCTAGCCAAGACGCATTTAATCAGGTATTAGTTTCAAATACTTAATTATTCAAAGTTAATTTGCAAGATAGATAAATCATCATCGAAAGCATCTTTGGAGTTCAGAGCGATTAAATAACTCAGTAGGCGATCGAGTTGGCAATCAACAGGATGTTGTAAGCTAACCAATAACTGAATAAAAGCATCCAAACTCCAAAGTGTGCCATCTGATTTAGTGATTTCATAAGCACCATCACTAAAAATGTAAAGGGTACTGAATTTTTCAATACTGCAAAACCCATCAACATATTTTGCTTCTGGAAACATGCCAACTGGCATACCAGGGGTTTTCAAGAGTTTAACTTCAGACTTCCTTGGAGATGTGCCAGTTACTAGAACTGCTGGTGGATGACCTGCGCTAGCATAAATTAACTGGCGGTTAGTTCGGTTGTATACTCCGTACCAAATCGTAAAGTATTTGTCATTTTGATAATTCATCTGAAAGGTATCATTCAAAGCCTTCAATACATCACTAGGTTGATAATAATTTAAGCCTTTAAGCGCACGGGAACGCAGCAGATTCAGCACTGAAACAGAGGGAAGAGTCGCTTTGAGTCCATGTCCGGCAGTATCGAGTAAGTAAATTGCTAGATAATCATCATCAAGCCAATAGTAATCAAAACAGTCACCGCCAAGTTGCCGTGAGGGAATGAATCGGAAATTTATATTGAAGGGTTCAGTCATGGGAAAAGGCAGTAGCGATCGCACATATTCTGCGGCTTCTGACATTTCTGATTCTAAAAGCAACTTTTGAGCCTGCAAATCTCTACTCAACTGATGCAGGCGCAATCCAGCCCTTACCCGTGCTTGTAATTCATTATGCTCGATAGGTTTAGAGATAAAATCATCAGCACCAGCATCTAGACCTTTGACGCAATCGGCAACCGAATCTAAGGATGTTAATAAAATAAAAAATGTGGTGAAAAATTTAGGATCTGTCTTAATGTGGTGGCAGACTTCCAGACCAGTCAACCCCGGCATGATCCAATCACAAATAATTAGTGCTGGATGGTAAGCCAGTGCCTTTTCTATTCCTTCCTCACCGCTACTGGCAGTAACTACCTCATAACCCTGTTTTTCCAATATTCTTTTTAGAAATATTTTTATTGAATAATCATCATCAATTATTAATATTTGAAACATAAAAAATTTTAGGAAATACTAATTAATAATTTTTGTAAGAATAAAAATAGGGAATAAGGTAATGAGTTAGTAGTCTTAATAAAAGATACTATTAACTCATTTCTCTTACCCCACTAATTCATTAATTTTTAATAGACATAGAAGATTATGGGGGCGCAAGAGGGTTCACCCACAAGAGGATGGTATTTTTTAGCTGGTTCAAGTCGCGGTATGCTTCTTGTTTGAACCATTGCCCTAAGGCATCAAAAGGGGTGAAAGATGTTCCAGTTTGCCATTTGATGTCTTGACCTAGAGGAGTTGTGTGACTTCCTGGTAACGTTTGTGTTGTCACCATCTCATCAAAGCGTTCTTGTAAGATTTTGGTTAAAGCTGCGGATTGGTCAATGGTGTCATTGCTAAATTTTATTAATAAATTGCGCCTAATGTTATAACGCTCTTGGACAAGCTGGTTGGTTTCCAATGGTGAGGGAGTAAACTCGATTTTCAAAGTAGAATTGAACTGTTCTACTAAGGGGATAGCTTCTTTAGCGGCGTAGTTGTTGAAGGATATTAAAATATTGCCTGCGCGTTCTACTTTAAAGAGGCTACCAATCAGCAAGTGAAGTTTACAGCCCATACTGTGCCCAATGCCGTAGATGGGGTAGTAAAGCTTGCGTAATGCCCCAGAATCCTGTAAGCGTTCGAGGGTGCGGTCAAAGTTTAGCAGCACAGATTTTGCGATCGCAGTATGATCCAATGTATTAACGAAAGGCGTAGCAATTACAACATAACCTTTACTTGCCAGTTGTTCGAGTAACCAGCGATAAGTGATGTGCGGTGCAGTGGCGACAAATGCACCTCCTAAAAAATGGATGATACCTACGGGATTTCGGGGAATGATTACCCAGTTGCCTCTGACTTCTTTCCAGTCCATGCCGATAAGCGATCGCTTGAGGAATATTCTTTATGTTAGATCGGCGATCGTAACCGTGGGAAGGATTATAGAAAAAGCCATTGAGGATGTCTGGTGAGTAAGGTGGAGCCAACCCACTCAGCAACGTCTATGGGCTTATAGGGAGCATCTACGCGTCCAACTCACTTCTTTATTGCTTTTAACGCTGAGTCTGTAATCTTTTCATTTCGTATTGCACATCTAATGCAATCTGTAATGCTTCATTGAGTAATCTTCCATGCTCAGTAGCCTGTTCATTTACTTGCATGACAGTTAAAGTTGCTAAATTGTTGACGAATAGCTCTGTATTACTAAGGATAAAGCTTTTATTTTCTCTCAAAATTCTTTCTGTCTTCAAAGCCCGAACTAAATCGGATTTGGTGAGTTTTAGCGCTTCGATAACACTCGCTCTTTCCTTTATAAGCACTTCTGGGTTACCAGCTTCTTCTATTTGGTCATTAATATTTATTGCTTTAATAACGGTATTATATCTTTCAACATCGTTTAACAGGATTTGCAGAGAATTTGTCATGTTAAGTTTGACAATTTTACTTCTACTTTTCCATATTAAATATAATATACTTTGTGTAACACCGCCAACCCATAACGCTAACATAAATAATAATATCCACGATGGAATTGTTATCCATGCTATAAATACTTTTATAATTATATCAAATAAAATATAACCAAAAACAAATGTAGCAAACCCAATAAAAATTACAGTTGCTCCTTCGGAACTTTTAATTTTTTGGATATATGATTTTGCTAATTTTTTTAGAGGATTTGTAATGATTAAAAGTTGAGCATTGACAGGTAAATTAGTCAGATTTTGCAGTTCATACTGACTAATTTCCAAGCCCTGTAAATCATCCCTCACAGCTTTTTAATCCTTGCCAGAATAGTTATTTCATCTAATATAGCAATCAAATTTCTGGAATGCTGGCATTTTGTCTAAACTTTTTCAGATACAGCAGATTGCGCTCTAATCGGATACACGTAGAGACGTAGCACTGCTACGTCTCTACAAGGTTTTGGGTTTTATATATGTACTTCATTTACCTGAAATCTGCTGTAAGTTGATAATTTTTGTACAATATGATACTCTTTTGCCAAGATTACTATTTTTACTACAACAATCCTTACTACTAAATTTTTTTCATTCTTTTCATTGGGTAATACGGAGAATTTTATCCTGCGGTGAAGGGCAACCCCCTCGCCCATCGCAATTACTGGTTGTGATATACAATTCGCCATCTGGCCCCATAATTGCTTCTCGAAGTCGTCCGTATTTACCTTGTAAATACACCTCATGAAGCTGGACTTGCTGGGGTGATTTTGGGTTGAAGGCGACGCGCTGCAAATGTTCGGAACGGAGGGTAGGAATGATTAAGCTACCCTTCCACTCTGGAATAGAATTTCCAGTATAAATTGCTGCCCCACCCGGAGGAGTAGCTTCACGCCAAACAATGGAAGGAGTCACAAGTCCTTCTCCTGATTCACAACGGTAGATGGTGGGCCAGCCAAGGTTGTCGCCTGCTCTAGCTACACTGACCTTATCGTGACCACTTCTGCCTAACTCGCCACTGGGGCCGTGGTCTGTTACCCATAATGTTGATGCATCGTGCCAATCAAACCCTTGAGTGTTGCGAATACCAGTGATATATACGGGATTTTTAAACGGATTGTCTTGCGGTACTTGTCCATCTGGCGTTACACGCAAAATTTTCCCAGCAAGGCTATTAACATCCTGGGAACTTTGCGGATCTCTTGCATCACCAGTCCCAATGTAGAGCATTCTATCAGCACCAAAACGGATGCGACCACCATTGTGATATTGCGCTACAGGTATATCATCAAGAATTATCTTGTCTGACGAGGCGCTAAGGCCATTTTCGGATAGTCGCCATCGTTCGACGCGATTAACTTGCGACCCATTTATATCAGCTGTATAGTACACGTAAAAAAGTCGGTTTTTGGCGAAGTTGGGATGAGTTGCAATGCCAAGTAAACCACCTTCACCACTTGCTGTAACATCAATGGTAGCTACTGGTTTTTGCAGAAGTTTACCATCCCGTACCAGCCGAACCCGTCCAGGTCGTTCAGTGACTAACATATCTTGATTTGGTAGAAAAGCAATTCCCCAAGGAACTTCAAGACCTGTCGCCACTTCTTCAACTCGCACATTTACTTGTCCTTGTGAACCAAAGCCATTTTCCACTAGAGTACAAGCTTGATTGTTGGTAAAAGTTTGCTGACTGATTTGTTCAGTTGTTTCTGTTTTTTGATTGTTAGTGTTTGCAGAATTAGATGTTGGTGAGGAGCAAGAAGAAATTCCCAGCGAAAACATGCCAAAAAGTAATTTCCCTGTAATGATTCTTGTCAGGTTCATAATAATTATCTCCAAATTTTTTAAACTTATTACCTATAAATAATTTTACGAATTTGGTTAGCTTCCTCTAATATTTTTTCAACTCCAGAAGAAGTAACACCTTTGACATAATTAATTTTGATTTCTTCTAGCATATCGATAAGTAAAGATTGAAATTCCTGAATGTTATGCTTTTTCTGTAATTCAATCTCTAATACATCACGAAAGTTTGTAATTAGACGAGAGGTAAGTTTTGCTGCAACTGGGTCTGACAGAGCCTTAGTTAGGTTGTTATAGGCTGATTGAGATAAGTCACGAGCCAACTTTTCTGTTAGTTGATTAGGTAAGTGATCTAGACCAGGTATATTTTGTATGTGTTGGTAAACTGGAAATTCGTTAAGGGTGCTTGCAATACTGTGATACATTAAGGCCTCTATGTCAGGCTGGACTTGAGGCAAAACATCATAGACACCGAGGTTAACTAAACGAGTGGTTATAGCTTTTACCTCGTTTGTTTCATTAACTTGAACGTAAGGCTTGCGGGTTTCAGGATGAAATAACCAGCGTGCCAACTCACCCTGACGAATTGCATCTTGCATTTGGTCAATCACTTGAATACCTACCATCTCGGTGATTTCTTGAGCAAAGCTTACGGCAAAGTCATGATTAAGTTGCGATCGCAAAGGCTCAAGATTTACTAAATCAGCTTTGTAAAGACGAATAGTGACAGGAATTATTCGTAACCAGCGCCAAAATGGAAGTAACAAAAATATATCGTACCACCGCTGTAGTATGGCTTCCAACCAGGTTAACGAGCGATCGCGGCGACTGATGTAAAAAGTACGTGCTAGAAGATCCAAAGCAAAAATAATTACAAATGGTAAATCAATCAACCAAAAATGATTAACAAAGTTGCCAAATCTACCAATATCACGATAGTAATTACTTTGAATTAGAGGTCTAATTTGAGAATTAAAAAAGTTAATTTCTGATTGCCAACCCTGTCGTGATAAATAAGCTTGACTCCAAAATATAGTAAAGGCATCTCTGGCAGATTCTTCATGAGTACCTAAGCGCATTTCATTTTTTATTTTTGCTAAGGTACCACTTTTATTAGCTACATCAAACGGATTGTCTCCAATCATGTGGTAACTAAGGAGACGTAATTCACCAAGTAAACTTTCTGTTTGGGGTGACTGTAAACTAGTTTGCAAAACTTGTTCTTCTAATTCTGTAACTTTGCTGAGGTAGTTTTGCGTTTCTGGGTGGGGTTGAATGCCCTTAATTGGATCATAAGTTTGAACTAAACTTGGCACTACTTCTAGATAAAAATCACGCCAATGTATGTAGGTCATATCAAAGAAGACCAAACATAAGTTGAGCAATGCTAGGATTGCAACTATTCGTTCAAACCAACGGTTGCGATAAACAGGATATTTGTTTATATCTTTTTTTGATATCATGACTCAAAAATTTATAAGAAGAATTCAGAATTCAGGAGTCAGAATGAGCGGATGAATTCTGTACGAGTGGGTGACGAATATTGGTTAAAAGCGAGTAGAATAGTGGACGAAAAAAATTAAAATATTCTCGCATTAAAACTCTATCCCTTTATGGGTAGAGTATTCTGAATTCTGTTAGCGTAGCGGGGCGTAGCCCATTCTGTATTCTGACTCCTGTTTTATCAGTAACATTTCGATTTCCGTCGAGCAGGTTAATATTTTCAGTATTTGTGATAAATGTGAAGAGAAAGTGACAGCATTGTAGCCTGTAACTAATTATTTAGGCGAATTAGTTAAAGGTAATCCAAAATTGGGCTATCTTCCCAACTTATTAGGAATACCTTCACAACCATTAGGGATAGTGCCCCTAGTTTTTTCGCCACCCCAAGCGCAACAATAGTTACGTACAGACTCAGACATGCGCTGTACATTAGTGAAATCGGCATTTTCCACTACAGCGCCAGTGTGTTCACCAGTTTGATAATTTGGTGGTTCAGTGCGACTGCGAGGTGATGCTTTATCCACTACACCATAAAATAGCCGAATCCCATTGATGTCAGCACCACTGAGATTAGCACTATATAAAATTGTGCGGGAGAGGTTGGCTTTTACTAAATCACAACCGCTCAAATTAGCGCGGACAAGATTCGCTTCGCTGAGGTCAGTCCAACGTAAATCAGTAGCTGAAAGGTCTGCTGCGGCTAACATAACGCCTAAATCAATGACGCGCACACCTTCTAGGCGGTCTTCTGCATATCCGCCACTTCCGTTGAAAATGGCTCGACCTAATCGGCCATCGCGTTTTAAAGGTGACAATAACTTAGAACGTGAGAGAAAACGGAGAATTTTCGCTTTACCACTGCTATCAACACTACTGAAAATTGCCGCCGTGCGTCCTTCAGCGATCGCTCTTTCTTGAGGCCAATCTTCTAATAATCCTTCTTCATCTAACACCAAGTCTGAAACGCCTTGGAAATAGGAATCAATTGTCTGTTGCTGGGTGATAATATTTTGCTGAATCGTTAGCAGGTTTTGCTGAATTGTCAAGTCTTTGGAAATAACATATTGCCGCCAAGCTACATAAACGGCAATGATGGCGATGAGAATTTGTCCCAAAGCGCCAAACCATTCTGCTAGGCTACCAGCAATGTCCCAGTTAATCTGGCGTCCCCAAAGTAGTAAGCGATCGCCCACCCCTGTAAACTTGATCAAGCCAATGATAGCTACTATTAACCCTAAAAAGGCAACAAACAGGGTGCGTTCTTGGGGTGAAAACCACTCATCTAAAGCTTTTTGGAACCAAGGCAATAGTATCGCTAGGGATAACAGCAAAGTTATCAGTGTTCCGATAATACCGATGATCCAGTTGTTTAGGATAACTCCAATGAAGGTGATGGCGATCGCGATTAAAGTAATTAGCAGTGCCCTCGGCTTAACTGTAAATTGCTTAGTCGTAGGTTGCTGAAAGTCAGAACGGGCTTGTTTGAGAGCATTTGTATGTTGCGGAGATTGCAAAGATGCGATCGCTGCTAGAGCTTGTTGTGTCGCTAATGCTTCTGAAGTTAGGTTTTTCTCAGTTGCAGCACCATCAAAGTCATCTGGTTGCAAGTCATTTTCGGAGAATGGTTCTGGGGTTGGTAGATTAGAGGAATCGGGTTCAATCGTCATGTTTTCTATTTTGCCCCAGCAGATTCAGTTCAACATCTGTTTTATCAGAAATTGCACGAAACCAAAAATATTCGATGCAGCGAACCCATTTGGGATCTATTCATTGAGTGCTGAGTGCTGAGTAAAAATACCAGTCCTCAGTCATTCTTTCATCCCTGGCTGTGAAACGAGTTTCATCGGGACTGCTTTTGCTGTTAATCCATTGCCCAAAAACAAGATCCCCCTAGTCGTATTTTTCATCGAGCTAGGGGGATCACATATGTGGTAGTCTATAAGAGATTCGGTATAGTTCCTTACGACTTGATTCTATAGCCAATATTTCAGTTTGAGTAGTCTTATCACTAGAATTTATAGTATTTTTACAGCTTCTTAATCAATGCTTCATCCCTGTTATACCTTAGTGAGGCGGTATATGTAAGTATGTGACAGTACGCAATATGCGTAACTTGTCATTTTTGTGGATATCTGTAAAAAATATGAAACTCAAGATTGTCGCTACCGTCGTACTGTTAGCTTGTTTCGGGTTTGCAGAGGAGAGCATTGCATTAAATCAGCTAGATTTGGATCAGTTGAAGGCAACAAGTACCTGTCCCCGTTGTAATTTGAGTGGTGCTGACCTAACTCAACTGAATCTAACTGGAGCAAATTTGCGAGGTGCTGACTTGAGTGGTGCTATATTATCTCAAGCTAATCTCACGAATGCCGATCTTACTGGTGCGAATTTAGAGGGTGCGGTTTTGAATTCGGTCAATCTCAGTGGTGCTTCCTTAACAGGTGCAAATTTGAAATCAGCATCTTTGGAAAACGCCGATCTCTCTTATGCGGGTTTCATCAGCGCCAATTTGGAAGCAGCAAACTTAAAAGATGCCAAGTTGCAGTTTACTAATTTTCGGGGGGCTAACTTCCGGCTGACAACTATGGCTAATGGTGTCGTTACCTCCGACAAGCCCTATGGCTGGTCATTAGAGCGTCAAAATCCCAGAGAATGTAACGAGTTCAAACCCGAAAATACATTAGGCACAACCTGCTATACAAAATAACCAGTTTTGAATTAGGGAATGGGGCATTGGGCATTGGGCATTGGGCATTGGGCATTGGGCATTGGGGACAAGAAGAAAGACTTGTTTCAAGTTCTCACCCCTTGTCCCCTTGTCCCCTTGTCCCCTTGTCCCCTTGTCTCCCCTGCCTCTTCCTTGACCTATCCTTTATATGGCAAAGAGCATTTTGTTTGTTAACAGTTCTTTATCATGGGAAAAAAGCCTATGGATTAATTGAATCGATGCTTACCCGTATTAAAGACTTAGCAACAAAACTAGCACCCCGCTTAATTGAAATTCGTCGCCACATTCACTCTCACCCAGAACTAAGCGGTCAGGAGTACCAAACAGCAGCTTTCGTGGCTGGTGTTTTATCTTCCAGTGGTCTGCACGTACAAGAGGGAGTTGGGAAAACGGGTGTGATTGGCGAACTGCAAGGTCATAGCCAAAATGACCGTTTATTAGCAATTCGCACTGATATGGATGCGTTGCCAATTCAAGAGGGTACTAATTTGGAATATGCCTCTCGTACAGAGGGTATTATGCACGCTTGTGGACACGATGTCCATACCACCGTGGGGTTAGGAACAGCGATGGTACTGTCCCAAGTAGCAGAAGAGTTGGGTGGGAAAGTGCGGTTTTTATTTCAGCCCGCCGAGGAAATTGCTCAAGGCGCAAACTGGATGGTAAAAGATGGGGCAATGGAAAACGTCTCGGCTGTATTAGGAGTTCATGTTTTCCCTTCTATCCCAGCAGGATCTATTGGCGTGCGTTACGGGGCTTTGACAGCCGCAGCTGATGATTTAGAGATTCTGATTATGGGAGAATCTGGGCACGGAGCGCGTCCCCATGAGGCGATTGATGCGATTTGGATTGCTTGTCAAGTCATTACTACAATGCAACAAGCCATTAGCCGGACTCAGAATCCCTTGCGTCCTGTAGTATTGAGCATAGGTAAAATTAACGGTGGCAGAGCGCCGAATGTGATTGCTGATAAAGTGCAATTATTGGGAACCGTGCGATCGCTCCATCCCGAAACCCGTGCCCATCTCCCGAACTGGATTGAAAATATTGTCGCTAATGTCTGCCATACCTACGGGGCAAAGTATCAAGTCAATTATCGCCAAGGCGTACCTAGCGTTCAAAATGATTACGCTCTGACACAATTGTTGCAATCAGCTGCAGAAGAAGCTTGGAGTAGCGATCGCGTTCAAGTCTTACCTGAACCTTCCCTTGGTGCTGAAGATTTTTCTATGTATTTGGAACATGTCCCTGGTTCCATGTTTCGCTTGGGTGTAGGCTACAAAGAAAGAATCATTAACCACCCATTACACCATCCCCAATTTGAAGTCGATGAGTCTGCCATCCTCACCGGTGTTGTAACTATGGCCTATGCCGCTTACAAATATTGTCAGCAAAATTTTTGTCAGCAAAATTTTTAAATAAAAACTCCCAGCACATCAGGGCTGGGAGTTTTTATTTAACTAAGGGACTTGCAAGAAAATAAAATACCAATTAAACAGGGACAATAGTAATATCCCATTTGGCTAATGTTTCAGAACGTTGCCATTGAGATTGGTACTGTTCTAAATCTTGTGACCTGAACTATTGAAGTAATCTTCAGTTACTTTTGCCATGAAGTCTCGTTTACAGTTGCCTGTGAGTTTCTGCGCTGCATCTTTCAAGGTAGATTTGATCGTGTCGTTCAGCATCAACTCTTGTGTTCCCATTCTATATATTTCGACTAGGCGCTGGCAGATCAGCACTTCCTATTTCCTAGAATGGCTGGTACTTTATTTATCCGCAAGTCCCTAACCTTTTTTAGCGGATATAGTCAAGTCCGAAAGGATTTTAGGCGTTTGATTCGCTAACAACACCTAATTTCTCTTGAATTCTGGTCTTAGCGGCTTTGAATTCAGTAGCCAGTTGCTCACTTTGATCACTGCTCAAATTGTTACGAATAGCAGCAAACATTGTGCTTTCTTCTTGACGAATATGGTCGCCAACAGCTTCCATAAGCTGTCTCACTTGATTTTTGAATTCAGATGAAGAAGTGTTGATAGCCTTAATTTGCTCTAATACCCGCTTCATCTGAGCTTGTTCATCAAACAGTTCTTGGGTATTATCTTGACCGTAGAAAGGACGTACTCTTGGATAAACTACTTCCTCTTCAGCTTCAGCGTGAGCAGTTAGATCCTTGTAAATTTGACCGAAGTACTCTTGGATCTTCTGTGGATTATCGCTTTGTAGGAGTTCGGTGAATAGGGTATTGACCTTGTTGTGATCGAGGCGGATGACATCCTGGATATTCATATCCTTCTTGTCACTGGTTTGGGTAACAGCGCTACCTACTACACCACTGACTGCGGCCATAGCGTCTTGAACACGTGCCCAAATTCCTTGATCTGCATCTTGTCCAGTGAGATCACGGACACCCAAAATTTCTAGAACGCCTTTGAGTTGCTCTTGGTGAGCGCGGTTCTCAAAGTTAATGGTGTTCAAAGGCCCGATCGCTAGCATCACGTCAGCGCCAACTTTTTGAGCAGCTTTATGAACTATCAAGCCACTCATTACTATTTGATGTTTCAGCAATTCATGCTGAGATACTTTTTCATACAGGCTTAGTTCAGAACCTTTGAACAATTCACGAGCTTTTGCAATGAATTCTGTAACATTCTTTTTGGGTTCAGCCTGAATGCCATACTGACCAATTATAGTTTCCAGAACGCCAAGATTTTTTTCGTCATCATTGAGGAAATTCCGGATGCGATCAGCAATTTCGGCATCAAGTCCTTGTCTCAAAAGCGATTGCTCATTTTCGATAACCAACTGTTGAAGTGCTTTGATACTTGCTAATTTTATAGCAATGGCATTGCGTTTTGTATCATCTAAAGTAGCTACCATCCGTGTTCTCCTCGGCAAAGTGTTCATCATTATTACTTGATATAACCTTGACATAGGGTTTGAGGATATTTCATCTTTCTTTTGAGCGATTGCGTTCACAACTCTGGGTAGACAAATAAAAGTTTGGTCTTACAGAATATATATATCAATACAATACAATACGCTTGAATTAAAACTGATCCTCTCTAAGCATCCTTAAAAAGGAGGAGATTAGAACAAGCATTAAAGGGGGTTAGAGTTTTCAAAGTTAGGTTTTAGAGAATATTGAAAATAGTTGAGAAAATTCTCAACTATTTAACGTAATTTGGTCGTTTCAGGATTTAAGGAGCGGCTAAAATAGTTAAAAATGACCAAATACAAAATACCTACTTTTGTGAGTGTATTAGAGATATACTGAGGCTAATTATCGCTAACCCAAGCGTATTGGAATATAGGTGGAAAGTGCTTTTAGGTGTGCTAATACACCCTACGACTTATAACTCAGGAATGAAAATTAATGTCAAAAATTACTTCTTATTCAAGAGGGCAAAATCGTAACTAGTTCCAGAAGCGCAAGAAGACTCACAATCCTCAATTTTAACAAGCATTGCTTCTCCTTGACGTTTACCTGAGGGCGAAAACTGAATCATTCCCGTTGCTCCAGATGTTGAAAAATCGGGATTAGACAGTACACTTTGCAACTCTTCACGATTATTGGCTTGTTTCAATCCAGCAATAATTGTTTGGAGTGCATCATAAGCTCCCGCTGTTCTCTGATTTACTTTTGCATTCCAAAGCTGAAAGGCGTTGTCAGCAAATGGGTTATCTTTATTAGCATCACGATGCCAATATACAGGTAGTACCATTCCTTCAAGATCCTTACCATTTTGTAAAGTTGTTGCACTATACATACTTTCGGAAGCAAAGAGTGGTTTTCTGCCTTTAACCTCTTGTGCAACTTTAGTGGCAAAATATATATTTCTGAATGAAGGTATTAGTAAAAAGCCACTGGCGTTTTCTGTTTCTATGGCTTGATCCACAAAATTTCTCGGATCAAAATTTTTATCTGCTAAATTACAAGGCTGATTAATAACGTTACTTCCATATTTTTGGATAGCTTGAGTGTACTGTTCTAAAAGTATCTGATTAGATGAGGATATTGAATTATTTCTTGAGTTACGACTATCGCCACAAATAGCAACATTTCTTGCTTGTCGAGCAATGTAGCGAGCATGAGTATCTACTAAAATATCATATAGCGGATTTATATGAAACAAATAGTTATTTTTGGAAGTATTACGCTGGCTATTTACTAAATTTTGCTCTAAGTTTTCTGAATTTTCTGCTTGACTTGGGCGCTCGACGGGGAAAACTAACACCAACCCTTTCTCATTATAAATTTCTGCATTAGGTCTAACACCTACCGCAGCTAAAAGGCTCTTGTCTTGAACTAATTCATTATCTAGCCGTGCAAAATCTTCTCGATCTTCAACACTTGCAATTACAAGTTGCAATTTTTTACCATTAATTCCACCTTGATTATTAACTTCATTTTGAGATTGAGCTACACCGCGTAAAATTTCTTCTGATAAACTAGCATCAAAGTTAATTGGTGCAATAATAGCAACTTTTAGAGCTTCTGAATTATCTTGGGCAATTTTGGCATTATTTAAATAAATTAAAGTTTCTGGATCGTTAGGATTCTTTTTGAGAGATGCAGTAAATTTTTCCACCGCAGTGGTAAAGTCTTTTTCACCAAAAGCTTTAACTCCATCTCTCTTGTCAGGGTTGGTTTGTACTTTCACCAAAATCCTTGTACCCAAATTCATGAACGAAGGCTTATCTGGCAGTGAAGATGAAGCTGATATAGGGTTAGATGGTGAGGGGATGATGGTAGAAGAAAGTTTGCTAATTAACCACAAAATAATTGCTACCATTATTCCAGCTAATCCCAGAGAAATAAGTAACCTCAAGTTTTCTTTTTTATTTGACATAAATAATTCCCTAAATTATACAAATCTTATCAAAAATAAAGATGTAATGAAAAATTTAACAACATTGAAAATTTAGAAATATTTAGAAATAAGTTTGTTTATTATTTCTGTCATACCCACAAGGATAATTATCAATAAACATGCAAGAAAAAACAGTAATACTACAATTAATAATCCAGATAAACCAGCTTGTAAAATATTATTTAGCAAATCTTTGAAAATCAAAACAATAAATAAATTTGCTATTATGGTAATCGCAATTAAATAAGTTTTTTCCACAAGCGAACGAGATTGAATAAATACTAATCCTCCTAAAATTACCAACCATAATCCAGAACTAATCCAAGTAGTTCCGAGAAAACTTATAAGTGCAAGTGCTAACAATGAACCACCTGAGCCAGCAATGATTGCCCCAGAAAATAATTTACTATAAAATAATTGCGGTAAATATCGAGTTACTATTTTTTGAGTTTGTGGTTGTGCTTCTAATAGTTGAGAAGGCGAAATGACTGTAGGAGGTAATGTCTGCCTTAGCGGTGGTAGATTATTCAAGTCTTGTAATACAGCTTGTGCAGACTGATAACGCTGTTCATGATTTTCTTGGAGTAACTTATCAATAATTAACTCTAATTCCTGACTTATGGGTTGCATCAAATGCTGTCGCCAGCTAGAAGTCCAACTATAGCCTTGTCTCAGAGAGAAACTTGAGGGAGAAATATTAGTTAGCAGATGAAAGCAAGTTATGCCTAAACTGTAAAGATCGCTAGAAGGAAAAACTTTACCCAATTGCATTTGCTCAATTGGCGCATAACCTAATGAACCAATAATTGTCCCAATTGCAGTGGTTGAAGTTTCCGATTTTTGCTTAGAAACTCCAAAATCAATTAGTACTAACTTATTATCACTCTGACGGCGAATAATATTTTCTGGTTTAATATCTCGGTGAATTATTTGCTGTTGATGTATGGCTACCAACACAGATAATAAATCATTTAAAAAAGATCGAATCTTACCTTCATCAAAAATCCCGTGTTGTTTTAACTCCTGTAACAGATTTTGACCTTCGATAAACTGCTGCACTAAATAGAGATATTCACCTTCCTTAAAATATGCATACAAATTGGGAATTTGTAGATGTTCCCCTAATTCTTGTAGGCGTTTAGCCTCTCGCTTAAACAATTCAGTTGCTTTTTGATGTGCGTGAGTACCGTGATTGCTATAAAATTGGCTGAGAACCAGTTGCTTAACAACACATGGTTCATTTAGCTTGTCTATATCTTCTGCCACATATGTGCGTGCAAACCCTCCTCTTCCTAATGGTGCGGTTATGCGGTAACGATTTCTTAGTAGCGATACTAACTGTGTCCCACAACTAAGACAGTAATTTGTCCCGTCAGGATTTTGGGGATTTTCGCAATTGGGATTTAGGCAGCAGACCATATAATTATCGCTGTCATTTTTATTAATTTTTAAAATATACCTTAAATATCAGTAGAGAATTTGCGCTGTAAAGTCTCTACATGAACTATTCATGAACTATTACGGAAGGGTGCGATCGCAATTACTTTACCTGATATTTAGTTAATCCTAGAGCTTTTTTCCCAAACTTAACAAACGGAAAGCGGATTATTACAACCCATCAATGCTGTGACTTAGGAAAAGCTAGAAACAGACAAAGCAAAGCTTAACTGTAGTCTTATAAGCAAGATTAATATTAATTCAGCCGAACAACAGAAGTAGGATTTACTCACTGTTAAGGAAAAACAAGGCATAGCGATCGCAACACAAAATCACGTTATTTTTATAGTATGTAAATAACGATGCGATCGCGTTTAGCAACACAGTAAAGCATCTGAAGCGATTAAATGCAAACTCACTGTACTTCGTGCCACATCTGTTTGTAACATAAGCTTCTTTTATCCCAATAAGTCCGTAAATACCAGACATCTCCATTGTGGTATTTAAAAAACTCCCCGCTATTGTGACGATTACGCTAGAATTGTTAAAGGTTCTTTACAGAATTTGTTGATCATCCCCAGTTCTGTTAAAACAGCCTAGCATTCAAATGTAAATCTTATAAACACCCTCTAGAGTTCACCAAAAGTTTCTATGACGCTCCCAATTCGCAACGTCGCCATTATCGCCCACGTTGACCACGGCAAAACCACGCTGGTTGACGCACTCCTCAAACAATCCGGCATTTTCCGCGAAGGCGAAGACGTTCCGGATTGCGTTATGGACTCCAACGCCCTAGAACGGGAACGGGGTATTACTATCCTGTCCAAAAATACGGCGGTTCGCTACAAAGAAACACTAATCAATATTGTTGATACTCCTGGACACGCTGACTTTGGTGGCGAAGTTGAACGCGTACTCGGCATGGTTGATGGATGTCTTCTGATTGTCGATGCCAATGAAGGCCCCATGCCCCAAACACGCTTTGTTCTCAAAAAAGCTTTAGAAAAAGGGCTGCGCCCCATCGTTATCATCAACAAAATCGACCGTGGACAAACTGACCCCCACGTTGCTGTTGATAAAGTTTTGGATCTGTTCTTGGAATTAGGGGCAGATGAAGACCAGTGTGATTTTACCTATCTGTTTGCCTCCGGTATGGCAGGTTTCGCCAAAGAAAGCTTGGAAGCAGAATCGGTAGATATGCAACCCCTGTTTAACGCAATTCTGCAACACGTTCCACCACCAGTAGGCGACAGCACTAAGCCTCTACAATTGCAAGTCACAACCCTAGATTATTCTGAATATCTGGGACGGATTGTGATTGGCAGAATTCACAACGGTACTATCCGCTCAGGACAACAAGCTGCTTTAGTAACAGAAAATGGCACCATTGTCAAGGGTAAAATTACCAAATTGATGGGCTTTGATGGACTGAAGCGCATAGAGATGGAAGAAGCAACCGCAGGTTATATTGTGGCGGTGGCTGGTTTCGCTGATGCTTATATTGGGGAAACGATTACTGACCCCAATGAACCGCAAGCTTTACCACTAATTAAAGTGGATGAACCAACCTTGCAAATGGCCTTCTGGGTGAATGATTCGCCCTTTGCTGGTCAAGAAGGTAAGTTGGTGACTTCCCGTCAAATACGCGATCGCCTATTCCGCGAACTCGAAACCAACGTTGCTTTACGTGTCGAAGAAACCGATTCTCCCGATAAATTCCTCGTTTCCGGTCGTGGAGAACTCCACCTCGGTATCTTAATTGAAACCATGCGTCGGGAAGGCTTCGAGTTTCAGGTATCTCAGCCACAGGTAATTTACCGTGAAATCAACGGTCAACCTTGCGAACCTTACGAACTCTTGGTGTTAGACATTCCTGCTGATGGTGTGGGTAGTTGTATTGAACGCCTGGGACAACGCAAAGGCGAAATGCAAGATATGCAACCAGGTAGTGGCGATCGCACCCAGTTAGAGTTTGTCATTCCCGCCCGTGGTTTGATTGGTTTCCGGGGTGAATTCATGCGGATGACTCGTGGCGAAGGCATCATGAACCACAGCTTCTTAGACTACCGTCAAATCAGTGGTGATATTGAAGCCCGTAATAAAGGCGTTTTAATCTCCTTTGAAGAAGGTGTTTCTACCTTCTACGCTATGAGAAATGCCGAAGATAGAGGAGCATTCTTTATCACTCCCGGCACAAAGGTTTACAGAGGGATGATCGTGGGAGAACACACTCGTTCTCAAGATTTGGAACTAAATATCTGTAAGACCAAGCAGTTAACCAACCACCGGGCTGCTGGTGGCGATGAATTGGTGCAACTGCAAGCACCGATAGACATGAGCCTAGAGCGTGCTTTGGAATACATCGCGTCCGATGAATTGGTTGAAGTTACACCCCAATCGATTCGTCTGCGGAAGATGTCGAAGAAGTTGGCAAAACGGTAAGTAAAGTCTATTAATTGATTTAGAAGGCCTGCATTAGCGGGCTTTTTAATTTGTTAGTTACACCTGCCTATCTAATTAGGTTCTGATTCGACTTGCTATGAAAGATTAAGTGTTCAGATGTATCTTTGTAATATAATTGAACACTGGGCATTTGTGTAAGTGGCGAAGGATGAACAATAATAGTGCATTGAACATGGCACAAATCTCTCTAGATGTTAAAGTTTCAGAGCAACAAGTCGGTGAACAAGAGTTGCAACCTTTAACACAAGGATTTCAATTGCAATATACACATAATCATGGACAGCTTTATCAAGGTAATTCTATTGATTGGCTTGCATCGCTTGAGAGTGAAAGCGTTGATTTAGTTTTTGCTGACCCACCTTATAACATTAAGAAAGCTGACTGGGACAACTTTGATAACCAAGAGAAATATATTGAGTGGTCAATTCAATGGATTAGTCAAGCTTCACGTATCCTCAAGTCAACTGGCTCTTTTTATATTTGTGGTTTTTCTGAAATATTGGCTGATTTAAAGCATCCAGCATCAAAATATTTTAAAAATTGTCGTTGGTTAATTTGGCACTATAAAAACAAGGCTAACTTAGGTAGTGATTGGGGACGTTCTCATGAAAGCATCATTCATTTTCGTAAATCTGATGCCGTTAAACTAAGTATTGACGATGTGCGAATTCCTTATGGCGCACATACATTAAAATATCCATCTCACCCGCAAGCACAGACAAGTGCCTACGGAAAGGGAGCAATCAAGAAACACAATAACTGGACACCTAACCCAAAAGGTGCGAAGCCTAAAGACGTAATAGAAATTCCTACTACTTGTAATGGAATGGGTGAGACAACACCCCACCCAACTCAAAAGCCAGAAGAATTATTGAGAAAATTTGTTCTTGCATCATCCAATGAAGGAGATTTGGTCATTGACCCATTTTCAGGATCAGGAACAACTCTTGTGGTTGCAGAGCAACTTAACCGTCGCTGGATGGGATGTGATCTAAATATTGAGTACAACTGTTGGGCAACTAGACGATTAGAAAATGTTCGTCGCATGACAAAGGAAGAATGGATAGCCTTTGATCGTAAAAATGCAGAACGAAGAGAGTCTATCCGATGAGTCTAGAGGATTTGGTAAATCACGCAGTAGACAAACAACGTTTTCAGACTATTCAAGACTACATTACCTTTTGTAGAAATTATCTACAATTTATAGCGATGGGCTTACAAGCCAGAATTGTTTCACAAAATGAAAATCATTACCAGTTTTATCAATATCGAGATGATGGTTATTACAACATTACTCGCCCGATAAATACTCAGTTAATGTATGAGGCAGAAACATTTGATATTGCTTCTAATCAGTTTTTACAAGCACTTGAACAGTTGCGAGAGAGACAGTTACCTGATGACTCATTGAGACAGGTTATCATTTCTACCATTTATACCGTTCAGCAAGCTATTGGGGCTACCCTCGACGCATTACCTTCTGGAAAGTCTAATCAAGCTCGTAAAGTGAATGGGGATCTTTTCGAGCGTCTAATTCGTCTTTTGATTGCATCTCTCAACCTAGATTGCGTTTCTGGAACAGTACAAGTTCCAGTTAGAGACGAGAGCGGATCAATATTATTTCATACTAGCTATCAGCATGACTTGTTAATTAGTAAAGACGACGAACTAAAGATAATTGGTTCGGTTAAAACTTCGAGTAAAGACCGTATTGATAAAATTTTTGTAGATAAGTTTTTATACAACAAGCTAACCAGCACTGCTTTGCCTCACATTGCAATTTTCTTGAACGATGTGCAGAGAAAAAAAGCAAAGCAGCAAAATCGTTATGGCATTAATGCAACGTTTTTGCCAGGACACTTCAAAGCCTACACCATCAAACTAAATCCACTTGACGGTGTATATTACTGCGATATTCGTCCGAATATGATTACAGATGGATTGCTTTCACAACACATCCAGACCATTGACAATTTATTTTATAGTGATATTTGGCAATTACTCAGTAGTGATGGGCAGTCTTTGGAAGAAGTTGAAATTGAGGAAGGTGAGAACGAGGAAACAGAATAATGATGAACAAATAGATGCTGTTATTGGCTTAGACAAACGGTGGAATCTTCTGTATGTCCTCTACATTGAACGTGAAAACGAAATAATTCGGATTATTTCAGCTCGTAAAGCGACACGCAAGGAGCGAGAATATGATGAAAGCTGAAGCACTGAAAAAGCGACTCGATAAAAATCGTCCAATGACTACAATCACAGTTCGTATTCCCGAAGATGTCATTGAAGATTTGAAAATAATAGCACCATTACTGGGATTTTCTGGCTATCAGCCGTTAGTTCGTGCCTATATTGGGCAAGGGCTAAGAGTTGATCTGGAACGACTAGAGGATGATACTATCTCAGCACTGATTGCTAGCTTGAAGCGTCATGGTGTTAGTGATGAGGTTATCCATGAAGCCCTCAGTGAAGTTACTCAAAGATAGTTAAATTGCGATCGCCATAGCTGTATATTTAGTCAAATCCTTGAGTAAAAATGACAAGGACTGAAAAAGGCAATTATCATGACTGTTCGCTGACGCAATGAAGTAAATCATATAAGGAGCGATCGCAAACAAATCAATTATTTTCAAAGCTGCTTATAAATAGTCATCCTGGCAAAGAGTATGTCACAATTCAGGCAGGGATTGCTAGAGGTGAACGGGATGCCCCCACTACTCAACCGAACTACCGACCAACGCATTGTCCATTATGGGACGTGGGAACAGTTCAAGTTCATCCAAAAGGGTTTTGACAGTTCTCCTGGTGTGCGACTGTTTTACTATGACGATACAATCGAGATTCTCATGCCAGGACGCGAACATGAAATTTTTGCCAGTATCATCGGTTATTTAGTGACAACTTTTCTCGTCGAAAAAGGCATTTTCTTTCAGCCAACCCGATCAATGACCCAGGAAAAAGAAGGGGTTGTCTCGGTTCAAGCGGACGAGTCCTACTGCATTGGCAGCGTTAAACTGATTCCAGATTTGTCCATCGAAGTCGTTTTTACCAGTGGTCGTATCAGCAAGTTAGAGCGCTATAAAGCTCTGGGAGTACTGGAAGTCTGGTTTTGGGAAGATGGGCTGTTAACCCTCTATCATCTGCATGACGGCAGCTATGAACGCGTCGAGCGCAGCCAACTGCCCGGACTCAATGACCTCAATTTGGATTTACTGAGACGCTACATTTTGATGGCTGAGACTGATGCTGGAGAAGCTATTAGAGCATTTCGTCGAGAGATTTAACGCGTGGGCGAGCTTTTCGTAGACATCGCTAGTCAGCAGGGATTCTTACACAAAGCGATCGCTAAACCATAGATTTACAGTGCGTAGGCGTAGCTTGTCGTAGACATCGCCTCTCGGTACTGTTTTGATTTCACAAAAATCAGCTAAGACTGATATATTTAAGGTAAATAATTTTCATCCAATAATTCTACAAGAGTGTAAGGACACTTTTCTATAAAAATAGTTAAATCTGTTTTAATTTTCACAAAATCAACCGCGCTTTGATAAATATTCTCTAAATCATCCTGTAACTTGTTTATTAAATTCGTCGTTAAATGATTATTTAAGTCATATCTAAAGGTTTTAATTTCTCCAATCCAATGACGATAATTTCTTTCATATTCCACCTGCCAATATTGGATTAATAATATATGAATAATAATTTGCCTTAACAAACTTTTGACTTTAGCTAAATCTCTTTTCCCCAAATTGATTAATTCCTCAATTAAGTTTTCTAAATCAAGTTGGTTAAACTGTTTCTGTTTTAATAATTCAATAGTTTTTTCCAACCATAAATTCTCATCTATTTCATAGAGTTGTTTTAAGTTGGTAGTAATTGTCATATTTTTACCTTCTACCTGCATTCCATAATTTAATCATATACAATTATAAATTTATAGATGCAAACCACTAAAATACAGATAACTTCTATGGTACTTGTACCAACAGATGACCTGCTTTCGCTCGTAACCGAATTATGAAAAATATTGGTTTGACGCAAGGAAAAATTACAGTTCCAGAAAGCACGACTTTAGAAGAGTTCTTAAAACTTCCATATATTGAAGAGTCACCAGCTTGGGAATATATTAACGGAGAGGCAATTCAGAAACCTATGGGAGGAGGTAAACACAGCTTATTGCAAAAACGTTTAGTTGCAGTGATTGATGGGTTGGGAACTAACTACGAAGCCTTTCCTGAATTGCGCTGTACCTGCGGTAATCGTTCAGTAGTTCCTGATGTGGTTGTTATCTCTACCAATCAAATACCACTGGATGAGAGCAGTGATATTATTAGCAACGGGATTGATTTTGCACCCCCTTGGATCATCGTAATTCTTTCCCCTGCTCAAAGTCAAACTAAAGTAACTGGCAATATTTTACACTATTTGAAAAATGGTAGTCAGCTAGGATGGTTGATTGATCAGAGTGAACGCTGTATTTTAGTTTATCAGCCTAATTCTTTACCAGATTTGTTAGCAGGACAAGATATATTACCAGTGTTAGAAGATTTTAATTTGACGCTCTCTGTTAATGAAGTCTTTGCTTGGTTACAGCGTAAAAATTGACATTATTCTTAAAGCTTATCATGCCAAGCATGAGCCGATACGCGGATGTTCCAGGTATCGACTCAAATCATTATTAACGATTATCTCGTCAGCATTTGCGTAGGCATCGCTAACTCTAGCAGCATATTGGTATTAGATTAAAAACGGACGCGCCAGAAAAAAGCTAGAAACTGATTTAGCATCTACCGGCTCTCCCTCTAGAATAGCCTTCTCTAATTCTTCGGGAGTCAAAAACACAGTTTCGATATCTTCGTCTCCATCTTGTGGTGGTGGTGTTTCCAGCTTTTCCAAATCTCGCGCCAGAAAGGCATAGATAATCTCATCAGAATAGCCAGGAGCTAAGAAAAATTCGCCTAATTTGTCCCATTTTTGGGCACTATAGCCAGTTTCTTCTTCGATTTCACGCTGTATTGTTTCTAAGGGATCTTCATTTGGTTCTACAGTTCCCGCCGGAAATTCTAATATCCGTCCCTGAATTGCAAAACGATACTGGCGCACGAGTACAAGTTTGCCCTCTGGCGTTATCGGCACAGCTAGAGCGCCACCAGGGTGACGAATACATTCCCATTCCCCTTCCGATTTATTAGGCAAGCGCAAGCGATTAACTTCAAAATCAAACTTGCGTCCTTTATAAAACAGGCGTTGTTTTAGTAATTGTGGTAATTCTCTACCTAATGGCATAGTAAAATCTGATTATCTGTGAATACAGAGGTGAAATCAGCGTTCTTCTGCGTTTAAAGATGGTATTTTTAATTGCCCATCAATAAATGTACACCAGAACAGTCTACCTCTTTCAGCAGTTCTTTAATAACACACCCAGAAACTGGTTCTATCCAATCTGGGGCAATTTCTGCCAGTGGTACTAACACAAAGGCCCGATCCCGCATTCGTGGATGGGGAATCTGAAGATTTGGTGTATCCACAATAAAGTCATCAAATAATAACAAATCTAAATCTAGGATTCTTGGCCCCCAGCGTTCCTGACGCACGCGCCCAAATTGTTGTTCAATTCCTAACAAAATTTCTAATAACTGCTGCGGTAGCATTTCTACCTGTAATGTGACGCAGCCATTTAGGTAATCTGGTTGTGGTGGCCCCACAGCTTTGGTTTGATACCAATTGGATCTGGCTTCTAAGATAATACCTGGCGTTTGAGCTAAAGTTTCTATAGCTGCTTCTAAAGTTGTCTGTGAATCGCCCATGTTACTACCAAGGGCAACGGCGCTTCTCCTTAGCTTTGCCTCGGCATGGCTCACCATAGGCATCGTACTATCCTTGAGTAAGCCGTTTTTTGGCTGTTTTTGTGAATACTTCCTTGCACCTGTTCCAGAAAATGCCAATAATTTTTATATTCCGAATAGCTATCAAAAATTACAGTATTTTTACAAAACTAAATCAACTAAATCTATAAAACATTATTTTTATAGTGAATTTAGTTAAATATTTATAGGATATTATACTAACACAGAGGTGGTGCGCTAACCCCAAAGTTGATTGATGGTGGTTATTATAGTTACTAATTTAAGCGAGGAACTGACGTGGGGAAGCTTACCTCCTGGTTCAAGCGAAGACCAACTAATTTGAGTGACTTTGGACAAGGAGGAGCAAATGAAAGCTTACCACCAGCATATATGGCACAGGCGAGGCAGTTACTGAGCAAATGAAAATTTTACCTAGAATGAAGGTCAATCAGGCAACTCGCGGTAAACCACTCTATCATCGCATCTGGTTTTGGGCAGGCTTGGGTGTAGGTGGTGGGATAGTTGCCTTGCTCTACGGTATCAGTTTAATAGATCGGACTTTGCCAGATAGGGCGCAGTTGAATGCCGTTCTTAGAGAGCAAACACTGACCATCAAAGCTGCCGATGGAACCATATTACAACAACAAGGTGAAGCAACTAGAGAACAGGTAAAGCTAGAACAAATACCAGATAATTTAAAAAAAGCTTTTATCGCCTCAGAAGATAGAAGGTTTAAGCAACACAACGGAATTGATCCTCAAGGGATTGCCAGAGCAAGTTTGAATAATTTGCGATCGCAAGGTGTGGTCGAAGGTGCTAGCACTATCACCCAACAGCTAGCGCGGATTCTCTTCTTGAAACAAGAACAGACAATCTGGCGCAAACTCAAGGAAGTCCGTCTAGCACAAAAAATGGAGAATGAATTAACCAAAGATCAGATTTTAGAGCGTTACCTAAATCTGGTTTATTTGGGAGCTGGAGCTTATGGTGTGGCAGATGCATCTTGGGTATATTTTAGTAAATCGCCAGACCAGCTTTCTTTAGCAGAAATGGCCACGATTGCTGGATTAGCTCCTGCTCCTAGCTTATACGCTCCAGACAAAAATCCAGAAGCTGCCAAACGGCGGCGGAATCTGGTATTGCTACGGATGCAAGAAGATAAAATAATTACGCCAGAACAAAGACAAGCAGCAGTCCAAGAACCGCTAACCCTCAAAAGCAGTTTACCCAAGCGAGTGCAAGTAGAATCACCCTACTTTACCAGCTACATCCAAAAAGAATTGCCGAAGTACGTTTCTCCTAACGTGCTAGCAAGTGAGGGGTTAGTAGTGGAAACCACGCTGAACCCGGCTTGGCAGAAAATCGCAGAAGAGGCGGTTGCTAAAACACTGCGAAATCAAGGGCGCTGGGAGAACTTTAAGCAAGGATCGATGGTGGCCATTGACCCCCGTAACGGTGAAATTAAGGCAATGGTTGGGGGGAAAGACTTTAGTAAAAACCAGTTTAATCGGGCTACACAGGCACAGAGGCAGCCAGGATCGACATTTAAAGGGTTTGTCTATGCTACTGCGATCGCTAGCGGTAAAAGCCCCTACGATGCCTACCAGGATGCACCCTTTGTTGTAGATGGCTACGAACCGAAAAACTATAGCGAAAACTTTCGGGGTTCCATGAACATCCGAGATGCCCTCACCCGTTCTATTAATATTATTGCGGTGAAGGTGTTGATTGATGTGGGATTTACGCCAACGATTAAACTTGCCCATGATATGGGGTTAAAATCTGAACTCAAGCCCACCTACTCTTTGGCTCTCGGCTCAAATGAAGTGAATCTACTAGAGTTGACCAGCGCCTATGGCAGTTTTGCTACTCAAGGATTGCACATAGAACCTCATGGTATTACTCGCATCCTTAACCGTCAAGGCAAGGTGATCTGGTCAGCGAATTTCAAGTCTAAACGGGCGCTCGACGCTGACAGTGCCGCCATCATGACTTGGATGCTACGCAACGTAGTAGAAGCGGGGACTGGTGCTCCTGCTCAATTAGGTAATAGACCCGTTGCTGGCAAGACTGGCACCTCCGACGAAGCCCGTGATTTATGGTTTATTGGCTACATTCCCCAGATGGTAACAGGGGTCTGGCTAGGTAACGATGACAACCGCCCCACATACGGTAGTAGTGGTAGTGCAGCTTATACCTGGCGCGAATTTATGAAAAAAGCGGTAGAGGAGATGCCTGTCGAAAAGTTTCCCAAACGACCCAAGTTAGAAGGTCGTAAAGGCACCATCAAAGCCCAGTCCATCAAGCCCAAACAAATCCTAAATCGTTCTATTTCTTCTAATAATGACTCAAGAGGGGAAAGTACTAGAAATTCTGACGAAAGTGGTTCCTCTAGAAGACGTGGAAGGAGGAGATATTCTCAAGAAGAACAGCAATCAGGCAATTCTACCTCAAGAAGGAGAAGGCGCGATGCCTACGGCGGGCTACGCCTACGCACCCAAGAATCAACTTCCACTAACTCTTCCTCAGAATCATCTACTCCACGGCGGCGAACTAGAAGAGTAGAATCTGATTCTTCTCCCCCGCCTAGAAGAAGCCGGCGATCTTCCCCTCCTGCCAATAGTTCCGGTTCTTCAGGTTCTTCATCGTCACAGCCATCCTGGCGGGATAGACTTAGACCTTCTAATTGAAGAGTGGGCATAGGGCATTGGGCATTGGGCATTGGGCACTTGTACTGAGCGACGTCGTTCGCGTAGCGTCTCGCAGAGAAGTATTGGGCATTGGGCATTGAAAAGAGGCAGAAGGGAAAACTCTTCTCCCTGCCCCTTGTCCCCTTGTCTCCCCTGCCCCCTGCTCTTTTCTATGCAATATGAAGTTACTCAAACCAAACTACGGGAGGATGTTAAGTGATACGCTCATTCTATAGTGTGTCAAGTAGTGTTACTTAACATTGGAGAATATACTCATGCATATATTGATGCAGGCAGCAGATTCAGTCGCAACAAATGGTACTCATTTTCCTCTTGCTTTCACCTTGGTATATGTCGTTGGTTTTATTGCTGCTGTAACCATTGGTTCAATAGCTTGGTACAACTCTAAACGCCCTGCGGGTTGGGAAAGCAAAGAGCGTCCTGATTTTGTGCCTAAGGTTGATAAAGAAGAAACTCCGGGTCTGGGTGATCCGAAGTCATAATTTAGTCATTAGTCATTAGTCAGTAGTCATTTATTATTAGACTAGGGGCTTTTGACTATGATTAGTTTTGCACTTCAACCCAACGGCGGTAAAGCTTTTGAATTTGTTTAAGAAGTGCAGTGTGAGCCGGTTGAGTTGAGTCATTGGCCTTGGCTATATCCTGCAATTCCGTAAGGAGCCTAGCTTCTTCGACGGCAACTTCACCATCACTATAAATTAAGCCACTGATGGCTTCGATCAGGTTTTCACAATCTTCAAGACTGGGGCGATCGCCTAAATACTCCCGCACCCAGTCATAGCATTCTTTTGGCTGTACAGGAACGAATTCGTACAGCCAAGGCTTAATTTCTGGATCGTTAGCCAAACCTTTTGCTTGAGCTATTTCGCGGAGATATTGCCGTTCTTCTGGCTGGATTCTGCCATCAATCCAGGCGGCTCCAATCAGGATTTTAACTAAGTTTTTGACATTGGAAGGGGTAACCATTGCTGCCTCCTCTGGTAGATTCAGGCCTCCACCAAATCGTACAATCCCAAACCGTATTCACTCGGAATTATTGGTTTTTCTTAAGCGCACCATAAAAAAGCCATCCATGTCCTGTTGATGGGGCCAAACTTTGAACCAATCTTGAGGTGTGCTATGGGTAGAATCAAGTATCTCAACGCCGCTGGGAGACTCAATTTGCCAATTAGGTGACTCCGCTAGAAATGCCGAAATCACTTCTTCGTTTTCTGCTGGATGTAATGTACAGGTGGCATAAACTAGTACACCACCAGGTTTGACAAAAGTAGATGTATGTGCTAGTAATTCTTTTTGCAGCACCGAAAGTTCGCGGACAGATTCTGGTGTCTGTCGCCAACGAGCATCAGCATGACGGTGCATGGTTCCTAACCCTGAACATGGAGCATCAAGTAATACGCGGTCTGCGGTGTTTTGAAATTGCTTGAAGTGGCGGCTGTCGCCAGTGTAAATTTGAATAGATTGTAAATTTAGCCGTTGAGAATTTTCTTGGAGTTTGCGAAGACGAGAAGGAGTGCGATCGCAAGCCCAAATTTTCCCTTTATCTGCCATTAACTCAGCGATATGGGTTGTTTTACCCCCTGGTGCAGCACAGGCATCAATTACCACCTCACCCGGTTGGGGGTTGAGCAAATGACTTACCAATTGGGCGCTACCATCTTGTACAGTCCACCAACCTTCTTTAAAACCAGGTAGTTTTTGAATTGACCCAGCACTCCCAATCAATCGTAAAGCTTGGGGTAAGTGAGAAACACGCTTCACCAAAATACCCGCAGATTGCAAAGCCGCCTCAACTTCTTCGATGGAAGTGCAAAGTGGGTTGATACGCAAGTCAATTGTTGGTGATTGGTTCATCCATTCACACAATTGTTCTGTCTCAGCCAAACCCAGTTGTTCTAACCAGACTTGAATAATCCAGTCAGGAAAGCTGTGTAAAATACCCAAGCGTTGCACTTGGTTTTCTGGAAGTTGTAACGGATCAAAATGGGGGAGTGGGGAGTGGGGACTTGTACTGAGCGAAGCCGAAGTAGTGGGGAGTGGGGAGTGGGGGAGTAACAATGAGTTTTTCTCCTCTGCCCCTCTGCTTCCCTGCCCCCCTGCTTTTCTAAGATACTGGCGTAAGAGACCGTTAACAAAACCCGTTAGCCCAGAAAAACCGTTTTCTTTAGCGAGTTGGACAGTGGTATTAACAGCAGCTGAGGCGGGAATACGCTCTTGATAGCGCAGCTGGTAGAAACCCAGATGTAAGATGGTGCGGAGGTCTGGGGGTTGTTGATCAGATTTCTTTTTAGCGAGTTGATCAATGAGAGTATCAAGAGTACGCTGCCTTCTGACGCTCCCATAAACCAATTCTGTCAGTAAGCGGCGATCGTTATCAGCTAAACTGACTTTTTGCAGTACTCTGTCTAGGGCAACATCAGCATAAGCCCCCTTGTGAACATCTCGCAGGGCGATAAAAGCTAGTTGACGGGAGTTTGTCATGGACACAGGATTCAGGAGTCAGAAGGCTTTTGTATTCTAACTCCCAACTCTTGTACAGACGCGATTAATCGCGTCTCTCCTAACTTTTAATTTCCTTATCAAGTCATATACGGGTCTACACTGGCGATTTCAAACTCACATGCTCTAGAAACCTGTTCAGCTGGTAATTTTTCAAAGCTAATTAATGGCAAATAAGTGGGGTTCGCCATCAATTCTTTTGCCAATAAGAACCCAGTAATTGTCCAAGTTTGATATTTCCGAGCTTGTTTGCCAATCAGTCGCCCTTTCTTACCGTCGTAATATTCTGGCCATTCATCTGTACTAAGGCGTCCTTGGGCAGTTTCAACGGCCTTTTGTGCAAGACTTGTTTTGTTAGTTTTCACAGCTGCCGCCGCCAACATCCACATTAAAACTGGCCAACTACCAGCATTATGATACGACCAGGGTATATTTTTGGGGTCACATCCAGTTACGATTCTGTATTCTTCATGTTCTAAAGCTGGGAAACAAATTTTCATTGGCATATCTCCCACCAAATCATCCCATCGATCCTCAATGAGAGTCATAATCGCTTGTGACTGTTCTTCGGTGGCTAAGTCTGAAATGATTGCCATTAAGTTTCCGAGGGAAAAGAAGCGAGTATCTAGCTGTGACGGCCCGACATTACCTGCAAGATAACCACCTTTTCTTGGCAGCCACTTATCTAATTCATAATAGGGAACAGAATCTACATATATATTGAACAGATTAACAGCACCCTTGCCATATTCTTCACTTTTGAAACGATAAATTGCATTCAGACGATTAATATCTATCCAATAATGTTGGCGAATATGAGCACATAAAAGAGGCAAACGGTTATCAATGGCTGCAACAATATCGGAATTATCCTGGCAAACTAGCAGTTCACGAGATGCACGCAATGCCGTGTAAAAAAGAACTTGTAATTCTAGAGGATGCCCATAAATGCCCATACGACGGTCAATCATACAAGCACCATCTGGAACCAACAGCGTTGGATACATATCAAAACGATTCGCCAAGCAGATTTCCATGATTAACCTGATACCATTTTGGAATTCAGGTTGATAGACTAGGGAAAAATCTTCTGTGGCGACTACATAAGCACGCAGCAAAATAATCCACCATAAGCAAGAATCTACGGGTGTAACTCTAGCGATCGCATGTTCACCAAAATCAGCCTCTAAATATTCTTGTCCATTTTCTGATACAACTTTAAAGCTAGCTGGAATTAATCCTCGTCCAGGTTTATAGGCATCTAATGCCCTTTCTTTAGGTTGTAACTTTAAAGTTTCTTCTAAGAAATTGCGAACAATATCTGTTCTACCTTTGATTAAAAAAATTAGACCCGCAGAGACAAAATCCCGAACAAAGCACTGGTCATAATTGAGAGCCTCTACAGATGCATCATAAGCGGCTACCGTACCCACAGGGCGTCCTTGATAGTAGAGAATTGATTTCTCTAGTGTTTGCCACGCCTCTTCCATTTCTTTTAAATTTTCAGTAGTTTCCAATTCGTTTAGGTGCATCGCCAGAATAGCTCCATTGGGATCGTGAATTTGTGGTAGATGCGTCTTCATTTATTCTTTTTGCCATTCTCAGCATAACAAAAACATTTCTTTGAATAGCAAATATAATTTGCAGAAAATTAATCAACTAACAATGAATAAATTTGCTGACATTTGTGCAGTTTTATTTATAGTTAATTTGCTTATAATGGATTACTCTTTTGGTAAATGATAGTTTTTGCTTTCACCGCAAGTAGTAACATGATTCTTACAAACAGTCACACAAAATATATTTTTAGATTATTTATTGTTCCGTTTCATGTACAGAATCTTTGCTTTACCAAATAAAAACATATCTTCAGTGCTGTTTAGTGTTTACGTGAAGTTAAAACTGGTCGCAGTATATTTACTTGAGCAGGATTAGTTTTTGACACTAAGAAGTCAGATTATTCCCCTATAACCTAATAATTTATAACCTTTTCTCAAAATATGCAAGATAAATGCTTGAAAAAGTTCAGATGTCAATACTTCTGAGGAGTTATATATTTTACCCTACTGACAGATAATATGGGGTGTTTATCGGAGTGCGTCAAAAATAATCAAGAGTGCTGAGTTGAAATACTGCCTATAAGGTATAGAAAATATATCAAGTATATATAGCAATCCTAAATCATTCGTGAAAAAAATCTGTTGCCTCTTGCCTATTCCCTATTGCCTGCCTCCATGACTAATTTCACAATCTCATTTAGGATTGCTACAAGTACTGAATATTAACAAAAGCAATGTTCATTACTGTTCTCCTGAAGCAGCCTTAAACACTTGTTCAGCAGTTAGATTTAGCTCTCTTAAAGTTGGCGATTGAATTTGGTCATTACCACAAAACTGAGATACTTGGTACTCGCCTTCCACTAATCTGTAAACTGATATTGTCGGTTGTTTCGGATTGCCAATAAAACGTTTTCCACCAAGAGCAGCATAGTCAACAATCCAATATTCTGAAATTCCAAGTTCCTCATATTCACCAAATTTGAGAAAGTAATCATCTCGCCAATTTGTACTCACAACTTCTACTACTAATGGAATTGATGCGGCTTGAGTAACTGTTGAGGATTTTTTCCAAAGTGGTTCATTAATTAAGTTAGGGATATTCAATACCAACACATCTGGTATATAACCAGATTTTTTATCAGCAGATTTTATTAATACTTGAGCAGGAATCGAATAAGCTAGGTTTAACCTCCGAATCTCAAAATTGAGTTCTCTAATCAGAAATGCTCTGACTAACTCATGTTCCCCTGTCGGCTGCATTTCAACTATTACTTCTTTATGTAGTTCATATCTGCTGTTCTCCGGTTTCCATTCGACAAATTCTTCAAAACTTATCGCTTCTACTAAATGTTGAAACATAACACTATTTCCTCAAATATTATTCATATTTTGACTTGCATCGATAAACTGCTAAATTAATATTACCTGTTCCTGGAATTCTTTATAAGCTTGATTAATTGCTTGCATAGAGGCTTTTGCAATTCCAGAACTATTGACATCAGGATGATACAATCTTGCTAATCGAAGGTAGGTAAGTTTGACAATATTGGGATGATCGCTCTGATTTACACCCAAGACTTCCCACCATTCCCCAGATAGCAAAGGGTCGAGATTAAATTTATTAAAGCTTGGTATTTGACTCCAAATCTTGATGCTTCCGCCATTACCGCCACTTACTAGCGTTTTGCCATCAGGGCTGAATGCAACAGGATTACACCCAGAGAGAGTTTGTAGTAGTTCCCCATTGTAGCGAAAGCAGCTGCATCTCCCTGTGCGATCGCATTAATTGCACCATAAGCAGCTGCACCAGCCACAGCGCCAGCAGCTACTACAGGAGTTGCACCAATTCCAACTGCACAAAATCCGCCTGCTAGTCCCATCCCGCCTACAGTTGCGGAAACACCAGCACCTGCTATGGTTCCGCCTGCAATAAATGCTGCGCCTGCTTTAGAGTTTTGTGTCACTGGTTTTTGTTTTTGAAGAGGAACCAACCACGAAAAACACGAAGGAAAAAGCTAAAGAGACCAGTGATCATGCTTTAGCTAAAACTAGAGATATAGATCCAGAGGTTTGGAAAAGCAATTTTTTAAGCAAAATTATTTAAATTTTCAAAAGTTTATGTGTAATAGTATACAATAAATAACTAAACATTAATAATGTCTCATATAACAAAACCCCCTAAACTGTGTATGTTTAGAGGGTTTCTTTAAAATATGCGATCAAAATTTACATTTCTTTACGCCAGGGTCATAACTCGGTTTTACGAGGCATAGGACGTTCTGGTGTCTACAGAATATAATATAGCGAATATTATAAGAGTTGTCAATGCCTCAGCCTAAACTAACAGATGATGAGCTAATAGATATTGTGATGAATTTTTCAGCCGCACGTATGAAACCATATCTTAGCGCTGCGAATAGTAATCACGGCAACGCCATCAGAATATGTCAGATCAATACTCAACTTTGCGAGGCACTCTATCCAAGTCTACATACTTTAGAGATTGCCCTACGCAATACAATCGACAATGTATTATCAGTTAAGTATGGTAATGATTGGTTATGTAACGGAAAAATTAAATTAGACAGTCACGAACATGAGAGTGTTAACGCTGTTCTTAAAAAATACAATCATAACTTCAATCGCTTAATTCCAGAACTGAATTTTGGATTTTGGAAAAGCTTAATAGAGAAAAAATATTATGAAATTACGATATGGCGTCCTTGTTGTAAACAAATATTCAAATATGCTAAATCTTCTGAACTAAATATTAAACAAATCCGACAAAAAATAAAAAGCATACATTGGTTACGTAACCGCAATTTTCACCATGAACCAATTTGGAATTACTTGCAACTTGACAACATACATAGTGATATTTATTGTTTTCTCAATTGGATTAATCCAAAAGTTAGTGCTTGGCTGAAAGAATATGACCGATTTTCACAAGTATATCTAAGTACATCAACGCTACTTGAACAAATGAAGGTTGCTCGAAATAAAAGATGCCGATTTGCTTAAAAACATCAAATGTTTGGGCTGAACTGGCGCTAGCTGCTGCTATGCGTTGCTTCCCCATGTTCCAGCTTATCTGCCAAAACATACAGTGCTAATGCTTGAACTCTTACAATAGCTTCTTCCTTTGTCTGCCCATAAGCCAGTACACCAGGAAAACCAATAACTTCAGCCAAAAAGCGTTCATCCTTTTCTTGTTCAATCTCTATCGTCAAGTTCATAGCTAGTGAAGGTATTGTAATAAAAGCGATTCCTGAAATAAAACAAAAAATTTATATGACTTCAGTTGATTCTAGCAAGCACAAAAAAGCCAGAGCCTTAAAACCTACTAGCCGTCGCCCTGCTAAAGAACTCTGTAGCGAGTGCGGACTATGCGATACATACTATATTCATTATGTCAAGGAAGCCTGCGCTTTTATTAATCAGCAAATAGGCGAACTTGAAGTTGAAACCCACACGCGATCGCGCCATCTCGATAACCCTGATGAACTCTACTTTGGTGTTCACCAAGACATGATGGCGGCGCGGAAACAACAGCCTATCGAAGGCGCACAATGGACGGGTATTGTTAGCAGCATTGCCATTGAAATGCTCAATCGCGGCATAGTTGAAGGTGTCGTCTGTGTGCAAAATACCAAGGAAGACCGCTTTCAACCCATGCCCGTCATCGCTCGTACTCCAGAAGAAATACTAGCAGCGCGGGTAAATAAACCAACTCTTTCCCCAAACCTTTCTGTGTTGGAACAGATAGAAAAATCGGGGATGAAGCGGCTATTAGTAATTGGTGTTGGTTGTCAAATCCAGGCATTACGAGCCGTAGAAAAACAACTTGGTTTAGAAAAGCTATATGTTTTGGGTACGCCCTGCGTAGATAATGTTAACCGCGCTGGACTGCAAAAATTCTTAGAAACCACCAGCCGATCGCCTGATACAGTTGTGCATTACGAATTCATGCAAGACTTCCGGGTTCACTTCAAACATGAGGATGGCTCATCAGAAACAGTGCCTTTCTTTGGCTTGAAGACTAACCAACTTAAAGATGTCTTTGCCCCATCCTGTATGAGTTGCTTTGATTACGTCAACTCCCTAGCCGATTTAGTCGTTGGCTATATGGGCGCACCCTTCGGCTGGCAATGGATTGTAGTTAGAAATGACACTGGTAAGGAAATGCTGGATTTGGTACAAGACCAGTTAGACACCCAGCCAGTGACGTCTAAAGGCGATCGCAAGGAAGCTGTACAGCAAAGTATTCCCGCTTACGATAAAGGCGTTACCCTCCCCATGTGGGCAGCAAAACTCATGGGTGTGGTGATCGAAAAGATTGGCCCCAAGGGTTTAGAATATGCGCGGTTTTCCATTGATTCTCACTTCACTCGGAATTATTTGTATGTAAAGCGGAATCATCCAGAAAAATTAGAAGCGCATGTTCCAGAGTTTGCCAAGCGTATTGTTGGGCAATATAAGTTACCAGAATAAAAATTGGGCATGGGGCATGGGGCATGGGGCATTGGACATTGGTTATTAATTCTCTCCCCCTACTTTCCCTACTCCCCACTCCCCACTCAGTTGTAACTACTAGCTTGACGAGTAAACATCAAATGATACTGTCCGCCTTGTGCCATTAGTTCGTCATGAGTGCCTACCTCAATAATTTGACCGTGTTCTAGTACTATTACTCGGTCTGCTAGTTTTGCTAAGGCGAGGCGATGGCTGACTACAACGGCTATTCTCCCCTTCGCTAAGGTACGCAAAATGTTGTAAATCTCATGTTCTGTTTTCGGATCGAGGTTCGCTGTTGGCTCGTCAAGTATGAGGAGTTCGGCTGGAGACAGTCGCAGCAAAGCACGAGCGATCGCTAATCTCTGCCATTGTCCTCCTGATAGATCAATACCGCCTTCTAGCTGTTTGCCTAAGAGAGTTTCCAAACCTTGATCTAGCTTCTCAATTACTCTAGCCAAACCAGCCTCAGCGATCGCTTCCTTAATCGCCTCATCATCCTGCATTTTCGGTAAATCGCCAAAAGCAACATTTTCCCGCACGGTAGTCGGAAAACGAGCATAATCTTGCATAACTACATCAATCCGCGATCGCAAATCTTCTAAGGGGAGCGATCGCAAATCCTGCCCATTCCAAATAATCGCACCTTGGCTAGGATCGTAAAGACGACATAATAGCTTTGCTAATGTGGTCTTGCCAGCACCGTTTTCACCCACCAGTACAATCATCTCGTTGGGGTGAATTGTCAGGTTGATATTTTTGAGGATTGAGACATCGCTATTAGGATAGGTAAAGGATAGATTTTCGATATAAATACCCGGCTGCGATGCTTCATACTCAGTTGCATTCACACCTGATAAAGCTTGCCGATGATCAGATGAATTATTCCCATTTTTTTGAAAGTTCCGATTGTTAACAGCCGATTCCCTGACTTTTCCTGATACTTTTGTTACTGACTTTGATTGAGAACCGGACAACTGTGGCTCTAACTCCAAAAGCTGGAAAATAGGTGTCGTTGCCAGTGCAATATTGTATAACTCTGACCCGCCAGACATCAGATTCTCCAAACTCCGACGCACTTCTAAAATTACCCCAGTGTAAAGCGCCAAATCTCCTAATGTATGGGTTCCACCTAACACTCCCTGAACTACGTATATATATGGCAACGCCAAGCCTAAGCCACTGAGTAAAGACCAACCAATAACCGCCGTTGTCCCCCGCAGGCGGATCTGTTCCATTGCCCGAAAAATGGTACGGTAAAGTCCGTGCCAGCGTTCTAACAGTAAAGGTTGCAAGCTAAACAAGCGTATTTCTTTGGCGTATGTTTCCCCAGTTAAAACCGTTTTGTATAAGTTCATTTCCCGAAGAACACTTGCTTGAGTTCTTTCTACTCCCCAAACTTGCTTACGGTATTTCATCTGCACATACATCACAGGGGTAACGCAGCTAAACAAAATTAGGGGTACCCACCAAGCAAGAGATATCAAAAGCAGTATGGCTGGAATGAAGATAAAAACTCCCTCTAACATCGTCACAAGCCTCATACAAAGCTCTGGAAGCCGTTGTACTCCCTTTTCGGTCAACTGCACCAAATTGAGCAAATCGGGTGTTTCAAACAGGGCAATATCTTCAAAAGTGGCAACCTTCTCAATTACTTGTCCTTGGACAAAACCGGAAATGCGATCGCGCAGTGAAGTATATACAAAGGGATTGATGTTAGCGATCGCATCACTCACCAAATTTACTAGCAGTGAACCTGCAATACTGGAGAGTAGCAGAGGTTGGGCAAGTATCAGAGCGATCGCATTCTCCGTTGTGCCGATGCTCAATAAACGGGTAATTTCATCAATGATCGTCTTGTTGAGCCAAATAGCGATCGCTGGGCCTGCACCACCCACTAATGTCAGTATTGTTACATAGCGTAGCTCTTTTGGAACTACCTGCATCACCGTTACCACACTGCGGCGAAATGCTTGGAATGGAGAAATTTCTATGATTTGCATATATTGTAAAGTAGCAAATCATAGCAAGATTCCCAGAGAGACGTTGTGATCTAAATTTCAATGAGTAGGGAGCGATCGCACTAATATCAAGCTACTAGCAGACATTACCAATCACTCACATAGGTGAGCGCAAAAAATTTTGATAATTGGACGGCAATTTTCCGAAATTGCTAACCTAAGTTTGGTAGTTATTACCAGAACACTGATTTATAAATAACTTCTATAAGTAGCCTTGGGGGAATATGGCCCCACAAAAACCTGGTCTTCGTGACCGGGTTTTTTGGCATGGGTAAATTAAGAACAATCAGAAGCGTAACCCAACCTTAAGTTGATTGTTACCGAATCATCCAGACTAAAGTACCTAAGACTTGCTCGACTGGCGGAATTAAATATTCAGTTAAATCAATAGTTACAGTGCTATCCTCTAACTTGAGGAATGTCCACAGGTTGCCACTAGTAACACTACCGTAGATAGTCGCAATAGGTTTTTCGTATTTGGCATTAAACCTTTGGGCGGCGATCATTTCTGCGATACACTGTCCCAAACCACCTTTAAGATTTTCCTTTTTGGCTTCCACAATCACCACTGCTGGAGCTTCAATAAATAACTGTTCTGGCGAAACGCTAATCAGAAAGTCGCAAAATCCCGCCAGTCCCACTTCTGGCTCAACATTAAATTCTTCTCCAGAAAAGAAACTGATTTGTCTGTTAAGAATTTTTCGGACTTCAAACAAGATTGGGCTGATAATCAATTCTGATCTAGCTTTCTCAGAACCCATTGCAATTGCTAGCTGGATACTTTCTGCTAAAAATTCAGCCAACAAAGGACTAGGTGAGATTGGTTCTATAGGAGGTAAAAATCGCCCACCTTCTACTAAGGTAAGATTAAAGTCTTGTTTTACTTTTCTTAAAGAAAACTCTCTATAGGACATCAAGTGTCTCCTAGCGACATCCCCTCTCCGTACTACGAAGAGGGGTTAGGGGTGAGTTACGCCGGATAAATCCGCAATCTTCTATTTGGTTCTTCACCAAAACTATGCGACTTGAGGCGATAATGTTCTACCAACTCATGCTGCATTTTGCGGACTTGGGAAGAACGCGGCAATAATTCGACTGGCTGTCCTTTAGGAATCACAATTTGCTCAACAGCAAGTCTAGCTTCTTCAAGAGCATCCATCTCATCATCGCTACCATTGTGCAAAAACAGTTGCAATTCTAGGTCATCGGCCGTTTCCGGGTCATCGATGTTCAGCAACCGCCGCAAACCACGGGTAATTTGGGGAATGGTGCTGGACTTAATCATGTGGATGGGTACATGACGGGCTTTGGCCATTTGGCGTAATTTGGCGTGGTTTTTAACGTGCGATCGCAGTGCTAAAATTGCATCAGCACTATCTATATCTTTTGTCAATACCACGGGCAAAGTTAGTACACTAATTACCTGTTCTAGTTGGTGGCGGCTAACGCCATAAGGGTAAACGTGCAATGGCAAATCTTCACCATTGGGCCCTGGCTGTCTGGTAGTAGCATCCAAATCGATGCTCTCAGAATAATTGAAGGATTCATCCAGCAAACGATCAAACTCACTGCGTCCAGTCACCCGCTCTACAGGCAATTGTGGCAATGCTACCATTTGTCCAGATGAACGCCAGCCATTAGATGGTCGCGCTGCTGGGAAAGAATCCTCCACGGTCGCTAGCTGTCCACCGCGACCGTTGACAACAGCTAACTGCCTTGTAACAGCGATTTTGCCGTGGTCATCAACGGTTCTAGTTTGTGGAGTAGGCTGACGACCTCGCAGCAGATTATCTACTGTGTCAGCAACACTTTCGTGTACTGTCCAGCGTTGGCGCTCCAACATTTCCACAGCAATCTCGAAGGTAGGAGGGGCTTTCCGCTCCAAAACAGTTTTTTGAGAGCCTCGGCGTCTGGCTTCATCGTCTCCTAGTGTCACAGCTTGGATACCCCCAACTAAATCAGCCAGGGTGGGGTTTTTAATCAGGTTTTCGATCTGATTGCCGTGGGCAGTACCTACCAACTGTACACCCCGTTCCGCAATGGTACGAGCTGCTAAAGCTTCCAGTTCCGTGCCAATTTCATCAATAACAATGACTTCTGGCATGTGGTTCTCCACTGCCTCAATCATCACCTGATGCTGTTCATTTGGATGAGCCACTTGCATCCGCCGAGCGCGACCAATGGCGGGGTGAGCAACATCACCATCCCCAGCGATTTCATTGGAGGTGTCAATAATCACTACTCGCTTATGCAGTTCATCCGCCAAAACCCGGGCAATTTCCCGTAAGGCAGTAGTTTTGCCCACGCCTGGACGCCCCAGCATGAGAATCGATTTACCAGTTTCTACCAAATCGCGGATCATGCCAATGGTTCCGAATACCGCTCGACCAACGCGACAGGTCAAGCCAATAATCTTACCCGTGCGGTTGCGGATGGCGCTGATCCGATGCAAAGTTTGCTCAATTCCTGCCCGATTATCTCCGCCAAAGATTCCGACTCGTTGAATGCAATCATCTATCTGTTCTTGAGTAACAGGTGCTTCGCTCAGATACTCAGCTTGATTAGGAAAGCGAGCTTCTGGGCGACGACCCAAATCCAAGACCACTTCTACTAAACTATCTCGTTTGGGATGACTCTCTAGTACTTGTCGCAGGTCTTGGGGCAAAATGTCTAATAACTTTTGGAGATCGTCTGTAATCGTCATGCTTTCTATGGTGACGTTTTTAGAGATAGCGAGGACATTTGCATACAGGAGAAACCGCCCTGGATAATTTCCAAAGAACGAGCGATTAGCGCTCCTGCTGTGATTTGATCTGGGAAACGAGAGAATGGGCAAGTTCTACAGCTTGCCAAAGTAATGTATCATCTTCTTCTAGACTAAGATTCGCCTTCATATTAATGTTACTTACCTCCTTATTCTCTAACTGTTCGAGAATTGGTGACAGCAGTACACGGGCGTAGCTACCGTAGGCGACCCCAGAAATGGAGGAGGGGGAGCAGGGAGCAGGGAGTAGGGGGGAAGACTTTTCTCCTCTGCCCCCTGCCCCCTGCCCCTCCGCCTCTTTAAGCAGTCCCATTGCTTTCAACTTAGCAACGGTATAGCTATTTGTGCCGCCTGCTAACTGCACATATCCCGGTAACTTAGCTGCCAAGACTTTTTGCCCTAATTTCACCGCCGCTAAAGTAGTCCCATCGCCAATATCACCGCTCATTGGGCGGCCGTCGGTTTGCCAAATTAAAGCACTCTTGAGTGGGGCAATCAGGTCATATATTGCTCTTAGGTAGTCAGTCATCCCCTCGCCATCGGGACAGCTGATAGCTAGTACTTTTAATTGATCAGCCCACGGTAAAATTGCCTGCCATAAATGCTCAAATTCTGCCAAACGCCCGACTTTCGTATGGATTTCTACGGCATCTACTCCCGTTGACATTACCAATGGCGCGATCGCTCCCGGCGTTGACATATATGAACTTGTATTAATTATATTATATGGACAAACTGGTATACAACGACCGCAGCCATAGCACTTTTGCGATATTACTCCCGAAAAGTCTTCTTTTGCATTGTTGAACACAATTGCTTGTGCCGGACAAATCCGTTCACAGGGTCGAGGGCAATCTTTAGGACACTCAGTAGGGTTAAATTCTGCTTTCCGAAAATGGGGGTCTTCTCCATCGTTGAGACTGACCATCAAAAAGGGTGAGTTACCTTGGTAGTCAAAGCCTCGCTTTTGGGCATCTCTAGCCAGAGTTTTGGCTACTTGTAGCCCTGCTTGTGCTGCTGCAATCACCGCTGGATCAGCTGCAACATCTATGCAGTCAGCGCCCGCCAAAGTATAGGCTAACGTTAAACTTCTGACTGCCGGCAAATGCTGGAAGCTAGCTCCGCAGATGAGCTTGAACCAGTCACCTTGTTTGAGAGATTGTAAAGGGACGAACAGATCAGTCACACTTCTATTATGCGTTTATGCGACTCAAAAGAGTAGTCTGTAATCAAGAAAAAGTACGAATTTCCTGATTCAGGGTTAAACACAAATTAGACATCTGGTGAAAATGAATGTAGAGACGTTGCATTGCAACGTCTCTACAACGGTTTCAGGTCAAGGCGAATTTAGTTGTCCCCATTTTATTAGAGAACCCAGGGACTTCAGCAGTTGTATGGGGGCTATTCATCGTGCATCAATGTTCTGCCCCCCGACAATGACAGACATCTGAGGTAGAATTTCTCAACCAACTGACGGTGCAACTAGCGATCGCTATCCAAAAAGCCCAACTCTACCATAACCTGCAAACCCTCAAGACAGAGTTAGAAGCTAAAGTGGAGGAACGGACTATTGCACTACAAGAAAGCGATCGCCGATTCCGCGCTATCTTTAATAACACTTTCCAATTCACAGGATTGCTGTAGAATATCTCCAAGGCACAATTGAAGCTACCAGTTCTCAGGGCTGGACAACCTTTACAGTTCAACTGCCGTTAAGCCTGTCAGAGTGATTAGTGGTAGGTTGCTCTAGAGGAATTTCGATCACAAACTCTGCTCCTTGCTCAACCGAAGAAGTGCAGGTAATATTTCCTCGGTGTTTTTGTACAATAATCTGATAGCTAATAGATAACCCTAGCCCACTACCTTTACCCACAGATTTTGTAGTAAAAAATGGGTCAAACAAACGCGATCGCAACGACTCTTTTATACCAGGGCCATTATCTGCGATCGCAATTTTGATCATATTCAAGTCTGTCACCTCTGTATGAATCCGAATTTGAGGAGTAGAGACGAGCCGATACGGTTTTCTCCCTTGGTGTAGTATCTCTAAGAGTTGGGGAGACGCCAAGGGCGATAACGTAGCGTTACCGAGTTCGTTTACCCCTTCAGGGAAGCAAGCTACGTCGGGCGTCCCGTAGAGAGCATCTGAGATTTCCCCAAGTGGCGTTAAGGGGTAGCGAGTAGGAGATTGATTCCCCACTCCCTCTTCTATTGCATCAATAGCATTATTCAACAGATGCATAAATACTTGGTTTAGTTCACTCGCATAACAAGTGACTAGGGGCAAGTTACCATAATCTTTCACTACAACAATTGCGGGACGGTCTGCTGTTTCCCTGAGTCGATGTTGTAACATCACTAAAGTGTTTTCAATGTCTTCATGGATATTTACCCGCTTCATCTCTGCTTCATCATGCCGAGAAAAGTGTTGTAGCGCTAGTACAATTTCCCGAATGCGATCAGATCCTCGATACATTGCACTTATCAGGTTTTGCAGATCCGTAATCAGAAAATCCAGGTCTATATCTTTGGCTATTTGCTGAATTTTTGATGTGGGTTTAGGATATTCCTGTTGATAGACCTCAACCAGATTCACTAGGTCTTGCACATATTGACCGGCATATTGGAGATTTCCATAAATAAAACTGATAGGATTATTAATTTCATGAGCAAGTCCAGCCACTAGTTGCCCCAGTGCCACCATTTTTTCGTTCTGAATTTGTTTAACTTGAGAGGCTTGCAAGTTGTCAAGAGCCTGTTGGAGTAAAAAGTTTTTTTCTTGTAGTTTAACTTGCAGCAAACGTAAATTAATTTGATTTTCAATTCGCAACACAACCTCTGCGCCATGAAAAGGTTTTGCAATATAATCTACACCACCAACATCAAAGGCTTTTACCTTATCTACAACATCATCTAGGGCGCTAATAAAAATGACTGGGACATCACTTGTTTTATTGTCAGCTTTCAATTGTTGACAGACTTGATAGCCATCCATATCTGGCATATTGATATCCAGCAAAATCACATCTGGTAAAACCATTTGACACGCAGTCAGTGCCATTTTACCGTTTAAGGCTTTGCGAACTTCAAAACCTTGTGCAGTTAACATCGCCGATAAAAGCCGCAAATTATCTGGGGTATCATCGACCACTAAAATATTTCTTTTATGATGGTTAGTTTGATTGAAATGCATTATGTATAAAAAGCTATATTTGTAATAATTCAGAATAGTAAATGCTTATTTAAAATAATCCTAAGAATTTTTTTATCAATTTCAACGAAACACTTATATTTCTAGTCTAACTCCCACAGTGCTTGAAGAGTTTTACAGACTACCACAGCTATTAGTCAATTAGGAACTGTGCGAACTTGATAGCCCGCTTACAGTAGTATAGTAGATAATACGCCCAGATTATCTAGCCGAGCGTCAACAATGGAATTTTTCTCAAGTCCTCTTTGATAGCTACCATTGAGGTGATGCGGCTAGTAACTTAAGAACCAATTCTTCTGCTATGGGTTTAGAAAATAGATATCCTTGAGCAAAATTACAGTTTAAACTTCTCAATTGGGCTAACTGTTCTTGTGTTTCGACACCTTCAGCGATCGCACTCATTCCCATTGAGTTAGCAATGCCAATCATGGCTGGTACTAACCCCATATTCTCTTTGTTTTCCTGCATCCGTTTAACGAAAGATTTATCAATTTTGAGCGCATTCAAAGGAAAGCTATGCAGGTAACTCAAGGAGGAATATCCTGTACCAAAGTCATCCATAATTAACTTGATTTTTCGCTGCTTTAGCTGTTGAAGAATTATTTTAATCGCATTCGTATTTTCCATAATCACACTTTCTGTAATTTCTAATTCTAAATAAGCAGAGTTTATTTTAGTTTCATAAATTATTCGGTCAATTTGCTCTACCAAATTAGGCTGTGAAAATAACCTAGCACTCAAATTGACGCTGATAGTTAGCGGTTCTGGTGTTACTGGATGATGTTGCCAAATGCTCAGTTGATGGCAAGCTGACCGTAATACCCAAGTATTTATGGCATTAATCAAACCTGTTTCTTCTGCCACAGGGATAAATTCAATGGGAGAAACTAGACCGCGATTCGGATGTTGCCAGCGCACCAAGGCTTCAAATCCAGAAATTCTGCCTGTAGTTAGAGAAACAATTGGCTGATAGTAAACGAGAAATTCTTGTCTTTCAACAGCCCTTCGCAGGTCATTTTCTAAATCTAAAAGCTGAATAGCTTCCTGATGCATTGTAGGATTAAAAACGTGATATTTGGCTCTTCCTTGAGCCTTAGCCCGATACATTGCCGTATCAGCATCCCGCAATAAATACTCTGGGCGCTCATAATCTTTATTGCCCCAGCTAATACCAATACTGGCATTCATAAATACTTCATATCGTGACAATTTGAAAGCCAGTGATAGCTGTTGCAGAATCCGTTCGGCAACTTGGATTGCTATATTTATATCTGTAATATTTTCTAGAAGAATTCCAAATTCATCACCACCTAATCGTGCTAGAGTATGAATAGGTAACAGACATGCTTGCAGGCGACGAGCGATGGCTACTAGCAACTCATCTCCTACTAGATGGCCAAGGGAATCATTGATAACTTTGAAGCGATCGCAGTCCAAAAACAAAAGAGCAAACTGATAACTAGATTCTTGCTTGGCACGATTGAGAGCATTTTCTAGTTGCCTGATAAACAAAACTCGGTTTGGTAATCCAGTTAGTGAATCATGCAAGGCTATATTTAAAAGTTTACTTTGCAATTTTTGGCTGTGATTAATTTCTTTCTGGAGTGTTTGTAGAGTTTTTTCTAGCTCTCCAGTTCGCTGTTTTACCCGATGTTCCAGTTCGACATTTAGTTTCAATATTTCTAATCGCGCCGACCTCAATGCCAGTTGATTTTGCACGCGTACCAAAACTTCTTGAAACTCAAAAGGTTTAGTGATGTAGTCAACACCACCCATCTTAAAGGCTTTAACTTTGTCAAAAACATCATCTAAAGCGCTAATAAAAATCACCGGAATATCGGCTGTTAGCTCCCAAGCTTTAAAGGTCTGACAAATTTCATAGCCATCTACTTCTGGCATCATAATATCAAGTAGAATCAAATCCGGTAACAGCATTTGAGTTGCTGTCATTGCCATTTGCCAGTTCAAGGCTTTACGAACGTTATACCCTTCCCTTGTCAATATGGAGGATAAAACCCGGAGGTTGTCCGCCATATCGTCAATGATCAAAATATCTTTTTTATTAGGGTCTAAATGCTCGTGATTCATTCTACGTTTGTTTTAGTCAATTCCATGATTTTCTCAAACTGGTAGTTATTTGCCAAATCTCTGAGAACTTTGAAAACTTGACCATTATCTGATGGAATTTGCTTGAGTAACTCTAAAATAAGTTCATCGCTACAGCTAGCTGCGGCATAGTAAATATGTTGTAGCCAATCAGGTGACATTTGTGATAAGCGGCTCAGGAGTTCGGCAACACTGACAAATACCTGTGTAGGTTGATCGCCAACCATTGTATTTGTAGTTTCTACTTCGTTGGTATACTTTACACCTAGATGTTGGCTCAGTTTTTCCAATAATACTTCTTGTGTGAATGGCTTGCGAATAAAATCATCGCAGCCAATGGATAAAATTTTCTGGCGTTCTTCCTCAAAGGCGCTAGCAGTTAGGGCAATAATGATCGTGTGTGTATTGGAGCCACCCTGCCCTACCTCGGAGAAGTCACAAGGGGGAGCCAGGGCTATTGACGTTCGATTGGCGGACGCACCAGAAGCATCATTTACCATGACACCAACTGCTTCTGGTGTGGGAGACGCTGGGCGTAGCTGGCTTTTGAATATAGGTACAACTTTGAGAACTTCGCAGTCGCCCGAATCGGGGAAGCCTTGTGCAAGGTACTGGTTACTCAATGGCAACAGCTGTTTCAATGTTGGGTAGGACTTACGCAACGTATTAGTTGCCTCATGTCCCATTTGTTTAGCTTGAATTATTCTTGTTGCTTCGTAACCGTCCATGACCGGCATTCGCATATCCATAAAAATCAAGTGTGGTTGCCAAGATTCCCAACTAGCAACTGCTTCACTACCATCTGTAGCTTCCCTGACTTCAAAACCAATAGATGTGAGAATCTTAACTAGCAATAGACGGCTTTCTTTGGAGTCGTCAACTACTAAGATGCGGTATGCTTTCTCAGTAGCTGCTAAAGCGATAATCTGGGATTTAATTTGGGTTGTCGAGATTTCTCTGGGACAAGTTAGAGCAATCTGAACATCAAAGGCAAATGTACTACCAACACCAGGTGTACTACTGACAGTTATATCTCCTCCCATCAGTTGCACGTATTTGCGGCTAATCGCCAAACCTAGCCCTGTCCCTTGTTGGGATTTTCTGCCGATTTCAGTTTGCTCAAAAGCTTCAAACAACAAGTCAATTTCTTCTGGGGCAACACCGCAGCCCGTATCTTGTACCTCGAAGAAGAGATGAGGGGGATGAGGAAGATTTTGCTCTCCCTGCTCCCCAGTTTCCCAATCCCCAGTCCCCAGCCTCACCCGTAGCGTTACCCTTCCAGTATTAGTAAATTTAATGGCATTTCCCAAGAGATTGAGCAAGACTTGACACAGTTTATTTTCGTCCGTTTCTATATACTTGGGAATGTTCTGTGCATATTCAAACACTAATTCTAAATTTTTAGATGCGGCACGCAAGTGCAACATCTCTTCTAACTTCTTCAATACATGAATTAAGTCAAAGCTGCTGCTATTGAATGTGATTCTACCAGCTTCGATTTTGGACATTTCTAGAATGTCGTTAATTAAGTTGAGTAGATGTTCACCAGCACGATTAATAATTGCCAAGTTTTCTTGATGTTCGCCAGATAACGAATAATCTCGGCTCATGAATTGGGTAAAACCAAGAATGGCATTGAGTGGGGTACGCAGTTCGTGGCTCATGTTAGCAAGGAATTCGCTTTTTGCGAGGTTGGCGGCAGCGCTTCGCGCCGCTTCACGAACGGCGGCTTGTTGTTCTTGTGCGGCAATTTTTTGCGATTGAATCAGTTCTTGTTGGGTGATTTGCAGTTGCTCGATCGCTTGCTGGAACTCTTCAGTACGTTTTTTTACTTGAGCCTCTAGGGTGCGATTGTATTCTACTAATAAATTTTCTGCTTGTTTGCGTTGGGTAATATCAAAAAATGTAGCGATCGCAAAAGCCAGATTTCCTGATTCATCATAAATTGGCTTTCCTAAAACTTCAATGGGAATAATCTTGTCAAAATAGCGAATTTCCATATCATCAATTCTGGTGCTTTCCCCAAGCAATGCTCTCAAAATCGGCAGGCGATCGCTGGGATAAAGTTGATCTGTACCGGCAAGGTAAGCTTGATATACCTCTGACAATTGTTCACCACTAACTTGGGCGTAGACGCGTAGCGGCTTGTCGTTAGACATCGCTCCTTGTCCAAGAATTTGTTGCCCAATTTGATTTGTATAATAAGGTTCACCTTCAGCATCGATGATAAATACACCTACCGGCATGGCTTCTAAAAATTGAGTCAGCTGACTCTGACTGTGAGATAGCGCCTCATTTAAAACTTGCATTTGAGCATTCTTTGTTTCCAAGCTAGTAAAGGATGCTTGGAGTTGCTTTGCCATAGTTTCAAATGACTTGGCTAGTTCCCCCAGTTCATCGAAACGCTGAATTTCTGGTGTTTGCTCCCATTCACCTTTAGCAATTTTCTTAGCTGATATATTTAATTGTAAAATCGGCTTAATTACCCACTCAGCAGTCAAAATCCCAATTTTTGTCGCCACTAACAAAGCAATTATGCACAGAAAAATGGTGATGCGGGTATTAGCGTTAATTTGCCCCATAAATTCGCTTTCGGGAATCACCGCCACGATTAGCCAATCTAAACCCAGCTCGTCCTTCCAACTTTTTAACTGCACAAAATAATGCATTCCATCGGCGGTAAAGTTTAGCTGTTGCTTCCCGTCCATGAACTCAAGACTGCCAAAGCGTTCGATCAACGACTGGGTTGTGAGTCGAATTAAAGAATTTTCACTATCTAATGCTGATCGGCGTTGGATTTGACCATTAATAATTGTATAAGGTGGCTCGGTAGTAGAAGAAGCTACTATTAACCCGGAACGCTCTAAAATAAAAGTTTTACCCAATTCTTTGGTGTTTAAGTTGGCTAAAAAGTTGCTGATTTGTGACAAGATCAAATCAATACTAATTACCCCAACTAGTTTGTGATTTTTATCATAAACAGGATAGCTGGAAGATATAGATAAAACTTCTGGTTTATCTTCCCATTGATAAATTTTGCTCCAAATTGGTTTGCCTGCCTTAACCGCATCTGCATACCATGCTTCTACACGAGGATCGTAATTTTTAACTTGCTGAAGCTGGCGGCGATTTCCTTTCCGGCCTGAATTGTAAACATAAAGTTTCCCGATACCATGCTTTTCGGTAACTTCATTAATTAAGAGCGTGCCATTATCTAAACGTTCAATACCGATAAATTCACCTTTGGGGTTGGCAAAGCTGTTGTAGCCAACATTGAAAACCTGCATTTGCTTCCAAAAGTAATTTCCGGTGGTTTTAAAGTCCGAAAGGTTTAGCAAATCTAGCTCAATTGCATCTAAGTTGATTTGATTGATTTGCTTGGGGGTGGTTAAATAGCTATCAAGATGCTGTTCAATGCGATCGCAGATTTCATTTTCTAATTGATTAGCAAGCTCGTTTACCGCTTTTTGACCATTTTGATACGAAAGATAGCCCACAAGTCCTACTGCTCCACAAATTTGCAATATAAAGGGCACAATCAGAACATATCTCAGGGGCATCTTGGCATAAACCCTGCCAACTAAGCGATTAATGGATTTGACGGACTGAAGTTTGGATAACATTGTTGTTTGCTTCTTCCCCAACATATCCTAGGGGTAGTTTGCCATATTCGCTACAATCAGTAACAATATAATTACTATGTACTATTACTTTGAATAATTATGACATAGCTTCCTAATTTTTGGTATAAAAAATTACAAAGCACTGTACTTGTTTAACTGCCTGAGTTCCTCCAGCGTCTAATTTTCAAACTTTGTGCTCACACATTAATTTGCTCAGTTTTATCTGGCAATGTGTCAATAGATTTACTCAGTTGAACTGAAATTTAACTGATAAGTTACAGTATGCCATTCTAAAATTCAGGTCGCCATTAGTACCAATCCTAAATTTAATTTTTGATTGCTGATGTTTGGATTTTCCGGTCTCCAAACCTTTAGACTTTTACAAAAACTTATCTTTAATTACAGCAATTGTTAAACTTTTTATGCAAATATATAGTAAAAATAAAAAAAATTTACTTTAACCTCGTCTAGCTTGAAAACCGTAGTTTTGTAGGTTGGGTGCAGCGATAGCGTAACCCTACATAAATAAGGTGGTAATGTTGGGTTGCGTGAAACGCAACTACATAAATATATCTTTTAAAAACTCTAGGTTTCTACATAGATGAGGTTTAGTCTTTTTTCTTTTAAAGAAATGTTAATTTTATTGTGTAAATATGTTAACCTTATCGCCGATTTGTAATATTTTTCCGGCTGATGATGGGGGTAATTGAGTATTGACGCTCAATCTGTAAAAATGATTGAAAGGCGATGAAGCAACCCAATTTGGCAGAGTTGCTTGTCGCTGGGTTGCAAAGATTTTCTGAAAGTTTGGGTAAGCTTCCCCTAAGTAAGAATCGCGTGTTGGCACTATACAACGCTGACATGGATTAACCCCAAAAAAATCCACATCTCCCACTCGAAAAGAGACTAAATCACCTTGTTCACTAAATAGCCGATCTTCCCAAAATGCGGGTACACCATCAATCTCAATATTGGCACGCATCCGACGGCGCATTTCATCTACATTTAAACCGGGAAACCAAGAAGCTACTTCTGCCAAGGTTGCTGTACTAATCACCGTTGGGCCAAGTGAGTGTGTATCGTCAGGAAAACCCATCAGAGAGTTTTGCCTTAATGTGACAGCAAACTCAAAAAAATCACTCAAAGTTGCTTCTAATGTTTGCCGTTCCTCATCTAAATGAAAAATTTGTTGGGAGTCGCCATCTGGCATTTGCAAGGAAATAGTTCTATTTAAGATTGCAAATTGTGCCCTGAGCAAATGGATTTTCTGATGACGCTTGCCATTGACAAATTTACCCTGTTCGTCAAAAATGGCAAACTCGCGGTCATACTGTAATGCTCCACTGGCAAGAACTCTAGCGTTCTCAACTTCAATACCATCGAGTGACTTAACTGGATACAGTAAAATCTTGGCTAGGTAAGGCATCATAGCAATTTTAAATTTTAGATTTTGCGAAAAGTCTGAGCACCTAAAATTGGAGCGGTTAAGTTTAGACAATCTCGCGCCATACCTGATGGAACGGTATTCATGTTTGTTTAAATTGCGGCTACGCAACCGATAGAGATGTGGCAGCCGCTCAAATATTATCCCTTCAAGGACTGGCAGCCGTAGAGCATACGGTCAAAATGCTTGGTGTTACCGTAAGCAAGGTTTAAGCTTAGGGTTAAATATTGGCTTCCCTAAGACTCAAGAATTCTCTGGTTTTTTGAGCAAGCAAACACTCGCGTTACTTGTTAAACCAGGAGAACATCAATAATATTATTCATTATGGATATACTGGCGATTTATCTATTCCTCCAACATGATTTAGAGGCCAGAACCGAACTACAGCCCGTCCAATAATATTATCGCGGGGTACAACACCCCAGCAGCGACCATCATAGCTATTGTTACGATTATCGCCTAGTACTAAATATGAATCGGCTGGTATAGTCTGGGGTTTAGCTAAAAAAGGTGGCTGTGCCCCTGATTGACAAACATCAATGACTGTACTCTGACCAGAACCGAGGTAATTAGCTTCTGGGAGGGGTTTGTTGTTGATATAGACTTTGCCATCCCTAAGTTGTATTTTTTCTCCAGGTAAGCCAATTACACGTTTAATAAAAGCGTCCTGGTATTGTTCTCTTTGTAACTCTTTTGTAGGTGAGAAAACTACAATGTCTCCCCGCTGTGGGTTAGCAAATTTATACTTCAACTTATCGACAATGATTTTGTCTGCTTCCCACTGGTTTGGCGTACCATGCAGAGTTGGTTCCATCGACCCAGAAGGAATCCAGCGTGCTTCAGCAACAAAGGTACGAATTCCCAAAGCTAGAACAATGCTCAATACCACTGTTCTACCTAGCTCTGCGATCCAAGAATTATCGGGTTGTTGACTAGAGTTGTTATCAGACACTTTATTTTGCATGAAATTACTTAACGGAAGGAAAGATGTAGGTAATTAACTCGCCTAGTGAGACTTTATTTGTTAATCTTAACGGGAAAATTTTAATTTTCTAGTCATGTTCTCATCTTGACTACCAATTTTAGATTGTGGATTTGACGGAGTGCTTCATACATTAAAAATAAACTTTTTTTTAACGCGCGGCAAAAATTGGTTACTCTAGGCGCGAATAACGCGAATAAGTTTAACCTAAAAGCATGGTTCTCTGTAATACATCGCTTTTTATCTGAACTTTGTTAACTCTATGTCATCTCCACAAATTTTACTGATTCGCCGCGCTCGCATAATTCTACCCAATGGTGAACTAATGATTGGGGATGTGTTGACCCGCGATCGCCAAATAGTCGAAGTTGCCCCAGAAATCTCCCAAACGGCACTAGCCACTGAAATTGACGCAGAAGGGCTAACTTTGTTGCCAGGAGTTATTGATCCGCAGGTGCATTTCCGGGAACCTGGACTAGAACACAAGGAAGATTTATTCACCGCCAGTTGTGCCTGTGCCAAAGGCGGAGTCACTTCCTTTTTAGAAATGCCTAATACGCGCCCCTGACAACGACACAGCAGGCTTTAGACGACAAGCTACAACGTGCCTCACAAAAGTCCTTGGTTAATTATGGGTTTTTTATTGGGGCAACAGCAGAGAATCTACCAGATTTGCTTTTAGCAAAGCCAACACCAGGAATTAAGATTTTCATGGGGTCGATGCATGGCCAGTTGTTAGTTGATGGCGAAACAGCCCTCTCTGCGATATTTGCCAAAGGCGATCGCTTGATTGCCGTTCATGCCGAAGACCAAGGTAGAATCAACCAACGTCGCCAAGAGTTTGCCAACATTCACTATCCAGCAGTTCACTCCCAAATTCAAGATAATCAAGCAGCACTGCTGGCAACCCAACTGGCATTAAAACTTTCTCAAAAATATCACCGTCGTCTGCATATTCTGCACATGTCAACTGCCGAAGAAGCAGATTTGCTGCGTCAGGAGAAACCTAGTTGGGTAACAGCTGAAGTAACGCCACAGCATTTGTTGTTGAATATCAGTGCTTATGAGCAGATTGGTACTTTAGCACAGATGAATCCACCGTTGCGATCGCCCCACGATAACGAAGTTCTCTGGCAAGCTTTACGCGATGGCGTGATTGATTTCATCGCAACAGATCACGCGCCGCACACCTTAGAAGAAAAAGCTCAAGAATATCCTAATACTCCTTCGGGAATGCCTGGGGTGGAAACTTCCCTGGCTTTGATGTTAACTGCGGCGATGCAGGGAAAGTGTACTGTGGCTCAAGTTGTGAACTGGATGTCAAAAAATGTCGCTGTGGCTTATGGTATTCCTAATAAAGGAGCGATCGCACCTGGTTATGATGCCGATTTAGTGCTTGTAGATTTAAATACATACCGTCCAGTCCGGCGCGAGGAACTTTTAACCAAATGCCGTTGGAGTCCCTTTGAAGGCTGGAACCTCACCGGCTGGGCTACAACCACCATTGTTGGTGGTGAAGTAGTTTATGACAAAGGCCAGGTAAATACGCAAGTGCGGGGTCAAGCTTTAACTTTCTTATAGGAAATATTTATCGAACAGAATTCAGAATGAATTTTGACCCTTCTTAGGCTTTCTCTTTCCACGACTCGACTTACCCGGAGGAGTTTCCCCACCCGTGCAGAGGTCGATGTCTCCAGAGACGAGTAACCGCTATGATAGTTGAGGTCTGCTATGCTTTGACTAAACGAAGATAAAAGCATAGCGATCGCTACCATTTGAATGTTAACAACTAATCGCTTTGCAACCAGTTGACTTTACCACTCTCACAGCTGCTTGTAGCGAAATCCGCGCTAACTGGCTACCATCACGCTTAGAACAGGTTTACCAGCGCGATCGCTACACGATTACGATGGCATTACGCACCCTGAAACAGCGAGATTGGCTACAGATTTCTTGGCATCCGCAAGCTGCACATATTTGTATCGGCAATCCACCACCGCGATCGCCAGATACCTTTACCTTTAGCCAACAATTGATACACCAATTGAGTGGTTTAGCACTGGTAACTATTGAAGCGATCGCCCCTTGGGAGCGAGTTATTGATTTGCAATTTGCCCGTCGTCCTGGAGAAACCGCCCTATATCATGTCTATGCAGAAATCATGGGCAAGTATAGCAACGTCATTCTCACCGACGCCAACAATATAATTATCACTGCTGCTCATCAAGTCAGTCAGCAACAATCTAGTGTCCGTCCCATCCAAACCGGACAACCTTATGAAACACCGCCAAAACTGACTGGGACTGTCCCCAGTTTGAGCGAATCTCAAGAACGTTGGCAAGAACGGGTAAGTTTAGTGCCAGGAGCAATCAAGCGGCAATTGCTCAAAAGTTATAGTGGCTTGAGTGCAGCACTACTAGAGTTAATGCTGCTAGAAGCAAATATCGCACCAGAAACATCCACCGATACTCTCAACCCCGACGATTGGCGACAGCTGTTTGAACGTTGGCAAGAATGGCTACAAACCTTAAATTCCAGTAAATTTCAACCCGCTTGGACAAAAGATGGCTACACCGTAATGGGTTGGGGTGCAGTTGAAAAGGTCAAAGATATCCAGGAGTTACTCAACCGCTACTACAGTAACCAAATTGACCAACAATTATTTTCTCAATTGCGCCATCAGTTGAGTCAGAAATTGAATAATATTTTGGCGAAATTAGGCAATAAAGCTCAAACCTTTAAGACGCGCTTGCAGCAATCAGATCAAGCCGATGAGTATCGGCAAAAAGCTGATTTATTGATGGCTCACTTGCAAAACTGGGAACCAGGGATGAAAGAAATTATCCTTGCTGATTTTGATACAAATTTGCCAGTAGCGATCGCTCTCCAGCCAGATAAAAATGCCGTCCAAAATGCCCAAAGTCTTTACAAACAGCACCAAAAGCTCAAACGCGCTCGTGCTGCTGTCGAACCGCTACTATTAGAAGTGCAGACAGAAATTGAGTATTTAGAACAAGTAGAAGCTGCGATCGGGCAAATAGACACTTACCAAACAGCAGAAGATTTGCGAGCTTTAGAAGAAATCCGCGAAGAGTTGATTGGACAAAAGTATTTAGAAGATCCAGAATATCGCAGTCGCAGTGCCAATGAAGCCCCCAGCACCAACTTTCATCGTTACCTTACCCCCAGTGGATTTGAGGTATTAATCGGGCGTAACAATCGCCAAAATGACCAATTGACCTTTCGTGTCGCTGGGGATTATGACTTATGGTTCCACGCTCAAGAAATTCCAGGGAGCCATGTGCTATTACGTCTAGAACCAGGTGCTGTTGCAGAAGAAGCTGATTTACAATTTGTAGCTAATCTTGCCGCCTACTACAGTCGCGCCCGTCAGAGTGAGCAAGTGCCAGTAGTTTATACTCAGCTAAAACACGTCTACAAACCCAAAGGAGCAAAACCGGGAATTGCAATTTACAAGCAGGAAAGCATCCTCTGGGGAAAACCACAAATGGTTAGTAGTCATTAGTCATTGGTCATTTGTCATTGGTCATTGGTCATTTGTCAAAAATTAAGAATTCTTCCCCTGCTTCCCCTGCTTCCCCTGCTTCCTCTGCTCCCCTCCTTTTCTACCCTGCGATTTGCTGAATTATCCTGATGGATAGAAGCTTTTAAGCTTTGTTTTTATCTTTTTTGATGAAATTTCACGAAAAATCTGTGCTGACTGTTACAATATTGTTAAGAAAAGTTGCCCGTTGCATTTTGGGAACGCGCAATTGGGTTTTAACTCTCTTGAGAAGACAACGCAAAAAAATATTTTCTAGGCCAGCTGTGGGAGGCTGGTCTTTTTGTTTTTTAAGTGCTTATCAGGAAAATGCCGAAAACCCCTTACAGACAAGTGACTAAGCACCATCAGTAGACCAAAAAGTTTTCCAGATGCCTTACCAGTCCTTTATTTCCACTTGAGAATACAAACAGCCGAAATTATCTTGTAATATGCGTTTCAAGGACTTTTGTTCTGGGTGGACTTCAGAGCGATCGCTTAAGTAGTATTTTTCAGTATTTTAAGCAGTTGAGTATGATTTTTCCAAACTCTTACCTTGCCATATTTGTAGATTTTGGCAATAAATGGTGATTGATTACTTTGGGCAAATTTCTCCATCCGCTCAATAGCCTGTACAAAGATTTCTGCCATTTCTTCTCCGGTCAAATTTCGCAAAGATAATACAAAAACTTTGGCATCCGAACTGGCGATCGCCATTTGTTCTAGAAAATTGCGCCCAATTTCATCATCTTTTGTGAGAATTAACTAACCTCTGCAACTTACTTCTGGCAACCATTCTATATCTGGTGCATCAGGCAAAAAGTGGTCTGCATGAACTTCCACATTTGCACCCACACTACGTAGAGGATCTGCAACATATTTTTTTCCTAACGCTCTGTCAATAAAGAAAATCGGCTTGTCTGCTTTATTCACGCTGCTTGAGACAGAGACAATTCACATCGAATAGCTTCTTCAACCTGGAGGCGATCGCAACGTACCTACTGGAATAAGCAGATAACGTGCTGACTCGGAAATTGAGTAGCTAGGGATGTTGCGTAAATCAAGCTTTTGGTCAGCAGTGGTCATTTTGCAAGTGCCAATGATATACCAATATTAATCTCAGATAAATATTGCAAAGGGAGGATGGTGTGGAAAAGCTTAGAGAACACAATTGCTAAGACATAAACCTTTTATGCGGTATAAGCATCAAGGAGCTTTTTACTTATGACAGCTTTATGCCAGTTTATGTCTTAATGCAACAGGTGTTTTTGTCTGTGTTGTATGCCAGGAACCGGACTTGAACCGGTGACACGAGGATTTTCAGTCCTCTGCTCTACCAACTGAGCTATCCCGGCTGGGGCTTTTGTGAGCCACGATTAATAAATGTAGCAAACATCCGAGAATATAGCAAGCCCTTGGAGAAAAAAGATTTATGCGGCTTTTAACCTCAACTTAAACCAGATAAAAACGGCTACAAATAGCAGAAACTGGACAAGAACAATACTCGGGCCAGAAGCAAGGTTGAAAATACCTGAGACAATGATGCCAGCAATGCTGCTGATGGAACCAACTATCACCGACATGACTAAAAAGCGGCTAAAGTGGTGACTCATCAGTTTGGCGGTGGAGGCGGGAATAACCAAAAAGGCGTTCACTAGTAAAACGCCGACAGCTTTAATCGCTACAGCAACGGCGAGTGAAAGCAAGACCACAAACACGTAGCGATACAACTGGACGGGAATACCTTGAACTTGCGCTACATCGGGGTTAAGGGTCAATAAAATTTGCTGCCGCAGGGTTGATAGTAAAAATATGCTGCCTCCCACAAGTACTAGTAGCGTCAAAATCAAATCTGTGGTGTCAATCGCTAGAATATCCCCGAACAGCACCGCCATCAAGTTGCCACGATATCCTCTAATCAGGCTAGTGAGAATCACACCGATCGCTAATGCCCCAGATAGCACTATGCTAAGAACGCTATCGCTAGCTAAGTCGGTTTTGTCGATGAAGTAGAGGACAATAACGCCAAAAACTAACGTAAAAGGTAACAGCATCCAAGTCGGATTTATCTGTAGCAGCACACCTAAGGCTACACCTACTAATGCTGCATGACCAACCGCGTGGCTGAAAAAAGACAACTGGCGCAAGGTCACAAAACTGCCCAACATCCCGCCAAGTATTCCCATTAACACAGCACCTGCGATCGCACGCTGCATAAAGGGGAATTGTAATAATTCTATCAAGTCACTACTATTGGCGATCGCAAGCCCTGCTATCTGACAATCATTGAAGAAATTCATACTTATGGGCATTAATGTTGGTGCTGGTAGCGGCTAAAACCTGGGCCGTAGGTTGCTAAAAGGTTTTGCGGTGAAAGGGCAATTTCTGGCTTACCAGTACAAACTATGCTTTGGTTCAGGCAAAGCACGCGATCGCAATGGCGATTTACCATATCAATATCATGAGAAACTTGCAATACCGTCCAACCCTCCTCACGCTTTAATTCATTTAGCAAAGCGTAAAAATCTGCTGCACCTTGCACATCAACACCAGCAAAGGCTTCATCAAGTACCAACAGTTTCCGAGGCATTACCAAACAATAAGCCAATAAAACCCGCTTGAGTTGACCACCGCTAAGAGTACCAATAGCTTGATGCTGTAAATGATAAGCATCGGTTCGCCGTAAAGCTTCTACCACTGCTGCCGATTTTTCGCGGTCTTGTCTCCATAGCTTGGAGAAAAATAAATCGCCCTTTTTCCCTTCCTTATCCCATCCAAGTCCTACTAACTCGCTGACAGAAATGGGAAAGCTGCGGTCAAAGATGAAGTTTTGCGGCATATAGCCCAACGTGTGACGTAAACGCCCCAATCTTGCAATTGGACGACCTAAAATTTCAATCGTACCAGCACTTCGAGGAATCAAATCTAAAACCGCTTTTACCAAAGTACTTTTACCAGCACCATTGGGGCCAACGATGGCTGTATCTGTTCCTGGCAATAATTCAAAGGAAACATCTTGAACAGCTAGATAGCTGCCTTGATAGACAGTTAACCCTTCTACTTTCAAAATTGCAATGTCATTAGTCATTAGTCATTGGTCATTGGTCATTAGTCATTAGTCATTAGTCATTAGTCATTGGTCATTGGTCATTGGTCATTGGTCATTAGTCATTGATCATTGGTCATTGGTCATTAGTCATTAGTCATTGGTCATTGTTTTTCACAAAGGACAAATGACAAATCTATTTACATCCCGTTTCCAGAGCCTGTAAGTTAGCTTTCATAGCCTTGAAATAATGCTGTGGATCTGTTTCGCCGGTTTCCAATGAATCTAGCGTCCGCAAATTTAATTTTAAATCTTTGGATAAGCTGGTTAGGAGTTTGTTATCTACCCCTGGTTCACTAAATAAAGCTTTAACGTTGTACTTTCTCACAGCATTAACTGCATTTTGCACATCAGTTGGTGAAAGTTGATCTTCGGGAATTTGTACCACAGCAACTTGCTTGAGTTTATAGCGTTGAGCTAAATATGGAAACGCATCATGAAAGGTAATAAAGGTACAATTAGGAGTTTTCTGCAAAGTCTGCTGAAATTCGCCGTTTAAACTTTCTAATTCTTTAATATAAGTTGCAGCATTCGCCTCATAAGTAACTTTATTCGCCGGGTCGGCAGCAATCAATCCATCCCGAATATTAGTTACCTGCTGTTTTGCCAAAACTGGATCTAACCAAACGTGGGGATTACCTTGGGCGTGTTCATGGTCGTGACTGTGGCCTTTTTCCTCTTCGGTCGTTCTCACAACAGGTGAAATTTCATTTAAGGGTTTAATACCTTTACTGGCATCAATTTCAGTTAATTTTTTATTTTCGGCATTTTTAACAGTATTTTCTAGAAACTCCTCCAAACCTAAACCATTTTTTACTAACACATTTGCAGTTGCGATCGCTTTGACATTTTCTGGTGTCGCTTGGTATTCATGTACCTCCGTACCAGGTGGCACTAAAATTTCTACATCTGCCACATTCCCAGCTACTGCCTTAGTAAACAAATATATCGGCAAAAATGTTGCCACTACTTTAGTTTTTTCCGACTGCGGCGGTGGGGTAGAGCCAGCTTCCTGTGCTTGCGGCGACTGTTCGGAAGTTATTCCCTGATTCGGATTCGATTGGCTACAGCCAGCAGTCATTGACAACATCAGCAGAGCGATTATGGACAAGATGCCGCTTCTTTGTCTACCTGTTCTAAGTCCTCTGTAATTCACCATCACGGTATTTTCTCCTCAAAATGGATGCAAGCTTTGTCTCTGCCACAATTCCTATTGACAATGAGACGTATAGTATATTTTAGACTATAATAATTCTCATTCTCATTTGAGACACATAATATCATTCTAGGTTTGCTGTGTAATGAGTAACAACAAAACTTGTTCAGACGGTACAGCCCTCTGCAATTTAGTTTTCCCTGAAGAATTAGGATATCTTGACTTTTTTGGTTAAAAAGTTTGCCTACTTCTGATAAAATCTCTGAGAAATATTTTGATAAAATACACGTTTTTTTTAACGTGCTTTGGGTGTGAGTTGGATATCAGTGTGAGGAGAAAAATGCAAAAATTCTGGAAATATCTGCTAGTTAGTCCAGCAGTCTGCGGTGTCATGCTATTTTTTAATACTGCTACATTCGCAGGTGAAACATCCAGCACGTTTGAAATAAATCAACCGCAAGTTTTAGCTAATCCAGACACAAAAGCTGAAAATATAGCGCCAGATCAGCCAATGGCGCAAGTTACCTCTGTGTCTCAATTTTCCGATGTACAAGCCACTGATTGGGCATTTCAAGCATTGCAGTCTTTGGTTGAGCGCTATGGGTGTATTGCAGGATACCCAAACAGCACTTATCGTGGTAATCGGGCATTAACGCGATATGAGTTCGCTGCTGGTTTGAATGCTTGTCTTGATCGGGTTAACGAACTAATTGCTACAGCCACTGGCGATTTAGTTAGCAAACAAGATTTAGCTACATTACAAAAGCTGCAAGAAGATTTTTCAGCCGAACTGGCGACACTCCGAGGCCGTGTAGATGCAGTAGAAGTACGCAGTGCTGAATTAGAAGCGAATCAGTTCTCAACCACAACCAAACTGCAAGGACAAGTTGTCGCAGTCGTTAGCGATGTTTTGTCAGGAAATACAGTCAACGGTGCAGAAATTACAGATGAAAATACAACTTTAGGGGTACGGGCGCGGGTAGAACTTGTAACCAGCTTCACAGGCCGAGATACGCTGTTTACCAGAATCCAAGCTAATAATATTCTCAGCCCTAACATTGGTACACCAGAGGGTAACTTATTCTTTGGCGGTGATGGTACCACTGATGCTTTTATAGATGCACTGTTCTACAGATTTCCCTTGGGCGAAAAAACAGAGGTTGTTGCGATCGCCAATGGAGGTGCAGCAGACGATCTTACTACTACTGTTAATATCTTTGACGGTGATGGTGCTTTTGGTGCTTTATCCACCTTTGGTACACGCAACCCAATTTATTATCAGATAGGCGGCGCGGGATTGGGAGTAACGCACGAGTTCAGTGATAAATTGGCACTAAGTCTAGGGTATTTGAATGGTACAGCTAATGACCCTACGCCCAACAATGGTTTGTTTAATGGTTCTTACGGTGCGCTGGCACAGTTGACAGTTAAACCAAGCGATCGCATTTCTATTGGTTTAACTTATATCAATTCTTATAACCAACCACTACTAACTGGTAGCAATGCAGCAAATCTCGCACCCTTGGATTTAGATGCCGATGGTACAATAGATTCCCGTTTTTCCAGTAATTCTTATGGTGTCCAAGCATCCATCGGCATCACTGATAACATCGTCTTAGGTGGTTGGGCTGGATACACCACCAGCCGCACCTTAACTGGAAACCGTGGAGATATTAACATTTGGAACTATGCTGTCACCCTCGGCTTCCCAGACCTCGGTAAAGAAGGTAACTTAGCAGGTATCATCGCTGGTATAGAGCCGAGAGTAACAAGTTCTAACGTCGCAGGATTGGATAGAGATGCGGATACATCCTATCATCTTGAGGCATTCTATCAGTATAAGTTGACTGACAATATCACCATTACCCCAGGAGTGATTTGGTTAACATCGCCAGATCATAACAATGACAACGATGATGTTGTTATTGGCGCACTGAGAACCACATTCAGTTTCTAATTTTCAAAATCTCTAAATAAGACGCAAATTTAACTTTTGCGTCTTTTCTTTTGTGTAAGGGTTTCACTTCGTACCCCTACGGTAGGGCTATTTCCTTCTATACATAAACCGCCCAGAACTAAAGTTCACTGGCTTTTAGCTAAAGTCCGTTTTAACGGACTAGAACATGAGTCTCAGTCATCTTTAGATGACTTTCGCTATTAGACTCAGAATTCATTCTGAGGCGGGCTAGATGAGAATGAAATAGCCCTGCCCCTACGGGGATCTTGCTACAATCCAACCGGGAGCAGTTTATGGTTTTTGACGCTAACTGAACCGTATTGGGTTCTAAATGGTGAAAGTCATTTAAGCAATTATGTTTGTACAGCAAATTCTTCTGGATCAATTCCCCAATTTACCCAGCGAATTGCTTCACGCGCTGAGTTCATATTAGGTGGAACTCGCAAGGTGTGAATAAAGCTTGTGCTAGGGCAAGTCATTTTTAATAAATAAATCGGCTCGATATCCACATTGTTATCAATTTTTAATAGTGTATATTCTTGCCAATTATCTAATTCAATAGCTTGTAATTCTTCGCAAATTCTGGCGTAACCGATACCCTGAATTAACACTCGGCGTAGTTCGGCATTTTCTTCTGTTAAAAGCCAATTAGCTTGCCATTGCTGCGGGTGGATTTTACCGTATTTTTCAGGTAAGGTTACACCGTGGAAGGAGTAGAGGCTATATCCATCGGTAAATTCAATGGCGGGTTCGCCTTCAGCGTGCAGGCGATTTTGATTGTCGAAGCGTAGATGAAGGGGGCGATCGCATACTATACAAATGTTTTCAAATGGAGAAATCCAACCACAAAATCTTGATAGAGATTGTAAGGTTTTCCATCTTATTTTGTTGTGAGAACAATTTAATACAGATATATAAAAATCTAACCAACAACAACGACTAGCCAAATATTGTGATTTCAGCCAAAGACGATCTAAATTAATTTTAGGTTGAATTTTGAATTTTATTTTTTTTTCAAATACATATTCAGATATAATAAAATCTAGCCTAAAAATAGTTAATTCCCTAATAACCTGCGTATCGAGTTGATATAATGTTTTTGAAGTTTTATTAACTAAATCTGTAGAAATATAGTTAATAAAATTGTCATTTAAATTTATGTTATTTAAATTTAATTTATTATTTCGCTTTTTAAGAATAATTTTCAAACCTGCATAAGGACTGTCACAAAAAATAATTTCCGGCTGTTGTTTACCGATCGCTGTATATACAGCTTTAACGACTTCCTCTGCCTTCTCTCTATCAATTCGCTCCGTTGAAAGCGCGATCGCTCTCCACTTCTCTCGATAAACTGGAATCAAAGCCTCTTCTTCAGGCGTTAACTTTTCAATCAGCGACATATCGCCACCCTTCCGGCTCGTATTCCCGTTGAATTTTCACCATCCAGTCACCTTGGGGAATAGAAATAGCTTTATGCTCTTCATGAGCTAGCAATGCCGACTCTGAAAACACACGTAAATAAAGTGTGCTATCTTTCTCGTATAATTCGGCGTTTCCCTCAGTAATGCGATGTTTATGCCCTGTAAATTCGCCTTCTGCCAAAGTTAAGTGAGGTATTTTTTGTCCTTCAACCTGCTGCACAGGTAGTAAGATAACATCACCCTGACGAATTCGTTGCATAGTTTTGCTTTCCTGACATGGGTACAAACCCTACTTCGCTTTTGCTCTCAAGTTTGGTTTAATTTTGGCACAAGCTCTTAAAGATTGGGAATGGGGCATAGGGCATTGGGCATTGGGCATAGGTCAATTATTCAATAGTTATATCTCCCCCTGCTCCCCCACTCCCCACTCCCCATTCCCCACTCCCCACTCCCCACTCCCCACTCCCCACTCCCAATATTTTGAAAACTGTAGTCGCCAATTATGCGTTAGATAAGTTAAAGATTGAAATAGCTGGAAATTCACACCCAGCGTTTCCCTCGCCTAACCTCTGGGATAGACTGGGCCATAAGTTCAGCAGATTTTATCTCAAGCAGGCAGTTTATGTGAGGATTAAATCACTGCCCTAAGCGTGACCTTTTATCTTGACAATTTGCAAAAATTACCTCAATTTGACTGTTTAGCTTAGTAGCTCTTCTTTTTATTGAAATTTCCATGTCAACTCTCGTCATCGTCGAATCTCCAACCAAAGCTCGCACCATTCGCAACTACCTGCCAGCAGGCTATCGGGTGGAGGCGTCTATGGGTCATGTGCGTGACCTACCGCAGTCGGCTAGTGAAATTCCCGCTGCCGTCAAAGGGGAATCATGGGCGCAGCTAGGGGTAAATGTGGACGCCGACTTTGAACCGGTATATGTTGTCCCGAAAGACAAAAAGAAAATTGTTACCCAGCTCAAAGATGCCCTCAAAGATGTAGATGAACTGATTCTGGCAACGGACGAAGACCGGGAAGGTGAAAGCATTAGTTGGCATTTATACCAATTGCTGAAGCCGAAAGTTCCGACTAAGCGGATGGTGTTTCACGAAATTACCCAAGAGGCGATCAAAAAAGCTCTGAAAGACTGCCGTCAAATTGATGAGCAGTTGGTTCGCGCCCAAGAAACGCGGCGGATTTTAGACCGACTCGTGGGCTATACCTTGTCTCCACTGCTATGGAAAAAAATCGCCTGGGGATTATCTGCTGGGCGAGTGCAATCTGTAGCTGTGCGGCTTTTAGTCACTAGGGAACGCCAACGCCGGGCTTTCCATGAGGGTACATACTGGGATTTAAAAGCCAGTTTGTCAAAGGAAAAAACCCCCTTTGCTGCCCAGTTAATAACATTGGCAGGAACCAAAATCGCTAATGGCAGCGATTTTGACGCAACAACTGGACAAATTACCGCAGGTCGCAATGTCTTGTTGCTAAACGAAGAACAAGCGGTAGCCCTCAAGGAACGCCTAACTGGGAAAACCTGGAGTGTTACCGAGATGGAAGAACGCCCAGTGACGCGCAAACCGTCGCCACCCTTCACTACCTCGACGCTGCAACAAGAATCTAACCGGAAACTGCGCCTCTCAGCCCGTGACACAATGCGGGTTGCCCAGAATTTGTACGAACAAGGGTATATTACCTATATGCGGACAGATTCGGTGCATTTGTCAGATCAAGCGATCGCAGCTGCTCGAAGTTGTGTAGAAAAGCTTTACGGTCAGCAATATCTCAGTCCCCAACCCCGGCAATACACCACCAAATCCAAAGGCGCACAAGAGGCGCACGAAGCAATTCGTCCAGCGGGTAGCACTTTCCGCACCCCCCAAGAAACTGCTTTGGGTGGTCGAGAACTTGCTGTTTATGATTTGATTTGGAAGCGGACTGTTGCCTGTCAAATGGCTGATTCTCGGCAAACTCAAATTACCGTGCAATTGCAAGTTGAGGACGCTGGATTTCGTTCTTCTGGCAAACGGATTGAATTTCCAGGATACTTACGTGCATACGTCGAAGGTTCAGACGACCCAGAAGCAGCACTGGAAGACCAGGAAGTAATTTTGCCGAATCTGAAAGTGGGTGATCATCCGAATTGTACAGAACTGGAAGCAGTTGGGCACGAAACCCAACCGCCAGCTAGATACACCGAAGCAACTTTGGTAAAAACCTTAGAAAGCGAAGGTATCGGTCGTCCCAGTACTTACGCCAGCATCATTGGCACAATCATTGACAAAGGTTATGCCCATTTGGTGAGTAACGCTCTCATTCCTACCTTCACCGCTTTCGCCGTCACCGATTTATTAGAAAAACATTTCCCAGACATCGTTGATCCCAGTTTCACCTCGAAGATGGAGCAAACCCTAGATGACATTGCCACAGGTGAAGCAAAATGGCTACCCTACTTGAAGCAATTTTATCTAGGAGATAAAGGGCTGGAAACCCTGGTAAAAGAAAGGGAAAGTCAAATTGATGCCACCAAAGCTAGGACTGTAGAACTGGAGAATCTAGATGCCAAAGTCCGCATTGGTAAATATGGCCCCTACATTGAAGTCGAAAATGGTGAAGGAGTTATCACCGCCTCAATTCCCAAAGACCTGACCCCAGCCGACCTCGACCCCAAACAGGTAGAAGTATTGCTGCGACAAAAAATCACTGGCCCTGACCAGGTAGGTCGGCATCCCGAAACAGGCGAACCGATTTATGTAAAAATTGGTGCTTACGGGCCTTATGTCCAATTGGGTGATAAGACCGACGAAAACCCCAAACCGAAACAAGCCTCCTTACTCAAAGGTGTTACCCCAGAAACCGTTACCCTGGAAATGGCTGTTGGTCTATTGGCACTACCCCGGACATTGGGAGTTCACCCAGTTACTAGCGGCAAAATCCAAGCAAGTTTGGGGCGCTTTGGCCCTTATGTGGTTCATGACCAAGGTAAGGAGGGGAAAGACTACCGTTCCCTGAAATCTGCCGATAATGTGTTGACAATTAGCTTAGAACGTGCACTAGAATTATTGTCTGAGCCAAAAAAGGGACGCAGTTCCACCAACAGCAAGTCCAAAGCAGCTTTACGCGAATTGGGTACACATCCAGAAGACGGAGAAACAATTAATATCTACGATGGTCCCTATGGCCCTTACATCAAGCATGTCAAAACTAATGTGAGTATCCCAGAAGGACAAACAGTAGAAAATATAACCCTGGCTGAGGCGCTGAACTTGTTGTCAGCTAAGGCATCGACAGCAAAATCGACTCGCAAAAGCAGTAGTAAATCAACGAGTTCTAAATCTAAGTCAACTGCTAAGTCAACAACCACTGCGAAAAAAAAGGCGACAGAAGGTTAATTGCAAGTCAAGAGTCCAAAGTCAAATCCTTAACTCTTGACCCTAGATATCCATCCTTGATAGGATGCAGTTCGGTAGGTGCAAGTGTGATACTCTAAAAAGTAAGGGAAAACACAACGCCAAATTTTAGAAGTGGCTTATGTCCCAAATACGGGATTGTGTATCAGCCCGGTTGGAAGCCAGAGGTGCGAAAATATGCCATTTTCTGCGTACCTGTTAATCAAAAATTGAGGTAGTATCTCAGGAGCAGTCAGTTCATGGACTATATAGAAAAGGTGCTAGAAAAGGTTAAGGAATTAGCACGGAGGCTAATTGAAAGCCTGTTGGGGCCAGAGGCTGAACCGGAACCGGAACTGATTCCGATTCCTGTCAACGATCGCTCGCGTCGTCGCCACTAGTCAGAAAGTGCTGAACTCGACTTTACAACCCTTAAGCATTCTGGTGCTGCATGGACCAAACTTAAATTTACTAGGACAGCGAGAACCAGGAATTTATGGTTCGTTGACACTGACTGAAATTAACCGCCTGTTAGAAGAAGAGGGATTCAAGATACAGGCGGAAGTTTTTTCTGTGCAGTCAAATCATGAAGGAGTTTTGGTAGATACTATTCATGGCGCATTAGGACAATATCAGGGAATCTTGATTAATGCAGGGGCATATACCCACACAAGTGTGGCCTTGCGAGATGCGATCGCTGCTGTTAATTTGCCCACGGTAGAGGTACATCTGAGTAATATATACCGCCGGGAAGATTTTCGCCATCATTCGTACATCGCCCCAGTAGCGATCGGGCAAATAAGTGGTTTTGGCGGGCAAAGTTACTTGTTGGGCTTACAAGCTCTAGTGCATTTTTTAAGAAAAGATCAAAAATAAATCGATTTTCCAAGTTGGGATTTTGGATTAATTCTTCAATCCAAAATCTAATTTGCGTTGGAAGCTGATCAAAGCTGCGGCCAAAATCAAAAATTGTATGCGTTATTCTCCTATAAATCGGTTTAGAGGTACTTTACTCGGAGCATTCCTGGGGGGGAGTTTAGCCGCTGGTGATCTAAAGTCTCAGAATTATCTGGATTTGGGCAGAATGGCGGTTCTGGGAACTGAGAGTTTGATTACGTTGGGTAGATTAGATTTAGATGATTGGATAGCGCGTCAGCAAAAAGAATCTCTTCATTTAGCAGCAACTGATGACATACCGATAAAAATAATTCTTGCGACACTACCGATAGCACTTTTTTTTCACGAAAATCCTATTAAGCTGCGCCAAAACTTGCTGCATGTCCTAAAAATCTGGGAGGATGACCCAGTAGTAAGGGATGGAACCCTAGCAGTAGGATATGCGATCGCTCTGGCCCTAACTGAAAAACTCAACCCTCTAACCTTAATTCCTCAAACAATTTCTTTTCTCGGACAAACACCGACATCAATACCAAAAAAATTATTAATAGTTCAGAATTTATTAGAGCAAGGGGCTGGATTGTCAAGGGCACAAGCTGAGTTTGCTAAGGAAGAAAAACTCAGTAACACTATTGCTATGGCATTTTACTGCTTTTTAAGTACCTTAGAAGACTTTCGCTTGGCAGTTTTGCAGGCTACTCACAATGGCAATTTCAAAGTGCAACATGCTACGCTTTTAAGCTTACAGGCTACAGGGGCAATTACTGGTGCTTTATCAGGAGCATATAACGGTATAGGTTCAATTCCCGTGAATTGGCAAGTCTCACTCTGGCAGAGGAGCTCTCCAACATGGGGAATAACTAGCTTTTCCCAAATGTTAGAATTAATCGATGCATTTGTGGCGGTGTGGTCAGGAGTGTATAATCTTGCCTTAAATCCAACGGAGTTAACAGAGGAGGGATATGAGGTGGCTTTGCTGTCAGTTTACGCAGCTCCTCGGGTTATTCGGTCGCGTTAATGCTATTTTCACCGAACAACGGTGCGGATACTAAATGCCCAAGACTACTAAATTTAGCCAAAAACTAAAAAACTTATATACTAGAATTTTTCAGAAAATCCCAACCTGAGTCTGTAGGTAGCTATTGTGGCAAATCAGCTTTAATTAGCCACCCTGAGTTGCAGCAGTCGCAGATCAAACTTCCCTGATGATTGCCTTATTTTGAGCTATCAAAGTCAGCAATTGCAGGCAGAAATAATGAAAATAAAGCAATTTTTGCAGTTATTAACCCAGCAATTGACTCACTGGCGGCGACAGTACAAAGGACTACGCCGTAAAGGAAAGTTAATGAGAAGTCCCAAAAGCAAAACTCGTAGAAGAGAACTTCTAAGGACTATCTTTAATAATGTAATCTTATTTTTCTCAAAAACCAACGATAAAAGGCATCGCCGAAAACAAGAAAGAGCGCTCAAGTCAAAGGCAAAATCGCTCAAAACTAAGAGTAGTATTTATGCAGTTTGTTTAGATTGGATACATGAACAGCGTTCCTTGGTTATTTTAGCGATCGCTGTAGTGTCCCTTACAGGCGTTATTGGTCATAAATTATATAACCAGACTCAAATTAAAGTAGGTAATCCCGCGCCCCAGACAATTACAGCACCTTACACAGATAGCATCGAAGATCAGAAAAAAACAGAAGCCGAGCGCAAAGCCGTCAGTAAAGGCTCCTTACAAGTGCTGATGATTGATGCAGGAATCAACGAACAAATCAACCAAAAATTGCAACAACTTTTGGATGATGGCAACGAAATTCGCACCGTCGCTGGAGCTTTTCCTTTTTCTGATCCTGTAATTTTGTCCATCTCTACCCAGCGTTACCTCCGCGCTTGCCCTGAATCGGAATGGCAAGCACTGCTATTGACTGTAGAAAAAAATAAAAATCAGCAGAAAAAAGGAACAAGACAAACCGCCGCCTCATCTCGTCCATCATCCATCCCTGCACCCAATCAAGCCAAATCTGATTCCCAGAGTCCCCAGGTAAAGCCACAGAAGACAGAGCCAGTTGATTTTTCTCAAAACACTGACTTCACTCAAGCAATAGGAGAATTAGAATCTTACCGCGTCATAACTTCTAATCAAAACTTGTCTTTACTGATTACCCAAATTTCCCAAACACGTCAAAGATACACCCAAGCTACTGCCAAGCTTTTACAGTTAGAGACTGTTAGCCCAGAAGCAGTATATGAGACATCTCTCCTTTTAGATTTGTCAGATGCGGACTGGGAAACAACACAAATGGGAATCCATCAGAGTGCAGAGAGGATTCTCACCCAAGGCATTCCACATGGACTGCCAAAAAATATTTTACAAGATGCGGTGAGTTTACAATTGCAGACTTTTGTACCAGAATCCGCTGAACCTTTGGCAAAGAATCTATTGTTAGCTGTACTCAAGCCGAATCTGCAAAAAGATGAAGAACAAACCAGACGAAATGCTCAAAAGGCTGCTGCTGGGATACCACCCGTCATGGTGAAGGTACGGCGTGGTGAGGTGATTGTCAAAAAAGGAGAGCAGATTAATACATGGAACTTTGAGGTGCTGGAGCATTATCGCCTGGTTCGCCGGGAGGTAAAATGGCACGAGTTAGTGAAGTTAGCAGGCGTTATTGCGATCGCTATTGGCATTTTTGTCTGGGTAGAACGGCATGTCAATTGCGAATTGCGACAACGCGATCGCTTGTTGGTATTACTGCTGACTCTGAGTGTGCCAGGAGTGATCACGCTAGGATTGTCTTATACCACCTGGAGCGCTCTTGGTTTATTATTGGGAAGCTTCTACGGCCCCACTTTGGGCTTGACAGTTGTCGGACTGCTGTTGCCGATATTAGCTATCACTTTGGATATGAGCAAGGCTGCGCTTTTAGCTGGTGCAGGGGGAGGAATATTAGGTAGTTACATAGCGCAACGATTGCGATCGCGTGAAGAGTTGGCATTATTAGGTGTTGCGATCGCTTTAACTCAGGGCAGCATTTATCTGGCTGTTAAAATTTTAATTGGTCAAGCATTTGGTTCAACCTGGTATATCGTCCTCCGAGAAGCCGGATTGTTTGCTTTATCCGGTTTAGCCTGGAGTGTTGTAGCCTTGGGCTTGAGTCCTTATCTAGAAAAAGTTTTTGATTTAGTTACCCCAATTCGCCTAGCAGAACTGGCGAACCCTAACCGCCCTTTATTAAAACGACTCGCTACTGAAACTCCTGGAACTTTTCAGCACACGCTGCTTGTGGCTACCCTTGCCGAAGCTGCTGCCAAACAACTAGGATGCAATGTTGAACTAGTTAGGGCTGGGACATTATATCACGATATTGGCAAAATGCACGACCCCCTTGGCTTTATTGAAAATCAAATGGGGGGGCCGAATAAACATGATACAGAAATTAAAGACCCTTGGAAGAGTGCAGAGATTATTAAAAAGCACGTAAGTGAAGGGTTGGTGATGGCGCGGAAACACCTTTTACCGACAGCAATTCAAGCTTTTATTCCAGAGCATCAAGGAACGATGTTGATTGCCTATTTCCATCACCAAGCCCAGCAAATGGCTCAGGAAGATCCGAGTTTAATAGTTGACGATGCAGATTTTCGCTACGATGGCCCGATTCCCCAATCACGGGAAACCGGAATTGTCATGTTAGCAGATTCTTGTGAAGCAGCGCTGCGATCGCTTGAAGGGTCAACTTCGGGTAAGCGTTTTCTTCGCGGATCATCTCCCTCTGGAGAAGAAAAGCGATCGGTTAAAGATGTTTCTACCGAACAAGCTTTAGCAATGTTAAATAATATTTTACGCGCCAAATGGCAAGACAATCAACTCGTTGATTCAGGATTAACACGAGAAGAAATGTCAAAAATTGCCCAGATATTTGTAGATGTTTGGCAACAATTTCATCACAAACGGATTGCTTATCCTAAGTTGAAGGCTAATGGTGCTGCGCGAAATTTGTAATACTATGTCTACGACGGGCTATTCGGCGTCGCATATCTGTTGATAATCAAGAGGTTTTTTTTGGATCGGGCGGTTCTGATAGCATATATGCTATCATCGCTGCATGGCGATTAAAATTGTGGTTGATACCAGCGTTTTTATTAGTGCGCTTATTAGCTCTAAGGGTTCCAGTAGAGAACTCATTCGACGCTGCTTGAAAGGCGAATATCAGCCGCTGATGGGAAACGCTTTATTTTCTGAGTATGAGTCAGTTATTGGGCGAGAAGAAATTATCGTTAAATGCCCTTTAACGAGTGCAGAAATTTCTGCTTTACTCGCATCATTTATCAGCATAAGTCAATGGATTTATATTTACTACTTATGGCGACCTAATTTAAAAGATGAAGCTGACAATCATTTAATTGAATTAGCGGTTGCTGGTAATGCTCCAATTATTGCCACTCACAATATTAAAGATTTCCAAAATGCTGAATTGTTATTTCCTAACTTATCAATCTTAAAACCTGAAGAAATTATTAGGAGTTAAACAAAAAATGGCTACTTTAACTATTCGTTTACCAGACGAAAAACACAACAGATTAAAAGAACTTGCTCAAGCTAAAGGAATCAGTGTAAATAAGCTGATTGAAGAACTTTCCACCATAGCTCTAGCAGAATTTGATGCCAGTACCAGATTTAAAGCAATGGCTGCAACTGGCAACCCAGAAGAAGGCTTAAGAATACTGGCAAAACTTGACGCTTTGACAGAATAGAGATACCAGTTTTTCTAGGGTAGCTCTATTAATTTAGCGATCGCTTAATAGTCGCTGGAGTAAGTTTGCCAGATTTAGTTTTGGTAAGTCAAGCTTCATCTTCATCAATAGCCAGTGCAAGGTAGAAGTATTTATGAAAGCGTTACCACACCAGAATAATTAAGAATTTTCGTATCAACAGTTAACAAAGGACACGCATAATTTATAGCTGTAGCTACAATAATTTGGTCAAAAGGGTCGCTATGAAATCCGCTTAATTGAGTTGAATTAACCACTATCGGCAGCGTCAAATTTAATAGCTGTATTCCGGTATAAGCCAAAGCTGTTTCCAGCCATTCATTAACTGAACAAGAAAAAACCAGTCGATTTTTTTCGACTAATTTGGCGACCTCCCAACAAGAAACAATACTTACTCCTAAACCCTGAGATTGATATTCTTCTATATATTCCCGATATTTTTTAGTTAATCGCTCGTTATCGTCAACCCACCAAACCCAGATATGTGTATCAAGTATAATCATTGGAAAACTCCCCAATCTGACAAAGCGACGGGTTCTGTTGGGTCATCATAACGGAGTAGTTTCCCACGCATTGGATAAAGATTGGTTTCTAACTGGCTAGGTGGTGCTTCTTGAGGCTGTGGAGTTTTAGCTTCGAGAATAATTACCTCCACAGCATCCCCTGCATGAAAAGGTAAGCCCCGCAGTATTAAAGTTCCATCTTCACTTAAAACAGCTTCTACTTTATGAGCGTTCATCTTGTTACTCCTATTTTTAATGGAGAGAAAGAGAAAGTCAGTTACTTCCTCTAGTTTTTTATTATGACGCTTGGGCACGTCTACGCAGTTTCCCGATATTTAATCTCTAATCCCCAGTACGCTGCACACCAGCCAAAATAAAATTAACTGCTGCTTGAGTATGCTGCTCAATCATTTCTGGACTCAGCAGTTGCAAATCGGGTCTAGTATGCTTGATATTTTCGTAAGCGTTGAAGTATAAATTACAAACCCCAATAATATGCAGAGTGGTGAGAAATGGATCAATCTGACGGAAACAACCCTCAGCCATCCCCCGTTCTAAAATCTTGATGAGATAGCTAAAATTTTCTTGCCAATTCCCCTGTTTGAAATACTTTCCCTGGTTTTGGTTGGCTTCTTGAAACCAAAGCATCCCTCTGTGCGGGTGAGCAGCTTCATAAGCGATCGCTCCTTTGACAAGCACCTTCAACGCCTCCTCTGGTGGGAACTGATCTAGATTTAGCTGCTCAAATCCTTCGTGCATCTCCACCGCCGGACGTTGCAGAACAGCTTCATATAGTCCTTCCTTGCTCTGGAAGTAGTAGTAAATCATCGCTGTGGTGACACCTGCACCTCTAGCGATCGCCTCTGTCCGCGCCCCTTGAAGTCCATTTCTAGCAAACTCTGCTTCTGCTGCATCGAGAATCTGCTTTTTCGTCGCTTCTGCATCGCGCACCTGGCGCGGCTTTTTAGATGAGAATTTTGACTGCGTTGAACGACCCACGTTGCTCCATCATCATAACGAAAATATATTAACTAAAAAATTGGTTAGTAGTTGACATAAAAGATGAAATTTATTAAATTAATACTAACTAAAAAATTAGTTAGTTATTTACATAATTAAGCAATGCAGTAGCCAAAATTAGCCGAGCCAATGCGCGGTTGTATTAGTTCGGCCATTGCAAACAAGACTTTAATTATCCCAATTTGCATTCAAAAGAGTGATGTAGGACAGGCGACATCAAGTTTTAATATTGCGTGACGTTTTACTAACTCATCTAGCGATTTTTCAATAAATTATCAATATTTTGGAGGAAAAATGGAACCAATTTTACCTGGTGCGCCTTGGCTAATCGCGCACAAATCTATATTAGGAGTGAATAAACCTAATAAAATCACTTTAAACGGACATGATTATGTTATTTGGCAAAACCAAAAAGGCGAAGTGTTTGCCCTTGATAACATCTGTCCGCACATGCAAGCACCCTTATCAGACGGCTGGATTTGTCAAGAGAGAGATACTATTACTTGCCCTTTTCATGCACTAGAATTTGATGGACAAGGCAGACTACAGCAAGGAGATAAAAAAGACACTCAGCCAATTACCAAACTATTAGAGCTAATTATTAGCAATGATTGCATCTGGACTTATGCTGGATTTGAGCCAAGATTGCCCATCCCAGATTTGCATCAAAAGATTGTCGATAATTACGAGTTCATCGGAGTAAGTGGGGACAAAAGCATTCAGGGTGAATTTTTGACAAATCTAATGGTTAACTATGACTATAATCACCAAAATGGTACTCATAAAGAAATATTTAAAATTACATATTGTAATGTAAGTAATTTTGAAGAAAAAGGATACTATGCCACAGTCAAACAAGAAATGACGAGAGCCAATAACACGCTAGGAGAAATTATTAAAAATCCTGTTTTGGGAATCTTCCCTAAAACTCTTACTAACAGACTAGAATATGCTTTTCCTTCAACTACAGCTTTTTTTGCGAAAACACCTATTGCTGATATTGCTCAAATTCATATTCTCTACCCGGAAACAGAAAAAATAACTAAGACGTTTATTTTGATGTATGCCAAATTCGTCAATCCTTTGATGAAATTCCTATTGAAAAACTCAGTTTTACAAGCAGCAGCCACAGTCATTGAACAGGATACAGGTGCAGTTGAGAGCTTGTATCCTCGGCAAAAACCAAAAATTATACTGCCAAATGAAGAGATTATGTTCTACGCAGAAAAACTCTACCGCGATTGGTAAATTGGATTTGCAAAGCCTCACTGCGCTTTACAATTAAGTAGATACTGTAGCTAATTACTGCTGGAGGTACTCAAATATGCGACAGCTAAAATCCGCCGAGGAAATGCCTGGTAGCTATGGTTTGCCCATTTTAGGGGAGACTTTGGAAATATTTCGGGATTTAGACCTGTTTTTATGGCGACGATTCCAGCAGTATGGTTCAGTTTTTAAAACGAGCGTTATGGGGCGTAAACGTGCTTATTTAATTGGCCCTGATGCTAATCGGCTGGTGCTGGTGGAACAGGCGGAACACATGTCGTCGCGGATCGGGTGGTATTTCTTAGAACCAACATTTGGCAACAATATTTTATTACAAGATGGGGAAGAACATCGCCTAACTCGTCGCTTAATGTATCCAGCATTTCACGGAAAAGCGATCGCTACATATTTCGACACCATCCAAAATATTGTGCAAGACTTCCTCAAAGATTGGGGACAGAGAACAATTCCTCTAAATTCTAGTTTTCGCCAGCTTACCCTGATGGTTGCTACTCGCCTGTTTTTGGGAAGTCAGAACAAGAGCGAAGTTGAGCAAACTAGTCAGTGGTTTACACAACTGCTAGAGAGCAGTATGGCAATATTCAAATTGAATGCCCCTTTTACTTTATATGGTCGCGGTCAAAATGCTAGGGGTAAGTTAGTGGCTTTCTTGCGTGAAACAATCGCACAGCGTATCGAGCAAGGTAACTTAGAAGAATCAAAAGATGTTTTGGGATTGCTGCTAGCGGCTGTTGATGAAGACGGCAATAAGTTGAGTGAAGCACAGGTAATCAACGAGGCATTATTACTGCTGTTTGCTGGACATGAAACAACAGCCTCATTACTAAGTTGGGTAATATTTGAATTAGGTAATCATCCAGAATGGCGAGAGCGACTGCGCCAAGAACAATTAGCAGTTGTGGGAAATAATCCCCTTAATCTGTCCCATCTCAAACAACTTCCAGATTTAACCAACGTCCTCAAAGAAGTAGAACGGCTTTATCCCCCGGTGTATGCCTATAATCGTGGAGTTCTTAAGGATATTGAGTATGCAGGTTATCGCATCCCAGCAGGTTGGTTTGTGACTATTTCGCCGATGTTGACTCACCGTCTACCAGAATTGTATACCGATCCCGATCGCTTCGACCCCGATCGCTTCGCACCACCTCGTGAAGAAGATAAGAAACATCCTTTAGGACTAATGGGTTTTGGTTATGGTTCGCACAGATGTTTAGGCATGGAATTTGCCCAAATGGAAATGAAAATCGTGCTTTCCACACTGCTTCGCCATTACGACTGGACAGTAAAACCTGATTATTCTGCGATCGCTCCAATTCGTCAGCCTTCTAAAGTTAAGGATACTTTAGAAGCATATATTGAGCCTTTAGGTAGCAACCTAAGTCTTTAAAGTGACATAAAGTTCTATTTAGTGTATTAACCGAAAATTAAGCATAACTGCTACAACTTTCAAGCAGTGTTATACCGTTCAGTTTCTAGGGAATCCTATATTTGAAACTCTATAACACTTGTCAGCCAAGAGGTATGAAAATTACAGGAACAATCAGGGGTATCAGTATCAAACAAGGGAAAGTACCTTGTGGATTTATTGCTCCTGATACACCAATAGCAGGTCATGAAGGTAATATACTTTTTTTTGCAGATAAACTCATTGGGATCACTATTGAAGATTTAGAAAGAGGCAACTTAGTAGAATTCTGTGTCAAAGAATGGAATAGAAAAGATGGTACTATAGAAAAAATTGCTGACGAAATACGTGTTTTGAATGAAAATACCAGATTAACAGGAGTTATTAACTGGCTGAATCAACAAGAAGGTAAAGGTTTTATTAAACCTGACAAACCACTAAAAAAACAAGATAAAGATTTGCTCTTTTTTAAGCAAGATTTAGAGGAAATTACACTTGAAAATCTCTCTAAAGGAGATAAAGTAGAATTTACATTACAAAATATAAATTATAAAGATGGAAGGGTTATAAAAGCGGTTAAGAGAATTCGTTTACTTTTTCCAAGTTTACCTAAACCAACGGCATCTTTTAATATCAAAGATATTCCTAATACTGTTACTTTAAATGTTAAGGATATCAAAGAAAAAATTAGTTCATGTTTGGATAATTGCATGAAGCTTTCAGACTCAGCAGAGTTTGAGGACTATGTATTTATGGTTCTTAAACTTCTCGGTATCCATAACTTGTATCAGTATGACAAAAAAAATCAAGCTGGTAGAGCAGATGGATTCTTTATAATTGGAAGCCTTGCAGTAATGTATGATTGCACGCTTAGAAAAAATTTTGATGAACACAAAAAAGAGCAGATTGAAAACTATGTAAATAAATTAAAAAATTCTCAGATGACAATTGATGTCAGGCTGACAGATGGTGGAGGCAGGAAAAAAACGATCCAAATTCAAGGTAAAAATCGTCAAGTATGGATAATTACCCAAGAAAATACTAGAGAATTATATGATGTTGATGGGATTCGGATTAAGGAAATTTCAGTGCAAGATTTAATTCAAATTTTTAATAAAAGACTATATTCAGATGCTTTTGAAGAAGATGAACTATCTGCACACCTTGCAGTAATTGATAAAACTTGATTCTACTCTTTTATGACACTTACTCCAATTTCTAGACTGAGCTAGAAGATCATCTCCATAGATGGTAAACTTACTATGTCAACTCAGTGCTACGCTACAGTTAGAAAGCTTGAGAGGCAATTATGACTGCCCTAATTCTGAACCTCAGCCCCACCATTGAACTAACAGATGAGCAGTTCTTCCAAGTGTGTCAAAATAATCGAGATTTGCGGCTTGAGCGCACGGCAGAGGGAGAATTGATTATCATGCCACCAACTGGATGGGAAAGCGGAAATCGTAATAGTAGACTGACGCAGCGCTTAGGTAATTGGACTGACGCTGATGGCACAGGTTTGGCTTTTGATTCTTCAACAGGTTTCAAACTCCCTAATGGTGCAAATCGCTCTCCAGATGCGTCTTGGGTGAGTCGGGAGCGATTAGAAGCCCTGAATCCAGACCCTGCTAAATTCCTACCACTTGCTCCCGATTTTGCGGTAGAATTACGCTCTGCTTCAGACAGCTTAAAGACTTTGCAACAAAAAATGCAGGAGTATATTGACAACGGTGTGCGTTTAGGCTGGCTGATTGATCCGCAGAACCAACAGGTGGAAATTTACCGTCCAGGTCAGAAAGTTGAGATTCTGCGATCGCCTACTAGCTTATCAGGAGAGAATGTATTACCAGGGTTTGTGCTGGATTTAGTGCAAATTTTAAGTTAAGCGATCGCTCCTTCAAAATTCCAAGTTTTGCGTCATTAAAAATAGCTTTTTAGTGACTACAACAAAGTTTTAAACTTTGGAGTGGTAGGATTTTTGGATGTTTGATAACATCTGCAAATTCCTCGCCGAAAACTTTTCCACCGACTTTGCTACTTGGCTGTTAGGGGAACCCATCTCTCTCACCGAGTTAAGTCCTTCTGAACTCTCGTTAGAACCTATTCGAGCCGATGCACTAATTTTATTGGAATCGACAGAATTAGTGCTTCACCTAGAGTTTCAGACTCAACCCGATGTTAATATGCCATTTCGCATGATTGACTATCGGCTGCGAGTATATCGCCGCTTTCCCCAAAAGCAGATGCGTCAAGTGGTGATCTATCTTAAAGAAACAAGCTCAGAACTCGTGCAACAAAATACTTTTACCATTGCTGGTACTCGCCACGAGTTTGAGGTAGTTCGATTATGGGAACAGCCGACAGAAGTATTTTTGCGCTATCCAGGTTTATTTCCATTCGCGGTGTTGGGTGGGACAGACGACCGTGCAAGTATATTACAGCAAGTAGCACAGGAAATTATCGGGATTCCTGACCAACGGTTGCAAAATAATGTCGCAGCTGCCACAGCAATTTTAGCTGGTCTAGTATTAGAGAAAGGGTTAATTCAAAGAGTATTACGGAGAGATAATATGCGCGAATCTGTAATTTATCAAGAGATTGAGGCTGAAGCTAAAGCCGAAGGTAGAGCCGAAGGTAGAGCCGAAGGTAGATCTGAAGGTAGAGCCGAAGGCTTACAAGAGGGGATTCGGCGGGTTGCGATTAATCTGCTCAAAAGCCAAATGCCTTTAGAGGAAGTGGCAAAATTGACTGGGTTATCAATTGAAGATGTACAGTTGTTGCAAACAGAGATAGAAGGTGAGTCAACATAATTCGTAATTATTACCCAGTGGATGAATCCAGGTGACTCGGAATAAAAACGAGAGCGATCGCTTCTTCTCAAAAGGCGATCGCTCGATTTCACTCATTTCAAAATCTGGACAAGTTATAACTATAATTTGATAAAAATTTACAGCCAAAAACAAAAAATTAATATTGACTGAATATGAAAAACCCTGCCTGAAATAAGCCGATAACAAAACCCAAAACACCACCTAAAGTCACAATCGCTTGCAATTCATTTTTTACAATTCCTTCGATAGCAGCTTCTAAATCAGCCGGTGAAGTTGATTTTACTCGGTCAACTATCACTTGATCTATCGACAAAATTGGAATTACTTGCGCCACAATTACTTCTAAATCTTTTTCCAAATACTTATCTAAAATTAGAGCCAACTCTTGACTCAAGACTTCTAAAGAAGTATTGACAACAGGTGAAGTGCTAAGACGATTCAGCAGCACCCCAGCAATATTTTCCCAATCAACAGAATCAGTTAATCCTTGTAAAAAATCGCTACCACTATTTTGTAGGTAATGGCGGACACTTTCGCGGGTGGTCTTTCGGAGTTGGCGCACCGTACCCATTGGCAAGTTTTGTAATGATAAATTTTGCAGTAATTTCCTAATGCGATCGCGCATTTGCAAATCTTGAGTCAATTCCTGCAAGCGACTATTGGTAGCCTCTTTTTCATCTAAACAAAAAGTTCGTAGCCGCGTGAGAGTATTACGTAAGCCAAACAAATTTGCTACTACCCAATAAGTCCCGCTGGTTTTTTCGCGGAAACCTTCATCAATAATTTGAATTGTGCGATCGGTTAAAAAATCAACTATCGTCTGCCGCAGCACATCTGGCGGTAAAACTGCTTGCAATAACCAATCAGCAAGCCGCGTGGCTTGTTCTTCACTCAATTGAAATTCCAGCAATATCTGGTCAAAAATTTGATTTATCTGCGCTTCCAAAAAGTCTTCGCGTCGTGCTAAAACCTTGAGTAATCGTGGCAAGGATTCCCCTAGTAAATCCCGTAAAATTCCCGCCACAATTTTGGCACTTTTTTCGTTTTTATCTGTTTTGATTTGTTCAATAGCCAGCCGCAATAACCAGAGAATTGCTGATTGTACGCGTTCTGTTTGCAACAAACGCCGCGCCAAATTTTGTAATTCATGTGGTGTCAACAGTGACCCCATGATTGTCTTGGAAATGTTCAGAGCCAGACGTTCCTGGTTGCGGGGAATCAATCCAGGGGTGAAGGGTACTCTTCGTCCAGCAATGTAAATTGCTCGGTAAGGACGGAACAACATTTTGATGGCTATATCATTTGTGAAATAGCCAATAATTCCACCCAGTACCGGGGGAGACACATAAAGCCAAAGATGAGACCAGTCCACAGGATTTTGGATTTTAGATTTTGGATTTTGGATTCTAGATTAGAAATTAGGGATTGAGTATTGGTAATTGGTATTTGGCGGTTATTAATTGTTAGTTGCTTTTCAACTAACCACTAAGTATTCTCCATTACCCATTACCTATTCCGCAGTCCCCAATCCAAAATTGCAAATCTAAAATCTAAAATTTGCTGACTACCAGCACTCCCATCATACCGTTCACAATGGGGTAGTGTGTGGCAACAGCAAAACCAACTTGACGCGCTAACTCTGTTTGCTCTCTCCCGATGGGAAAGCGATCTAAGCTGGGACTGATGTAGGCATATTCTTCTTTTAACCCTAAATAATTGGCAACTGGCACTACGAAACCGTCCAGATACAACTGCTGAAAGGCGCGCAGCTGAGGATTACTCGGTCGATGAAAGTCTAAAATTGCGGCTTTAGCACCCGGCTTCAAAACCCGGTATAACTCTTGGAGACTGCGGGGAATATCTTTAACATTTCTTAAACCATAGCCCATTGTTGCGGCATCAAATTGGTTATCGTCAAAGGGTAAATTTAGCACGTCGGCTTCTACCCAAGCAATCGCAGGTTGGGGGTACTGGCAATGTGAGCGTTCTTTAGCTATTTCTAGCAGGTTGGAGGAAAAATCTACTCCGTACACCTTTCCTGTTGCCCCTACACGCCGTGCCAAACGTAAGGCTAAATCACCACTACCGCAACACAAATCTAATGCAGTATCACCCGATTTAGCTCCACTCCATTTCACTGTCATTTCCTTCCATATTCGATGCTGTCCCAGACTCAACCAATCGTTCAACTGGTCATAAACTGGAGCAATACGGTTAAAAATGGATTGAATTTCGTTAGTCATTGGGTATTGGGCATGGGGCATTGGGCATGGGGCATTGGTTTTTGACTAATGACTAATGACAACTAGTAAGAGCGATCGCCACTAGTTGGGCTAATAAATTAATTAGCATTAATTCATCTTCCCGCAAAGTGCAGGGTTGTTTCCACTGGAGCGACAATACGCCCAAAAGTTGACTACGGTAGCTAATCGGTATAACTAAATGTGCTTGCACACCCGTATTTTGGTAGTGAACAGCATCAACTAATTTAGTGTCTTTAAGTACATTTAAGGAAACTTGCATTTGCCCAGTGGCGATCGCTTCCTTTGTTAGTGGATCTTGAGATAGCCAATTCTCTATTGTACCTGTATCGCTGTAAGTTCCTTGAGTCGGAATCAGAGTATTTCCATCTGTAAGTTGTAAAATACAGCCTTCTGTACCAAAAGTCTCACTCACAGCCCTAGCAATGGGAGCGAGAGTTTCTTCTAAGCTAGAAGCTGCTTGAGTTACCTGTACCAAAACACTCAGCAGCGCCATTTGAGCATGAGCACGGCGTAATTCTTCTGTACGTTGCTTGAGCAAGTCGTAGGTTTCTGCTGCTCTTTGTACCACTGCCTTCAGTTCCCCTGGGTCCCAAGGCTTGGTGATATATTTGTAGACTTGCCCAGCATTAATCGCCTCTACCAAGTCTTCAATATCAGTAAATCCGGTGAGAATTATCCTAACCGTATCGGGAAATTGAGGTACAGTCTTGCTGAGGAACTCAGTTCCTTTCATTTCTGGCATCCGTTGATCGGAGATAATTACTGCTACTTCCCCTTCTGCTGCCAAAACTTGTAGGGCGTTCACCCCACTATCAGCTTTTAGAACGTTAAAGTCGCGTCGAAAGGTGCGATAAAGCAGATCGAGATTATCTGGCTCATCGTCAACTACCAGGATTTTGAGCTTTTTTGGGCGTTCGAGAGTCATAACTTGATATTGGAGTTTATCAATTTCGAGGCTGGACTTATCCATAAGATATTTCCTTTAAATATTCACTATCTTGTTATATTCCATACCAAGCTTAGTTGAGAATAGCCGAAAATCGCCGAGGGTTTATACGGAGTTATTTTGCCTATTTTAAAATGCTAATAGTGAGTGCTACAGAGTAAATTTGCCACGTAATTCTTTCCTCGTGTCCTGTCTAAGACACGCTGCGCGATCTAGCTCCTGCCTTTTCTTATAAGTTTCCACAGATGAACTCAAGGCAGTAGGTCTGGGTAGTTCATAGATTAGAATAAGACTTGCTCATGAGGTATTAATCAACCTCTCAAGTTGAAGCTCGCACTCCGATTATGACTGATCTACCACCCAACGCTCAGAATCCCGAAGAAAATGCTACTAACGATGTAGCACAAGAGTTACTGCGAAGACTGAGGCAAAAACAAGGCAACTGGGTGGAATGGGGAGCCGCGATCGCCTCGTTGCTAAAAACCGGTTATAACCCTCAAGAAATTTTTGAGGCGACTGGATTTGAGCCGATTCAACAAAATCAGGTGGTTGTTGGTTCCCAAGTTTACAATTCTTTGGAAAAGTTTGGAGTACCGGAAGAAACGCGATCGCACTATGCCACACGCGGCAGCGATGTTTTATACGAACTGCGTTTGCTCACCCAAGAAGAACGCGCTGCTGCCGCCGAACTGATCTTTGTCCACAAAATCGACGCTGATGAGGCGAAGGAAGTGGCAAAAGCAATTAAAGAGTTCTCCTATTTCCGCACTTTGCCAGAAGGGTTTTCTGCCCATCCTGGAGATGCAGTTGCTCACCAAGTTTGGAAACTGGCACGCCAAAATGCAGATTTACAACAGCGATCGCGCCTAATTGCCAAAGGTTTACGCTTTGCTCATACGCCAGCAGCAAGGCAAAAAATCGAACAGCTACTGACTGATTTTACTACCGTTCCCCAACGTCCAGCGCCAATTTTACCCTTTTACCGTCTGGAATTTGAAGAACAATTACCCCGAATCTTGCCCGTGGTAGGCGAGTTGCCATTATCACGACAACACTTGCAAGCTGTGCCCATACTGACAGAAATTGAACCATTTCGGTTAGTCAAGTTTTCTGGAGAACAAGCTTGGATACCATTACCAGGTTGGCAAGTGCTATTGGCAGCAGAAGATCCAGTAGTGATTTTAGCGAATAGCGATCGCTTCCCCATCCAAACCCAAAGCCAAATAGGGCCGGTGGTAGTAGTAGTAGATCGTGCCCAACGAGAATGGGATGCCTCCAGTTACTTTGTTGTTGAAAATGGTGGTGAATTAGATTTTCAATGGTTTGAAACTGAGCCAGAAATTCCTCTACTAGGACAAGTTATTATCATCGTGCGTCCGAAGAAAATTCTAGATGAAGAATTAACTAAGGATTCCTGGCAGATTGACGAATAAATTTAATTTTAGCTAAAGCCGAATTCATCCCACACCTCCCTTGAAGGAGAATCTATTGAGATTTCCCTTCAGGGTTTTTATGTTTGGGGATCTCTCAGAAAACTACTGATTAATTTGTGATGGAGCTATTAGCTAATTAATTTGCAATTCAAAAATATTTGTCATCACAAATAAACACCAATGATTTTTCATGGAAGTCGGCGGGAAACTCTATCCCGCAAGTGGCGTGGAGAGGGATAGCTGCCCGCCGACTTTGGGCATAGGGCATAGGGCATTGGTGACTCTTACCCATGCCCCATGCCCGATTCCCCATGCCCAAAAACTCCATCCCGCAAGTGGCGTGGAGTTTTTTATATCTGCGGTTTTGGAATTAAAATTATTAAATATAAAAATATCAATGTCAGACACTAAATTTACTGCTCCTGTGGCTCAAGAATCACTCCACTTAAAATTGTCCGAACGATCGCCTGTTTTTTCTCTGCGGGAGAAGATTCTAGCAATCCGCAACAGTCTACGCCCTGGACAACAGCAAATGGCTGACTGGCAATCTGGACCTTTGGCTATTTCTGCCGTTCCCGGTGCAGGTAAATCCACTGGTATGGCGGCGGCGGCGGCGATCGCGATCGCCCGTCAGTATGAACGTTCATCCTCGCGCCGTCAATTGGTGGTTGTCACCTTTACTCGTTCTGCTGCTGCCAACATTAAAGCGAAGATTCGCAAATTCTTACGAGATGATTTATCTCTACCTCAGACAGGCTTTTTTGTCTATACCCTACATGGTCTAGCGTTGAACATTGCCAGTCGCCATCCTGATTTATCAGGCTTGCAACTAGAAAATGTCACATTAATTACACCAACCCAAACCCACCGCTTTATCCGAACAGCTGTAGAACAATGGATTGCGAATAATCCAGGAATATATTTGCGGTTATTAGAAGGTCATCAATTTGACGGAGAAGAGACAGAAAGGTTGCGTCGTCAATCGGTGCTGCGAACAGAAGTATTGCCAGAATTGGCTAATACAGTAATTCATGAAGCAAAAAGTTCTGGGATATCGCCAGAAAAATTGCGAGAGTGGAGTAAACAAACCACAGACGAATATGCAATTTTGAGCGTAGCGGCAGGATTGTATGAACAATATCAAAACTTAATGCGATCGCGTGATTTCATTGACTACGACGATATGATTTTAGCCGCACTGCGCGTTTTAGAAAACGACAGCGCCCGTCGCATCGAGCAAAACCAAATATTCGCCGTCTTTGAAGACGAAGCTCAAGATTCTAGCCCCCTACAAACGCAGTTATTAGAAATTTTGGCGAGTGATGGGGGATATGAGGGGATGAATACAGACGCGATGAATCGCGTCTCTACGCACTCCCCACTCAATTTAGTCCGAGTTGGCGACCCCAACCAGGCGATTAACTCTACCTTTACCCCAGCCGATCCGATTTATTTTCGGCAATTTTGTGAAGAGTGCGATCGCATCCAACGATTGGCAACGATGGATCAAGCTGGTCGCAGTACTAGAATTATCATTGAAGCCGCTAACTTTGCCCTCAAATGGATCAATAATCAATCTTTAGCAAAAACGAATAACGGCCAACAGACTCCTGACAATCGACAAGTACCATTTCGCTTGCAGACAATTCGCCCTGTTGAAACAAACGATCCACAAAATAACGCCAACCCGGCACCAGTAGGACGAGGACTAGAACTTTATACCCCACGTGACATTCATCACACCGTTGAATTGTTATCTCAAAGGGTGATCGAGTTATTTGGTGAAGACCCAACACAAAATAGTGCAGCGATTTTAGTGCGAGAAAATCGCCAAGGACGATGGTTAGGAGAGGCTCTGACATCTGTGTGCAAAGAGCATAATATTACACTTTACGATGTGGGAGAACGCGATCGCCGTTCCCATGTTCCCCAAGAAATTTTAGCATTACTGCAATTTTGCGATCGCCCCCACTCCCCGGATTACCTCAAAGCCGCATTAGAAGCATTAGTACAGCGTCAATTAATTCCTACCCAAGACCTCAACGCCCTTGCTAGTCTCCCAGAAGAATTTTTGTATCCTGGCCCCCTAGCAGCACCCCAGCCAGAAACAGTCCAAAAAGCTGCTCGCTTGTGTCGCAATTTACTTCGCGCCCGCTTGGAATTGCCCCTGTACCAGCTAATTTCCTTTCTCGCCTTGACCTTAAATTACGACCAGGCAGAATTGGCGACTGCTGACAAACTCGCAGAACGGGTCAATCAGCAGATAGCTGGCAATAGTTCGATGGGGGGAATGCTGTCAGCTTTAAGTGAAATCGTCAGTTCCGAACGGTTTGAACCAGTGGAAACCGAAGATTCGGAAGAACGTTACACTCGTCGCGGTCAACTGACTATTATTACAATGCACAAAGCCAAAGGGTTAGATTGGGACTATGTATTTCTTCCTTTTCTCCACGAAAACTTGATTCCTGGGCGATTTTGGGTTCCTCCCCAAAGCCAATTCTTAGGGGATTTTACCTTATCAGAAGTAGCCCGCGCCCAAATTCGTGCTGCTCTCCACGGAGAATTTACCATACCAGATGTCACACAAGCATGGGAACAAGCAAAGCATTTGAAAATATCTGAGGAGTACCGTTTACTCTACGTTGCGATGACACGAGCAAAGCGTCTGGTGTGGATGTCAGCAGCCCAGAAAGCGCCCTTTACCTGGAGTAAGCCGGATAATTTACAAGAACAAGCACCTTGTCCGGTTTTTCCCGCATTAAAACGCCAGTTTCCAGAATGTGTGATGAATTTAGCAGTGATGGCTAAACAAGCTTGATCAAAACTTTTACAGCAGATTGCGCTCTAATCGAATACACGTAGAGACGTAGCACTGCTACGTCTCTACAAGGTTTTGGGTTTTATATATGTACTTCAGTTACCTGAAATGTGCTGTAAGAAATTGAAATAGCGCAAGAGCTTGCAAAACAATCCTTTTGACTTTTGATTTCCGCCTTAGGGTACTAGCGATCAGATTGTGAATATTTGTATAAAACAAACTATCTAAAGTGAAATTTGCCGTTTGAAAATTGGTGTTATAAATTGGTGCTCAGATTTTAATTAGAAGTTTATTTCCCAATGAAAACCCAAAAAATCATTTCAACAATCCAAGAAAGTAGACCCACCAAGACGAAAAAACAGTCTTTTCCTGGCATTAATATTGGTACTCCTAAAGTACCATTCCGCAAATGCCAGAAAATAGTACAACAGCATGAGCATGAGTTACTGAGTGACTGGGAACACGCGAGTTAATGGTATCTGGTCGAACGTTAACTGAAGAACTATTGCAAATTAGGAGTGCAAGGGTTTTTTCGGTCTATTGCCATGAGCCAACAATCTGAATATTCCCCTTCATGCAGTTCATGCGCGGACAATAGTTTTACTTTCACAAAACCACATTTCTCATAGCAGCGGATAGCGCGAGGATTGTCAACATGAGGATCTATGACAATTTTATGAGCTTGTCGCTGTTTAAAAAGATAACTAATAACTATTGATAAGATTTTTGTACCAATTCCCTTGTTCCAATAGCCGGTTTCGCCTATGAACAAGTCAATTCCGTAGACATAATCAGTTTGATCGAGATGATACAATTGTCTATCGGTTTGGGATAAGTCATCGAGCGCACAATACTGCAAATAACCAATGGGAATATTTTGATAGTAAAACAGACACGGAACAACCGGCTCATCTCCCCTGATCATCGGTTTGTACGTTTCTATAATTCTTTCTAAATCAAAAGGATTATCTCTTCCTTCATAAAATTTCAAAACTTGTTCATCAGTTAACCATTTTGCCATCAATTCATAGTCATATATTTCATCTTGCATTAGACGGATAGCAATTTCGTCTTGCTGAATTAACATATCCTGTGTATATGTTTCTAGCCAGTATTAATTAAATTACGAATGACGTTAGCGAGTCCGCAAGCGTCATTACGAATTACTAATTACTTTAACTTTGCCCTAATCGTCTCTATTCGTTGACGATTGACACCCAAATCACTCTGACCTAAGCGTGAAGCTGAACGCACTTGGATCACATTAGCATTTCTGTCTAGATAGAACTCTACATCATCTACAAATCCCAACAAGGCACTTTTAAATTCTGCATATAAATAATCTTGGCTTTCGGTAATGATTTTAGTTCTTGGTAAGGACTCAATAATGTTTTTAAGATTAGTAATTGCTTCTTCTGGAGTAGATGTAAAAGTCAGTGGGGCAATTTGGTGAGCTACATCTGTACTCTGACTAGAAACACAGTTAGGGGAATTAGGGCAAGGTGCTAATTTACCATTGCTAATACCTAAATTATTTGGTCGTTTGCCAACAAAAACCATAATTATGTATCCGGGTAAGTGAATAAGTATACTCTCACACATTTGTTGACATCACTGTAATACTTTGCCGCGATCGCATCTTCTGGCAAATGGCAGATTCACTAAAACATAGGTGATGCGATCGCTCTATGATTCGGTAAGTATCGTCTAGGCGAAGACAGATTATGACGCAAACAATTTCAATCAACGACTCTGGGCGCTTGCAACTTGCACCTCTAGAAATCCCATCCCGTCTGCTGTTGGGGCCTGGGCCCTCCAATGCCCATCCTACAGTTCTCCAGGCGATGAATACCCCACCAGTTGGGCATCTTGACCCAGCTTTTCTCGCACTCATGGATGAGATTCAGTCGTTGCTACGCTACGTATGGCAAACAGAAAACCCACTCACTATTGCAGTTAGTGGTACGGGAACAGCCGCAATGGAAGCAACCATCGCCAATGCTGTAGAACTCGGTGATGTCGTTTTAATTGGTGTAGCTGGTTACTTTGGTAATCGCCTCGTGGATATGGCTGGACGTTATGGCGCGGATGTGCGAACCATTACCAAACCTTGGGGACAAGTTTTCAATCTGGATGAACTCCAAACTGCCCTAAAAACTCATCGTCCAACTATTTTAGCCCTAGTTCATGCCGAAACTTCCACCGGCGCACGTCAACCATTGGAAGGTGTCGCTGATTTGTGTCGTGAATTTGGCACTTTGTTACTGGTGGATTCAGTCACAAGTTTGGGTGGCGTCCCCTTGTTTTTGGATGCTTGGGGAGTTGACTTAGCCTATAGTTGTAGCCAAAAAGGGTTGGGTTGCCCGCCTGGTGCTTCGCCCTTTACAATGAGTCCGCGTGCCGTTGAGAAATTGCAACAGCGCCAAACAAAGGTTGCAAACTGGTATTTGGATATGTTGTTACTGGGCAAGTATTGGGGCCCTGAACGCACCTATCACCATACAGCACCGATTAATTTATATTATGCATTGCGGGAAGCACTGCGTTTGCTTGCAGAAGAGGGGTTAGCAAACTCCTGGCAGCGTCATCAAAAGAACGTAGAATATCTCTGGGAAGGATTGGAGAATTTAGGATTGAGTATGCACGTTGAGCAGCAGTATAGGCTGCCAACGCTTACCACTGTCTGCATTCCAACAGGGGTAGATGGCAAAGCGATCGCTAGGCAATTACTCAATGAGCATAATATTGAAATTGGCGGTGGTCTTGGTGAACTAGCTGGTAAAGTTTGGCGCGTCGGATTGATGGGCTTTAATAGTCGTAAAGAAAGCGTTGACCAACTTTTAGCAGCACTACAGCAAGTTTTGCCTAAGTAGTTTACCCGACTTTTCACGTTATGTGGAAAAAGCCACGAAAAACCTAACCCCCTTACCAATGCGGGAAGGGGGAAATTCAAAGTCTCTCTCCTAAAAGGAGAGAGAAATAGAAGTGAGGTCACGTTAACGCTGTTTCATCAGTTTTGCAGGAAGCAATCGTTGCAAGGCTTATGAGACTCTGCTTTCCGAGTTTTGGCTACATTTTTGAATTTATATTAGAAAATAAAGCCTCAAACCTTTATTGAGTCAGAGTTTCAGTTTTCTGCTTCGATTATTGTTTTCTGAGAGTGATGGAAGAGCGTTAAAGAAAGGGCAGGTTAATTTTTGCAGACCGATACAATTGCATTGTTATGCAAAACAGTCGCATTGTTAGGCGAAACAATCGCATTGTTAGGTGAAACAATCGCATTGTCAGGTGACACAATGGCATTGTCAGGTGAAACAATCGCATTGTTATGCGAAACAATGGCATTGTCAGTCGATACAATCGCATTGTAGGTCGATGCATTAACAATTCACGAGATTGGGTTAAGATGCCACGATAATACAAAGTGCGACTCGTTCACATTTTGCAAAAAAGTCGAGAGAATATATCTGTTGAGTATTCGTCACTAAACTCATTGCGAGAAAAAACCAACAAACAGTAGAGGCAAGAGTATTAGTATGGATACAATTAAAACGAGGGTTGCCGGCTCGATTTTAATCTGGTTCTTCTGTGGATCGCGCATTTGGCACTCCCTCGAATAATAAGTCTATTAACTCACCCTAAAGGATGTTTATTCCTTTTTCCAAGCCCAATCAGGCTGAAAAATGTAAATTTTTTAAGTAGGCTAGTGCATTAAATTTACATTTATCTGATTTTAATAACTGTTAATCCCTTGATTCATCTCCCCATCTGCTTATTTCTTCCAGGGTAGTTTAGTTCCCATTTCAGTCAATGCAGAAAAGATGAGATAGAGGACGAGTAAACCAGCACCTGCAAAAAAAGCCAGTAAATCGTTATCCATAAGTGCTATTTGCTAAAACTTCGCTAATCATAGCGGAATCACTTAATATTTAGCATTTTTCTGAACCTGCAATCTTTGGTCTTCTGGGTGCAAACTGTACCAGCCATACCAGTGATGAACTGCTAGCCAAACGGCTGAAAGCAAACCCGCTAGGCTGAGGGTGAGTCCACTGAACGGTATTAATAATCCAAAGATGGGTAATACTGCTCCAGCAATAGTGCAGATAATAGCAGCAAGAGAAGCCCTGCGACTTGCGCCCAATCCCCATGTCAAAAACAGTAAGATGATGGAAATGAAAGTCCAAGCCAACTGAGCATTGATGATACGAGCTAGATAGGTCAACATTAATAGACAAGCAAAGAAAATACTAGCAGCGATCGCAATATTTTTGAAACTCATTGGCAGTGACAAATATAACAACAATATCCACCACAAAAATATTGCTGGTGCTAGCAATAAAAGACGCGGGATTACGCCAGTGTGACGAATAGGTTCGGTGTTGGTAAACACTCCAAATGGATTTTTGACTGAAACATTATCGTCAAATTTCCAAGTAAATTGCGTACTGCGTCCGTCAGATTTAATCTCATCAGGTTTAATACCACTGGCAAAATCAGCCGGAGCAAAGTTGGCGATTGCCGTCAGGCTGAAGTTAGATAGCAATTGTCCCGTTGCACTATAAACCCAACGTGGCCCTCCTTGAGCCTGATAACTGACTCGAAAGGTGGTTTCTTGCCCTGGTTGCAGGCGGAAAGGAAAATTATAATTACCCGCGTTGCTTGGTTGTAGCCTAGTCCCATCACGCTCGATTTTGTAGCTCTCAAGCAGTGTGTAGCCGTTGGGTGGCGGTGCTTCAAAAAAGAAATTATTAATATCCTTGAGCTGGTTAATTACTTTATACTCAGCAGTATAATTTGCCTCATAAATTGAGCTGCGGCCTGGAACATCCACGCTTTGGTCAAGCTTGACTTGAATTTGCGAGCCAGCCAGCATCAAGAAGCGGCTAATCTCTCGTGTTTCATTTACCTTAACAATCTTGCCATCGACTTGAGTTGTATAGGAATATGGCTCTCGAATAGAATAGCGGACTTGGGGGGCAAATTGCTCAAGCCTCTCACCTGCAACAGTTTGAGCCACTTGAGCCACCCTTGCTTGTTCCCAGTGGTGATAGCGATTGCTTAAAGTTGAACAGAGAAAAAATCCCGGTACTAACAGAATCAATACCAGGGTTAAATGTTGTAATCCTCGCAGTAGTTGAGAATAACCAACAGCCCATTCGCCGATGAATATAAGTTGTTCCGGGTGGCTTCGACGGAGAGAAAAACTGATCAGTGCGATCGCAACTCCCAAAGCTACGATCAAAAATACTAATAATAGTGAAGCTTTGAGCGCCTGGGTTCCAAATTGGACAAGCTCAATCGGATGCGTCAAATCGGGTAATCCGGGAATACCTTGAGCAGAAGATGACATTGGCTGATTTTTGCAGAATTTGGAGAACCAGACCGATAAATTCACTTAAAAGTTTCTGAACAACAGTTTATTTGATACGTCGAGAGTTGGGCGCACAGCTAACTGTGCCTCTGTAGTTAGTTTTTCCGACACTCATCTGTAAGTTCTATTGCTACAAACATCAAAAACCCGGTTTTTAAGACCGGGCTTTTGAGCGGAAACAATAGGGATATATTCCCCGCAGGTTAGTTATAAGAGGTTAAGTATAATATCGATGCTCTGATATGTACTACCACCCCGACGTTATTGATTCCGGAAAATTAGCTAAAAATTTTTGAGTAGCTTTTATCTCCCAAAATACACCAAGCAACTCACATAGCGTGTAGGATGTGAACTACCCACACTAACCTGACGGTACAGTGTGGGCTTCCAACTTCACAGAAGATTGCCGCATCTTGGATTTGCGTCCGCGAATTGGTCTTACATCCTCTCCATTGGCGTTAGCCTCCCCCGTCCCAGAGGAGGACAGC
>JBBSOX010000009.1:0-114687 GCA_038259325.1 Chroococcales cyanobacterium | reverse complement strand
CTTGGCTTTGAAGTAAGCCGTCGTTCAGTGATCAACGATAGAGCCTGTTCAGCAAAACCGTTTTCTGCCAGAAAATGGGAAAATCCAGCTAGTTGCAATGCTTCTGCTTCCAGAAGTAGATATCAAATGGGTTCTATAGAGGTTTTTTTATGTGTGCCACCTATATTCAGCATGATCCTTCCTCCTTCTCTAGTACTGCTGTCTATCTCCTATTTGACGACATCGGAGCAAAAAACGCCGACGGTAAAGCATCCAGCCCGAGATTAACCCGCAAGAGGTCTAATGTTTATCTCAGGGATTACGTAGAATGGGGACTATATCGCTATAATCGTGCTACCCGATCACGGTGATGCCAGGTTCGGTTCTAGAAACTGGAGAATAGACGGGTGAGGGCGTGGAGTTAATCCACCTCTAAGCAATCATAGAGCGATGTTTTTAGCCAAAAATAACATGGAGTTTAAAGTAACTGAAAAATAAACCTTAATTAGTAATTTTTACGCTTTTTTGGTAAAGATATTATTGTAAAACTATAAATTTAAGGCTAGAGTTAATTTTCAAACCCTAGCCTTAAATTTGTTATATATACAGCATTTCAACTATCTGTAGTTTAGACAGAATCTTAGAAATAAAGCTCTGATTACTGTTGCCTTCCTTTCTTTTCATCCAGTGCTTTTTGAATAGCTTCTCTACAAAATTCAGGAGGATTATCTTGTTGCTGTACTTCCTCTTTCATGGATTTTGTCATGCGTAAGTTCATCTTCTCGGTAAGCGGCTCCTCTCGTTCTGACTTAATTGGCTTTAAATTTTCAGGAGTTCCTTTAGGATTAGGCATTATTGAGAGATGTAAATATAGCTTGAATCTTTTGGAAGCGAAACATTAGAGTGTTTATTCGATGGGTACAGAAGCCTGAGAAACTTGTTACCCACCGATACCACTTTTAAGGAATGGCTATTCTATGTTTACACGAACGGAACTCGAAATCAAAACTATTCAAGACCTTCGGGACTTGTGTCGTAGATACGGACTTAAGCCTACTGGGAACGCTGGATACAAGAATTCATATATTGTCAGCTTGCTAGCATTCCCAGCGATCGCACTTAACCAGATGCAAGAAGGTAGGGGATTAAGACGGGTAAGTTTTGAAGCTTTCCAAAATATCGGCGCTGCACTTGATCAAATGAATACGCCAACTGATGAACAAGCCGCGCTTATTAAGTTCACACTGGAGAATAGAAGGCTTCATCCTCCCCAATCCTGGGAACAGCAAGTACTGATTAACCTTTATCGAGCTAAACAGAAGTTAGAAGAGGTGATGGATTTGCTCGGTGAATAGATAACTCAAAAGCTTAGTTAATAGCAAGGACTCTATCTAGAGTCCTTTTTTTGTACATGTTTTGGAAATACTTGGAGTACTACTTGGAGTTTTCAGGAGATAACAGACAGATAGATATAAAAATAATATTTTTGTACTACTTTTCTGTTCATTCTCAATAGCAGGTGATAATGACTCTCACGATACTTTATTAATGCCTAAAATGCCCTCTAACCGGGTATCGGCAAGGGAATGATGGAAACCTACCAAACCTACCAGCAAGCGAGAATAGGGGGCATAGCGTCAAAAATAGCTGTAATCCTTGTGTGGTAATGTGTGAGATAGACTCAGAGTAATAGTTAGAGAAATAAAGGAATAATAGGTATATGAATATTATTAAGAGAAAATTACTAGAGTAAAAATCATGTAAATAGTAGTTCAAGTGTACTAAGAAAGGTTAAATACTAGAAAATTAATAGAAAATAGTAAAATACAACCTGAAAGTATTGTTTTAACGTTATGATTACGCCTATGCGTGTTTTTGTGTTAATTTTTAATGCTCGAACGGAAAATGAGGGGATTCACACGATTCGGGAAGGCGATCGCAATAAAATTCTGATGTTCGAGTCAGAAGACGACGCCACCCGCTTTGCTCTGATGCTGGAAGCTCAGGATTTTCCCGCACCTACACCAGAGCCAATCGATGCTGAGGAAATCAAGGAATTTTGCGAAAGTGCTGGATATGAATGGGAAATCATCCCAGAAAACAGCAATTTAGTTGTAACTCCCCCAGAACTTAACGTGGAAGAAACTGACTGGCAAGCAGACGCCAAGAAGGAGGATACTGTTGAAGACACCTTCCCTCTCAATCAACAGCCACTAGACGAACCAGAATTATCTGATTCTGAACTAGAGAAGATGCGTCGCAAATTGGAAGGATTGTTGTAATTAGTCATTAGTCATTGGTCATTAGTCATTAGTCATTAGTCATTAGTCATTAGTCATTGGTCACTTGTACTGAGCGTAGTCGTTGGCGCAGCCTCTCGTAGAGAAGTATTGGTCATTGGTCGCTAATTGACTAATGACAATGGACATAGACGGCTTACCGTAGGGTAGGACAAATGACAAAGGACAGAGGACAATTGACAAATGACAAATGACAAAGGACAAATGACAAACTTGCAGGAACGTGGGCATCTTTTAACTGAGCTGGTAAATCCTAACAGTCTTAACTTAGACCAGCTAAGTTCTCTGGAATTGGTGGAGCTGTTTAATAGCGAAGATCAAAAGGCAGTCGAGGCAGTTGCGGCGGCGAAAATTCAGTTGGCTGAAGCAATTGATAGCACGGCAGAGCGTTTACGCCACGGAGGACGCCTATTCTATATTGGTGCGGGCACAAGTGGCAGGTTAGGAGTGTTAGATGCTGCTGAGTGTCCACCTACTTTTTGCACACCTCCAGAGTTAGTACAGGGGATTATTGCTGGTGGTGCTGGCGCACTGGTACGCAGTTCGGAGGATTTAGAAGATAGCATCGAAGATGGTGAAGCTGCGATCGCTGGGCGACACATTACCCAGTTAGATGTCGTAGTCGGTATTACTGCTGGTGGGACAACACCTTATGTCCACGGTGCGCTTCATGCTGCTCGTCAGCGAGGAGCCATTACTATTTTTATCGCCTGTGTTCCAGCGGAACAAGTTAGCTTTGATGCCGATATTGATATTCGCCTATTGACAGGGCCAGAAATAATCGCCGGCTCAACTCGCTTAAAAGCTGGTACAGCCACGAAGTTAGCTTTAAATATCCTTTCTACTGGAGTGATGGTGAAGCTAGGTAAGGTTTATGGCAATCGGATGGTGGATGTGGCGGTAACAAATCAAAAGTTACGCGATCGCGCTTTGCGAATTTTGCAAGACTTCACAGGTTTAAGTCGGGAAGCTGCTGGTTTTTTACTAGAACGTAGTGGCAAGTGGGTTAAGCTAGCGCTATTAATGCACTGGACTGGTTTGGAAAAAGACCAAGGCGATCGGCTTCTTGCAGAACACCAAAGTAATCTTAGGGCGGCAGTTTTGAGTTATCAAAACCACAACCAACGTTAAATAAATTCTCTTCAATAAATACTCTATTGATGGCTGCTACTTTTCTTAGTAGCACGCCTTTTTTTTAAATATAATATTCCCTTGAAAAGTTCACTGAAAGTAGTATATATAAACAAATGTAAATTTTAATCAATATTTTTACCAGTTATTGCCAACCTTAATAGCTAAAGTAAAAATTCTAAAAGCTTCCAATCTTTTCTAAATAAAAATTCAGAACTTCTACGGATATAATTCTGTATGAGAATTATTAAAATAATATATCAATACTAAATTCATCTTAATGATGTGGATTATAGCAACTTCCAATCAAAAAAATCCAACTTGTAATCATCGTGCTTATGCGTTTGGCTAAAGCACCGTGATAAATTAGATTAAAATGGTGCGTCAACGAAGTAACACACCCTACAAATTAACACTGGATAGTTTATTTTTGGTAGTGCTATAGCAACCTACTTGAATAATGAAATATTAGCAGAAAAGTTTGTCTGTAAATAAGAATTCTTTTGTTGAATGAGTTATTTACTAGCAAAAATTTTGCTATCTTTCCATCTCACGTGCTCTTAATAAACCTGATTTAGGCTGTTATATACCAAATGAATTTACACTTATTGATATATCTGCTGACCACTAGATAGCTAGTGTGCGTTTTTCAACGGCTGGCTTTTTAATAAAAGGAACAAAGTATGACCCACCCGGAACTTGTTTTTTCAAATAACATAGTTAATGAATTTAAAACTTGTACTCAGCTGCAATACAACGGCAAATTAAATATTAAAAGTTCAAAGGGCAGTCAGTGGACTTTTTATTATCGGCTGGGACGCATAGTTTGGGCAACAGGGGGAACTCATCCCTTCCGGCGCTGGCGTAGACATATGTCCCAAAATTGTCCGCAGATTGATGTTGATAAATTGCAGTTGTCTTCACAAGAAATATCAATAGACTACTGGGATTATCTCCTTCTAGAAAGACTTTATAAAAAACAGAAAATACAGCGAGAACAGATTCAGTCTATTGCTGAAAACACGATAGTAGAATTATTATTTGACCTAGCTCTGCAAGGAAATTTTGCTTCTATAAGTTGCAATCGCAGCCAAGAAGTTATTTTAGAAACACCAATGAGCTTCACAAGTGCAGAAATGTCTGTAAAGCATATGCAAGACTCGTGGAAAATTTGGTCAGAAGCTGGTTTAGCAAATTTTTCTCCTGACTTGGCACCAGTTCTGCGGCGACCAGAACAACTCCAGCAGATGGTAAGCCCATCTGTCTACAAAAACTTTGTCAATTTAATCAACGGCAAATTTACTCTGCGAGATTTAGCTGTGAAAATGAAGCAGAGTGTACTGCCACTCACCCGTTCATTACTTCCCTATGTTCTTAAAGGAATCATCGAATTAGTGGAAGTGCCTGACATGCCCTTAGTATTGGCTGAGGTCAAAAATAACTCTACTACTACACAACCAAACAAGCGGACTGCTCCACTAGTCGCTTGCGTCGATGATAGCCCTCAGGTATGTAAAATGCTAGAGGATATTATCACTTCCAATGGATTGAGGTTTATCAAGATTCAAGATGCTGTACAAGCTTTACCAACCCTAATTCAGGATAAACCAGACCTGATTTTCTTGGATTTGATTATGCCAGTTGCCAGTGGTTACGAAATTTGCGCTCAGTTGCGACGAATATCTACCTTTAGCAACACACCAATAGTTATATTAACAGGCAGTGATGGTCTTTTAGATAGAGTTCGCGCTAAAGTAGTTGGTTCTACAGATTTTCTCACTAAACCTGTAGTGTCTGATAAGGTAATGGCTATAGTACGTAAATATTTACCTACATCGAGTGTATCCATTGATAAGAGTAAATCTAATTTAGAAGTTTGTAAATAGGAGATATTAAAAGCTATTTTTAATTTAGAATTTTCTAATCAATATTTCTAAAGTTTTCCACCTCAGTAAAAATTAAATTATTGAGGTGGATAAAACTATTTTATTGAAAATAACAGATATTAATTTATGTTTATTACGTACTTTTCCTGAGGTTAATAAATAAAGATTGTATCAAAATTAAACAAATACAATTTTTTGTATTTATAGCAGTCCTATTTGAATTATGGAATAGTGATTATAACAAAAAGGGTTAGGGGCTAGTCTCTAGTTCCTTCCATATCTTTATTCACGAATCATTTAGGATTTGTTGCTATGTCTAATTTGTTTACATTCTGAAAAGCTTTTAATGAGTAATTATCATGAATACTGTTTTAGTTGTTGAAGATGGCTTAACAGATATGGAAATAATCAGCCGTTACTTGCAACAGGCAGGTTATTCTGTGATGAGCGCTACAAGCAGCGAAGAGGCTCAAGACAAAATTGATCAAAACAAGCCAGACCTAATATTTCTCGACGTAATATTACCAGGTAAAAGTGGTTTTGAAATTTGCCGAGAACTGAAAAACAATCCCAACACTAGCAAAATTCCTGTAGTTTTTTGCTCTACAAAAGATAGTGATGTAGATAAAATTTGGGGCAATATGTTGGGCGCTGATGGTTATTTATCAAAACCGATTGATCGAGAAGAATTAGTAGTAACTTTGAAGCGATTGATTAATAAGTAATAATGCAATAACTAAACATTCGATGAGGCTCACTTGTTCTAACTCAAATAATAGTTGCAAATAGTGGCTACAAATAATTCATTCATGACAAAGGATCAATAACTTTGGAAACCAAGGAAAAGTTTTTAAGTTTTAATTTGGGAGTAAGGGATACAGCTGTAATTCAGTTAAAACATATCACAGAAGTTTTGCAAGTATCGTTACCTGAAATATGTGGCGTTCCTCAGATGCCTAGTAGTGTCTTAGGTATTTATAACTGGCGTGGAGAGATGCTTTGGTTGGTAGATTTAGAGGCAATGTTAGGTTATCCTCCAATTTCACAAGGTGCAAATTTCCTTTCAAGAATGATGACGATTGTCCTGGAAAATAAGGGTAAGTATTTAGGACTATTGGTGCGACAGCTTATAGATATTGAATGGCTGGATACTCAGGAAATGAAACCCCCAACTACTGAATTGTTTTATCCTAAAATATCACCTTTTTTACAGGGATATTTTATTAATAATTCCGAGGAAATGATTTTTAATTTGGATGCAATAACTATTATCCAAGCTCCTATATGGGGGATTCATAATTGAGTATAGGAATAGAATTTTAAAAGTTCTATTCTTTGAGAATTAAATAGCATCTGATTCGTAGTTGCGAAATACTAAGTTATTACAAACCACCAAAATTGAGGATAAAAAAATGACATTTTTGTATAATAATAGCCATGATAATCAACATTTAATTTCTGAAATAGAAAATCAGAATGGTAAAGTTGATATAACGAAGATTCCTAGCGATGAAATATATTTATTAAATGCGATCGCTGAGGAATTTAAAACTTGGCGACGACAGTTACAAGACATCGTAACCCAGATGCGTCAGGCTGTAGACATTGATAAATTATTCAAAATCACTGTAGCGCAGATTAGAGAAAAGATTGGCTGCGATCGCGCCTTAATTTATCATTTTACTTCCCTGGAGTCAGGTAATGTTTTAGCAGAATCCAGAACACTAGGTTGGACACCAACTTTAGGCGAAAATATTCCAGGAATTATTTTTGGCTTATATGCCAATCAAGACTATATAGAACCTGTAGTTATTGAAGATATCAATAAGATTCAACTTACACCATATCAACAGCAATTGTTAGATAAATTTCAAATTAAAGCTAGTTTGAGTTTACCGATTGTAGTAGAAGGTAAAGTATGGGGGTTACTTGCAGTAAATAATTGCAGCTCAATGCGGCAGTGGCAAGAGGTAGAAATTAGCCTATTATCTCAAATTACAACAGAACTGGCCTACAAATTACAGAGTTTTGAATTCCAAAAAGAACAGCAACAGCGGATACTAGCAAAAAAATCGGTAGCTAAAGTCATCGACAAAATTCTGCGGGTATCAAATGTCGATAAGCTTTTTCAAACAACCACTCAAGAAGTACGTCAATTACTAAAATGCGATCGCGTCGGTGTCTATCGCTTCAAACCTGACTGGAGTGGCGAGTTTGTCGCTGAGTCAGTGGGTAATGGTTGGGTAAAAATGGTAGGCCCTGATTTTTACATGGTCTGGGAAGATAGCCACTTACAAGACACTCAAGGAGGGCGCTATGCCAAGGGTGAAAGCTTTGTGGTCAATGACATCTATAAAATGGGCCATGCTCAATGTCACATTGACATTTTAGAGCAGTATGAAATGAAAGCTTACATCATTGCGCCGATATTCTCTGGAGAAAAATTATGGGGTTTGCTGGCAGCTTACCAAAATTCTGGGCCTCGTAATTGGCAACCTTGGGAAGAAACCTTTGTGACTCAAATTGGACTGCAATTTGGTGTAGCTATCTCACAAGGGGAATATCTCGAACAAGTACAGACAAAATCTGACCAGCTAGCTCAAATAGTTGAACAAGAAAAAACTTTCACTAAGATAGTCAGCCGCATCCGACAATCTTTAGATGTAGATAGCGTCTTCAAAACAACTACTCAAGAAGTGCGTCAATCACTGCGATGCGATCGCGTCGCTGTCTATCGCTTTAACCCTGACTGGGGTGGTGAATTTGTGGCTGAGTCTGTGGGTACTGGTTGGACAAAACTGGTAGGCCCTGGTATTAAAACCGTTTTAGACGATACCTACTTGCAAGATACTAAAGGAGGTAGGTATGTTAGAGGTGAAAACTTTATCGTTAATGACATCTATGAAGTGGGGCTTGCTCCCTGCCATATTGAGATTTTAGAGCAGTTTGAAGCCAGAGCTTACATCATTGTTCCTATATTCTTCGGGGAAAAATTGTGGGGTTTGCTGGCAGCTTATCAAAATTCTAGCCCTCGTGAATGGCAAACCTGGGAAACGAACTTTCTGGTTCAGATTAGCTTGCAATTTAGCCTAGCTAAATCACAGATAGATTATTTGGAATTAGTTCGGATTAAATCTGAGAAACTAGCTCAGATCGCAGAACAAGAGAAAGCTGTTACCAAGATCAGTAACCGCATCCGGCAATCTTTAGATGTAGAAGAAATCTTTAAAACAACCACTCAAGAAGTAAGGCAATTACTGCGGTGCGATCGCGTCGCCGTTTATCGTTTCAACCTTAACTGGAGTGGCGAATTTGTAGCGGAGTCAACAGGTCATACTTGGATAAAACTGGTAGGCCCCGATATCAAAACCGTCTGGGAAGATACCCACTTACAAGAAACTCAGGGAGGCCGATATGCCCAAGGTGAAAACTTTGTTGTCAATGACATCTATCAGGTAGGTCATTCTCCTTGCCACATTGAAATTTTAGAGCAATTTGAAGTCAAAGCTTATGTAATTGTTCCTGTATTTGCTGGGGAACAATTGTGGGGCTTGCTGGCAGCTTATCAAAATTCTGGAACTCGTGATTGGGAAGAATCGGAAGTCACTTTGCTAGCACGCATTGGTACCCAGTTAGGGTTGGCATTACAACAGACTGAATATTTGCAACAAGTAGAAGCGCAGTCAGCAAAATTAGCAGAAGCAGCAGCACGGGAAAAGGCAGCCAAGGAATTACTACAACAACGGTCTATTCAACTCTTAACAGCCCTTAGACCCGCTCTCAACGGTGACTTAACAGTACGCGCACCCATTACAGAAGACGAGCTAGGCACGATCGCAGATGCTTACAATAATACTCTGCAAGCACTGCGGCAAATCGTTATTCAGGTACAGGGGGCTGCTCAACAAGTTGCCCAAACTTCCAGCAATAGCGATGCTTCACTGGCGGGATTGACCAATTTGGCGCAACAACAATCCGAGGAAATTACCGCAGCCTTAGGTGACATTCAACAGATGGTGGATTCTACTCAAGCTGTGGTGGCGAATGCTGAGTTAGTGCAAGTAGCGGTGCAACAAGCCAATCAAACTGTAGAGTCTGGCGATACTGCGATGAACCTAACTGTAAAAGCAATCCAAGGAATTCGTGAAACCGTTGCCCAAACCAGCAAAAAGATTAAACGTCTTAGTGAATCTTCGCAAAAAATCTCCAAAGTGGTGAATTTGATTGGTAATTTTGCCACACAGACAAACGTACTGGCTCTGAATGCAGCCATTGAAGCCACCCGTGCTGGTGAATATGGCAAAGGCTTTGCAGTTGTAGCTGATGAAGTCCGTTCTTTATCTCGCCAGTCAGCAGCAGCAACCATTGAAATAGAAAAGTTAGTCCAGGAGATTCAAGCCGAAACCGGTGAAGTTGCAGTAGCGATGGAAATCGGCATTCAGCAGGTGGTAGAAGGTACAAATCTTGTTAGTGACACTCGCCAAAACTTAAATGCGATCGTTTCTGCGACTGCCGAAATTAGCCAGCTAATCGAGCGAATTACCGCCTCGACTCAAAAACAAATGGCGCAATCTGTAACAGTAACTAAATCAATGCAAGATGTAGCAGAAATCGCCAATAAGACTTTTGCTGAGTCTCAAGAAATTGCTGCCGTGTTCCAAGATTTGTCAGGGATGGCGCAAGAGTTATTAACAACTGCTAGTAAGTTTAAAGTGAAATAGGGAATAGGGAGTGGGGAGCGGGGAGTGGGAAATGACAGTTTCTGAAATTCGATCTTATCAAGCTTATCAAGATTTAAGAGTTTGGCAAGAAGGCATGAATTTAGCTGAAGCTTGCTATCAGCTAACGATTGCATTTCCAAAAGAGGAACTTTACGGAATGACTTCACAGATTCGTCGGGCAGCTGTATCAATTCCAGCAAATATAGCTGAGGGCTATGGGCGAGAGTATCGCCCAGAATACATAAAATTTCTCCGAATAGCACAAGGCTCTCTCAAAGAACTCGAAACTCACTTATTACTATCAGCTAGAGCCAAAGTTGGACTTACAGATACTCAACTAGTCACCCCTATTTTGAGGCAATGTGAATCTGTAGGAAGACTACTCCGTGCTTTAATTCGTTCTTTAGAGAATAAAGGAAGTAGGGAGTAGTGAATAGGGAATTACATTTGATGTGAATTAAAAAATTCCATTTTTCCATAAGGGTTTCCAGGCTTGGACAAAACCATGATTTTGGAATCATCAACGAAACTGAAAGGTTTTCAACTACTCGATTCACATTAAACGTAAATTTCAATCTTCCTCACTCCCAACTCCCAACTCCCAACTCCCCACTCCCCACTCCCCACTCCCCACTTATGATTACAGATAACGAAATTCGCGAACAAGGATACATCTATTTTCTAGCTGAAGCCCCAGAATTAGTGCAAATTATTGAGCAAGAACTATTTAGCTTGTCAGAAGGTTATAGCACTGCAAAAGTTCATAATTTAATGCGGGCTACTCATACACTTAAAGGTGGCGCGGCTAATGTTGGGCTAGAAGTAATTAAGATGATCGCCCATTTTTTAGAAGATGTATTTAAAGCTCTGTATAACCCAAAAGTGGTAGTTGATGCTGAATTACAAACACTTTTATTACAAGCTTATGAGTGTCTTAGCATAGCATTAAATACCGAATTAATAGGCAGTACTGTTAATGATGAAGAACTAATACATAGAGCAACTTCAGTGTTTGCACAGTTGCAAGAAAAACTGGGTGATGCATTTGGTGCTGAGTCTCATATCCCCACTTCTGAAGAATTGGGATTTGATATTGTGCAGTCCGTTTTTGAAACGGGAGTGGAGCAACGACTAAACAGTATTGCTGAAGCTGTTAACAATCCACCAAATAATGAAGATTTTATCGAGCTTTTAAACTCTCAAGCTGAGGTGTTTCTCGGTTTAGCAGAATCTTTAAATTTACCTGGACTGGGAGAAATTTCTCAAACAATTTTATCAGCGCTGCAAGCAAATCCCACTCAGGTGCAGCAGATTGCAGAAATTGCCCTTACAGATTTACAACAAGCGCAAAAATTGGTACTAGCAGGCGATCGCACATCTGGTGGAGAAGCTTCTCCAAGTTTGCGAAAACTTACAACTGTGGCAAGTAATGAGTTATCTGGAGAATTACAGAATGATTCATCTGCTGGCACATTTATCATCAATGAAGAAGAATTTTACCAGTTTCTTACTACATCTGATAACAATAAAAACGAATCTGTAAACCCAACAACTGCTAAATTTTATTTAAAAGTAATTCGTTATATTTTTGGCTGGTTTAATCATGAGATTAAAATACCAGAGCCAGAACTCACTTTGTCTCTACTGGTTCCTACATTAGAAAAACAAAGCCTACTTAATTATATCGAAAACTGGCTGAAAAATTTTCTTGATTTTGTCCAAGACGAAGAAGATAGTCAAAGTCTTTGTATTTATCGACGTGGTATCATCTTAATCATCCTATTTGCAGTTGCAAAATTTCAATATTCTATTAAACCATCTAACAGCTACCTCTCAGTAATTAAAATATTACAAAACCGAATTCATAAATTAGCACAAGAATATAAAAATTACCCTCCTGTTACTAGCAAAGAGAAAAACTGGCTTGATAGTCCCAAGTTACAAACACTGCTAGTTCTTAAAGAAGTATCTCAGCCTCTATCTCCTCAAGCAGATGATAACTTGCTAGAAGCAATATGGGGAGAAGGTGTTAGCCAAAATCTTGCTGCTGAAGCCGTGATGGATCAGACTGATGATTCTTCAGAAAATCTTGATTCATTAGCTCTCAGTGAGCAGGTAGTTATAGATGTTTCTGAAACAGCTATTGAAGTCATGCCTGATTTAGCTACACAAATCAATAAAGAAATAGAAGATAAATCACAGGATGTTCAAACTACAACTTTTCGCCAACCTTCATTTATTCGAGTAGATACAGAGAGACTTCAACACCTCAATTATCTAGCTGGAGAATTGCTGATTTACCAAAAACGGCGTAGTTTGCAAGATGAACAAGTCAAAGAAATAATTGAGCAATTAATACAGCAACTCACTAGACACCAAAGAACTTTAAATGAATTACGTGATTTACCATTACAAATACAAAATATTGCCTCACAACAAACGCAAAATTTTGCAGTGAAGTTTGACTCTCTAGAAATGGATGTATATACAGAGTTTCATACTACATTGCACGAAGCAATAGAAGAGGCACTGCAACTACAAGAAACCACAGAATCTCTTGACTTACTCGTGACGCAAGTTGCTCAAATTAGTGACAAACAAGAGAATTTAACTCTTAATATTATAGATAGCTTAGTAGAAGCACGAATGTCGCCTTTGGGCAATATCCTAAATCGTTTCCCTCACATGGTAAACAAGTTAGGGAATGTTCATGCCAAACTTGTAGAATTAAAACTTAGTGGTACTGAAGTACTAGTAGATAAAGCGATCGCAGAAAAGCTCTACGACCCGTTATTACACTTAGTACGTAATGCTTTTGACCACGGTATTGATGCTCCACATGTTCGCCGAGAGCTTGGTAAACCAGAACAAGGTTTAATCGAAATCTGCGCCTATCATCAGGGTAGCCAAACTGTTATCGAAGTTAGAGACGATGGTCAGGGATTGAATTTAGATAAAATTCGCAGAAAAGCTGTTGAATTTTATCCCATACAAACTGAAGAAAAAATTAGAAGCTATGGTTCTAATCTGTCTGATACTGAACTTTTAGATTTGATATTTGCACCTGGATTTTCTACTGCTAATAAAGTAAGCGAAATTTCTGGGCGCGGTATGGGTTTAGATATTGTGCGTACTCAAATGCACGCGCTCAACGGCTCAATTTCAGTTGAATCCTTACCCAACCAAGGAACAATATTCATACTCAAAATTCCTTTTTCTATGACTACAGAAAAGTTAATGCTAGTTCAGGCTAAAGGTGTTATTTATGCACTTCTTTTGGACAGTATCGAAAAAATATTGATCCCCTCCGATCAACAGATTCAAGAACTCGAAGGGAAAAAAGTCTTGCATTGGAACACAGACAATGATGATACTATGGTCAGCATCCGTCAACTTTCAAAGTTGATTGATTATAATGCTTCACTCTTTAATAGCACTACTCCATACAACACATCAAATACTTACGACTCAAGCGTAGGCAAAAATCCGGTACTTCTGCTACGACGAAATCAGGGAACGTTTGCTTTAGAAGTTGACCAGATAATTGGTGAGCAAGAACTGGTAATTAGACCTTTAGGAAATGCGATCGCACCGCCAAAATACATTTATGGTTGTAGTAGTTTAGCCAATGGCAATCTTATCTTAGTGATTGATGCTTCACTGCTGGTAAAGTGTAGCGAAAGCCAACAAACAACACTTGATATTATGGCATTACCAATAGCTTCTTCGTCAAATAAAAAAGCTTTGCCGATATCGGGACATAGTTTTTCATCTACGCCATTACTTGCTGCATCTACTGTCACGACAACTATAGAAACCCAACCCAGTTATTTTCAAGAACTAGATAATAAATCACCTATAGAAACCCAGCCCAGTTATTCTCAAGAGCCAGATAATAAATCACCAAAAGTTGTTTTAGTAGTAGATGACGCAATTAGTCTGCGCCAAACTCTCTCTCTGACACTGCAAAAATCTGGTTATCAAGTAATACAGGCTCAAAATGGTGTAGAAGCTCTAGAAAAGTTGCAGTTACATCCAGAAATTCGAGTTGTCATATCCGATTTAGAGATGCCAAGAATGAATGGTTTTGAGTTGCTGAGTAATTTCCGTCAGTACCCAAATTTGGCAAAAATACCTGTAGTGATTCTCACATCTCGCAGTGCTGAAAAACATCGTCAGCTTGCTCAAGAATTGGGTGCAAAGGCTTACTTGACTAAACCTTATTTAGAGCATGAGTTTCTTTCTACAATTCAGAGTTTAATTAACAGTACAGATGATTCCAACCATTTACTTATGGTGACACATCATTAAAATTAATCTTATTTTAATTGCATGCTGTTAATTTAAGTAATACTACATTGGCGATAGAAGCATGGTCTAACTATCAAGTGTATCAAATTTGGTATGTGATCGCCCCTTAGACTTCTTCAAAAAATCACTCGATTTGTGATAATTTACTTGTTTACTATACATGTTGTATTATAAAAACATACAGTAATGAAAAACTAAGTGAAAACACCCCGATTTATACTCGTATTAATCTTAATTTTAGGAACTTTTACTTCTTCTATAATGTCAGTAAAGGGTCAATCTATTGTAAATAGCAAACTTGATAATCAGGTTAGTGATATTACCCTACAAATACAGCAAATAGCGTTACAGCACTTATCCAGACGCATCGGTATACCAGGAGAATATCTGCAAATAGAACACGTATACAGACCCAAATTTACAAATCGGAAACAAGCTGGATTAGGATTTGTAGTAATCGATAAAAGGGATGGGAAAATTTACGATGTTGTTCTTAATAAGAACAATCCTAACGAAGAACTTGATGTTAATAAATTGAGAGAAGAAAATAGTAAAGCTTTTATTTATAAGTATGGTAAGCTTGACCCTGAGTTGTATAACTCTTTGGCAAGTATCTCTGAGCAAGACTTAGTAAGAGTAGTTATAGAAGTCAAGATGGGACAACAAGCTCCAGCACCAAAATTACCCAATGCTACACCTGGAGTTAACATAACCCTGGAAGAGTTGGAGAGCTATCATAACCAAATTGCCCAACAAAGAAGCCGAGAAAACCAAGTTACCGTTAACCCAATCGCTCAACGAATCAGACAGTTAGGATTTTCGGCAACAGCTAATCCTAATTTTCCTTTTATTTACGCCACTTTGTCTTTAAGAGATATTAAGCAATTAGAATCCTGGCAGGAAGTCCTGAAAATATCTTTGGATGAAGTTAATAAGACTGATAGCCTTAATTACTAGGTAGATTGTTTGGATCTATACCTAGAGAACGTAAATACTGTGCTAACTGTTCAGCCCTTTGCTGTTCTTGTTCAGCCCTTTGTTGCTGCTGTTGTGCCTGTTCGCCATCTGTTAAATAACGGTTTCCTTGCTGATCATACCAACATAAAAACTCTTGTTGTATCCCGGCAATTACAGCCTGGTGTCGCCCAATACCTAACCCCACCTCTAGCATCAAATAAGGTTCACCTATTTGGAGTTGGTAGTTTCCATCTATCAACTTATACACTTCAAAGGGTTGATGTTGGTCGCGTCGCCAAAACTCAGGGTTATAAATTACGTAGTACAATACACCGAGTTTTCTGTATATATCTAGCTTCTCCTCATATTCCCCTCCTGGGGTGTGGGATACCATTTCTAATGTGAATATTGGAACTATGCCATTTTCTTCCCAAACCGCGTAACTTTTGCGTGATTTGCCGCCCTTTTTCCGTTCTACTCCTACACTTAAAAAAGCATCTGGCACTACAGGGACTCTAGGATTTACTCCTGTGGTGTGATAAACTCCCATATCTACTCCGAAGTACCAATCCATGCGATTTGCCCAAATGGAGTTGAGTAAGAAGAGTAAAATGTTGGGCAAAAAGTTTTGATCTTCGTTATCCACTGGCGTATCGTCTGAACAGGGAAGTTCATCAGTAGTTGGTAACGCATTTTTGAGATCAGGTGAGAGCATAACCGTTGTCTCGCTGGCGTTTGATGCCCTTATTATAAATGAGTGACGAAAAGTTTAGCGTTTGGGTGTAGCCTCGCCAAACTTAATCAAAAGCGCGATCGCAATACTAACAAGCAAAATTAACGTCATACTTAAGGCTGAACCAAATCCCCAATTTTGCGTTGCTCCCAGAAACTGGTTATAAACTAACCGCGCTGCCGTCATACTAGAAGCACCACCAAGTAATTCTGGATCGATAAAATCCCCCAAGCCTGTGATAAATACAAGCATAGAAGCAGCCGCGATTCCAGGAAAAATTTGCGGTACGGTTACTTGGCAAAAAGTTTCTACCGGATTTGCACCTAAATCAGCCGCTGCTTCTAGCAACCGCTTATCTAGCTTTTCGAGAGAAGCATATAAAATCAAAACCATATAGGGTAACAAGCTGTAACTCATGCCAATAAATACAGCTTGACTCTGATTAAGTAATTGCAAAGTAGGCAAACCTAAATTGCTGAGTAAACTGTTTAATAAGCCAGTAGGACGAAGAATTGTAATCCAAGCATAGGAGCGAAGTAGGGAGGAAGTCCACAAAGGCAAAACAAAGGCTAATAACAGCAAATTTCGCCAACGTTGTGGCGCTATCTGAGCAATCCAATAGGCGACGGGGAAGCCCAAAATTAAACAAATTATTGTAGTGCCAAACGCAAAAAATAGCGATCGCCCAATTACTTGCAAATAAAGGGGGTCAAATATGCGGATGTAGTTTTTGAATCCGTTGGGATTGACCAAATCTCCTGGTCTGATGTCTGCAACTAAACTTAACTGGAAAATTATCAGAGTTGGCAGCACCAACAAAAGCAATAACCAAATCCCAGATGGTGCAAGTAATAGCAAAGGTTGGAGCCAATTCGCTCGTGGGCGATGCAATTCTTCTATTTGAGAAATATCACTTTTTTGAAAATTCACCACTTATAACTCCTAACTCTGTCAATTTTGGATTTTAAATTTTGGATTTTGGATTGAATTAAAAATATAAAATCCAAAAACCGAATGACTCTTAACTGTTTTAGCCGCTAGTTAATTGAGTCCAATAGCGCTCATAAACTTCTTCAAATTCTTCTACAGGAGCAAGACGTTCACAATTTGCTAAAAGTGACTCTGAGGGAAATAAATTAGTATTGTTTTGTCTTGTTTTTGGTAATTGCTCAAATCCAGCCCTATTAGGCGTAGAAATACTCAGGCGTTGACTGATTTTGGCTGCTAATTCTGGTTGCAAAATCATGTTAATCCAAGCATAGGCTCCAGCCTGGTTGGGGGCTGTTTTAGGAATTACAATAGTGTCTGTCCATAATGAAGAGCCACTGCGAGGAATTACATATTTGAGTTTAGGGTTTTCTTGAGAGATTCTCACCGCATCTGCTGAATAGCACATTGCCAATAGTAAATCTCCTGCTAGAATTTGATTTTGCCAAGCGTCTGTATCAAAACGTGCGATCGCAGGTTTTAGCACTTTCAATTTTTCATAAGCTTGTTTGATTTCTTGTTCATTTTTTGAGTTGTAAGAGTAACCGAGCATCCGTAACGTCGCACCCATCACTTCTCGAACATCATTGAGCAAAGTCATTCGCTGATTAAGTTGCTCTTGATTTTGCCAAAGGTAATCCCAGTCTCGTGGTGCATCTTTGAGTTTTTCGGAATTGTAAAGTAAACCTGTTGTCCCCCAGTTAAAAGGGATGCTATATCGGTTATTGGGGTCATAAGTGGGATTCTGAAACCGAGGAAATAAATTCTCTAAACCAATTAAGCGATCGTGATCTATTTCTGTTAACAAACCTTTGTCTACCATCTTCTGCACCATGTAATCGGATGGGTAGATGATGCTATAAGTGCCACCGCCTCCAGCTTGGAACTTAGCCAGCATGACATCATTGGAATCATATACATCCGCTAGGACTTTCATGCCGGTTTGGGTGCTAAAAGTTTTCAGTAATTGGTTGTCAGTATATTGCGTCCAGGTAAAGATATAAAGTTGATCACGTTGACCAGAAGTATTAGAATTAGCACGGACTTCAGCTAGCCTCCAGCCACAACCAGCTAAAGATAAGCTAGAAAGTGCTGCCACCCCTTTTAAAAATTGGCGTCTGTTAGTCATTAAGTTAGAAGCTGTTTATCAACAACCTCTAGAGTACGGTATATTTACTAGCCCTTGGCGTGATTTTGCGGGATAAATGTGTCATTCTTCACACTTACTGTAGGCTTGCTTAACTATAGGAATCCGATTTGATTCCTGAACCACTCGTAGAGATAGGGAATAGGGAATAGGGAATAGGGAATAGGGAATAGGGAATAGGGAATAGGGAATAGGGAATAGGGAATAGGGAATAGGGAATAGGGAATAGGGAATAGGGAATAGGGAATAAAAGTGTACTGAGTTTTTTTTACGCAATCAAATATGAGTCCTATATGATGGTTGTCCTGTTTCAAAGAGATCCTTGTATTGAAGGAGTTTTTCATCATACGGGTATCACTGGAACAAGAAAACAGAAGTTTTTACAGATGAAATTATGTAGATTTGTGACTATATAGCTTAGACTAGTAAATCTATCATCATATTTCTTATAGCTTCAATCAATAGGCTGTTATGCTCTTCCCAAGAAAGCCAAACAAGTTTGTAGAGAATTGCGGCACAAAGTAGTTAAATATGTTGTTAAACATTTGTAAACTGTTAGCAGCCGAGTAGCCGCGTGTCACATCTTGTTAAGGAATTATCATGAGACAACTTGTAATTGCTGAACGCGTATGCCTCATTGGTCATATCGTGTCAAAAGCCTTTGGACTGGTAGGGATGCTACTGGTCGTGCCTAATGCCGAAATAATTTTCAATTTATCGCAGGTTGGAGAAACTGCCGTACAGTTAAGTATGGCAGGTGGCGGTGTAGTTGATATCATCTTGGGGACAATAGCTGTCTCTATTTATGCCTACCGGACGTTGGGATTGGGGACTTGGCTAGCATTTATGCTGCCGGCTATGTTTATCTCCTTGGGGAGTGAACTACTGGGAACCAGCACAGGTTTTCCATTTGGAGATTATAGCTACTTGAGTGGCTTGGGTTATAAGATTGCGGGGCTAGTTCCTTTCACTATTCCTTTATCTTGGTTCTATGTTGGACTGTCGTCTTATTTAATTGCCAGAACTGGTTTGAAAGTAGCTCAAAAACCCAGTTGGGGACGCCATATTGCTGCTATAGCCGTTGGTGCTTTACTCTTCACTTGCTGGGATTTTGCCCTTGAGCCAGCGATGAGTCAAACTTCTCTGCCTTTTTGGTATTGGGAACAACCAGGAGCTTTCTTTGGGACACCTTACCAGAACTATGCAGGTTGGTTCGGCACTAGTGCACTGTTTATGAGTGTGGCAGGATTGTTGTGGAGAAACACTTCGATTAAATTAGAGCGATCGCAACTTAATTTACCCTTAGTCGTTTATTTAACTAACTTTGCTTTTGCCGCCGGACTAAGCTTGGCCGCTGGATTCTACATCCCCGTGTTGCTCGGCTTATTCCTTGGTGTGGCTCCGGCTGTGGCGCTGTGGTTAAGCAGTTCAACCACACCCACTCCAGTTGCTGTTGAACCAGAAAGCAAGGAAGTCTCGGTGGCAAGAAGCGTTAAAGTTGCCTTGAAATAAGCCTATAGATTGGGAGTGGGGAGTGGGGAGTGGAGGGAGCAGAGGGAGATGAGGGGGACAAGAGGACAAGGGGATAAGGGGACAAGAGGCGAGAACTTGAAACAAGTCTTTCCCCTTGTCCCCAATTCTCCTTGTCCCCAAGTCCTCTTCCCAATGCCCAATGACCAATACTTCTCTACGAGAGGCTGCGCCAACGACGTCGCTCAGTACAAGTGCCCAATGCCCCATGCCCAATGCCCCATGCCCAATGCCCCATGCCCAATGACCAATGACTAATGACTAATGACTAATGACAACGCTTTGATAGTAGAAAGCGCCATTTCCCTTTTATTGCTACTTATCCAAGTACCAGCAACTGCGATTCTGTTTTCTCGCCTGCTAAAGGGGCCAAGACGCCTTCCTCCAATAGAACCGCAACAGCCAACACTGGAGCTTTTGGGTAAGGTTAGCGTCGTCGTTCCCACACTGAACGAGGCGCTTCGTATTAGCCCTCTGTTGGCTGGTTTAAGTCATCAAAGCTACGAAGTTCGGGAAATTATTGTTGTAGATAGCAAGTCTAGTGATGGCACGCCCGACTTGGTAAAAGCGACACAGCAGAAAGATCCCCGCTTTCGCGTCATGACAGATGACCCCTTACCCGCTGGTTGGGTGGGACGTCCTTGGGCGTTGCATAACGGTTTTCTATATAGCTCTGAGGGTAGTCAGTGGTTTCTTGGGCTGGATGCTGATATCCAACCGCATCCTGGTTTGGTTGCTGGTTTGGTGAAGACGGCCGAAGCACAAGGCTATGATCTTGTTTCCCTTTCGCCCCAGTTCATCCTCAAATATCCAGGAGAGTGCTGGCTACAACCGGCTCTGTTGATGACTTTGCTTTACCGATTTGACCCTGCTGGGATCAATACAGAGCAGCCAGAACGGGTGATGGCAAATGGGCAGTGTTTTTTGTGTCGCCGCTCCGTTTTAGCTGCTGTGGGTGGCTATAGCAGTGCGAGTGGTTCTTTTTGTGATGATGTCACTTTGGCACGAAATATTGCCGCTCAAGGGTATAAAGTGGGCTTTTTAGATGGCGCAAAGGTGCTGAAGGTACGGATGTATGAAGGGGCGATGGAGACATGGAAGGAATGGGGGCGCAGTCTTGATCTCAAAGATGCAACTTCTCGTTCGCAGTTGTGGGGAGATTTATGGTTACTCACATCTGTTCAAGGTCTACCTCTTTTAATTGTCCTGAGTTTTGCGTTGATTTCTCCCCCACTTTCTTACTCGCTACAGACGCGATTAATCGCCTCTCTACCCACTCCCCCACTCCTCTTACTGGGACTAAATTTATTCTTGGTGGTGATTCGCTTTGCTATGCTAATTGCGATCGCACCTTCTTACGATCGCAAAAGCGCAAAAGGTGGCTGGTTGTTCTGGCTTTCCCCTTTAGCTGATCCCTTCGCTGTGCTGCGAATTTTCTTATCTGCGTTCCACAAGCCACGCGAGTGGCGAGGGCGCAAATATGTATAGTGGGGCATTGGGCATTGGGCATTGGGCATTGGGCATTGGGCATTAGTTATTCTTCCCCTGCCTCCCCTGCTCCCCCTACTCCCTACTCCCTACTCCCTACTCCCTACTCCTCTTCACCTCCTACTTGATCCCCGCGTTCCAGTTCCCAAAGAATTTGATTTCCTTCACGGCGTACCCGTGACACTATCCAGTTTCGCCAGCGCCATTGATCTCCCCGACTGGTAACAGCGCTGGCATGGACATCCATCAAGTCTGCTAACTCAGAACTGGTGATTAAGTAGCCTTTTTCAGAGATTTCGTCAGCGATACGCAGAGTTTCGACCAAGCTGCGGAGTTGCGAAACCCTCATTTCTGGCGGTTTTTCATCGGTTGCGGCCGCAGTTGGCCCAGTAGATGGTTCCATAACGGTTATATCTGGTGCAGAAGTACTGATTTCTTGGGGACTTTGGTTAATTATTCTAGAGTTTTTCTCATAATCAGCTACTTTTGCTACATTTAGCTCATTTGTAGGGGGTAAAGATTTGTAAATTTCTGTAGAATTTAATTGTTGTAGCGAAGGAATTTTACCACTAGCATAGGTGCGAGCGATCGCATCACAACGTTCGTTACCTATGTTACCAGAATGTCCCCTGACGTGTTGCCATTTTACCTGTTGGGTATTGAGTTCATCGAGAGTTTCCAAAAGGTCTTGGTTTTGGACGGGTTTACCATCTGACTTTTTCCAGCCTTTCTTTTTCCAGCCTTTCACCCACTTGGTAACGCAGTTAATCAGGTATTCGCTATCGGTATGAAGGATGATGGGTTGGGTTTGTTGAGATGTTTGCAGGAACTGGAGGGCTGCGATCGCAGCTTGCATCTCCATTTTATTATTGGTGGTATGAGGGGATGCATCGCCCATTTCGTGGATTGAGCCATCGCTAAAGTAGACGACAACTCCCCAACCGCCAGGGCCAGGGTTCCCGGTGCAAGCGCCATCGGTGTATATGCTTTGGATTGTGGGTTGAGTGGACATGGTTTAGGATATCGAACCGCAAAGGACGCAAAGGACGCTAAGGGAAAAGTGATTAGCGGCGAATTTTTTTAAAGAATATCCAGGCTATTATACTGGTTAGCACTCCAGCAAAGATGCTCCACAAGAAGGCAGTTGTGAGGAAAAATGGTGTTTTGCTATTTGGTGGATATTGAGCAACCAATACTGAAGATGCGATTTGACTAGTTGCTAATCCGATACCTGCGCTACCGATGAAGTTTTCTAGGTTGCGATCGCTTTTGGTTTGGTAGATGTCAATAGTACCTTGAATTGTACTAATTAAATTTTGCAGCAGAGTCAAGCCTGGGCTGAGGTTGATGTAATCTGTCTCGATTTGCTGGAGATACTTTTCAGCACTAAATTCGCTGAATTGTTGCATAAATTGAAGCTGGCTATTGTTATTTTCTCGTGAAATCTTTTCTAGCCGCTTTTTGTAATTATTCAGATTAACTTTGATTGTACGTCCTTGGTCATCCAGATAGCTTAAATCAATTGCATAGCGCGATAGAATTGTCAAGGTATCAGTTAGGGTTTTTTGTAATTCTTCAAGATTAGGTTTTCCTTGATTTATTTCTTGCCCTAAATCAGTAATTTTTTTTACTGTTTTTTGTACTTGGTGAAAATCGGTTTTGAGTTTATTTTTTAACTTGCGGCTTTGATAGTAAGCCCAAAGAATTTTATGTCGATAGCAAAATAGGCGAATTAAATCAAAATATACATTAGCAATACTTTCTGTAATTTCTTTTTGCGATCGCTGTGATGGAAACAAACATATTAACAGATGTAAACTTTTTTTAAAACTTTGTTCATCTGTCCAATTACCAGGCTGTTCCCAGATGTCAAATGCAGTTCCACCTAAAAAATTGCCTTGGCTTTGTAGATTTATTTTCACTTGATAATCAGGATTTATTTGCAGATAACATTGTTTAACGATCGCTTTAATTTCTTCAGCGTTATAAATTTTTTCCAACTGTCCCCAAATAAACCAAGTTTGACCTATTTCCCCTTGTTGTTTATGGGTACGAACTTCTATATTTTGTTTAATATCCTGAAGACGGCTAACAGGTTTACTAATATTATCATCAACAACAGAGCAATCTACTTGTAGCGCATAGGTATCACCAAGTTGTAGTGCGCGGTAATAACCTTCTAAATCTGGCTGAAAACTCTCCTGTTTTTCGGGTATTAGTAACTCAACGTAATCTGCTTCGGTTTTTTCTAAGGTAGCTAACTTTGCAAGTAAAGCTTTTTCTTCGAGGTTAAGCTCGTTGTAATCTTTATTTAAATGTGGTTTGATTTTGCGCCAAAAATAATGCCGATTTTCATTAATTTTCTCGTTTGTTTGTCCTAAACCTTGTTGCAAGTCATAGAGAAATAAATCAATAGTTGGATAGATAAGATTATACTGTTTATTCATAGCATAGGCGTTGGGAAAGAACGAATCAATATTGCTAACGTATCGACAGAATTAGCAGATTGCAAAGTTTTTGTAGCGATTTCAGTCAGTTGCTGTTCATCCATTTCTTCATCAATGGCAACAAGAATATTATTGATTTCTGTGTTTTGCTGTTCGGCAGTCTGATTAATTTTAGCGGGTAAAGGCCCTTTGCTACGAATTTGGGTTTTCTGTGCTAAATTTTGGCGCACAGTTTGATAATGTTCAGCTAACAGTGGATAATTGCGTGCGATCGCATCCAGTTTACCAATATCATCGGGAATTTTTACTTGATTAACCTGGGTTTGCACATCATCTGGTAATGGTGCATCAAGGTAAGACAATGCAAAGACAAAAGCTTTGAGATTAAAGACTTCTAAAGGTTGCATGATCAAAAAGCTCCAATAATTGTAAAAGCTGCCCAGTGGTAATGATCGCTATAAGGTTGATCAGTTGTTTGTCTGATATTAATATGATTTGACTGATCTTGTAAAAAAGGACGAATAATCCCTTCATTTTGGGGTAATTTAGCGATTTCCTCTGCATACCATTCTGCAAGTTCTGCATTTGTGACATTTCGCAGCCATTGGGTAGCTTCAGCCAAAGCCACTGCTTCTGATTGTCCTTGTTGCAGCAATTGGTAAAACTGAATCATCACCAAAGCGCTAGCGGCTGATTCCACAATCCACAGGGTACTGACAACATGAGCCACACCGCAACCAATAAAGCCACTGACAAGCCCCACATATTCTGTGGCGATGGTGTGATTACCTGTAATCGCGGTTTCGCAAGCTGCTAGAGTGACGAGTTGGTAGCTTTGCAAATTAAGATTGCGGATATCCGCGAGAGTGAGTTTATCTTCACCTGCTAACGCCAAGTGAGATAATGCCGGATTTTGGAAATTGTATTCGCCATGCCCTGTAAAGTGAAAAATATTATAGTTTTGGGACAAAGCGTTTATTAGTTCTGCTTTTGTCGCTTCTTCAGAACGCTTGCGGGTGGGGTTGGGGAACATCCGGTTGATGGCTTCCGATTCGATTTGAGCAAACTCCAGAGGGGGATAACCCTTGCTGTTGGGATGTCCAATGCTGAGTAAGTTGTGCTGTTCATCGCCTCTGTTTTCAAAGCGAGTTTGGGGAATCAAGCTAATTTTGGCGCTGGGTAGATAGGTGATGGTGAATTGAGGTGGAAATAGTGCATGAAGAGGGAAGCGGTGCAAATCGCGGTGAGGAATGAGGATTAGGTGAGTAATTTCTGGTATTTCTGAAACAACAGCGCTGATATTAAGGATATTACTCAAGTTGCGAAGCATTTCGGGCAGGTTGTCGCGCCAAGTTCTTGCTTGTTCACCTTGATTATCTTTACCTTTACGATATTCGGCGTATTGTTGATTCCAGTTTTTCACCCAGCCTTCAAAATCTTCTAGGCGTTGCGCCTGAGCCGATACCTCCGTTTCTCCTAAAACAATCGGTAATGGCGCGTTGTGTTTGAGGATGAAGGTGTGTAGGGCGTAAAAACTGAGATGCCAATAAACAATAGCAGTTGAGGGATTAAGCAGTTGTTGCATTTCTGAATAACTCAGAGATGAACTTTCATCACTCCATCCATCCAGAAGCCAACGCAAACAGGTATTTTTGCCCTCTTCTGCTAATTCAATCGCTTGCTGCAAATCTCCAGACTGCACAGCTAAGTCAACAGTTAACTGTTGAAGCCATGCAAATTTCAGAGCTAGTTGTTTTTTACTTTGATCAGAGCGATTTGGTTCATTTAATAAGCGTCGCAACAAATCAGTACCCTGTCGCTGGAGTTCTGTGGCTTCGGCTATTTCCCTCAAATCCAACTGAACGCGAATTAAATCTCGCAAAACCTCTAGATGTAACTCAGGAAAATCTATTGCTGTGAGACTTTGCAGTGCCGTTTCGTAACTGTTGACGGCTTTGCGCCAATAATAACGGGCGTTAGTATTTCCTCGCCCTTGGGAGTAATGAGCATTACCTATCGCCTGATGCAATTTCCCCCAATCTTCTGGATGACAATGCTTCAACCCTTCCTCGTAGCTTGCCAATTTCCCTTCATAGCCACGCTTGTTTAAATCAGGATTGTTAAATTTTAAAGCGAGGTTGGGTGCTGCTGGACTAGGTAAAGTGGATGTGAAAAAGAAATCAGTTCCCTGCCCAGTTGCATCTCCTGCTACAATTCCCCGGCTAATCCAAGATAAGTGTTTGTCGCGTTTAATTTCTATGGCTCTGTCGTAAGATGCGATTGCTTCTTCAAATCGCCCTAAATCGTTCAGCGCCCCACCCCGGTTGATCCAAGCTTCGTGGTAGTCGGGTTTGATTTTTATGGCTCTGTCGAAAGATGCGATCGCTTCTTCAAATCGCCCTAAATTAGCCAGCGAATTACCCCGGTTGTTCCAAGCTTCGTCGCCGTCGGGTTTGATTTCTATAGCTTTGTTGTAAGATGCGATCGCTTCTTCATATCGCCCTAAATCATCCAGCGCCACACCCCGGTTGTTCCAAGCTTCGTGGTAGTCGGGTTTAATTTCTATGGCTTTGTTGTAAGATGCGATTGCTTCTTCAAATCGCCCTAAATTAGCCAGCGCCACACCCCGGTTGTTCCAAGCTTCGTGGTAGTCGGGTTTAATTTCTATGGCTCTGTCGTAAGATGCGATCGCTTCTTCAAATCGCCCTAAATCGTTCAGCGCCCCACCCCGGTTGATCCAAGCTTCGTGGTAGTCGGGTTTGATTTTTATGGCTCTGTCGAAAGATGCGATCGCTTCTTCTAATCGCCCTAAATTAGCCAGCGAATTACCCCGGTTGTTCCAAGCTTCGTCGCCGTCGGGTTTGATTTCTATAGCTTTGTTGTAAGATGCGATCGCATCTTCATATCGCCCTAAATCATCCAGCGCCACACCCCGGTTGTTCCAAGATAAGTGGTAGTCGGGTTTAATTTCTATGGCTTTGTTGTAAGATGCGATTGCTTCTTCAAATCGCCCTAAATCATCCAGCGCCGCACCCCGGTTGATCCAAGCTTCGTGGTAGTCGGGTTTGATTTTTATAGCTTTGTTGTAAGATGCGATCGCACCAGCAAAATCCCCTACTTTGTGTTGCTCAACACCTTGCTTAAACCAAATTTCCGCTTCTTTCTCCTCTCCTCCCTCAGCGTTCTCTGCGCCTCTGCGGTTCGTTTCTTCTCCCTCCAACCGCTTCCCTAAATCATAAGCAATAACACTAACTTCCCCAATACTCAACTCACCCAGCCGCACCATTCGCCTTGCTAATTCATCATTTGGTGTAGGTAAAGCTAACAATCTTTCGCCAAAGCCCCGTAACCACTCCACCAAATGAGCTTCATTGATGCGGTTTGCAGCCAAAAAACCTTTTGCTCCTCCTTTACTCAAGCCATTATTGACTTCTGCCAACAATTCAAGAAACAACGATTCATACTCCGCATCTGTTAACTGTGTTGGTGGTTCTACTCTCCTCGATGTTTCTAGCGGAGGAGTTTGCCTGTTGCCAAATAAGCGCTGAAAATACCTTTTGAGCCACCGCCAAAGCCGCTTGAGCATTTGCTGCAACCATGTATTGCTTTTGTAGTGTATTTTAGCAGTTTGACGGTAAGCAAAGTTGGGCGCGAAAGTATAGTTTTTTTAATTGGGGATTAGGGCGTGTTTTCAAAGTCTTAGATCCCCCCAACCCCCCTTTTTAAGGAGGGTTGGGGGGATCTAAAAAGTTAGGAGGCTAAACGAGTAGTTTAAAAACACGCCCTCAATGCAATGGCAATGCAAGTCGATGCAATGACAATGCAACTCAATGCAATGACAATGCAAGTCAATGCAATGGCAATGCAACTCAATGCAATGGCAATGCAACTCAATGCAATGACAATGCAACTCAATGCAATGACAATGCAACTCAATGCAATGGCAATGCAATAACAATGCAGAAGGTTGCCTTCAAATAATATCAGGCGATTGGAAGTCGCGCCTATACAGACAAAACTCGCCTTTGCTGATTGAAAAGCATTAATTGTCCATTAATCCGCGCAGTCCGACTACGTTTGTATAGCCGTGATTTCTAATCACCAAAGCTATATCCGTTTCAAATCTTGTAAAACTGCGGCGGCTGATTGATAGCGATCGCTAAAATGATAACAAACCATTTTATCTAAAATCACCGCTAATTCTTCACTTACTTGCACCGTTTGCCGCCACATAATATTACCCGTTTCTGGATCTGGGTGAAGTTCTTGCGGTGGTATCCCAGTTATGGCTTGAATAGCAATCATTCCTAAAGCGTAAATGTCACTGCATAAACGCGGATGACCGGCAAATTGCTCTGGAGGTGCATAACCCCGCGTTCCGATGGCTACTGTGGCTAATTCTGTTTGCTCACTACTCGGCGGTTGCATCAATTTTACAGCACCGAAGTCAATCAATACCAGCCGATTATCTTGAGCGCATCTAATAATATTAGTCGGTTTAATATCACGATGAATTACTCGATGCTGGTGAACAAATTCTAGAACTTCTAAAACTTGTTTGAGCATCTCCATTACAAATGATTCGTTTTGCACATCCCGCACAGGTGGTAATTCTTCATTTAGGGTATGTCCCTCGATATATTGTTGAATCAAATAGAATTCTTGGTCATCTTCAAAATAAGCAAGTAGTTCAGGAATCTGATGATGTTTACCCAAAGATTGTAATATTTCAGCTTCACTATGAAACAACCTGCGAGCAACTTGCAAAAAGCGTGGATCTTGACGGGCTGGCATTAACTTTTTAACTACACAAGTAGGATTACCTGGGCGTTGAGTATCCTGTGCTAAATAAGTACGACCAAATCCACCTGCACCAAGAACTTGAGAGATTTTGTAGCGTCCACCCAAAAATAAATCACCAGATTGTATTTCTGGCGAATCAATTGGAGGAGGAAAGTCAACAGACGAGTCGGGGATTGCTGTTTTATCTTCTAAGAGTACATTTAATTGAGCGATCGCTTCTTGTTGTTTTTCAACTTGCAGAATAATTACCTGAGTTTGTCGCTGATTTTGATAGCTAGTATAAGCAATCACACAGATGCTACTAATCACCAAAGCAAGGGCAGAGGGAACCAATGGTATCCATCCTGCTTGTAGAAACAAAACAACGCAGATTCCCACTAAGCCAAGTAGAGTTGTCCCATCCACAACTAGCAACAGCAACGGATTTTGCCACCGCCATGCTAAAACACTACCTAAAAGCGACCAGCCCCACACCCAAATAAGTTCTGCCCAGTCGGGCCAATACCAAATTAGAGGTCGCCCATCCAACACTGTGCTGATGAGTTGACTTGCTATCTGTGCATGAATAAACAGAGCAGGCGTTCTGGGTGGTTGATCTGGCAAAGCACTGTAGGGCGTATAAAAGCCACCTGGAGGGAGATTAGCCGCAGTAGTGCCAATAATTACAAGACGGTCTTTGATTAAACTGGAATTGACTTGACCACTGAGGACTTGTGTGAGGGTTACTTGCTCGGCGAGACTATTGGGGTGACGGTAATTTAATAGTATTTGATAGCCATCTGCATCCAGATGTTGATAGCTACCGGAATTAGCTTGTAAACGGGGGAATAGGGTTTTACCTAACTGAAAATCTCCTTTTTGAGTGAACTGGTATTCAATACCTTGTTTTTCCAGATAATTAATTGCTATTAACGCACCAAATGCAAATGATGTTGTACATTTATTATCGCTAGAGTGAGCAAATAACAAACTACGGCGAAGAATTTGGTCGTTTTCATGGTCAGCAACTACATCGCTAAACCCAACATTATCTATAGAGACATTAGGCGGCGGTGGAATTTCATCTCTGCCTAAGCTGCTAAATAAACAAGTGCTGAAGATGTTATCTTGATTTTGCTTCTTAGCCGCCAAATTGTTGTGTTCTGGTCGGAAAAGATATAAACCAACAATTCGCGGTTGATAAGACTCTATTTTCTTTAACAGCTGATTTATTGTACGATCTGATAGAGTCCATTTCTCTAGTTTGAGATCGTCGTCAGTGATTTTTACTAGCAAAATCCGCCGATCGGGTGCTTGTGACGGACGCGATCGCAACATCTGGTCATAAACTCTCAACTCCCAAGCCTGTAACCATTTGAGTTCTCGAACTCCCCAGATAAAGGCGGTGACTCCTACACTGGTAATTAAAATAACTTGTAACCAGCTTTTGCTCTTGGAAGTTCCACGAGAATCCTGAACTTTGACAAAGGGGACACGGAGTTTTTCTAATAGTCCACTAATCACGGGGTTGCGGCGGTAGCCTGAATTGGGTACATGTTGCAGGCGCAGAAGTTAATTTTCTGACTCTAGGTTAAAAGCTAATTAACCTGAGCCTCTATATTAATGTAGCAATTTACTTACTGCTTAGAGACTTTTGCGTATTCTTACTTTGAAAGCAAGCTTAGGCGCAGCGTTAACCACAGAATCAGACAAGTAATCGCGTTATGCAGCTAATTATCATCCGTTTGAGATATTTGAGCATCTTCAACAGGACTGGCAATTGAGAAAGAAATAGGATTAGTAGATGGGGTTAGTAAATCTAACTGGGATTGTTCCAGTGATGCTTCGATGCTTGAATCAGCAAAATAGGAGTCAAAAATTCTATCATAGTTAGAAGCAACAGCTAAAAAAGCACCGCCCAAAATATAGATAGGTAATGGCAGATTAAATTCTTGCAACCAGTCAAACAGTTCCGCCAAGGCAAATAGCACAAAAAAGCAGGCAAGCCAAACCCTCATATTTTCATTCCCCGCATATAAACAACTCTATTACTAGCTTAATTGACACTCCCCCGCTACATTGCTTTGCAATGTAGCGGGAGATTCTTGCTTCTCAGAAACACGCACGGCAGTTGCTCTACTTGGGGAGACCCCAAGACCGCACTGCCTCTTTTTGGTACAAGTACCAATGAGTCTTACTGCTTCTCCACAAGCTTGAATTTCTGCGTGTCCCGCAGTATTTGTTGACAATATTCTCATCCCTTCTGCTCTCAGATTACATGAAGCATTTTCATCCCTGTCATGGGGTGTTTGACAACTCGGACAAATCCACTCACGGATACTTAAATTCAGTAAATTATTCTTATGACCACAGCATGAACAAAGCTTTGTACTGGGAAAGAATCTGTCAACTTGAACAAATTTGCCTCCTTCTCTCTCTAGTTTGTAGCTAATAAAATTCAGCAGCATTCCAAAACCAGCGTCATACATTGATTTGGCTAATTTGGTACGCGCTAATCCTTTAACACAAAGGTTTTCGGCTACTATGACTTGGTTATCATCACATAACTTTCGTGAGAGGTTATGGAGAAAATCTTGCCGAGTGTTAGATATTTTTTCGTGAACCCTAGCAACTACTTTAACTGCTTTACGCCTATTGTTAGAACCCTTGGCTTTACGAGATAAAGCTTTTTGTCTAATTCGTAGTCGTTTAGCATATTTTCTGGTAGGTTTGATTGGGTCAACTTTGTAATAGGTTTCACCGTCAAACACAGTTACTAGACTGTTTAACCCTAAATCAATTCCTGATATCTTCCCTTGCTTTATGTTGGTTAACTTATCAGTCTCAAACAGGATCGCAGCAAAATATTTATCTGTGCTGGTTTTGGAAACAGTTACGGATTTAATCTTGCCATTGACACTTTTGGAGAGACTAGCTTTAACTAATCCAAGTTTAGGAAGTTTTAAACTGCCTTCCTTGATTGAACAGCTTTCAGGAAAACGGATTGATTGCTTTGAATGCTTACTCTTGAATTTTGGGAATCCGGTACGTCTTGCAAAAAAATTCTTAAATGCACTTTCCAAATTTTTAAGTGACTGTTGTAGAACAGCAGCAGTTGGTTCCTGTAACCATTCATAATCAGCTACTTTCTTCAACTGAGTTAGGTCTTTTGCCATCTGGCAGTAAGTCATACCTTTCCCAGTCTCTTGATATTGAGCATTAGTTTTGTTGAGGTAGAAATTCCAAACAAAGCGAGAACATCCGAAGCTCTTAGCTAGGGATATTCCTTGCTCTTTGTTTGGATAAATTCTGACCTTTAGTACATCTAACATCAATATGACACGAGAGAAACTTAGTGAGGCAGTGTGGTCTTGGGGGTTTCCCCCATGAACAACTGTCGGTGGTAATATACTACTTACCGCTATATCTTGTCAATCGATGTATAATCATGGTTTCAGGTCTATTTACAGACTTAACGCTCATATTGTTTTGGTTGTAAAGTATCGCAGGAAAGCTATTAACACTGAAATACTGAACAGGCTAAAAGAAATAATCACAGATACCCTGAAAAAATGGGGCTGTGAGTTGTTGGAATTTAACGGCGAAGCCGATCATGTACACTTATTAATTGATTACAAGCCTGACAAACCTCTCTCAACGCTGATTGGAAATATCAAAACAGTGAGCAGTAGGTTAATCCGCAAAGAGTTTCCCTGGTTGGCTAAAACATACTTCTACAACAAACCCTACTTTTGGACTGGTGCGTATTTTGTGGCTAGTTGCGGAGGTGTCACAGTTGAACAATTAAAGAATTACGTTGAGAACCAAGAACAGCCAAAACAATGATTCGCTACGCTCAGTTTTGTATTGGTCGCAATTCATCTCCCGTTAAGCTCCTTCGTCGCTGTAACGGGAGTCCTCTTGCTCCATTAAGATAGCTTGCATAATAGTTGATGTAGTACATAATCACCAACGTACAACCTCTATAACTCTAGATAGATGTAGTGAGAGTTATAGCATCTGCTATATTCCAATATCTACTAGAAAAATAAAAATATATTTAACATATCGCGGAAGTCCCCACCCTCTCTGCGTTCGCGCAGCGTGTGGCAGACAGACACTATTTGCGTTCAACTCACGGAGACGACCTTCGCCACTGGCTATGAAACAAATTAAAGAGCTATTACACTAAATGGGAGAACCCGGTGAGGCGCTTTTAGCTAGATATTTTCAAAATGAGGAGCAGAGAATGTGACTGAAGAGGCAGGGAGCAGGCTTGCCGTGAGCGTAGCCGAACGGGGGCAATAAAATATTAAGTGCGATCGCAACCAGCTTTTAGAGCCTGATACCAATTTACTCCAAATGATGAGTGCGATCGCCACTCAAATTGGTCAATTCATCGAGCAGCAGCGAAATTCGCTGTTACTGTAAAAAAGTGAGGAAAAATATTGCCGAATTTTTGAAACATCAGGTGTCTCGATTGAGAAAGAAAATTTTCCCCTTGTTAAAGATTTAATTGATCATCTAAAAGCTCAAGAGGTTACAGATTTGCGGCAATATTTGGGCGAACAGGAGCAAGTAGAAGAAAATCTGCGTCATAGTGAAGCACGCTACCGCTCACTGGCAGAAGCAAGCGCATCTATCGTCTGGAGCGCGGGGCCTTGGGGCAATGTTGTTGACGAGATTCCGACTTGGGAGGCGTTCACTGGGCAAACTCCCGAACAATATAAAGGATGGGGTTGGCTTGACGCACTGCACCCAGATGACCGTACATCTGTAACTGCGATTTGGAGACAGGCCTTTTTTGGACGCAGCGTTGCAGTTGCCGAGTATCGTGTTCTGCGGCATGACGGCGAATACCGTTACATGGCTATCCGCGGTGTGCCTATACTCGACGAAATAGGCGAAATCCAAGAATGGGTAGGAATGTGCGTAGATATCAGCGATCGCAAGCAAACTGAGGCAGAACGTGAGCAATTGCTGGCGCTACTGAAAACAGAACAGACTCGCTTGCTTGAAGCTAACGTTCTGCTTGATACCCTCTTCAATAACGCACCCATAGGTATTGGGCTATGGGATGAGAAATTTAGATACGTTCGATTGAATGACGCTTTAGCTGAAATTAACGGTTTTCCCCAAGAAGTGCATATCGGTAAAACCGTCGCCCAAGTTCTACCTGGGGTAGATTCCGCAGTGATGGAAGCTTTCCGCCATGTGATCGAGACGGGAGAATCTATTGTCCAAGAGGCCAGTGGAGAGACACCTGCCGCACCTGGAAAGCAGCGGCACTGGTCGGTAAATTATTATCCAATTAAACTACCTGGTGATATTACTTGGGTGGGTGCAATCTGCCAAGAAATCACTGATATATACAACGAGCTTCGCTTACGCAAGCAAGCAGAAGCCGAGCGTGAACAGCTATTTGAGCGAGAGCAAGCCGCTCGTGTTGAGGCTGAAACTGCTAAAGAGCAAGTTACCAAGATTTTAGAAAGTATCACTGACGGCTTTCTTGCCTTTGACAGTGAGTGGCGCTTCACCTACCTCAATCATGAGGGAAGCAGAACTTTGGGGCGTTCCCGTGAGGATTTGCTCGGAAAAAATTTGTGGGAAGAGTTTCCAGAACTGGCTGCTACTAGCTTTGGTCAACTTTATCAAAGGGCAGTTGCTCTAGGAACGCCGCTTGAGCTTGAAGATTATTATCCACCCTTTGATGCATGGTTTGCAGTTCGCGCCTATCCTTCAGCCACAGGGTTATCACTTTATTTCCGTAATATTAATGTACGCAAGCAGGCAGAGGCAAAACTGCGCGAGAGTGAGGCGTGTTTTCGGCTAATGGCTGAGAATTCAACTGATATTATTTCACGCCATACAGTAGATGGAATTCTTCATTACGTTTCACCAGCTTGCTACACAGTACTGGGATATCAACCAGAGGAACTAGTCAGTCATCACAGCCAGGAGTTAATTCACCCAGACGATTTGGCACAGATTGCTAGTAATTACCCAGTCAATGCCGATTTACCAGATATTTATACCGTTACTCACCGTGCTCGTCACAAAGACGGACATTATATTTGGTTGGAAGCAACTATTCGAGCTATCCGCGATCGCCAAACTAAAGAAATTTTAGAGATGCAGGCGTCTTCGCGCGATATTACTGAGCGCAAACAGGTGGAGGAGGAGCAGCGTTTTCTAGCTGAGGCTAGTGGGATTTTAGCTGCATCATTAGACTACGAGACAACCTTAGCTAGTTTGACGCGTCTAGCAGTGCCTGAAATAGCTGATTGGTGCTTAGTTGATATTATTTGTGACAATCAATTAGTCCGCCGGGTTGCAGCAGCCCATGCCAATCCAGCGAAACAAGAATTGGTAGAACAGTTACAAAATTATCCGCCTGATTTGACACAAAGAAAAGGTGTTGCTGAGGTAATACGGACAGGCAAATCACAAATTACTCATTTTGTTTCTGATGAACAAATGGAAGCGGTAAGCCATAATGCCAGTCATCTAAAAATCTTGCACGAACTAAATCCTACATCTGGTATGACTATACCGCTGATAGTTCGGGGACGGGTGCTGGGAGCTATGATTTTGGTATCTTCTTCAGGTCGTCGCTACGACACCAAAAGCTTAATGTTAGCTGAGGAGTTAGCTTGTCGTGCGGCGATCGCTGTTGATAATGCCCGACTCTACACAGAAGCACAGCAATCTCAACAGGCGGCTTTACGGGCAGCATCTCGCACTGCGCGTCTGCAAGCCATTACCGCTGCACTTTCTGAATCTCTGACTCCGGCACAAGTTGCTGAAGTAATTGTGGAGCAAGGTATGACGGCTATGAGAGCTAGTTCTGTTTTAGTAGCATTAGTGACTAAAAGCGGTACTGAACTAGAAATTGTCCGTGCAGTAGGTTACGAACAAGAAGCAGTAGATTCATGGCGTCGATTCTCTATTAATGCATCCGTACCATTGGCAGAAGCAGTGAGAAACAAGCAGCCCATCTGGCAAGAGTCAACAACAGCGAGGATTGCTCGTTACTCACATCTTGCTAAGGAATACGCCCAGGTTGACTACGGCGCTTGGATTTCAATTCCATTGATCATTGAGGGACGAGCCATAGGTGGAATGTCTTTAGCTTTTGCCGAGATTCAGGAGTTTAATCAGGATGACCAAGCCTTTATGCTGGCACTAGCACAGCAGTGCGCTCAAGCGATGGAACGGGCCCGCTTATACGAGGCAGAGCAAACGGCACGGGAAGCAGCAGAAAACGCCAACCGGATTAAAGACGAGTTTCTAGCAGTTCTTTCTCATGAATTGCGATCGCCACTCAACCCAATTTTAGGATGGTCAAAGCTACTCCAAACTAAAAAACTTGATGAAAAAACAATCCCTCAAGCGCTGAAGACTATTGAGCGAAATGCTCGGTTACAAGCTCAACTAATAGAAGACTTGCTAGATATCTCCCGGATTTTACAAGGTAAACTTAGCCTGAATATCTACCCGGTTGATCTGACATCTGTGATTTCGGCAGCAATGGAAACAGTCCGACTGTCGGCAGAAGCTAAGTCAATTGAGATGCACATCAGCCTAGAACCAAATTTGGGGCAAGTTTTAGGTGATTCTGGCCGATTGCAGCAAGTCGTCTGGAACCTGCTCTCAAACGCAGTTAAGTTTACACCTGCGGGGGGACGGGTTGACATCCGACTGGAAAGGGTAAAGGGTATAGAGGACAGGGTACAGGGTACAGAAAACAATCCTGTATTTTATGCTCAGATCACAGTCAGCGACACTGGGAAAGGCATCGACCCCAATTTTCTGCCTTACGTGTTTGAATACTTCCGTCAAGAGAACAGTAGCACCACCAGAAAATTTGGTGGATTGGGGTTAGGGTTAGCGATCGTCCGTCACTTAGTCGAACTGCATGGTGGCACAGTCCAGGTAGAAAGCGAGGGTGAAGATCAGGGGGCAACTTTTACTGTGAGGCTCCCGCTGATCCAAAATCAATTAGAGATTAAACAGGACATTAACGACTCAGAAACATCCTCAAATTTAAATGATGTCAATATTTTAGTAGTGGATGATGATGCAGATACGCGAGAATTTATTGCCTTCTTGCTAGAGCAGTATGGCGCAAATGTGACAGCAGTGGCATCAGCAGATAAAGCACTAGCTGCTTTAAGGCAATCTCTGCCAGATATACTTTTAAGCGACATTGGGATGCCAGAAGTGGATGGCTGTATGTTCATGCGACAGTTGAGAACACTGTCACCAGAGCAGGGAGGACAAATTCGGGCGATCGCACTTACCGCCTATGCTGGAGAAATGAACGCCAAGCAAGTACTTGCAGCCGGATTTGATCAGCATCTTGCCAAACCAGTAGAGCCAGCGGAATTAGTAGAAGCGATCGCCAACTTAATCGCTGAATAAAGCCTCTACCTTCATACTTTATTTTATCTTTTGTAATATCCAGTCCCTTTGAAAATTCAAAATGAAATGGAAGAATAGTAAATGGTAAAACTAATTTTACCTTTTATTTTGACTTGGATTGATTGGATCTATGCCTTGTTTATTGTTTGACAATCGTTCAAACATTTGTATTAAAGCTAACTGTATTTCTGGCGTAAATTCCAACGTGCCAGAACGCATATGTAAATCTAACTGAGGGAAAGGGATTTCAATTTGTCTTTGCTGTAATGCTTCGTAGATACTGTAGTATAAATCACTTTTGAGCAAGAATTGTTTATTAGGTTCCGCAGTCCATACTAATAACTCAAAATTTAAGCTGTTGTTACCAAACTCTTTAAACAATACTAGAGGAGAAGGAGCCTGCAATACATGGGGATGCTTAGAGGCTGCCTCTAATAAAGCAGCTTGCACAACTTTGGGATCTGAACTATAAGCAACGCCAACCGGGAGATGAAGGCGAGAAATCGGGTTGCGATGGCTCCAGTTAATTACTTCTTTTTCTAAAAAACGAGAGTTAGGTACAATGATTGAAACGTGGTCAAGAGTACGAATCTCGGTACTTCTTGCACCTATTCGCTCGACAGTACCTGTATATTCCCCAACTTCCACAAAATCTCCAACCTGAATCGGACGCTCAAATACTAGTACTAAACCACTGCCAAAATTCTTAGCAATATCCTGTAAACCAAAGCCAATTCCAACGCTTAAAGCACTTGCTAAGATTGTCAAAGAGCTAATGTCAAGCCCCCAGATTTGTAGCAGTACCAGTGTGCCAATAAAAATCAGACCATATTTGAAAAGTATTACAATCGCTTCTTGAGCGCCACGATTTATTCCAGTAAGATGTAGAATGCGAGAACGTAAAAAATTGGTTAGAGTTCCAGCAAAGATAACTAATCCGAACAACAAACCAATCAAAATTATTAATTCAGTCAGAGAGTAAGGATTCTTGCCTAATGTCAGAATAGGTGAGGTGAAACTGGTAATCAGGATATTTGAAATTTGATAGCTCCATTGACGAGTGAAAGGAAACAGATTCGTGATATAAAGAATCGCACTCATCCAAAGCACGATACGCATACTCGCCAACACTAATTTGAAAAATAATTCTAATACTCTAAGTGGTTCCGAATTAGGTATCCCATTGCTAGTAGTAGTTAAGCGTTGTGATACTACTCGGAAAAAGTGATGCTTAATCCATCCCAATAGCCAACTGAACCCAATAGTTATAAGTAAAATTGCTGCTCCTACAAAAGTTGTTTGTTGCAGATAGGTTCTAGTTCGCTCTAAGTGAGCTTGCTGTAACGCTTCTTCTATTTGCTGTGCCCAAATCTTTGACTGCTCATCAACTGTGCTATCTAGAACAGTATCTTGTTCTGTAACTGTTAACAGATAGCGGTCATTTAGCAAAATAGTAGGTAGCTGGTTGCGTTTTTCAATTTTAACTTGAATAGATTCAGAGGTATGAATTACATTTTTTAATTGTAAGTTGATTAAACTTGCCCGTTCTTGAGCATTATACTGACCAGAATCACTAATTTGAAAAAGCTGTTGCCCATCCAAAATAACTGGAGCTTTAGTTAATGTTTGAGCAAAGGTAGGAGTTAACCAGATAAACAAAACAAAAGTTAGTATTGCAATGAGAATATTGAAATATTTTGATGACAATTGCAATCGGTGATAATAAAGCATTAATATTCTACAATATAATTTTAGTCAAGCTAATTAATATTAACTAGGTTTTGTCACAACCAATTTTTTATCATAAAATAAAACTAATAGAAAGAATTTAATTTAGAGTTCCATAACTGTGCCACAAACAAGCGATCGCTTGTTTGTGACAAGTTGAGTGATATCATTCCCTCTGCGGGGATTTGAGAGAAATACTCATGCATCTTCCGAGGTAAGTGAGCCAACTGAAATATTTGTAATAATTCCCAGTAATTGCTGTTACATAATTTTATTTCTCTTTTATAGAAGCGAATAGGAATATTTAGTAAAAATTGTGACTTTAGTTATATATCTCAAGGAGAAATTAACCTTGAATATTTATCTCTAAAGAAGAATGAATTTAGTAGATTTGCAGAGCTAACTTAAAGCAAGAATACAACTCAGATGAAAAGCTTCTTGGGGTTTCACTACCTCAAAAGCTACAAGGCTTTAATTAGTTACGTGGACAAAACAGGTAAAAAACAGTTTTTTGACAGTATTTCAAATTAGGCGTTGTACGATCGAAAGGTGCTGATTGTACAACGCTGTTTAGTTTAACTTAAAGACTTTGTTTCAGGCTTTTATAAACCCCTTTTGTTGGTTGCGATCGCTTGGTGAGTAATAGAAAAATCAAGTTAGAAGCGCTGAAAATCATACCTCTTATCTCACATTTCTAAACCACTCAGTAATTCCCTGAGCGATCGCATAAGCCATTTTCTTTTGTTCCTCTGGGTTCACTATCTGCTCAAATTCATCGGGATTGCTCATAAAACCCAATTCCAGCAACACTGATGGCGCAGCCGCCGGACGTGTCAGCGCTAGGTTGTTCCAAAACACGCCATAATAAGGTTTGCCGAGTTTTTTGACTACATAGTTCTGTAAAAATATTGCGAGGCTGTGGGCTTGGGGATGATACCAAAAAGTGCCGAATCCCTTAGTTTTTTCGGCATCGCCATTATCGGGTAGGGAGTTGTAGTGTATGGAAAGAGCGATCGCAGGTTCTTCTTGATTGATAATTGCCTGACGTTCTACTAACGAAACCTCCTTATCATCCTCCCGCGTCATCACCACCGTTGCTCCTTGTTTCACCAACTCATCCCGCAGCAACTTGGATATCACCAAATTCACATCTTTTTCTAAATATCCAGTTGGGCCACTGGCACCAGATTCTTTACCACCATGCCCAGGATCTAGTACAATCTTAAGATTAGCTAAAAGCTTGCGTCTTGTGTTCCCAATTTTCGGCGGATGACGCAAAGCCAAAACCAGGGTAGTACCGTCGTATCGCAGCTTATATCCCCACTGTTGAGCTTTTTTGAGGTTAAAGGTGTATTTTACTTGTTCTGGTGTCTCCTGTTGCCAATCTAGGCGAGAAATTAAGGGGTCATCATCTAGGCGAATAATGTCCGTTTGGGCAGTGGTATTGTAGAGAGTGAGAGCGAAAGCACCCTCACTTTGTTGTACGCTCACAGGAACGGGAACTTGTAAGGGGAAAACTATCTCTGTTGCACCAGGGAGTTGACGGTATCCGACACTGCGAATTATTGTCTGTGGCGGAATTGCACCAGGTAGAATGCGAGTTTCCTGACTATTAATCCAAGCACCATAGTCTAGGCGCAACCATTCACCTTCCTTACCTGTTACTGTTGCGCGTGTGCCTTTGGGCAGTGGTGTAAGTCGAGAATAATCGGTGCTTGGGCCAGTGCGAGCAACGCCTGACTCTACTGTAACCTCAGAAACTGGCAACTCTGCTCTTGAGAGGATTTGAATTTTACCAGTCCCTGGTTGAGTTATCGTCTTGCCATTGAGCGTTAGTTGAAACTGAGGTTGTCCCAGATCAGCGGCTGTTGCCACTGTGGTGCAACCTTTATAATTGCCTACGCTAGACTGGGCATAAGGCTGATTTTGCCCTGTCAGAGCTGCCAAATTACTTGGTAGTTGTGCCTGTTGAGGTTGTGGTGGAAGGGCAATAGTTTGATTAGCCAACTTGACAGATACGCTAGCGTTAGGGGGTGCGATCGCACTAAAACAAATTAGCTCTCCCGGTAGTCTGGCAATGTCAACTGCGGGAGTCAGGGAATCTTTAGCAAAGGCTAACCCCTGTGGTAGCTCAGGTACAGTGGTAAGCCTTGTCACTTTAATCTGGAGTTCTTGATTGTTGTGACGCACAGTAAAAAGATTCTCCCCCAACTGCAAGGGGAAACTAGGGGAAAAATGACCAGCTTTGCTGCGGGTAATTGGCTTACTATTGATCCAAACCTGTCCATTTGGTGGTGCAGTCCCCAGAAAAAAGATTTTTTGGGCACTCGTCTGGTGGTTTGTTTTGGGAAAAACGACTATAAGAGATGGCTCTGCCAATGCTACGGAGGAGGTGAGAATACAACAGCCTAATATTACTAATCCTAGAAGGTTTTTCACGACAAGATAACAGAAGATTACACCACAACAACTGTGGCACAATGACGGGATGTATTTTTAGAAGTTGTTAGAAATTCAAACTACTATGACTAAGTTTATTTTTGTAACTGGGGGCGTAGTTTCCAGTATTGGTAAAGGCATTGTAGCAGCAAGTCTAGGGCGTTTGCTCAAGTCGCGCGAATATTCCGTGTCGATTCTCAAACTTGACCCTTATATCAATATCGATCCTGGCACAATGAGTCCCTTTCAGCATGGGGAAGTATTCGTTACCCAGGATGGTGCGGAAACAGATTTGGACTTGGGGCATTACGAACGCTTTACCGATACTTCGATGTCGCGGTTAAATTGTGTAACGACTGGCTCGATTTACCAGGCAGTTATCAATAAAGAGCGACGCGGAGACTACAATGGCGGCACTGTACAGGTTATTCCTCATATTACTAATGAAATAAAAGAGCGGATTCTGCGAGTTGCTAAAAGTACAAACCCATCTGTAGTAATTACAGAAATCGGCGGTACGGTGGGAGATATTGAATCACTGCCGTTTTTGGAAGCAATTCGTCAGTTCCGTAAAGAGGTGGGACGGCAGAATGTGCTGTACATGCACGTAACGCTGGTGCCGTGGATTGCTTCTGCGGGTGAGATGAAAACTAAGCCAACACAACATTCAGTTAAGGAACTGAGATCCATTGGCATTCAACCAGATATTTTAGTTTGTCGGAGCGATCGCCCCTTACCCAAGGGATTAAAGCAGAAATTGTCGGGATTTTGCGATGTACCGGAAGAATGCGTCATCACTTCTCAAGATGCCAAAAGTATCTATGAAGTACCCCTGAATCTGGAACGGGAAGGAATGGCAGAACAAGTGCTGAACTTGCTGCAAATGGAGCAACGCAAACCAGATTTGACGCAGTGGCAAACCTTGGTACAACGGTTACATACTCCCAAGCACGAGTTAGAAATTGCCATTGTCGGTAAATATGTGCAGTTAAGTGATGCCTACCTATCTGTAGTGGAAGCATTAAACCATGCTGCAATCTCCACTTATGGCAAACTGCGCCTGCGTTGGGTGAACTCGGAAGATTTAGAAACTAAACCGCCTGAAACTTATCTTAAAGGTGTCGATGGCATAGTTGTGCCAGGAGGTTTTGGGGTTCGGGGGGTGGATGGCAAAATTGCCGCCATTAAATACGCGCGCGATCGCCAAATTCCCTTTTTGGGTTTATGCCTGGGTATGCAATGTTCTGTAATCGAATGGGCCCGGCACGTAGGGGGATTAACAGGTGCTAATAGTGCTGAATTTGACCCTCATACCACTAATCCGGTAATTAATTTATTGCCAGGACAGCAGGAAGTAGTCGATTTAGGGGGTACAATGCGCTTAGGGCTATATCCTTGTCGTGTTCTTCCTGATACACTGGCTTTCAAGCTTTATCAAGAAGATGTAATTTATGAACGGCATCGGCATCGGTATGAGTTCAACAATGCTTACCGCGATCTGTTATTAAAGTCTGGCTATGTGATCAGTGGTACTTCTCCCGATGGACGCTTAGTTGAAATTGTGGAATTATCCAAACACCCATTCTTTCTTGCTTGCCAATTTCATCCAGAATTTCAATCGCGCCCCAGTTGCCCTCATCCTTTATTTAAAGGGTTTATTCAAGCAGCGATCGCTCTTTCTCTCTCAACTTCAGGGACACCAACACCATTGGAGGTGTCTTAATAATTCGTAATTCATAATTCATAATTCATAATTATTTTTTTGAATTTTGAATTGGTGCATAGCAACATTTACTTAGGGCTTCAGTGGATTTGGACATACAGGGTGCATCATTCGTAAATTTCGGACTTGAGGAGATGTTGTGGCGTACTGGGTGAAAATCCTTTACGAGAGGAAAGAATATGTAGTGAACTTTGAACGTGTCCACGCTTTTTGTTATGAACTAAATGGTAGGGTTACTTTTTGGTTACCAGATAGTGCCATTCCGATAGTGATTAACCCGCAAAGAAACTTGGAAGATTATCAAAAGATTCTCGATTATTTAGAATGTGTGACAGGATTGGAATTAGATCATGCCCACTGGGTGAAAATTCTTTACGAAAAAAACGAATATGTAATTAATCTTACCTGCATCAGTTCCTTTTGCCATGAACCTAACGGCAGGATAACTTTTTGGTTGCCAGATGGCACTATCTCCATCATCATCAACCCTGTGAGTAATCCTGAATCTTATGAAAAAGTTATGAAATACGTTAAGAAAGCAACAGGATATTCTTTGTCTTAGTATTACGAATTACAAGTTACAAATAATTCTCCAAGGCGCTTTAATATACTAAGTACTTGATGTAGTTCTGAATCACGTTCAATTGATAGCGCATAAGATCGCGCATACCAAGGATGTTCTTGTTGAATCAATTTGACAAAAACAAATTCCCTACCGTTGATTAGTAAACCAAAAGCCGGTTGTGCAGGATTTGGACGATCAAGCATATAAGCGAGTGCTTGAGGTAAGGCTGTCATCACATCAAATTTACTGCTTTTAGATTCGATGACAAGTACCCAAAAACGTTTTTGGATAACAAGAACATCAATGTTCCCTTTAACAATAAAACTCTCGTCTTCAGCAGAAATCTCCACAGAAGTCTCGGTTTCAATCTCAAAAGGAAGTTGATAAAACCCAGCTAAATCGAGTAAAGGAGATAGCACCACCATTTTTACCGCCTCTTCTGACATCAGACGGTGCTTATTCAAGTTTAAATAGTTGCTTTTTACTCGCGCGATCGCTTGCTTTTCACCATCAGTCAGAGTTGGTAAATTTTCTGTCCATTCTGTAAAAAAGTTGGTGTCTGTGGCAAGTTGCAAACCAAATTTTTCTTCTAATTCGTAAAGACTGATGTCTCTAGGTGGGATTGTTTGAACCATAATCTAACATTCCGAATAGCGTTGCCATGCCAACTTTGCTGCACCTGCTATCCCTGCAAAATTGCCTAACTCCGCTGGCAATATTTGTAAACCCGCTCTTGATAAAGGCTGAACTCGCTTCTCAATTTCTGCCTTCACTGCTGGTATGAAAAATTGAAAGCTGCCACTTATACCGCCACCAATAACGATCGCTTGCGGTGTGAGTACATAAATCAAACTCGTCAAACCAATTCCCAAACTCTTACCATACTCTTGCCAAAAAGTCAATGCTGCGGCATCTCCTTGTTGGGCAAGAATACCTAATTCGATGGGTTCTTTGAGAGTGCGGCGGCGAATGGCAGTAGCAGAGGCATGTTGTTCTAAAGAGCCTCGATTGCCACTATTACAAATTGGCCCATCAGGATTTAATGAAATTAAACCTAATTCTCCGGCGGCTCCCTGATGTCCAATAAATAGTTTGCCATCTAGGATAATTGCGCCACCAACGCCAGTTCCTAAAGTTAGCAGAATCAGATTTTGCAAGTGGCGACCGGCTCCTAGCCAAGATTCTCCTAAAAGAGCGCAGTTGGCATCGTTAGCGATCGCAGTCGGCTTGTCAGTTTTGGCTTCTAACCAATCTGCTAAAGGCACATCAAGCCATCCAGGTAAGTTAATGGCGATTTTGGCAATGCGTCCCCTTGCATCGGAGGGGCCAGGAGTCCCAACACCAATAGCAACAGTTTGATTATCTGGATCAATTTGTGCGATCGCATCTACAAGTACCGCCAGCACAGCCTCTGGTGTTGTCGGTTGGGGAGCCGCCACAGTCAAGGATTGCAGACAAGTACCGTCGGGTGTAAAACGCCCCAGCTTAATTGCTGTTCCCCCCACATCAATGCCAATTACTTGAATTTTGTCATTTGTCATTTGTCATTTGTCATTTGTCATTTGTCATTTGTAATTGGGCATGGGGCATGGGGCATTGGGCATTGGGCATGGGGCATGGGGCATTGGTGAACAGCTATTCCCTATTCCCTATTCCCTATCTGTTAGCGCAGCGTCTTTGCTTGGGAGAAGACGCGCGGCTTTCAACTCCGATTTCTGTAAATTAGCAAAATTCGTGGTGCGGAAACTCGATTGCTCTTGCCAACCTGTAACTGGCGCACCTCTTAAGATACCAGCAAGAGCAACAGAAAGGATAAACCCGCCAGTAGCGGCAGCAATTAACGTTAAATTATCTTTCATACTAAATCTCTCTATTGTTTATTTGTCATTTGTCATTTGTCTTTTGTCTACAACTAATGACTAATGACTACTTTCGGATTCTATTTTCTCTTCGTAAACGGGGATTGACAAATTCATTTAACCCTTCACCAAGTAGTGATAACCCTACCACCATGAATGTCATGGTTAAACCAGGGAAAAGTGTAGTCCACCAAATGCCAGTAGGTAGAGCTTCTAGGGCTTGTTTTAAATCGTGTCCCCATTCTGGCACTTCTTCGGGAAGTCCTAGCCCCAAAAAGCCCAAACCGCCCAACACCAAAATTGCATCAGCAGCGTTGAGTGTGAAGAGGACGGGTACGCTTTGAATGACGTTGAAAAATAGATAGCGAGAAAGCACAACCCAAGTGGAAGCGCCCATTGCTTGAGCAGCTTCGATGAATACTTCAGTTTTCACGCTCACAGTGTGGTTGCGAACAACGCGGTAATATTGGGGAATGTAAGCAATGCTAATAGCGATCGCTGCATTTAATATCCCACGCCCCACCACAAACGCCAACGTCACAGATAGCAGTAGCCCTGGTAGAGTGTAAATGCTATCCATAATAAACAGCAACACTCTATCCAATTTACCGCCGAGATAACCACTCAGCATCCCCAAAGGCACACCGATAATCATACTCAGCGCTGTTGCCAAAATCACCACCTGTAAAGCAGCTTGAGCGCCGAACAATGTCCGGGAAAACACATCATAGCCCAGGCGACTAGTACCAAACCAATATTTAGCTGAGGGTGGCTCGTGAATTGGATTAGAGAGAAAATCTTTGGGGTTTTGCAGCCATCCCCAAGCCTGGAATACGGGAGCGAAAAATGCCAGGAAGATGAAAAAGAGGGTAATGGCTAACCCGATGAGCATGAGTTTTTGGGAAAGATTTGGACTTTTGCCAAACTGTAAAAATGTCGGTAGTCGCCGTTTTGTAATGGCCATAAAGCGATCGCCTGGAGCAAAGCTTGATACGCTGACTATTTTACATATCAGATAGGGGATTGCGTAAACATCCTGAATAAAAGTCTAACTGTTTCGCGGTGGATACAGAGCTAGACTGAGTTAGAGGCGAGATTATGCCTTATTTTTGCTAGAAATAAATTACCAGCCGTTGTCATCACCAAATTTAATTATCCCAAGTAGAGAAAGACCAAGTTAATGGAGGAATTATGAACGCTTACAAAAAATACATCACCATTACAGATCCAAGTCAAGTAATATTATCTGATTTACCTTTTCAGGTAGGACAAAGAGTAGAAATAATTATCTTAGCTGAGGATAATCCAAGAGCAGAAATTAGTAAAAAACTGAGAGATTTATTTGATAAAACACAGTCGCTAGCGGGAGTACAAGATATTACAGAAGCAGAAATATCAGCAGAAATTGAAGCTTACCAACGCGGGGAATGAAAGTTGTTATTGACACGAATGTTTTAGTTTCTGCTGTCCTTAAGGTTAGAGTACCAAGAGATGTTATTCAGTTTATTTTTGATAATCCAGATTGGCAATGGATAGCTTCTGAAGAAATTATTGTGGAATATAAAGAAGTCTTAAGCCGAAGCAAATTTAAGTTGACAGATGAGGTGAGAGGTGAATGGTTTGAAATTATCGATACATTTCTAACGCTAATTGATGTCAATTTTGAAGTTGATTTTCCCAGAGATAGAAAAGATGCAAAGTTTTTAGCTTGTGCTATGGCAGCAGAAGCAGATTTCTTGATTACGGGTGATTCTGATTTTAATCAGGCGCAAACTTTGGTCAATACAACTATTGTTTCTGTATCTTTATTTAACAGGTTAGTTTGCGATGTTGGGGGGTGAGTATTGAGAATTAGTAACTGTCAATGATTTTTTACTATTCCCCATTCCCCACTCCCCATTCTCTTACAGAATACTTTCAATCAACTGGCGGTATTCGCTCTTTTGCTTCACACCTTTGACTTCCTTGACTAGTTCCTTATCTTTGAACAATTGAACCGTTGGTGTTCCTGTCACACCAGCATTTTCAGCAATATCTCGGTCTTTGTCTATGTCAATTTCTACAAAGTGAATTTTACTGTCAAATTCATCCACCACTTTATTTAAAATTGGTTTCAGGGTATGGCAAGGGCCGCAACCAGGAGAGACGTATTTAACAAGGAGTAAGCGATCGCTTTCGTGGAATAATTTCCGTAAAGCATAACCTCCCTCATGGCGCGTCCTATCCAAATTAAATCCAGCTTCTTCCTCGGCTTCAGTCTTTTTGGCTGGCTGATGTTCTAATTCATTAACTGCTGTTTCTGGCTGTTGATGGAATTCTTGAATCAAGCCAGTGGACGACAACCAACGTTCTGCCAACATCGCCGCCATACAGCCAGTACCCGCAGCCGTAATTGCTTGCCGAAACTCATGATCTTGGACGTCGCCAGCAGCAAAAACCCCTTCTAAACTAGTTTCTACAGAACCGGGCTTGGTGACAACGTAACCCACCTCATCCAGTTCTAATTGCCCTTTAAATAAAGAGGTGTTGGGACTGTGACCAACGGCGTAGAATAAACCCTTAGCGTGCAGTTTGCTCTCTTCACCAGTTTTAGTATTGCGGATTTTCACCCCTTCCATGTGACCGTTACCGAAGATATCCACGGCTTCTGTGTTCCAATGCACTTGGATTTTCGGGTTATTCAAAACTCGGTCTTGCATGGCTTTAGAAGCCCGCATTTTATCGGTGCGTACCAACATATTTACCTTAGAACCATACTTGGTCAGGTAAATTGATTCTTCCGCCGCCGAGTCGCCAGCACCAATTACAGCCAATTCTGCGCCGTGAAAAATCGGTGTTGCACCATCGCAAATTGCACAAGCGGAAATACCCCGACTCCAAAATTCACGTTCGCTGGGTAAACCTAAACGCTTTGCTGTTGCACCCGTAGCAATGACGATGCTGTTGGTTTTTATTTCTCTCTCTTGCGATCGCACTGTAAATGGACGCTGATTCAAGTCAACTGAGATAACATCTTCAGTATATAGTTCAGCACCCCAACGCTCCGCCTGAGCCTTCATCTGATCCATCAGTTCCGGCCCGGTAATGCCTTGGGGAAACCCTGGAAAGTTCTCAACTTCCGTCGTTGTCATTAGTTGCCCACCAGGTAATCCCCCAGCTTGGAAACCTTCAAAGACAACGGGTTTCAGGTTAGCGCGTCCGGCATAAATAGCTGCTGTGTACCCTGCTGGGCCAGAACCGATAATTACTAAGTTTTCTACTGTGGGGTTAGTCATGAAAATATATGAACTCATAACGACTACGTTTAATATAGCATAACAAATTGCGATCGGCTACGCCAGATGGTAAGCGATGTCTAAGGACGGGCTACGCCTACGCCCATACGTGTCAACTTAACGTGAAAACCATGTCCCGCAAGGAACTTCAGTTCCTTGCTAATAGCTCAAGTCATCTTTAGCTCAAGTCATCTTTAGATGACTAAATAATCCGAATAATCTTTAGTCTACTTTAGTAGACTTTAGCTATTAGCCTAGAACTTTAGTTCTAGGCGGGCTGGGAACCTAACAGTGAAGCTACTTTTAGCTTAAGTTGACACCAATGGCCTACGCAAAATGCCTACGGTACTATGCACTTAACACTTGTCAAAGATACTCTTAACCGCTAAAAGTTTTCTTGCAGATATTTCCTGATAACTTCAATATCTATTTCTAGCAATTCTGCCATTTCTTGAATACTCATACCTTTCTCATTAAGTTTTGGGGCTAATTTCAATCTACTCTTTTCCCAAATGCTCTTGTACAATCGAATATTTGTAAATTCATCTAAATCAAACATGGTTTCAATTGCTCCTAATATATAGCGGTTCTTGTTTGGGTACAGTACAGTTTTGACCTCTCTCCAAACCTCTCTCCTAAGAGGAGAGAGGCTTTAAATCTTACTCCCATTCCCTTGCAGGGAAGGGGTTGGGGGTTAGGTCTGTATTGGAATCAACTGCAAACCGCTATATATATTGTCTCGCAAGCTAGGGAGAGTGACTGGTTCTAGCGCTGGCTTTATCATACCGAGTATAGAAGATGGCGACTCGGAAAAAAGAAACCTGCGATCGCCTGACGTGTCTTTTGTTCGGGCTGATCGGCTGAAGAAGACCAAGCGCGACTTTGTAGAGTTGCTTCCAGACCTGATGGTTGAGATTAAATCTAAAAGCGACAGAATTAAACCGCTTGAAGAGAAGATTCAGTTATTTTTGCAACTTGGGTCTGTAGTCGGCATACTGATTGACCCTGATAAATTGACAGTAATGGTTTACCGATTAAACCAAGCTCCAGTGGTGTTGCAAAATGGAGACACACTTACATTACCGGACTTGCTACCAGGTTGGGAACTAGCGGTATCAGAACTATGGCCACCTGAGTTTGAATGAGGTACTCTTACAAACAAAATAGAGAATCTAGCCCCTGGTATACATTAGGGGCTTTTGAATGCAAGGATTTTGGATTGTGTAACCACATTTCGCCAAACTTTTTTTATCAAGGTGATAGGAAAGCGATCGCACTTGGGTAAGTTATATCTAGAACACACAACCACCTACTACCCCAGGGTAAACACTGATGAAAACCGAACTAAAAGCCAAATTCCTTCAACACATCCTCAACAAAAAGAACGAAAACGAAGGTTTTACACTTATTGAATTACTAGTAGTAATTATTATCATCGGTATTTTGTCTGCGATCGCACTGCCTTCTTTCTTGAACCAAGCTAACAAAGCCAAGCAGTCAGAAGCAAAAACTTATGTGGGTACTATGAACCGCGCACAGCAAGCTTTTTACTTGGAACAGAATGAATTTGCAGCAGGAGTTGACTTTGGCAAATTAGGTCTTGGCATTGCAACACAAACCACAAATTACAAGTACTTAATTGAAGGTGGTGGTGCTAACTCTAGTACAGTAACCAACCAAGCACAAACGGTAGTTACTGCTGCACCTCTCAAAACTTATATTGGTGGTGTGGGTGTAACAACGCAAGCTGCTACAAGTGAAGCTACTACCATAGCTATTTTGTGTGAAGCTGAAAAGGCAAGAGTTAACCAGGGTTCAGATGTAGTTGCATCTTCCTTTACTGCTGGATCACCTTCTTGCCCCACCGACTTCATCGCTTTGAAATAAGTAGAGAAGGGACTTACTACGTGAGAATATAGTTTGTCTAAGCCGCTGCATACCAAAATTAATTCTTCATGTAGTTTGTATTGAACTAAATTAGGTATTTTTCAAAGTGGGTAGATTTCTCTATCCACTTTATTTCCATTATGTGAGTCCCTCACAATATATCGTCCATACATTTTTCCAACAATCATAATGATTACTGATACATATAATTGGCAAAACCAAGCTGAAGAATACTTCATTGAAGAGAATTATCTGCAAGCAACTAAATTATATGAGCAAGCAATAGTAATAGAACCAAATACTATTCAATATTATTGGCATTTAGGACTATTATTGCTATTGCAAGGGCAAGAAGCAGAAGCTCAAATGACTTGGATGCTGCCAATGACAGAGGCAGATGAAGAACAATTGGAAATTTTGACAAATGAATTATTTCAATTTTTACAAAGAGAAGCAGAAAGGCGCGAAACCCTGGCAGAATATTCTTTAGTTTGGTTAATTCGCCAGCACATGCGGGAAATTAATCCTAGTTATATAAATAATTTGCTTCAAATCCTTATACTTTCTCTTAGATTAGAAAGATTTGAAGAAATTGATGATTTGAATCAGTGGGGATTAATTGAACGCTTAAAAGCAAAAGAAGATGTAGAAATTGATATTGAACTTTTGATACAATTTTTAAAAGATTTTTTAGGTAATATACCCTTACATCCAGCCAATCTGAATTTAATAGAAGCTAGTCTGCCTTATTTTTCTGATACTCATCAATGCTTCTCTATACTGCTTCCTGCTGCTATGCAAATTGGTCATACTTTGCGGCAGCCTATGCTAGCAGCATCTATTCTTAGCTTACATTTACGATTGGAACCAGATAATGTAGAAGTTTTGCGACACTTAGCGACTTTTTATCAAGATGCTCGTAATTATTCTCAAGGAATAGAGACAGCTAGGTTGTGTTATTCTCTATCAGAAGGTTTGGCTGATAAAATTTTTGCGCTCCATCTGCTGTTAAGGGGTCTAATGTCAGCAGGGGGATATTGGCAAGAGATATGTACAACTTGTCAAGAATTAGAGACTGTATATAAACACTTTATTGAAGCCCAACCAATTCTTTTAGAAGAAGGAAGAATATTAAGGTTACTTACGCCAGCTTTTGCGATGCCTCACATTAAAGATACGCCTGTTGAATTTCGAGCTATTCATAATAAGGTAGCTGAGATTTTTAATAATGATATTCAAGCTCTTGCCCAATCACGAGGAAAAAACTATCATCACCAAATCATTAAGAATCATCCGAAAAAGTTAAAAATTGGTTATGTATCTTACGCTTTAAGGAATCATTCGGTTGGTTGGCTAGCTCGCTGGTTATTTCAGCATCATGATCGAGATAAATTTGATGTTCATACTTATTTTGTTAACTACAAATTAGTAAACGACTATATCCAAGAGTGGTATTTAAGTCAGGCGGGAAAAGCTCACAAATTAGGCATGGATGGTCTAGAAATTGCTGACCAGATATACCAAGATGAAATTGATATTTTAGTTGACCTTGATAGCATTACTCTAGATATTACTAGTGAAGTGATGGCACTCAAGCCAGCCCCAATTCAAGTTACTTGGCTTGGGTGGGATGCATCAGGCATACCTGCAATTGATTACTTTATTGCAGACCCCTATGTACTGCCAGATGATGCACAAGATTACTATACAGAGAAAATCTGGCGATTACCTCAAACTTACATAGCAGTAGATGGTTTTGAAGTTGGTGTACCGACTCTCCGCCGCGATGACTTGGATATCCCTATGGATGCCGTTATATATCTCAGTGCCCAAAGAGGATATAAACGCCATCCAGAAACGACAAGGTGGCAAATGCAAATTATTAAAGAAGTACCTAACAGCTACTTTTTGATTAAGGGACTTGCTGAAGAAGAAACAATTAAACGCTTCTTTTACCAAATTGCCGAAGAAGAAGGTGTAGATTGTTCTCGGTTACGATTTTTACCACAAGTTTTTTCAGAGTCAGTTCATCGTGCTAATTTAGGCATTGCTGATATTGTATTAGATACATTTCCCTACAACGGAGCGACAACAACTTTAGAAACATTGTGGATGGGTATCCCGTTGGTGACGCGAGTCGGTGAACAATTTGCAGCGCGTAATAGCTACACCATGATGATGAATGCAGGGATTACAGAAGGCATTGCCTGGACTGATGAAGAGTATATAGAGTGGGGTATCCGCTTGGGGAAAGATGAGACTTTACGCCAGCAGGTGGCTTTGAAATTGAAAGCATCTCGACAAACAGCACCTCTGTGGAACGGCAAACAGTTTACCCGTGAGATGGAAAAGGCTTACCAACAGATGTGGCAGAACTATAGGGGTTCTCAATTGGATGGAATATAGACCTAACCTCCAGCCCTTCCCGATGCGGGAAAGGGCTGGGTGGTTTCATACGAAAAAAGAAAAATACATAAGCCTTGATTTCTCGTTTTGTGTCCAGGTTTTTTCCCTCACTTCCATTCCTCTCCCTCACAGGCTACGGTGTACACACAAGTCGAATTACCCCCCTTAATCCCCCCGATATATTGGCTACCGTGTACACACAAGTCTTGTTGCAGCTATTATATCTTTATCAATAAATCTCGCACTGCGTTCCTATCCCGCCTCGGAATGAATTCCGAGTCTCATAGCTGAAGTCCACTTAAGTGGACTAAATTGATTATTCAGTCCACTTAAGTGGACTTCAGCTATTAGCCCTGAACTTTAGTTCTGGGCGGGATGTTGGTAAGTATGAATGTCTCTATTGATTTACTGCTGAAAAACTCATTGCGGCAGAACGGGAAGGATAAAAAATTGCTGTTGAAGTCAAAAGTTTTTTAGAGAAATCTTCTGCAATCTCAGAATTTCATACAGCATTGGGACAGTTTATCAACTATAGAGGTGCATTAAGGCGACGACAGCCAGAGCGTGTTTTGTATTTAGCAGTACCTTTGACAACTTACAAAACATTTTTTCAACTTGATTTTCCCCAAGCCATGATTGAAGAAAACCAAGTCAAAATGATTATTTATGATGTAGAACAAGAGGTGATTTTCAAATGGATAAACTAACTCATTATCGCCAAATTGTGCAACAGATATTACAGGAGTATAGTGAGCAAAAACCCACTGATAGTAATATAGATGTTGAGAATATTTTTGATATAAAACGTGACCATTACCAAGTAGTCCATGTAGGCTGGGAGGGTCAAGATTGGGTACATAGTTGTATCCTCCACATTGATATTAAGGGTGGAAAAATCTGGCTTCAGTGGAATGGTAGCGAAGAAGATATTGCAGCTAATTTGGTTAGTAGGGGAGTTCCTAAAGAAGATATTGTGTTAGGGTTTCAGTCCCCTTTTATGAGGAAGTTTACAGAATATGCAGTGGGGTAGGTTTTTCTTTAAAGCCACTTTAGAATTTATTTCTCCGCGTAGGGGAATTTTGCCCTATAGCGAGATCACAGTTTCAGCAGATTGTCCGGGCGCATGACGAGAGCGAAGATGCAAGGTGATTTCCGTATCGAGTCGCTTTAGGAAAATGAGGAGTTTGCCTTCGCTGAACCGTTGAAACTCTCCTTTCATCAAAAGAGATACTTCTGGTTGAGGAATGCCAAGAAGTTCGCTAATTTCGCGCTGTTTCAAGTTGCGTTGAGAGAGGAGGCGGAGTAGCTCAATCCCTATCTTGCCCCGCGTAAAAAGTTCTGAAGCATTCGACAAACCGAGGTCAGTAAATACGTTCCCACTGCTTTCTTCAAAAACGGTTTCCTGTGTCATTTTACTACAAAGTTAAGTTATCTACATGGCAGGATGGGAGATGTTCTGCTTTGGCTTGTGCGATCGCAGATTGATTATCTGTTGCTAAAGCAATTCGAGTATCAATTCTAGGCAAAAGAGTTTTCCATTGTGTATCACTTATCTTACCTAGCAAAGAAATTTCTGGCCCCTCAGTTATATCTACATCATCTTCCATGAGCAAATTCATGGTCAAAGATGATAAAAGCATATCAGCTTCATCCTCAGAAATATTTTGAGTATCTACCAGAAGAGTTATGTTACTTTTATCTGGGTGAGTAGTGAGGGTAGAAATTACACTTGCTAAATCTTGATAGAGTAAGTCTTCTGACTTTAACCAGTCTGGGAAAATAATTAGGTTGATATCTTTTAAATTGAATTGCTCTTTAAGAGCGATCGCCTGATGTTTATAGAATACTTCTTGGAAGAGTTCTCCCATTTTTGCAGAGTGTAAACGACTATCAATAAATATTGGAACTTGATGCATTTTTTGCTTGATTTGCTCTGCTTTTTGCTGACGCAATTCAGAGTTGGTTGCAAGAGCAACAGCTAACTGAATATAAGCCTCTTCAGTGTTTGTAATTAAATCAAATATTTGGAGTCCTCGTAAAAGTGATGCTCCCTTTCGAGAACGAGAATATTCTGTTTCCATTACTACTGTTGGTAAACCTACTTCCAAGGGGTCTATGAGTGAAGTCATACCAGAGTATGGATAGGAATCTAAGTAGATATCACAAAGTTTCAAACGTTCCATAACATCAGCCCGGTTTGGTGCTGGGTCAAGAATGATCAACCTATCCTCGCTAAGACCATATTTAGCAAAAGTAGTAATTATGCGCTTACGGAAAGCAATACAAGGGTAAGAAGATGACCAGTTTGGATTAAACGGATAAAGTAATAGTACAGAATTCGGTACGCTAGCAATTATCTTTGCCCAAGTTAATTCTTGCTCTGGAATTATTTTGTAGTAATTAGCTCCTGAAACGTAAACTATAGCAGTTTTGTCAATTCCCAGACTTTCTCGGCTAATAGCGGTTGTGGCCAGTATTTGCTCTTCGGTTGCAAAGTCAAAACACTGAGGAGGACTGTCTAATGTAACTAGCTGTTCCGTATAATGTTGTTGAGCATTATCTTCAGTTTCAGAAAGTTTACTTGAAATATAGTAATCTATATTAGGCATACCAGTTGTTACAGGAGAATTAGCATCAACCATCTGGATTCGAGCTAGCCGATACAACGGAAGCAAGGTGATTTGATGTGTAACTGCGGTAACATTGGTAGAAATGAATAGGATATCTAAATCTGCTTCTCGAATAGTTTCTACTTGACTCGTTAAGTCAGTTGGAAGTTTAATAAGAGCATCTGCATGACCTGCACAATATCGTTCTAAACGATGATTGCTCACATTTAAGGTAAAGAGAATAACTTCAAATAAATCTCTATTTAAATGTTTATATACTGATAAAGCAGCAAAAGTTTCTGTCTGTGGCCCAAAATGGCTAGCAAGAATACCCACCCTAATTTTTACTCGTTCATCCAAGCATTCTGGGAACTCGTATTCAATACTTTGATTAAATTTGTGTAAGTATGATTTTATTATATCTGCACGTTTTGTGTAGATGTTCTTCAAGTTTGCTTTATTAAAATATAAAGGAATAAAATTTGCTGTATATGTAGAATATTCAGCAATATCTTGCCAAAATTTAGACTCAGGATTACTGATAATATTTATGTGGAGATAATTAATTAAATTCTCCATATATTGATAGTAATTATCTGCTTGTCCTATCTCCTGAAAATAAAGGGGAGGTTTGAAAGCAAATTTGAGATAGTCATTGAGTAACCAGCTAGGAATTTCAGTTAGGTCATACACTAAGGGTAACTGGTAAGAACGGCAGTACAGCATTGCTACCAGAAAATACTGAATAGCATTTTGTTCATTAAATCCCTTCGCAACTATTGCTAATACGTCATTTACAAAACTCTGTTCAGCTTCTGTTATCAATTCATTCTGAATACCACTATTTAACAATGCTTGATAAACCTCACCAAATTTGGTCAAGTATAGTTTTTCAAGTAAATTTTTCTTTTTATCTATTAATGATTCAGCAATCTGCCTTCTCAATAAACGTAATTCTTTTAATACAGATATACTTAAATCTTCTTGTTGATATATTGTTAATAAACTAACTAGATTATTCCTTAACTCATAATTGCATACAAACTCTTTAACATTACATTCTTCTATTAATTCATTGAATTTATTTCCTTGTTCGAGCATTTGTTGGTATTTTTCTACCGCCTGTTTATTTTCATATTCCAAAATAATTCTTGCACTAATGCGCGGTAGCAAAGCTGCCCATTGAATATTAGCTAAATTTCCAACCAAGGAGATTTCTAATCCTTCCATAATATCTAAATCTTCTTGCATTAGCAAATTCATAGTTACACCAGATAGTAAGATTGCGGCATCTTCGCTAGCAATATCACTTGTGTCGATAACTAGTGTTGTCTTTTGAGTGTCTGAATAAGCTGCTAATGATTTAATTACTATTTCTAAATTTAAGCTAATTAAATCTTCTGGTTGTGACCAATCTGGAAAAATAATTAAATTAATTTCTTTAAGATTTAAATGTAGAATAGTACCCTTAATTAAGGTAGCACTTACAGTATTCGCCATTGTTGACCAAGAGAACTTTTTCGCTTGTGCCAAACCTGCGGTAATTAATGAGTTGCGAACACTAGACTTTTGCACTTCACAGAGTGCATTTGCTAGTGCATTGACATCATCATCATTCACATAGATCGCTGCTTCTCCCGCTACTTCTGGTATTGAAGCATTAGGACAAGTGATTACAGGACAACCACAAGCCATAGCTTCTACTATAGGCAAACCAAAACCTTCATATTTTGAAGGATAAGCCAATGCTACTGCACCAGAATAAGCAGTGGCTAACTCATCATCGTTAAGTTGGAGAATATGAACAATACTGCCTAATGTGTAGCTTCTAAACTCAGGTGCTAATGTACCTCTATTTCCCGTACAAACAATATCAAAGCCAGAGCTACTAGCAAGCTGAGAAAAAGCCTGAAAGAACAAAATACTATTTTTATAATTACTTTCAATCCCTACTAACATAAAATATGGTTTTGTAATACCATACTTTGTTTTAAAAATATTAATTTCTTCAATACCTGCTGGTGAAAAAGTGCTTTCAACTCCACAATGAGCTACTGTTATTGACTCTCTGCTGATTTCAGGAAAACAGCTTACCAAATCACGCGCCGTATGTTCTGAAATAGCTATGTATTGAGATGCGTTTTGGATAGCCTGATGTTTTTCTCGCCACATAGGGTTATTAATATCCCATCCCATTACTTCTGGAATCATGTCATAAGCTATGAAAACAGAAGGTGTTGTAGTCGGTGTTGTGTAGTAAGAAGAGATAAATACCTCTGCACCCTCTTCATCGCACACTTGCTGTAGCATTTCCCGGTCAGCATCAGTGTTGTTGTAGTCATAACTCGCTATAGTGCGATACTTAATACCGGAAATTTTAGGAGCAGTTCCAGCGCGGTCAAGAAGCACAATATGTTTAGCAAAACCATTATTGACCCATTCTTCTAGTAAAGATGTCCAGACACGAGCAATCCCAGTTTGGTTGATTTGGAAAAAGACACCATCAATAATAATTGCTGGAGATAATTTTGGATGATGTTCTAATTTTTGAAACCATACTCCAGTGTAGTCAATTTCATGAAGAATAAATTCATCTCCTCTTAGGCGCTCAAACTCATTAACTGCTTTTTTACAACCCTCCCAATGACCATAATCATCTACTTGAATCATGCCATTAGGAACAACGCTTTCATAGAGTGTGTTGAAGATGTCCATTGTTGATTCATACCAATCTCCATCTGCATGTAATAAGGCAATACTGCCTATCTCTAACTTATATTGAGATAATGTTTTAGCAAATAACCCCTTCACAGGTACGACGATATCTTTGACTTTCAAGAATTGACAAATTGAGTCTAAATTTTCACTAGTTGGAGCTTTTAAAGTACCAACCCCAAAATCTGTTAGATTTGCGGCTATCCCATTGTGGCGGTCAAATTCCGACGGTTCGGGCATTCCTTCAAAAGTATCACAGGCATATAGTAATCGTGGGCGTAGGCTGTAGCGCTGGATCACGACTGCTAAAAGTGCAGATGATCCTCCTTTATAACTTCCGCACTCAACAAAGTTTCCGGGAATATCTTCTAAATAAACTAGCTTGGCTAATGAGTAGAGTGAAAATAGCCGTGCTTCACTCAACAAAGTGTAGGGTCGGATAGCATTAAGAATTTCCTGAAATTCATCTTTTAACGAATCCTGTGATGCTCCACTCACAGAATAATGTTGTAAATGCTCTGGTAAATTCCAAGTAACTTTTGGATCAGGCCGATGTTTCACTGGCTCAACATTCCCACGCCAAGCAACCCCCATAATTTGCATGGTTTGGTAGACCATTGTGTTCCAACCCTTTTGCTTGAAGTAGTCCAAGCCTTGAGCTACATCAGGGGAACTTAAATCATGAAATAGGATTAAAGCATCAGCCTCTGCCAATTGTTCACAGATAATTGCATCATTGAGTGGCCCCGGTGCTTCATGATCTCCGTCAATGAAAATCAACGACCACTTGCGTTGTAATTTTTCTGCTAACTCCTCTACCTTTTGCGGGCTATAACCACTTACTAGATTAATTGAGTCAAGAACGCCAGCGGCTTGAAGCGAATTATTCACGCTTTCATAAATATCTTCTCTAACTAATAGAGGGTCAATTACATCTAACTCCACTCCTGCTAACGCTATATGGCAAGCAGACCAACCAAGCCAACAGCCAATTTCTAAAGCTTTTTTGCCCTTAAACATGAGGGCAGTATTATAAAGAATATGAGCTTCATCTCGACTGAGAAATCCCACGGTTGGTTGTCGCTTATCTACATACCAGTTATGGGGAACTTCACGACGCAAGTAAGTCCATCCGCAAGTCCTTGTATCACCTGTAATCATATTAGGAAAAGCTTGCTCAGGTCGGATTACTTTAAACCCAGGTGAAACATAATCTCTATCAGGTAGTAATGCCTGCTCAATCACTTCCACTGTTTCTTTCAGCATCCGTTCTTCTCTAAACAATTCTTCTGCTCTTTGCTTGCAAGCCTGACCAATAGACTTGCGTAACTGGGGCTTTATAACCCAGTCTTCAATAGTTGCCACCAATTCTTTAACTGTGGCTTGTGGATCAATTTTAGGGTCAGTAAGTAATTTTCCAGTCTTACCCAATTCTTCAGGAATTCCACTGACTGCCGAAGCAATAACTGGTAATCCTTTTGCCATTGCTTCCATGACACACAATGGCATTCCCTCTAATAGAGAAGGAAAAACAAAAATATCAGCAGCATTTAACCAATCTGACACGTCAGAACGCTGTCCCAAAAGAATAACTTTTTTGTTTATCCCTAACTGCTCAATTGCTTCCTTTAGTTCCGTTTCAAGTTGCGAGTCAAAAATGCCAGCACCTGCCCAAATAAAGTAAAGTTGAGTCCACACTGAGCTGTCTAGGAGTTGCTTAATTGCCTCTAGTTGGTACTGATAGCCTTTTCGGTTTTCTATACGAGCAGCAGTAAAGCAGACTACGGCATCTGAGGGAATACTAAGTGATTGGCGTAGACTTTCGCGCACAGACAAATCACAAGCAGTGAAATATTCTGAAGGTCGTCCGTAGTAAATGACCTGTCCCTGATATTTAGGTAGTCTAAAGAGTTTATATAATAAATTTAAGTTATCAGAAGAAACAGCGATTACTGACTTCGCTTTAATATATTGATGAGAGAGTTCATTCAAATATCCGGCATAGTGATCTGCTAGATGAGGCTCAACAAGACCCTCAACAACTATGTAAGGTATACTTAATTGTATGGCAATTTGCTTAATAGACAAATTAGCAAAGGGATTAGTATTACTACAAACTATTAAATTCGGTTTATTGCCTGATTCTGTAAGAATATGTGGCAAATTATGAACTGTGCCCTCGTCTAGCCATAGATGTTGAATCCCTAACTGTTTTTGATCAATAATTGATTTATCACAAAATGGTTTTGGTTGTAGGCAAGTGACTCTATAACCTAATTTTATTAAGCCACATAAAAGTGAGTGATTATATTGTGCAACTCCACCAACCCCAGGATCTTGTGTAGATAATAAGATATGTTGATTCATATTTTTTAATTTGCTGTAATAAGTTGCGCTGTAATAAGTTGCATTCAACCGATATTTTTATCTTTTTGATGGTAATAAAGTTTTAGCGATCGCTATTACCCTCTTGCTTCTTAACCTGCTCTAAAACAACTTTGTAATCTTGCCGTTTGGGGTGCAACTTCACTAGCTTTTCCAAAAGTTCCATCGCACCTTTAGCATCCTTCAATTGCAACCGCACCAAAGACAGTTTCTCCAAAGCAAGCTGGTTTTCTGGTTCTCGTTGTAAAACCAACTCGTAACCCCGCGCCTGTTGCTGTAATAGTGACTCAGGAGAAGCAGAGGCAATTGCTGGCTTAGGTTGGCTAGCCTGTTGAATTGCTGGAATAACTGCAAATACAGTAGAACCAAAAAATGAGAACATCGACACTATCGTGACAATCTTTTGTCGCCGCTGAATCTGCTTTTTACGGGTAATTAGGTATTCTTCATCAGAACCAGCCATGCCTCACATACTTGCTGCGGTAAATACTTAGGTATTAGCAAGCCTCCTGCTATGATGATGCCCATCTGCCCAACAGAAACTAACATTCTGGCTAGAAATTTTTTACACAAACTTTAAAAGCTGACTCTGAAGACGAGAGAAGTTGATGGTAAGCTGTCGCGCATTGAGCTTGCACATCTTTCCGTGTTGGATGTTGACAGTTGACAGTTGACAGTTGACAGTTAACCGTCAGCGGTCAACGAACTTAGGAAGTGGCTATGTAATTTAAAAGCGTAATAGCTTAGACCCATACTGTACCGACAATTTTGCCATGCGATCGCTCCTATGCTTCCAAGCAAAACCCTCTCCTGAGACTAGATACAGCCAACCATCTAGATCTTATTCAGTGGGCGGAACATTAAAATTATATAAAGATTTGTCATGAATCTACCTAATGCCAGATGTTTGCGATATTCTAAATAACGTTTAAATAGATAAAAAAGTAGATATTTCTACTCAATTGCAAATCTTCCTGTTAATCAAAAACTTTCAAACTAGCCCGTGTTCTATGGGTTCTTCAACAAACACACATATTTCTTGTGATTAAAACAAATAAAATTTTCCCACTCGTGCTTAGTAAGACTTCTTAGTGCAACTTTCCAAAGGACTGATTATTTTGCTCAGTGTCTACAATATATCTCTAACAAAAGGTACTGTTGCACCCTAGTGGTTAAAGGTTAAAAGGGAAAAGGGGAAACAGAAACATCTCTCAATACGGTTCCTTTAGCTTGTTTACCCTGCGGAGATCCCCCCAACCCCCCTTAAGAAGCCTACGGTGTACACACAAGTCGAATTACCCCCCTTAATCCCCCCTTATAAAGGGGGGAAAAAGAAATCCAGTTCCCTCCCCTTTATAAGGGGAGGGTTAGGGTGGGGTAAAACCTTGGTTAATCAGCTATTTCAGACTTGTGTGTACACCGTAGCTTAACAAGGGGGGCTAATTGCCTCCTTTACCCCCTTAAAAAGGGGGTCGCCACAGGCGGGGGGATATTATGCGAACCGTATTGAAACATCCTTACCCCTAAATCTCTACTCAGCTTCTGCAAAAAGTTTAAGGACTGCTTGGTGGAATTGGAATTTTGTGGTGGTAATTACCGTACAAAAGCGAATTTACCAGTAACTTAGTGGAGTTTATTATGGTATAGTTAAAAAGTTAAGACTGGCTTTACCAAAATTACACCACTCTACGGCCTGGCAACAATTGCAGAATGGGAAGCAGTTTTAATTAAGTATTTACCAACAAAATCTGAATTCAATCGAGGTTATGACTCAGCAAGTGATTCACCCAATGGTGAAATTGCAGCGCAACGTGCAATCACTCATAGAATCGAATATCATCAAGCCAAGCGATAGCATCTGGAAAATCGCTTTGCTCTACGGTACTGAATGGCAACACTGGAAACAGGAATTGCTAGACTTTGGCTTTACTATGCAAGACCCAGTTAGTGAATTGCTAGCTGTAGAAACTTGGGATGAGGAATAGGGAATGAGGGAATAGGGAATAGGGAGTAGGGAAAATGACGGAGCAGGGGAAGAATTCTAACTTCCTAACTCCCTACTCCCCACTCCCCACTCCCCAGGGCTATTTCATTCTCATCTAGCCCGCCTCAGAATAAATTCTGAGGCTAATAGCAAAAGTCGTCTTTAGACGACTAACAAAGGCTTTTAGTCCACTTTAGTGGAGTTGGGCTATGAGCCAGGAACTTTAGTTCTGGGCGGTTTATGTCTAGAACGAAATAGCCCTACCCCACTCCCCACTCCCAACTCCCCACTCCCTAAGGGACTTGCGTGAAAATAAAGTACCAGTAAACCGAGTTTCGACTGCGCTCAACTCTCGATGGCTGAGGGTTGAGCGCAGTCGAAACCCGTCTGATTGGGATACTATTAACCCGCAGATCCCTAAGCTTGGCAACCAGCTAACGCCGTAGCTAATTCCTTCGCAGTTTGATAGCGATCGCGTGGTAATGGTTCTGTAACGCGATCAATAACATCTCTCAATTGGGAACTAATGGTGGGGACTTTTGCCACATCAAACCTGAAATTTCGCCCCCTTTGGCGATAATACTTGAACGGGTTTTCGCATGTGAGCAGAAAAATCAACGTTGGCCCGATTGCATACAAATCAGATTGAGTCAAAGGTTGTCCTCGTTCTTGTTCAGGAGCGCAATAACCTTCTGCACCAATCCGAGTACCAGGCATTGTACCGATTTCCTTAACTGCGCCAAAATCTAACACTACTATCCGATCTAAAGAACTTCGCACCATCAGGTTAGCGGGTTTAATATCGCGGTGAATCAGTGGAGGCTCTTGGCTATGAAGATATTCTAAAATATCGCAGGTTTGGATCATCCAAGCGATCGCTTGGTTTGGTGTCACTGGCCCATTGGTAGAAATACGTTTCTCTAAATCTTGCCCGTGGATTAGTTCCATTGCCAAGTATTTTTTTCCGCCTTCTACAAAGAAGTCGTAATACTTGGGAATTCCGGCATGGTTAAGGGATTTGAGAGTATACGCCTCACGCTCAAATAATTCTTGAGCTTTGGCAATTCTTACCATATCAGCATTCATTTCCTTCAAAACCAGCAGTTGAGGCATACCCGCAACCTGACCAGCCGCATCCCAAGCCAGATAAGTAGTACCCATACCTCCTTGTCCGAGAGTTCGCAACACCTGATAATGGCGAATTTTTTGTTGCACTGAGAGGGGTTGACCGCAGTGGATGCAAAACAGATTGTTCGGGGAGTTGCCTTCGTGCGTACAAGTGGAGGATGAAATTGCTCTACCTTGGGCTGAGTAGACTGTTGCAACGGCGTTTTCTTCTGCCTCTTCGATTTGTTGCGATCGCACACTAATTTCCAGTACTGTCGCCTCCTGAATTTGGAATTTCAGTATTGGGCCTCCCTGTGCCAATTGCAACAGGGAATTATCTGGTAACGAACCTTGAATCACAAGGACACCGTTAAGAAAAGTCCCGTTAGTACCATGACTAATCAGCCGCCAACCACCGCCATTGTCAGCAGAATCGACTTGTCTCAGTTCTAGATGGTGCCGCGAAACTAAACTATCAGTTAAAACAACGTGATTATCTGCCGCTCGACCAATCCGAATTATGGAAGAGTTCTCAAAGCACCACTGCTGGAGGGGCGTTTTCTGTTGCGGTTCTAACAGGGTCAGACTAACCACGATGCAACCTATAAGGTAAGGGGACTGGGGACTGGGTATTGGGCATGGGGCATTGGGCATTGGGCATGGGGCATTGCTTCTTTTTCTTTCTCCCTCATCCCCCTCATCTTCCCCATTCCCCATTCCCCATTCCCCACTCCCCATTTTTCTAACTTTCTAAATTTGGGCGTACTTTTGCCCGAATAAGTATACCAGTAATGTTGTCGTGACCATTGTGTTGGTTCGCCAAATCAATTAACTCTGTAATACCCCGTTCTAAGTTAGCGCCAGAACTAAGTAAGGGTTCTAAGTGAGTCTGCCAATGAGTTTCTAGTAAATCATTATCTGATAGACCGTCCGATACCAACAGCAAAAGGGTATCTTCATTGATTTCAAAAAAGTCCACATCAGGATTAATCGAGTTCTCGTCACGTGGCCCCAACGCTTGGGTAAGTTGGTAGGCATCTGGGCGGGCATAAGCTATGCTTGCTTCCACTCCCCGCGTAATTTCCCGTTGCCCAACTTCGTGATCTACTGTGACTTGTTCTAGTCCGCGCTTGCGCGTTAAACGATAGAGACGGCTATCTCCCACATGAGCAACTGCTGCTTGAGTATCTTGAATTAAAAGCATTACCAGAGTTGTACCCATGCGCCCAACTCCAGACCGGGCATCTTGTTGATTAAGCTTGTAAATCGCCTCATTAGCTAAATACACTGCCTCACGAATGCTATCTTCTGTTGGCAGTTGGTTGGTAATCCAGTGTTCTTGAAAGTATTGCCGTAGGGTTTTGACTGCTAACTCACTGGCTACCTCGCCGCCAGCGTGTCCGCCCATACCATCACAGAGAATATACAAACCATGCCCTTCCAAAACTCGACTTTTGGGTAACTCCAACTTTTGAATTTTAGTTTCAATGCCAAAGTAGTCTTCGTTATGATGACGTTGACGCCCCACATCTGTGCATCCGGCATCTTCCAAGCTACTTAACTGCATTGCCAGTACAACAGTTGGCATATCATCAGATTTACTAATGATATCGATATCTTCTGGCTCATCTGATTGTGAGATAGTCGGCACAGCAGTATTTTCCTCCTTTATTGGGGGCAAAGTTGCGGTTCCTAGTGCTTCCAGTTCAATAGAGATTTCCTCCAAACGCGATCGCAACTGTGCGATCGTCTCAATCTTACCTATCTCTAAGTCCCCCAACATCTGAACTACAGAGCCAAATTGAGTCCGTTGAGACTGCCTAAATAGCGCTTGCCAAACCCGCCCCAAAGCTTTAATAGTTAACGGCTCCTCTCGAATCGCAGATGTTTGGGCTTCGGCATCTTCTGGCAACTCCGTGGCGGGCTGATAATTTAATGATTCTATATACAACCTTTGTAGCGCCAGCGTTTGGTCTTCGTCCAATCGCAAATTCGACAAATCTAAAAGGCTTTGACGACAATTTACTGGTTCCAATAATGCCCAAAGTTGGGTCATTTCATAACACCAGTGTAAAATTTTTAATGAACTTGTTGTTTCTTCTTGCCACAAATCGAGTAAAGGCTGCCAATGTGAGCGGTCTTCGATTATGACTACCTGCATATTTCCCTGCTGCCATGCATCGTGAATCGGCGGTATCCCCCGATGACCTTGGGATTGTAAAGCAATATAAAGTTGAGCAAAGTCAGGAATCCCACTTCCTTCTACTGATGAGGTTAGCAAATCTGATTCCTGACTTGCTAGTATTGCCTCAATGGGTGATATTTGATACGGCTGACAGTCTAGAACTCTCACACCTACATCAATAATGGTGGCAGTTTCCATTTGGGCAGGTAGCGGATCTAACAATTGATAGCGCTCTTGGAAGTCTAAATAGGAGCCTAATGCAATCTGAGAACTAGCAGATATAGGAGATGAGGAAGATATTACTCCCTCATCTCCCTCATCTCCCCCTACTCCCAAAGCTTCCCCAATCGTTTCCTTAGAAATAATTGCCCAAAACACTGTTCCACATTCCGTGCCACAGTTATAACAACGTAGTGCATTTACAGGTACATCATCAGTACTGCATTCAGGACAGACCTTGTGAGCCAGGGATGTGCCACAGCTTTGGCAGAATTTGTTGCTATTGGGGTTTTCAAATTTACACTGAGGGCAAATCAGCATAGTGGAAGTTCCTTTATTCCCGTTCCAAGGTGCTTCTAGCCACTAAGATCCAAGGTGCCGCAATTGGCTATCCCTGACTACAGTAGACCTACAAGAGATTGTAGTTTATCAATGAATTTTGGTGACAGTATTAATTGTGACGCATATTAGATAAATATTTAATATATTGGCAATCAATTGCTATAAATCGGGAGGCAGGGGAGGCAGAGGAGGCAGGAGCAAACGGGCAGAGGGAGCAGGGGGAGATGAGGGGGACAAGGGGACAAAGAGACAAAGAGAATAACCAATGCCCAATGCCCAATGCCCAATGCTGCTAAGTCAATATTCACGATACTTGTGATGATGTTATAAGAAAGAATACATCCCTCATGAGACAGAATCCACTATGAATTATGGGCAACTAAGGAAAGTTTAATACCCCTACTCTCTTGAAAAGTAGTGTTCCTGCGTCGCTAACAGATCGAAGGAAGCTTTGGATCTGAATTTTCGCCAATTGCTTTATTGTGTGTTCTGTATTGTGATTCCCAATTTTGAATTGCTTATGGCTTCTACCACCTCTGCTTACCGAATTGCTGATTTGTTCGCCGAACGAGCTAAAAACCTCGCCCCATCAACCTACGGTACAGAGTTAACCAAAATCGCCACTGTTAGCTTTGCCTACGGTCTAGCTGACCCAATTCTTTTTCCTCATGCTGAATTGGCTGCTGCCAGCGCTGCTGTGCTGTTAGAAGAGGCTCCCATTGCTCTCAATTACGGTCCACCTTCAGCTCAACTTTATGATCAAATTATCCTCCGCTTGCAGGCAAAAGGAATCGCTACAGATCGCGATCGCCTGATCATTGGCTACGGTTCTGGTCAGATTTTGGGCTTGCTACCAGATGTATTTGTCGAACCTGGTGATGTGGTCATTGTGGAAGGCCCAACCTTTCTGGGAGTAGTTGTTAGATTTGTCTACGCTGGCGCACGCATAATTACCATTCCAGTGGATGAGTTGGGGATGGATGTAGATGCCTTAGAAGAAACATTGAGCGACTTGAAAAAACAGGGCATTCGGCCCCGGTTTATTTACACCATCCCGACCTTTCATAATCCCACAGGCGCTACTCTGCCGTTATTTCGCCGCCAAAAACTGGTAGCGTTAGCGGCTGAATATGGCGTGCTGGTAGTAGAAGACGATGCTTATAGCGATTTGCGCTTCCAAGGAGAAGCTGTGCCTTCCCTGGCAACCCTCGACCAAGAGGGGTGGGTATTATATGTAAGTACCTTCTCGAAAATTATTGCGCCCGGCATCAGGTTGGGTTGGGCTTGTGGCGATCCAGCGATTATTGAGCGGCTAGCAATGTGCAAAAGCGAGGGGCCTGTGGGACCATTTGTCAGTCATGTGGTCGCCCGCTATTGTGCCACAGGCAAATTAGAGAATCACATTCAGGATTTAATTGCCTGCTACAAGCATAAGTGCAATTTATTGTTAGAAGCGATCGCTCACGAGTTTCCCAGTGATATAGTTGCTTTGCGTCCCGATGGCGGTTTCTTCGTTTGGTGTAAATTGCCGTCAGATATCAGCGCCAAAGCACTCCTAATGGCTGCTAATGAACACGGTGTCAGTTTTCTGCCAGGGACTCGCTGCTACACCAATGGACAGGGAGATGATGCCATCAGGTTAGCTTTTAGCTTTCAGCCAACACAAAAGATTGTTGAGGGAATCGCTACGTTAGGAGCAGTGTTGCACGGATTGCGGTAATTCGTAATGACGCTCCTGCGGACGCTCGAGTACTCGCTACCGCTACCGCTGCGCTAACGTAATTCGTAATTGGTACATCGTTCCCAGTCTCAGACTGGGAATGCTCTTTGGGAGGCTCCCGCCTCCCGTCTCAGCGGCGACAGGACAATCTAACTTTTTATTTCATGTAAAAAAACCACGAAAAATCTAACCCCCTTACCGATGCGGGGAGGGGAAAATTCAAAGTCTCTCTCCTCAAACGAGAGAGATTTAGAGGGAGGTTTTCCAGATACTCTGAAAAGTCAGACTGGCCAATGAAGGCTACTTCCTCCCTAGAATCTGGAAACGAGATTTTGATTTTAAATAAATTTTGTAAATATTTAAAAAATTTGTTCTAATCGTTGGAAATCGCGCTGCACTTCATACCAGAGACTTTTATTATGGGGATCTGTTTTCAGAGCTTTTTTGAGATAAATTCTGGCTTTGAGCAGTTGGTTTTCGGAAATGAGCGCCCGTCCCCAAATTTGATAGGCGATCGCTAGCCATTGGCGAACTTCTGCATCTGTTGACAAACGATCTGCTAAAGCTTCCGCCAGGGCGATCGCTTGCGGAAATCGCTTTTCTTGCAAAAATCGCTGCAATTGCTCATAAGTCTTCCACTTCAGCCGTTCTTCTATTTCCAACAGATTAGGCGGCTTTGGTTTTCCTGGTTCTTGGCTTGTCACCGTTGCTACTGGTGTTTTCTGCCTATGCGTTGCCTTAGGTTCATCACGCCCACCAGATGTTGACACTTGACTTGAATGTGCGGCAGCTTCCTCTGGCAGTACCACTGTCAGCAGGAGTTTGTACGCCTCTGTCAACGCAATAAATTTATCTTTGGCTTTGTTGTCATCTGGGTTGATATCGGGATGATATTGCTGCGCCAATCGTCGGTAAGACGATTTGATGTCAGCAAAAGAAGCTCCCGACCTTAAACCCAATAAACGGTAGCAATCTCCAAGATCCATCTTGAGCTATGAGCTATCGAATATCCAGCTAGGGGCTATCAGCTATAAGCTTTAAGCCTGAACTATTAATAATAAGGGCAAATTTGCTATTTTAAAGTTCAATGTTGACAGTTTGATTGGGCATTGGGCATTGGGCATTGGGCATAGGGCATTGGGCATTGGGCATGGGGCATCGGTTATTCTCTTTGTCCCCTTGTCCCGTTGTCCCCTTGCCTTTTTGTCCCCCTCATCTCCCCCTGCTCCCTCTGCCCGTTTGCTCCTGCCTCCCTACTCCCCTGTTACTATCGAGGTTCGTTCTTCAATCACACGGTCAATTAAACCGTATTGTTTTGCTTCTTCGGCAGACATGAAAAAGTCGCGATCCATATCTTTTTCAATCTTTTCTATGGTCTGACCGGTTTTATCGGCATAAATGCCATTGAGTTCGTGACGAATCCGCAGAATCTCTCTAGCTTCAATTTCGATATCGCTTGCTTGTCCACGGGTGCCACCTGAAGGCTGGTGAATCATAATCCGTGAGTGAGGCAATGCTAGCCGTTTGCCTTTGGTGCCAGCAGCCAGCAAAAAAGACCCCATTGAAGCCGCTAGACCTACGCAAATAGTCACTACATCTGATTTGATATGTTGCATAGTATCAAAAATAGCCATGCCAGATGTAACCATTCCACCAGGGGAATTGATGTATATATAAATATCTTTACCTGGATCATCTGAGTCCAGATACAACATTACAGCGATAATTTGATTGGCAATTTCATCATCAATATCTCGCCCCAAGAATATAATCCGTTCCCGGTAAAGGCGATCATAGATGCTAATCCAATCTGTATATTGTCCTCCGGGCATCCGGTAAGGAACTTTAGGAACGCCTATAGGCATAATTTTCTCCGTTTTTAATAATTTGGGGCAGTGGGAGAGTTAGGAGTTAAAAGTGAGGAGTTTTCAATAACTCATAACCCTTCGGCAGGCTCAGGGCATCGCTCATAACTCATAACTCCTAACTAAGTTAAAGGACACTGGCGGGGAGTGGGGGATTTGCGAGTTCTTCTTTCTCAAAAACTCGGTCAATAAGACCGTATTCTTTCGCTTCGTAGGGTGTCATATATAACAGCCTATCCATATCTTTTGTAATTTTTTCTGGGGGCTGTCCAGTAGTGCGATTCAAAATATCAACTAACGCCCCTTTATTTACCAAAACTTCCCTAGCGCGAATTTGAATATCCGTTGCTTGGCCTTGGGCGTAGCTCTTAGGCTGATGCAGGATAATCGAGGAGTGAGGTAAACTAGCGCGGCAACCTTTTGTACCAGCACTGAGGAGCATCGCTGCCATACCCATCGCAGAACCGACGCAGATGGTGTGGATAGGAGGCTTGATATATTTCATAGTGTCATAGATGGCGAAGGCTTCGGTTTCAAAGCCAATGGGTTCGCCACTGTAACCGGAAGTGCCGGTGGAGTTGATATAGATTTTAATCGGCTTATCTGGATCGTCGGACTGCAAAAACAGCAACTCGGCCACGATTAATTCTGTGACAGCAGGCACCAGTGGCATCCCAAGATAGACAATTCGCTCCTTCAATAAGAGGGAAGGTAAATCTGGCGGCGGTGTCCGGTAGAAGTTATCGCCGTAATATGGGGCTTGAACAGCCTTAATTGGGGAAATGTCCATAGCAACTGATCGCCTGAAACTATGCCGTTAACTGTAATACATCCTAGCGCGATGCTAGCTTCCCTCAAGGTGCGGATTTCTCCCTAATGCTCAAGGTGGCTTCGCATCTGCCAATGCTTGGCTTCTAAGATATTCTGATTATATTAGTGTATTTGTGTTCGATAGGTTTTCCGTAGAGTTAAAGTGGTGCTTTGAAGTCATTTTTTAAATGTATATCCTGAATAGGGACTTTGAGTTATGAAGGTTAATTTGCAGCCTGCCTTGAATGATGGTAATTTGGACGCAAATCAACTGAACAGTCAACGTCAGTTGGGAATTTCGATTTCGGCGATCGCAGAGACTCAAGATCGCCATGTACCCTTGAATTTATGTTTAATTCTCGATCATAGTGGTTCCATGAATGGGCGATCGCTAGAAACGGTGAAAAAAGCAGCGAATCGTCTGGTAGATCGACTCAACCCTGGCGATCGCCTCAGTGTGGTAGTTTTCGATCACCGTGCCAAAGTCTTAGTACCCAATCAAAGTGTCGAAGATCCAGAAAAAATCAAACAGCAAATCAATCGCCTAGCCGCCGATGGTGGAACTGCGATTGATGAAGGATTGCGTTTGGGGATTGAGGAGTTGGCGAAGGGAAAAAAAGATACTGTTTCCCAAGCCTTCCTATTAACGGATGGGGAAAATGAACACGGTGATAATAATCGCTGTTTAAAATTCGCCCAATTGGCTGCTAGCTATAATTTGACTTTGAACACTTTGGGATTTGGTGACAACTGGAACCAAGATGTTTTAGAAAAAATTGCTGATGCTGGTTTAGGTACTTTATCTTACATTCAAAAACCTGAACAGGCAGCCGAAGAGTTTAATCGCCTGTTTAGCCGCATTCAAACAGTGGGATTGACTAATGCTTATCTGTTATTGTCTCTGATGCCCCATGTCCGGTTAGCAGAACTTAAACCGATTGCCCAAGTTTCTCCAGACACAATTGAGTTACCACTGCAACAAGAAGCTGATGGACGCTTCGCTGTGCGGTTGGGAGATTTAATGAAAGATGCAGAACGGGTAATCTTAGCTAATATTTATTTGGGACAATTGCCAGCAGGTGAACAAGCGATCGCTAATGTGCAAGTCCGCTACGATGACCCAGCCGCCAATAAAGTAGGTTTAGTTACACCAAATGTCCCAGTTTATGCCCATGTAGTGAAAAATTACCAAGCAGATCCGAATCCCCAGGTGCAACAGTCTATTTTGGCATTAGCTAAGTATCGTCAAACCCAGCTAGCCGAAACGAAATTACAGCAGGGCGATCGCTCTGGTGCAGCGACGATGTTACAAACGGCTGCTAAAACTGCGCTGCAAATGGGAGATACTAGTGCAGCGACGGTGTTGCAAACTTCTGCCACCCAGCTACAATCTGGTGGAGATTTATCCCAAAGCGATCGCAAGAAAACCAGAATTGTCTCCAAAACAGTTTTGCAAGATACCCCTCCCCAGTAAACTCAGGTTTAGATGAAAGTTAAATTGCTCTCGGCGTTAAATGACAATAATGTTGATGTGGCTCAAACAAGTAGCCAACGTCAATTGGCAATGACGATTTTTGCGATCGCTGGTGAGTTTGACCAAAATCTACCCCTTAATCTCTGCTTGATTTTGGATAGAAGTGGTTCCATGCACGGACAACCCATTAAAACCGTGATTCAGGCAGTGGAAGGATTAATCGATCGGTTAAAAGTAGGCGATCGCATCTCAGTTGTGGCTTTTTCCGGTTCTGCGGAAGTCATTATCCCTAACCAAGCGATCCTAGACCCCGAAAGCATCAAATCTCAAATAAAAAGCAAACTTAGCGCTAGCGGCGGCACTGCGATCGCTGAGGGTTTGGAACTAGGAATTACAGAACTGATGAAAGGCACAAGAGGCGCTGTTTCCCAGGCGTTTCTGCTGACAGATGGACATGGTGAAAGTGGTTTACGGATTTGGAAGTGGGATATTGGGCGAGATGACAATAAGCGCTGTCTCAAACTCGCGCAAAAGGCTGTCAAGCTGAATCTAACTATCAACACTTTCGGATTTGGCAATAACTGGAATCAGGATTTGCTAGAAAAAATTGCCGATGTCGGTGGTGGGACTTTAGCCCATATTGAACATCCTGAACAAGCTGTGGATCAATTTAGCCGACTCTTTGGACGGATTCAGTCTATTGGGTTAACTAATGCCTACTTGCTGTTATCTCTAGTGCCGAATGTCCGACTAGCAGAACTTAAACCCATTGCTCAAGTTGCCCCAGACACAATCGAGTTACCAGTGGAACCCGAAGCTGATGGTAGCTTTGCTGTCCGTTTGGGGGATTTGATGCAGGATGTAGAACGGGTAGTTTTGGCGAACATTTATCTGGGACAATTGCCAGAAGGTAAACAAGCGATCGGGCATCTGCAAATCCGTTATGATGACCCATTGGTTAACGAAGAAGGTTTACTTTCGCCCCTCATGCCGATGTATGCAGATGTAGTTCGGGCGTATCAACCGACATCTAATCCCCAAGTACAGAAGTCTATTTTAGCATTAGCGAAGTATCGCCAAACCCAGTTAGCCGAGGCGAAATTGCAACAAGGCGATCGCACTGGTGCAGCAACGATGCTACAAACGGCTGCTAAAACCGCTTTACAAATCGGAGATAAAGGTGCAGCAACAGTATTGCAAACTTCCGCCACTCGCTTGCAAGCTGGTGAAGAACTTTCGGAAGCAGACCTCAAGAAAACTCGGATTGCATCAAAGACTGTTTTACAGGAATAGTAAAAATTCAGCGTTGCTGATTAACCTTAAATTTAAAAATGGGCATATCAAATTTTAACGTGAGTTCGACGGATAGAAAACGGCAAAAAGCTTTACATTTTATTGATAATTACTGCCCTAAAAATAGCTAAACTTCATGCTTGAGAATATACCCTACCTTTTTACTATTGCTTAGAAAAACATAATATCCTACTTCATGATTACTTAAAATCAATGTCATTACTTATACCATTGCAGTAGCAGCTTAAAAGATTGATATTAGAGAAGTAGTTTAAAAATATAGCTTGTCTGTCTACTACATGAATAAAAAATGGGCTGCTAAACGACTTACAATCAATCTCACATCAAGTGAGGCACAGAAGCTTGAACAATATTGTTCAATGACGGGGAGACCAGCAACGGATGTGATTCGGGAGTTAATTCGCTCTCTTTCTACTCAAGAGGAAAAAGTGTCCCAAACCTACTAAATTATACTGAACAAAAATAAAATCATGATAAGAACATCTCAATTCTAGCTCGACGAACTACTCAATAGGGTGCGATCGCTATTGGGAGTGGATGTATGCTCAATCTCTATCTCAGCAGTCCGACCAATTGGGGTTTTCCATACTACTTACTACCCTTCTCCGTTAGGAGAAGGGTTACAATTTGAGTATTACCCGCCCAAAGTCCTGCCTCAACTTTTCAAGACAGAACTTTCAAAAGTCTTGTTGACCACTAAGGGAATCCCAAAAATAAATTTTTCAGCTAAATTCACTAAATTCAGCTTAGTGATCGCCACTTTGGAAGTAACGATCAAAAATTTTTTCTCAGTAGGGGGACACACCGTTATTTACATTGCCCATCCCATAATCAGTAATGGCTTTGCAAAAACCTACTCTTTAGATTTATATGCAGGAGTTCAGCGATCGCCTCTTGGACAGCTAAAAATCTAATGAGAGGGTACGGTACGTAAGTAAGCTACGCTTACTGTAGGTATTGCTTGTTCTCAATTGCGATGAAAACTTCTCTTACGTTGCTTGTGCCTTGCTACTTCTTTGCGCTTGTGCTTTTCTAAAGGCGTTTCAAAGTGACGATGCTTCCTCATGTCTGGAAAAATGCCTGCTTTGGAAACTTCCCTTTTAAATCGACGTAAGGCTGACTCAATTCCTTCATTTTCACCCACAAATACTTGGGTCATTTTTATCTCCTACTTAATTGGTACTGGGCAATTTCAAGCTATCCAGTAGACCGGAGCGCAAAAAGGGCAGATAGTGATTCTGCCCTTAAGACGTTAAAACTTAATTTTTGATCTTAAAGTTTAGTAGCGTCCGCGGGAGTATCCTCCACCGCCGCCGCCGCGACGGTCACCACCACCACCAAAGGAACCGCCTCTATCTTCCTTGGGTTTAGCCTTGTTGACTTTGAGATCGCGTCCCATCCACTCAGCGCCATCAAGAGCTTCAATGGCAGCTGTTTCTTCAGCTTCTGTACCCATCTCTACGAAAGCAAAGCCACGTGGACGCCCTGTTTCACGATCAGTAGGCAGCTGAACCCGTTTTACAGAACCATGTTCGGCAAAAACAGATGTGAGGTCTTCTTGTGTGACCTCGTAGGATAGATTACCTACATAAATTGACATGCGTTATCTCCAAAATCATAGGTGTGTAGAGATTTAGATTTCGGAGACAAGCTTGTTAAGACCAAAAGGGAAAAGCCTGTCAATACTAAAAACAAACGCTGTAACCGAATTTTATTCTCACCTAATTACCTTAGCACATCATTGAGTTCTTACCCATCGTCAAAAAGGAAGTAGTAAGATTCAACATCGCTGGTAGACTTTTCAAACATACTCTAGTAGACATCTGGTGAAAATGAATGTAGAGACGTTGCAATGCAACGTCTCTACAAGGGTTTCAGGTAACGCATAATTAATTTCTGGAGATGTCTAATTCATGAATTCATAGGCAACTCTGACATTGAGTAGCAGATATCCCCCAAATAATTGCAAAATAAATGCAGTTCGTCATTGTTACTACCTGGAAATGCCGAGTACACTTGCTGACGCACAAAATTTACTTTCTGACCTCATCGCCCGCTACAGTAAGCGTGTAGATTATCTGATGATTCGCCTTGAAGAAGCAGAAGGGACTGATATCTTGTTGCGTGGCGACAAGCTAGAAACCCTCAGTGAGGGCATCTCCATTGGTGGACATATTCGCGCTTGTTATAAGGGTGGATGGGGATTGAGCTGCTTTAACCAGCTGGCGACAATTCAGGATCGGATAGAAGAAGCGATCGCTGCTGCGCGGATGGTTGGTGATGAAGAAACTTTACTTGCACCCATTGACCCGGTGCAAGCAGTATGCATTCTCCCCCTAAAAGGCACTGATCCCCGCAAAATCCCACTTTCAAAGAAAAAACAATTGTGCGATCGCTATACTGAATTGCTTAAAAGCGTTGATCATCGAATTACCACTACCTCGGTGCGTTACGGTGACAGCGCTCAAAAAGTGATCATTGCTACCTCAGAAGGCACTTTGATCGAGCAATCTTGGGTGGATATGGAAATGCGCTTTGCGGCTACCGCCAGAAATGGCGAAACCGTACAAACTGGACGGGAAACTACTGGCTCTCGCAAAGCTTATGAAGATTTGACTGATTTAGATGAACAGGTCAAAAGTGCGGCTCAAAGAGCGATCGCAGCTTTATCTCTGCCATTATTGAAAGGCAATACTTACACCGTAGTTATTGATCCAATTCTCACGGGTTTGTTTGTTCACGAAGCCTTCGGACATCTTTCTGAGGCCGATATGGCTTACGAAAACCCCGATTTGTTGGAAGTTATGACCATTGGACGGCGGTTTGGCCCAGAAGAACTCCAAATTTTTGATGGTGCTGCCCCAGAGGGACATCGCGGTAGCTATTTTTACGATGATGAAGGGACGCCTGCTACTACTACTCAATTAATTAAAGATGGAGTTTTAGTTGGACGTTTGCATTCTCGTGAAACCGCTGGCAAATTGGAGGAAGCGCCTACTGGTAACGCCCGCTGTCTCAACTATCACTTTACCCCCATTGTGCGGATGACAAATACCTGGATTGAACGGGGTAAAACACCAGTCAAAGACTTATTCACCGATATCAAAGAAGGAGTGTATGCCCGCAATTGGTTGGGTGGGATGACGAATGGGGAAATGTTCACCTTTAGTGCTGGGGAAGCGTGGATGATTAGGAACGGCAAAATTGCTGAACCAGTGCGGGATGTAACGCTTTCGGGAAATGTATTCCAAACTCTAGCGGATATTGAGGCAATTGGTGATGATTTTTACTGGGATGAATCCGGCGGTTGCGGTAAGGGAGGGCAAAATGGTTTATCAGTAGGTTGTGGTGGCCCTAGCCTCCGAATTCGAGATGTAGTGGTTGGTGGGGAAACGTAAACTACCCGCAGTGATACCCAACACATGAACAAAAATCAAGTGTTGGGTTTCTTTCCTCAATCCAACCTACAGATGTTATTAAGTGTTTAACCGAACTTGATTGACTAATGACCAATGACCAATGACCAATGACTACCACAATTGAGTATGGCGATCACTTTGCACTAATTCTAAAATTTTTAAATCCCTCAACATCCCTCCCAAGTATGAAAATAAATCACAACTCTAGATAGTAGCGCCAGTAATTGAGGATAGCTAATCTAGATAAAGGTGATTCGATATTTACTTCAGTTTGTTTCACCACACCAATCCTCTGTGGCGCGTGCTGGGGATTTACTGCCTGTCTGAGTAAGCTGGATAGCTTCAATTAAACGTTCCTTAACACAGCGACAGATATGAAAGCAGATCAACTCCTGAAAAACTATGCCGCAGGTGTCAGAGATTTTACTGGTGTCAACTTGAGCGAGGCAAACTTAAGGGAAGCCAATCTCAGTGGCGTAATTTTAGATAGAGCAATTTTAGATGGAGCTAATCTGAGTCACGCTAATTTAGCCCAAGCCAGTCTGATTGAAGCAGACTTAAATGGAGCAGATTTGAGCAATGCTAACCTCAGTGGTAGTAACTTAAGCGGAGCTATCTTGGATGGAGCCATCTTGGATGGAGCAGCAATGGATGGAACTAATTTGAGCCAGGCTGATTTGACGGTTGCTAAACTGATTGAAACTAACTTGAGTGAAGCGGATTTACAGGAAGCAAGTTTGATAGCGGCGAATTTAGATGGAGCCGATTTGAGTGGTGCAGACTTAACTGTAGCCGACTTATCCCAAGCAAATCTCACTCAAGTAGATTTGAACCAGACAAATTTGAGCGGAGCAAATTTGGATGGAGCCAATATGGAAGGAACAATCCTAGATCAGAATGTGTGACATCTCCCACTACGGTGGTGTACACAAGTCGGAAAAGTAGTCTGTCAAGGAATAATTGACGAATCCATTCTTTGTCTTGACGGCGATTTATCGCGTCTTCTAACGTGTCAGTTTTTTAGACGCGATAAATCGCGTCTCTACATGAGGGGTTTCTGGCTTATCCCAAGGGTATTGGCATAAAACTGGATTTGACTTGTGTACACCACCTTAGCCAACGGGCGAGAGGGGAGTGTTTGTGTTAGCAAATACGGTGTGAGGTTATGTCTGTGTTGTGAAGAGAGAATCGCTATATTGAGGCAGCAAGCAGCCCAGATGAATGCATTTCTAAACTCCAGCCTGGGAAAGAGGAACTTTAAGGTTGGAACACCGAACGCCAAGCTGGGGACTTCCAAGTAAAAAAATAATCAATCGTTTTGGAAGGCAGGGGGGGCAGGGGGAGAAAAAATTGAATAGTGACATTGGATGCAGGAATTGAGTAATTTAATTCTTGGATGTCCCCTGAGAAATTGGAATGTTGTATGAGAGTCTATAACTTGTGTATAAAGATTATCCGCTTACAAGAAAAAGTGAGGTGGATATATTTTGTATGCACAGGAATACTACTTTGAAAAAGTTTGCTACAAGTAGTGTTATTTACGATTGTCATAATTAAAACAATTGACTCTCAACTATCAATGGTGAACTCTATCCTCGTTGTCACACTCTATGTCAACCCTATGACAGGGAATAATACCAATACTGGTTCACGGTTGAGTCCGTTTAAAAGTCTCACCCGTGCCTTAAAAGTAACCAAAATCTCCACGATAATTCATCTGGAGCCGGGGACTTACAACGCCGCTAGTGGTGAGGTGTTCCCACTGATCATTCCTGAGAAAGCCACAGTAGTGGGTAACGAAGCTAACAAAGGTATGGGGATTGTAATTTCTGGGAGTGGCGAGTATCAAAGCCCCAGCTTTGGTATGCAAAATATCACGCTTTTGTTACTAGAAAATGCCAGTTTTTTAGGTGTAACTGTCACCAATCCCTCAGCCAAAGGTACTGGTATCTGGATTGAATCGGCTGCACCTACTTTAGCTAACAATACTTTGAGGGACTGTGGGCGGGAAGGTGTATTTACCGCTGGTGCTGCCAAACCCGCAATTTTGGATAACATATTTATGCAAAATAATGCTAGTGGGTTAGTGATGGCAGGTCATAGCCAGGGAGAAGTACTGGGGAATGTATTTGAAAGAAACCCTTTAGGTATAGTAATTAGTGACTTTGCTGCTCCTAAGATCGCAAATAACAAATTATCAGAAAATCGCACCGCGATCGCACTTTCTCGCAACGCCCAACCTGTGCTGCGTCAAAATCTCATTGCTAAAAATACCCAAGGTGGTCTATTAGTCAATGGTAATGCAGTCCCCGATTTAGGTAATACTGAAGATCCAGGTGATAATATTTTTCGTGATAATAGTGAATTTGATGTATACAATAGCACTGCATACAAACTGAATTCTGTAAGTAATCAATTAAATCCGTTTCTAGTCAAAGGTTTAGTCGAATTGATCCCAGCCAGTCTAGTAGCGGTTAGCACTAGTTTCTCTAACACTCCGACAGAATCCCCATCTGCAAAACTCCCCGCGTTTCCCGAACTAGATGGACATTGGGCAGAACCATTTATTCAGGCATTAGTGAGGATGGATTTAACTCATGCTTTTGCCGATGGTAGCTACCAGCCAGATAAACCCATGACTCGCGCCCAGTATGCAGCTTTGGTGGCGATCGCTTTTAACCCATTTCCCAAAATGTCAGCACCCGATTTTACGGATGTACCCAAGGATTTTTGGGCTTATAGCGCGATCCAAATTGCGGCTAGTGGTGGCTTTGTTGGCGGATTTAGCGATCGCACTTTTCGCCCCGATCAACATGTGCAGCGGCTACAAGTGATTGTTTCCCTAGTAAACGGACTAGGACTACCAGCTGTTGATAACGATATTTTAGAAGTATATAGCGATCGTCATACCATTCCCGACTACGCCCAAAAAGCCGTCGCTACTGCTACACAACAAAAAATCATTGTTAATTACCCAGATCCCAAACTACTTGCACCTTTACGGAGAGCAACACGCGCCGAGGTTGCAGCAATGGTTTATCAGGCATTAGTAGCCATTGGGCGAACATCTGCGATTAAATCAGTCTATGTAGGGTTGCATTCTAGAAGTTGACAAGTAGAATAGGAAACACTGCTTATCGGCTTGGTACTCTTGGGAAAAAACAACCATGTAGTTAAAAGCACGCTAGGCTAATATGCGATGGGTGAAAAATCTTAGACCTATTGCCTAAAAGCTAATAGCCCCATGTTAACAACACTTCCAGATACTTCTGCCAACTTGGCGATCGCTTTATTAGTTAACTATAGTTTTGATCTCAGTGGGTATAGTGCCAATGAGCTAGTTGAGCGTTGGCAAACGCAATACCCACTGAATTGGCTACACCTGGCAGTGATTGAGGCACTATATCAAGGTCGTTATAAAGCGGTTTCCGTGCAGCAAATCTTAGTATTTTGGCAGCGCCGGGATCAGGCTACATATCATTTCAACATGGAATTTGAACGGATGATTTGTAGCAAGTTTCCCCAAAGCTTAACCTCGTTAGCTGCACCAACCCTACCACTAGCCAAGAAAAACCCTACTTTAGAAAAAGTTACGAGTCCTCAATTACCACCAGCGAGGATTCGCAATGGCTATCAACACAGCAATACTGCAACTTTCCAACTGAAAAGTTCCGAATCAAAGACATCTTTGAGTGAAGAAGAACAGAAGCAGGAAGATAGAGACAATAAAACTGTCCTAAAGTCTCCGCTTTCTGGGAAATTTGCCTCTTCGGCAACGCTTCAGCTATCATCTGCTGTCAGCCAAAGGCAAACTTCACAAGAAAGTTCACAGCCCTCTCTATCAGCAAGCCATCGTCAACGACAGCCGAAACTACTCCCACCTGCTGCTATTCATGCCCCAATCGGGCAATTTACTCCCGAAAAAAGCGATCGCTCTGACTCTTTCACATCTAAACTTAAAGCGATGTCTAGTGAACAGAATCCGCCAGATATGGGGAGTGAGGAGAGACGCGATTAATCGCGTCTGTGCGGAGTGGGGACAAGGGGACAAGGGGAATAACCATGCCCAATGCCCAATGCCCAATGCCCAATGCCCAATTAGATTTTTATTCCGCAACTAACTGCTTAAAGCGCTCATCATCGGCAATCTCATCAAAATCTAGGTCAGTTGCTGCGTCTTCTTTATACCTGGGATTAAGTTCAATTGCTTGTTGTAGAGATAGCAGAGATAGTTCAACTTGTCTTTGCAATGCGTAACAGGCTGCTTTGTTGTAATGGGCACTGGCATAATCTGACTTAATTTCTAAGGCTTTATTAAAACTAGCGATCGCTTCATCATCGCGTCCTAATCTTACCAAGGTATAACCGTGCTTATCCAAGATTTTGGGAGAATTGGGTTGGAATTCCAGCGCTTTTTCCAAGGAAGCTATTGCCTCTTCGTATTGTTCCAATGTTACTAGGGAAAGACCGCGATTCAACCAAGCAACTGCATCATCAGGCTTGATTTGTGTAGCTTTATCAAATGAGGCAAAGGCTTGCTGATGCTGTTGTAAGTTCCCAAAAGCAACGCCGCGATCGCACCAAGCTTGATGATAATCTGGTTGAATCTCAATAGCTTTATCATAGGATGCGATCGCATCTTTGTAACGTTTCAACCTTCCGAGAGTTAGACCTCGTTTTAACCAAGCCACGGGTTCATCAGCTTGAATTTTAACCGCTTGGTTGTAAGCTGCGATCGCATCTTCATAGCGCTTTTGGGAAAATAGTTCATCTCCCTGTTTTACATACTCATCAGCAGTGAATTCTGGTTGTTGTGGCTGTTCCTGTATTCCTTCCTCAACTTCATGATTCACCGCTTCTAGGATAGATTCTGGTGTGATTTCAGTTAGTTCTTGAAGGATGAGATCCTTTCTTTCTTGGGCATCCAATTGTAACTCAGAGAGTTGAGAGACAAACTCAATTTCTAATCTTTCTAACTTCTCCAAAATGAGAATCTTTTGTTGTTGAGCATTCCATTGTAAATCTGAGAATTGCGAACTAAACTCAGAACCAGATTTTTCTAAATTCTCAATAATTAACTCTTTGCGCTTTTGAGCATCTACTTGTAATTCCGATAGTTGTTCAGCAAAGTCTGACTGTAATGCGGCTAAACTTTCAACAGTTTTGTTTTTTTGCTCTTGAGCATCTACCTGTAATTGAGATAACTGAGATTTCAATTCTTTATCTAATATTCCAAAGTTCTCAAATGCAATTTCTTTTTCTTCTTGAGCATCTCTCTGGAATTCAGATAGTTTTTCAGAAAACTCTAACTGCAATTTTGTTAAATTTTCAATAGCTATATCCTTTTGGCTTTGAGCATCAAACTGCCATCCAGAAAGTTGAGATGTGAACTCAGACCTTGATACTTCTAAATCAGCAACAGCTAGTTCTTGCTGTTGTTGCACACCTAAGCTTAACTTAGAAAGTTCCTCTGCCATCACAGATGCTAATTTTCCTAAATTTTCTAGTGCTATATCTTTTTGTTGTTGAGCATCAAACTCTAACTTAGATAGCCCACAAGCAAATTTTGACTCTAAATTTTCTATATGTTCTTGAGATTTTTTGAGTTCAGTTTCTAATCTACTTAATACCTGTGCTTTAGCTATAGCTAGCTCAGAAGTAAGAATGGATACATTTTCTTCTTGTTCATTTTTAATTTTTTGTTGTAAAGCAGTCTTTTCTTGCTCTAATTCATGATTAATTTTTTTAGCTTCTTGAATAACATTTTCAGCCTCTTGCTTAACAGTGGTTAGCTGATTTTGCAAATTTTCCATTCCGTGAAATTGTTGCATTGCTCTATCAACAATTTCACGGATTACTACCCGTCGCAGAAGCCAAAATAAAGCAATAATTGCGACTGGAAATAGACTTAATATAACTAGCCAGATATTGATTAGAATAGTTGTACGGTTAAAAGCCCTCCTTAAATCAGATTGAACTTGCTTTTCGGCTCGTAATCGCGTCAATTCTTCCCGTTCCTGATTGGATAAAACTGGAGTAGGAGTTAGTGCTGGGGGGGCTAATGGTGCAGATTGTCCACTGGCAATAGTAGCAGGTAGCACTAAGGGAAAAAAGACAATAGTGCTTTTTACAATTAAAGCGAAAATAGCTTGATTTTTGCTCTTCATAACAACCATCTGAGTCTGTTGGTCAGTTTTTGAAGCGGCGTGCCTCTTTCCAATCTATAACAGAATTAAGTAGTTAAATGTTGTAAAGGCAGTAGGAAATGCTTAACAATCCTTAACTAATGCGTTCCCTCGCCCCTTAGTGTACGTAAAACTTCAGTTGTGGAATGTAGTCAAGTTTTTAACATTCTTTTTGTGAGTTATTATTATAACATTACTAAGTTATAGCTACTGCCAAAGACTGCAAAAACCAAGCAACACAAATAAAACTTATCAACCCGTAGATGAAAGATTACAGAAACATCGACGCTTTATTAAACTATTCACCGAATTAGGTTCGGACTTTGTTCCTACTGATGACAGTATGCAAAGTGCAGGTTTGCTTACTTGGCACTAACATTAAATTATCTAGGGTAAGCAGATTACTTGTTCTAAAAATTACTTAACAAAGGTGGTAAAAAATGGGTCGCATAAATCCTTATACACTGCAATTGCAGATTACCCGAATGTTTGAGCAAGGGCAATCATTTTTTGCCACAACAAAGGTACAGGAATGGTTGAAAGAACACAAACACAATCCAGAAGATTATGAGATTATTTTCCATAAAAAACCCGCGCCTCCTGGTTCAAAAGAAGTAATGGTAGTCGAAATTGAATTACGCCGTAAAGATGGACAACCTGTAGATCCTTGGTTGCAGGAACAAGCAAATCTCCATGCCTGATTTTAGCAACTAGCAATTTTCAATTTAAATTCATATTATCTTAACAAAAATTATCAAAAAAGAGCGTTCCCAATTGCGGAACGCTCTTTGCTATCTTTTATTTAGGAATAGATATTATCTGTGCGATTGCCCATATCAAAAACATTAAATTCAATACCGTCTAACTTCAGCCTCAAAGCCTCTAATAAAAGATTTACTCTTTCTTCAATAAAAATGGTTAGAGCGTTTTCAGGAAGTGCATCGGCTCTTGACCATTCAAGAATAATTGTAGGGATAAGATGAGAGCGTAGCACTGTTTCTAAATCAGGCTCGTCATATTCTTTGAGATAATCTAATGGATTTTTATCGCTAATTTTCAAATTAGTGATTTGAGACAAATAGGCAATATTCATCAAGCTGTCACATTCTATTTGACTAGCAATGCCACTCTGCTTAATAAAGTTAACTGGAAATATATGGTGTAAGTTAGGCTTATCTGTTAGCAGATAATAAACATCAGACAAAATATCTCGATGAGGTTTTGCCCAATCTTGCGGCTTGTGGTTTGCATAAAGTGATAGTATTGCTCTGGATAAGCGACCTCTATAACTGTAGAAAGATTTTCTTATCGAATTCTTATCAATATCAAATTGATTGAATGAATAGATACTATTAGCTTTTTGTTGATTAACAAAGTATATATGTTCCCAGAGGTGAGTAGTGTTTGTTAGTAAATCTGCATTATGAAAACTATAATACCAAAAATATTTATTTAAAAAACTATAATTTGGTTTATCATTCCGATAAAAGTATGCTGTAATAGTCAGGTATAAATATCGGTAAGGGATTAATCTTCCACCTTTAATATGCAAAATATTATCAAATAAATCAAAAGTTTTAGCAACGGCTATTTTAAAATTAGACCATACAGCTTCAATATGTTCTGTTTTTAGCTTATTAAGATACATGTCAGTAATATTTTGTATTCCAGCTTCGGGAAATTCAAGTTTTACTACTACAGCTAGCATCTGGAGTAATGTCCAATTATCAATACTGGCATATTGACTACTAAAAATACTTTTTTTAAATTTATCAAATAATTCCCGAAGATAGAAACCAGAGATATTATTTGTCTTATTTTCAGAACGGAAGGTCTTAGCAACCACAATATCAAAGATATCTAAAGGTTTGCCAGCTTGATTAATACGCTCAAAAATTTGGCATACTTCCGCAACTTCAATACCTCTCAACTCAATGAAAGAAATTTTATAACTATATAAGACTTCTCTAATCCTTCTCAATTGTTGCATATAGGGATTTTCAAAATCACCGTATCCATTTTTATGAAGATTTTTTTCTATTTCCCCAGGATTTTTAATAATATCTATTAAACTGACAATTAGTTGATCTTGATAACGGTTTTTTCTCCCAGTATTTGCTGTAAGCTTACCATCTCTATCATCGATTTCGTCCCAAAACAAAAACCTTTTTGCATAGCTTGTGTCATCAGTCGCATCAGTAAGTTTAATAGTCAAGTCTATATATAGTGTTGGATCAAAGTTTTCGTTATTAGCAATTTTACCCTTGCCCCCATGTATTGATGTTAATAGAGAAGTTGTTCTTTGTTGTCCATCTAAAATGTATTGGTATTCATTCGAGTGAAAATTATCAGCAAACTTTATACCACCTATTTCTCTATGACTTTCTAACTTGGTATTAGTTTTCCAAATTAAAATACTTCCTAAAGGGTAAAACTTATAGATACTATCCCAAAGTTTTTTAACATTCTCTTTCTCCCAGACAACATCTCTTTGAAAGGTTGGAATTTGATATTTATTTGATAGAAGATTTTCCAAATAGAGAGCAATACTCTGATCATCCGCCTTAATGCGTTCAGTAGATGTAAACATAGAATTAACCTTATCTAAGTTTGAGTAAATATCAAGATTGGTGTATGAATTTAACTTGTTTTAGTAAAATTCCATACAAGGTTAACTGATATTTAATTAAGTGGCAACTCAGATTTTAGAAAATCTCTGCAATCTTTCTTCCATGCCAACGTTGCCCTGCAAGCCTCCTGTGTGTATCAGGAGTAAGGAATCGCCTTTACAAAAAAATCCCTGCTGTAGTAAATCCATCACTCCGTAAAACATTTTGGCGGTATATACGTAATCAAGGGGTACGTTATATTCCTGTGTGAACTGCTGGCTGAATAGTAGTAACTCATCGTTCACCTTTGCATAGCCGCCGAAGTGGTAATCACATACCAATTCCCAGGAAGCGGGAGAACTATATGGTGAAGGTAAACCAGAGGTGAGGTAATTTGTCAATAAACTTTCGATTTCTTGTGCGAGAAATGCCCCATTTTTGAGAACGGGAAAAGCGATCGCTCTTTGTCCTTTATGCAACGAAAGTGCAATACCTGCAAGAGTGGTGGCTGTACCGCAGGCTACGCATATATGATCAAATGCGTAGGCGTAGCCAGCACTTCGGCTGCGCTCAGTGACCGCCGTAGGCATCGCACGATCAATTATCTCTGTGCAACCGCGCACACCATTTAAATTACTCCCGCCTTCGGGAATGATAAACACCTCGCCGAAACGTTGTTGCAGATATTCTTCTAACGCTGGTGTGTTGCGCTGTCGATACATCTCGCGGTTCAGGTAAACAAGCTGCATACCCTGTTGTACAGCAAAAGCCAGCGTAGGATTCAACGGTAGCCTCTCCTCGCCGCGAATTACACCAATGGTACGAAAACCGAAAAGATTACCAGCCGCCGCAGTTGCATAGATGTGATTGGAATAAGCACCGCCAAAGGTTAGCAGCGTCGTGAAATTTTTCTCCTTGGCTTCCAAAAGATTGTATTTCAGCTTAAACCATTTATTGCCGTTAACCCACGGGTGCATGAGATCGAGGCGCAACACATACAAATCAACACCAGCGTGGCGGGTGATTTCGTTGTTGATTTGTTGTAGAGGAGGAGAAAATATTAACGACATGCGTAAACATTCTAACTTAGTATTTGCATTTTCTTATATTCATTATTAATGATAAACATTGAGTATTTACAATGGTCACTGATTCAAAATAAAGAATAAATCTTTCTGATGATTAACTTTAGAAATTGGCATTTTACTAATTGAATATTTCAGGTAAATATAAGAAACATAACGCTCGCTCCAGATAATATTCTTTTTGGGTACAAAGAAATGGTTGCACTCACACAGCTTACTCCAGTTATTCCCAATGCAGGACGTTTGACGATTGAAACTGTTGAAATTGCTCCTCAAACGACTGCTATCCGTTGTCTCGACTGGGATAGAGAACGTTTTGATATCGAGTTTGGTTTACGGAATGGTACAACCTATAATTCTTTCTTAATTCAAGGAGAAAAAGTTGCCTTAGTTGACACATCTCACCGCAAGTTTGAGGAATTATATCTTGAGATAGTGGCGGGATTAATTGATCCGGCTAAAATAGATTATTTAATTATTAGCCACACAGAACCAGACCACAGTGGTTTAGTAAAAAATATTTTGCAATTAGCTCCCTCAATTACTGTAGTCGGTGCAAAGGTGGCTATTCAATTTTTAGAAAATATGGTTCACCAGCCTTTTAAATCTATGCAGGTGAAAAGTGGAGAGCGATTAGATTTAGGCAACGGGCACGAATTAGAATTTATCTCTGCACCTAATTTACACTGGCCTGACACAATCTTGACTTATGACCACAAAACTTGCACTCTATACACTTGCGATGTGTTTGGGATGCACTATTGTGATGACCACACCTATGATGAAAATATTGCTTTAATAGAGGAAGATTTTCACTATTACTATGATTGTCTCATGGGCCCAAATGCCCGGTCTGTCTTGGCAGCTTTAAAGCGGATTGAAAAGTTAGATATAAGAATAGTTGCCACAGGACATGGCCCTTTATTACAACACTATATCTCCGAATGGCTCGGACGCTATCAAAATTGGAGTTTAGAACAAGCAAAAACAGAGACATTAGTGGCTCTATTTTATGTTGAAGATTACGGGCATAGCGAGCATTTAGTCCGTACCATAGCGCATGGATGCGCGAAAACAGGCGTGGCAGCAGAATTAGTAGACCTTAATAGTGCCGAGCCTCAAGAAGTTCGAGAATTAGTTGCACAAGCTTCTGGTTTAGTAATTGCAATGCCAGCCCAATCTTCAGTGATGGCTCAAGCTGCTTTAAGTACAATTTTAGCTGCTGTTCACAAGAAACAGGCAATTGGTTTATTAGAGTCGGGAGGTGGAGAAGATGAACCTGTTTATCCTTTACGTAATAAGTTTCAAGAACTAGGATTAACTGAAGCTTTTCCCCCTATCTTAGTTAAGGAAATTCCTACTAAAGCAACGGAACAACTTTGTGATGAAGCGGGGACAGATATGGGTCAATGGTTGACTCGCGATCGCACCATAAAACAAATCAAATCTATCAATAGCGAACTAGAAAAAGCTTTAGGGCGGATTAGCACAGGATTGTATATTATTACCGCCAAAAAAGGAGAAATTCAGAGTGCTATGTTTGCTTCTTGGGTGACACAAGCAAGTCTTGAGCCTTTAGGAGTAGCGATCGCAGTATCCAAAGATCGGGCAATTGAATCCTTGATGCACGTTGGCGATCGCTTTGTTTTAAATGTTTTAGAAGAAGACAAATATCAAGGATTAATGAAACATTTTCTGAAACGTTTTGCTCCTGGTGCAGATCGCTTTGCTGGAGTAAAAACATATCCAGCGAAAAATGAATCACCCGTTTTAGCTGAAGCTTTAGCTTACATGGAATGTGAAATTACTAGCCGCATGGATTGTGGAGATCATTGGGTAATTTATAGCACAGTCGAAACTGGAAGAGTTGCTAATTTACATGCACTTACTGCTGCCCATCACCGAAAAATTGGCAATCATTACTAAATTGGGCATGGGGCATTGGGCATTGGGCATTGGTTATAGATTCTTCTTCCCCTGCTCCCTCTGCTCCCTCTGCTCACCACTCCCTAACTCCCTACTCCCCACTCCCAAAAACTATGTATAAATCTGTTGAAAATACCCCGATTAGCACGTATGAAATCAATCGGGGGCGCGTTGTGCGAACCTTGGAATTTATTCAAGATGTGATCGTGATTTGTTTGTGTATCGGTTTATTTAGCTTTATGGTGCTTCAGGTGAGAGATATGTTTCTCTCCTTACTTCCACCTCTAGATTTTCATGCTGTTACTGCCGATATTCTCTTTTTACTTATCTTAGTTGAGCTATTCCGACTGCTGATTATTTACCTACAGGAACATCGAGTATCTATTGGAGTAGCTGTTGAAGTTTCTATCGTTTCCGCTTTGCGAGAAGTCATTGTTAAAGGTGTTCTAGAAACAAGTTGGAGTCAAGTTTTAGCAACTTGTGCCTTTTTATTAGTCCTGGGAGTACTACTATTTCTCCGAGTTTGGCTACCCCCTACCTTTGAAGGTATCGATCCCGAACAAGAAGTATCTAAACGCTATAGAAACCGAGCGAAGTCTGAATTAATACAAAACAATGGTCATTAAGGGGAGGCAGGGGAGCAGGGGGCAGGGGGCAAGGGAGAGAATAAAAAATTACCTCTTTCCCCTCTGATCCCGGCTCCCTGCCCCTCTGCCTCTTGTGCCCCATGCCCAATTCCCCATATCTAAGAGAGGTTATTATGTCTGCTGCCACATTAACGCCCAACCATAGCAGAGATGTACAAGTTGTTGAAATTGGTAAAAATACTCTGATTCTACGATCGCGGACTTGGGACAGATTAAAATTTGAGGTGGAGTATTCCCGCCAACGGGGAACTACAGCGAATTCTTATCTAATTCAAGCTGATAAAAAGGCTTTAATTGACCCTCCTGGTGAATCTTTTACCGAAATTTACCTTCAACAACTTGCACAACATCTAGATTTCACTACTCTAGATTACATTGTTCTCGGTCATGTCAACCCAAACCGCAGCGCAACTCTGCAAGTATTGCTCTCTCAGGTTCCTCAAGCCACTATAATTTGTTCTCGCCCTGCCGCTAATGCTCTCAAAACCGCTTTTCCCGAATTGGAGTCACGTATTCAAGCGGTGCGATCGGGGGATACTCTAGATTTAGGACAAGAACATCATCTATCATTTGTCACCGTACCAACTCCCCGTTGGGCCGATGGGCTTTGTACCTATGATGCTGCAACAAAAATTCTCTACACAGATAAACTTTTTGGCGCTCATATTTGCGAAGATACTTTGTTTGATGAAGATTGGAAGGGGTTAGATGCGGAACGTCGCTACTATTTTGAATGTCTCCATGCTCCCCAAGCTAAACAAGTTGAAGTAGCTTTAGATAAACTGTCAGTTTTGGGAGCCAGATGTTATGCCCCAGCACACGGCCCAGTTGTCCGTTACAGCCTCAGCCGTTTTACTTATGATTATCGTCAATGGTGTCAAGGGCAAAAATCTCAAGAATTGAGTGTCGCTTTGCTCTATGCTTCTGCTTATGGAAATACAGCAATTCTGGCGAATGCGATCGCTCAAGGTTTGATCCAAAATGGAGTTAATGTAGAATCAATCAACTGTGAACTAGCCGATTCTGCCGAGATTAACCGCATTGTCGAAACTTGCGATGGTTTGATTATCGGCTCACCCACTTTAGGCGGCCATGCACCAACTCAAATTCAAACTGCTTTAGGAATAGTTCTCTCAGTGGCGGCTAAAACTAAGTTAGCAGGGGTGTTTGGTTCCTACGGTTGGAGTGGCGAGGCGATAGATTCAATAGAAAGCAAGCTCAAAGATGCTAATTATCAACTAGGATTTGAAACAATTCGGGTGCGTTTCAGTCCGACTCCTGAGATTCTTCAGCAGTGTCAAGAAGCAGGTGCTTTGTTTGCCCAAAACTTGAAGAAAACTAAAAAACTGCGTTCTTCCCGCCAAGTTGTAACAGAAACCCATGTAGATCGTACCGAACAAGCGGTGGGGCGGATCATTGGTTCTTTGTGTGTTGTCACAACTCGTGATGAAGATACTCACAAAGGGGTTTTAACTTCTTGGGTATCGCAGGCAACTTTTAACCCGCCAGGAATTATGATTGCGATCGCTAATGAGCAAAATGCAGAGTTAATGCATCATCCTGGTGATAAATTTGTGCTAAATATCCTTAAAGAAGGAAGAAATGTCCGACGCTATTTTTCTCGTCACAGCACTTTAGGCGATAATCCCTTTGCGAATCTTGACACAAAAACTGCTCTTAATGGTTGTTTGATTTTGAATGAGGCATTAGCCTATTTAGAATGTACGGTGCAAAATCAGCTTGAATGTGGCGATCGATGGTTAATTTATGCCGTCATCGATCACGGTGAAGTGTTGGAAAATGAAGGTGTGACTGCTTTGGAGTATCGGAAATCTGGCAGTTATTATTAAGTTGATTTTTTACGGTATTTGGAAAACCTCTCTCTAAATCTCTCTCCTAAAAGGAGAGAGACTTTGAATTTTCCCCCTTCCCGCGTCGGGAAGGGGGTTAGGGGGTTAGGTTTTTTGTGGGCTTTTCTACATAACGTGAAAAGTCAGGTACACACAAATCTTTTAGAGTTGCAATGGCATTGTTTTGGCTGACAATGCCATTGTTTCGCCTGACAATGCAATTGTTTTGGCTAACAATGCCATTGTTTTGGCTAACAATACGATTGTTTCGGCTAACAATGCGATTGTTTCGGCTAACAATGCGATTGTTTCGGCTAACAATGCCATTGTTTCGCCTAAATAAATCTCGCACTGCGTTTCTATCCCGCCTCGGAATGAATTCCGAGTCTCATAGCTAAAGTCCACTCAAGTGGACTAAATGATCAATTCAGTCCACTTGAGTGGACTTCAGCTATCAGCCCTGAACTTCAGTTCTGGGCGGGATGTCGGTGAGTGCGACAGTTTCACTTTGACAAAGCCTTACAACGAGAAAGGCTTTAATTTTTCCCTCAACCCTTGTAGAGAAGCTTGCTCGGTAGTTAGATTTTCAGGAACTTTACCCATTATCGGCGAATCTTAGTGCCAGTCCCCCATACTCAATATCGTGATCTAAGATTGTTGGGTATTCTATAAATTGCGATCGCCACTATACCGATGATCGAAGTTGAGCATCTAAGTAAAATATACGGTTCTACCTCAGCGATTACCGATGTCACTTTTAGCGTCGAACCTGGGGAAATTTTAGGGTTGTTGGGCCCCAATGGCGCTGGAAAAACCACAACCATGCGGATTCTGGCTGGTTATTTACCGGCAACTAATGGAAATGCCCGAATTGCTGGCTACGATGTCCATGAGAATTCCCTGGCTGTACGCCAACGCATTGGTTATTTACCGGAAACACCGCCGTTATATCCAGACATGACGGTGGAAGGATTTTTGCATTTTGTCGCCCGAATTAAGGGAGTATCAGCAGGCGATCGCACCAACAAGGTAACAGCCGCTATCGAACGCTGCAACTTAGAAGATAAACGACGGGTAATTATTCGCAAGCTCTCTAAAGGATACCGCCAAAGAGTAGGAATTGCTCAAGCGATCGTTCACGATCCACCAGCAATTATTTTAGATGAACCCACCGTTGGACTCGATCCACGACAAATAATTGAGGTGCGGAATTTAATTAAAAGCCTCGCTGGTACTCACACAATTATTCTTTCCACGCACATTCTGCCAGAAGTGAGCATGACTTGTAGCCGCGTCGCCATCATCAATCGGGGCAAAGTTGTGGCAACTAATACACCAGAAAACTTAATGACTCAGTTGACAGGTGGTTCAGGGTATGAGTTGGAAATAGAAGGAGAAGCTGCCCTAGCGAAACAGGTACTGCAAAAAGTTGCGGGTGTGAGTCTGATAGAATCAATTCCGACAACTGGAGGCCATCAACCCCAGGAAAACCGCGCTTACCTGCGGGTAATATCGCAACCGGGAAAAGAACCAGGAAAGGATATTGCCACAACATTAGTGCGGGCAGGATTCGGTTTACATGAACTGAAGCGAGTTAACGCTACCTTAGAAGACGTATTCTTGCAACTGACCACAGAAGAAAAAAAATTCGAGACTGAGGTAGACTTAGCAGCAGACAACGAAGGAGAGGCAGCGTAAATGGGTGTAGTGCTGAGTAATATTATTGCCATTTATCGCCGAGAGTTACAGAGTTATTTTGTATCACCTTTGGCTTATGCGATCGCAGGCATATTTTGGTTCATCGCGGGGTTATTCTTCGTGATGATTTTGCTAGGGCCAGATGGCATATTGCTAGGAGTTGCGGCAATAGATGCACAAGGGCAACAACTGGGAGTGCCAGTACCGCCGATAGATGTCCCCTACGAATTTATCCGGGCATTTTTAGATCGCATGGGTTGGCTATTATTATTTATCCTACCAATTCTCTCAATGGGACTCTATGCCGAAGAACGTAAGCGCGGCACTTTAGAATTATTAGCCACATCACCAATCACCAATTGGGCGGTAGCTTTAGGTAAGTTATTAGGTGTGCTAACATTTTTTACCGCGATGGTTGTACCCATGCTAGTGTTGGAGGCGATCGCAATCAGTGGATCAAATCCACCAATGGCGCTCTCAATTCCCTTGGTGGGCCATTTTGGATTAATCTTGCTAGCAGCAGCAATTTTATCTTTAGGAATGTTTATTTCTTCTTTAACAGATAGTACAATTCTGTCTGCCGTTTTCACCTTTGCAGTAATTTTATTATTGTTATTGATTGATTTAATCGCCAAAATTGTCCCTGGCCCCGTGGGCGAAGCATTAGGTTATTTGTCATTACTGAAACATTACAACACCTTAATTCAAGGCATTTTTGATACGAGCGCTTTACTTTTATTCGCCAGTTACATTTTTTTGGGTATTTTTCTCACCGCTCAATCAATTGATGCACTGCGCTTTCAAAGGCAATAGTTATTTGTCATTTGTCATTTGTCATTTGTCATTTGTCATTTGTCATTAGTCAAAAATAGTGACACTTAAAAATATATGGACGAAAATTGAGTGGCTAAAAATCAGCAAAACAACTCAATAAATGGCAACAAAGCGTTTCCAAGAATTACAGGTTTATAAATTATCAGAACAATTAGCAGATGACATTTGGAAAATTGTTGAAGGATGGAACTTTTTTGCAAAAGATACGGTTGGTAAACAGATTGTACGTTCGGCAGATAGCATAGGTGCCAACATAGCAGAAGGTGTAGGAAGAGGTAGTTATCAAGAGAATAGACGTTTTATCAAGATAGCGAGAGGCTCTTTGAATGAAACTCAACATTGGTTAAGACGAGCTTACACTCGTAACCTTTTAACTAACGAACAGATAAATGCAACCAAAATAATCATTAACGAACTAGCGCCCAAATTAAACTCCTACCTAAACTCAATTGGCAATGTACCAGATGACCAATGACAAATGACAAATGACAAATGACAAATAATATGAAGATAGTTGCAAAAAAGAAACTGTGGAAATATCTGTTTTGGTTGGGCCCGTTCCTAATTGCTGTCGGCTTAACAGTTGGATTAATCTCTGAACAGTGGGGACTAATTCCATTAGTATTTTTGATTGCGGGAATTGTCATCAGTGGGTTGGGGATAATATGGCAAAGCTATCAAACTAACTGGTGGAAGCGTCGTTCTACCCAAGCTGGGACTAATGCCTTAGTGGCAACTCTGGCAGTGTTAGCAATTTTAGGATTGATTAACTTTTTGGGAACTCGCTATCACTTGCGGGCAGACTTAACAGAGGCTCAATTGTTTACCCTTGCGCCCCAGTCACGGGAATTAGTAAAGGTTTTACCACAGCCAGTTAAGGTATGGGTGTTTGATATTAACCAAAATCCCCAAGACCGAGAATTACTAGAAAATTATCAGCGCCAAAGCTCAAAATTTAAATATGAGTACATCGACCCCCAAACTAGGCCAGGACTTGCAGAAAAGTTTGGTGTCAAAGATTACGGAGAAGTTTACTTAGAATCTGGCGATAAACGGCAATTAGTGCAAACAGTAAATCAAAATGAGCGCTTGTCAGAAATCAGATTAACTAGTCGCCTGCAACAACTAACAAGTTCAACCACAGCCAAAGTTTACTTACTCCAAGGTCATGGTGAACGCCAGCTTTCGCCTGGTAAAGGTGCAATATCACAAGCAGTTCAGGGATTAGGCGACAAAAATTTCACAACATCACCGCTAAATTTAGGAGAAACTTCCAAAGTTCCTCAAGATGCGGCTGTCGTCATAGTAGCTGGCCCCAAGCGAGGGCTGTTTGAGGGCGAAGTCAAAGCTTTGCAAGACTATCTTAATCGCGGTGGTAACTTACTGCTGATGATTGATCCTAATACCGATCCCAAAGTTGACAGCTTGCTGCAAGAGTGGGGTGTTCGTCTGGATAATCGTTTAGCAGTCGATGTCTCTGGCGGAAGCGTGGGACTTGGCCCTGCTACGCCCTTAGTCACAGAATACGGACAACATCCGATTACCCAAGATTTCGATAACGGTAATTCTTTTTATCCGATTGTCCGTCCACTGGAAATTACCTCTGTGCCTGGTGTTCAGGCTACTCCACTGCTACGAACCAAACCCTACCCTAACAGTTGGGCAGAAAGCGACCTGCAAAGCGAAAAATTGGAGTTTAATGAGGGTAAAGACCTGAAAGGGCCTCTAACCTTGGGCGTTGCCTTAACAAAAAAACAAGCAGCTAAATCTACTTCAACTTCCCCAGCTACACCGACACCTTTACCATCACCAACCACTCAAAGCAAAGCTTCCCCCACTCCCCCTGCTCCCCCCGCCTCCCCTGCTCCCCCTGCTCCCACTCCTTCCCCCACTCCCTCATCTCAAACAGCCACCGAGTCGCGGTTAGTGGTTTTAGGAAACTCCGATTTCGCCACTGATGGCTTGTTTCAACAGCAATTAAATGGAGATGTATTCCTCAACTCAGTTACTTGGCTGAGTCAACAAGATCAACAGCCCCTTTCCATTCGCCCCAAAGAACCGAAAAACCGTCGGATAACCCTGACAACCACACAAGGCAATTTTTTAATATTGTCATCTCTATTGCTTTTACCCTTAATTGGGTTTGCGATCGCAATTATTATTTGGTGGAAACGACGGTAAGAAGAGACGCGATTAATCGCGTATGTACAAGAGTTCGGAGTTAAACTCTTTACCAATGACAAATGACAAGTGACAAATGACTAAAAATGAAATTGCCGAGAACGACTTTAATTTTGATACTGCTAACACTGGGTTTAGGCAGTTTTGTTTACTTCTATGAAATTCGGGGCGCGACTGTGCGAGAAGAAAGCAAGGAGCAAAAGCAGCAAATTTTCTCTTTTGCCGAAGATGATGTGCAGTCTTTAACAGTCACGACAAAAGAACTCACTCTGAATCTGGAGCGTAACCCTGAATCTAGTAATCCCAAGTGGTTAATCAAATCTCCGACATCGGGCCCAGCAAATGATGCCATTGTTTCTTATTTGATGGATTTGTTAGTTAAAGGTAATAGCGATCGCACTCTCTCAACCCCAGCAAAAGAGCTTGGAGAATTTGCTCTAGATCAACCCCAAGCTACCATCAATATCACCTTAAAAAACCGACAAAGCCATCAGTTGATTTTGGGTAAATCTAGCTTTAACGGTCGTTTATTGTATGCTCAAGCTGACCCTGCTGCTAAACCTGATGGAAATATAAATGTGCTGTTGGTATCTACAGATTTTGCAAATGCTGTGAATCGGGAACTATCAGAGTGGAAGCAACCTGTAGATAATAGTCAGAAACTGCCTGGACTCAGCACCCCTTTACCAACTCCGACAAATGCTAAATAAGAAATTACGCTTTGTTTCTGTGGTATGTTTCGACAATGCACGGTGGGATAGCACAGCTGTGCTACCCTACTTCAAATATCGCTAGTTTTTCTAAGTTACTATGACAAATCCGACAGCAACATTGCTGATTTCCTGCCCCGATCAACGGGGACTAGTAGCGAAATTTGCCAATTTCATCTATTCTAATGGTGGTAATATTATCCATGCAGATCAGCATACAGATTTTGCTGCTGGGTTATTCCTCACGCGCATTGAATGGCAGCTAGATGGGTTCAATTTACCGCGAGAATTTATTGCTCCTGCATTTAATGCGATTGCCCAACCTTTAGGCGCTAAGTGGGAAATACGTTTTTCTGATACAGTACCACGCATTGCTATTTGGGTAAGTCGGCAAGACCATTGTCTATTTGACTTAATTTGGCGACAACGCGCTAAAGAATTCATTGCTGAAATTCCTTTAATTATTAGTAACCATTCTAATTTAAAGGTAGTGGCAGAGCAATTTAATATCGACTTCCGGCACATTCCCATCAATAAAGATAATAAATCAGAACAAGAAGCCCAACAACTGGAATTACTCCGCCAGTACAAAATAGATTTAGTTGTATTGGCGAAGTATATGCAGATTGTTAGTGCAGATTTTATTAGTAAATTTCCGCAAATTATTAATATTCATCATTCCTTTTTACCAGCTTTTATCGGTGCAAATCCCTATCACCGAGCTTTTGAACGTGGAGTAAAAATTATTGGTGCAACGGCTCATTACGCCACTGCTGATTTAGATGCAGGCCCAATTATTGAACAGGATGTAGTGCGAGTTAGTCACCGAGATGAAGTTGATGATTTGGTGAGAAAAGGCAAAGATTTGGAGAGAGTCGTATTAGCAAGAGCAGTGCGATCGCACTTACAAAATCGTGTATTAGTATATGGGAATAGAACAGTGGTATTTGAGTAAATGATGCTCAAGCAATTGGAAGTCGCAGCTATACAAAAAAGTCCGCGTAGGCGGACTTTAGAAAAATAGTTATTTCAAGAATTACCGTAATTGGTTTAGTTAGCTGAAACTACCTCTGTCTCATCTTTCGATTTATCTCTAATATTAAAGTAGTAATAAAGATTACCAACAGTTAGGTCTGATGCATGTTGCAAATTAGATGTAACTAATGTTTTATAACCAGTAATCTCAGCTTGTTCACTAATATAAAATTCGTACTCTCGACGTAGTTCAGGCTCGAATATAAATAGTAACTGGTCACGAAGCGAATAAAAATGAGATTTTTCGGCTAAACTCTCATACACTAATTGTTCTGGCGGTTCTGCTACATTGATTGTGGAGTAGTGAGTCTCTGGACTATTAAAATCAGCGCTACTTAAAAGCTTTAAATCTGATGAAGGAAGCGATTGTATCCAATCTACATGATTTTGCCACGAATCCAATACTGCTAAATCATGATTTTTAATGCGGATAATTTCGGGAAAGAGAAAATCAAGCTCATCATGTGATTCACAGCGATTAATCACAGTGAGAGCATCTTGACAGATTTTATCTTGGAGATGAGACAAGCGATCGCTCACTGCTGAAACCTGATTCTGCACTTGATAAGTTACAATAATCGCCTGTTCAATTGCCCAAGCGCATTCAAATCTACGTAATTGACCAGATGCACAGGTTTCTTCGAGTAGATACGGATTGCTGTAATCTGCTAAAGCCGTAAATAACATTCCCCTCACGCCATCAATGTCAGCGTTTCTCAGGTTGAAATCTTTCAACGCTGAACGAAAGCGGCTCATCGCCTGGATAAACACTCCATACGCCCTCACTAAAACTATGCGATGTTGTTCAAATTTGATATCTTGGGCTACTTGTTCGATTATTTGTCTAATTTCTACTCCTTGGTCTTTTAAGGCTTGTTTCAAGTCAATAAAGCCGTTTTTGACTTCTAGCCTCATTTGCTCTACTTCTTTTCTTAATTTCAATGTCTGATGCAGGTTGACTGCTGTTAATGCTACACCTGCTACTGTTCCCACACCAATCAAGGCTGTAGTTGCTTGCAGCACACCCAAGCTAGTCTGTATAGTTTGCAATCCATTCAGTACTGCTGTAAAGCCTTTATGAGTTTGATACATCTGCGCCCCACCGATAAGTAAATTTGAAGCTGCTACCAGTGGACATAAAGGGCCGTTGTTCACTGTAGCACCAATAGCATGGGCAATAAACTGCCCGTTTGCTCCTCTAACTATGCTTAAAGGTACTCCATTGCTAAAGACTTGTAGATATTTACCAGTTTCAATACCAGCTTGAATTGCAGGCGCAAATTGGAACAGCATATTTTTAGGTTGCTAAAAGTAATTTTTTTCAGTGTAACTAGTATAAAAAAGTAAAGATAACCGTATTTATTCGATATATTAATTAATTTTGTCTAAATCTGGGCATACTAAGCTTGAAAAACTCTATCGCCTCACATACTTTATGGATATTTCGCTATTTTTCAAGGCTGCAAGTGATATGTTAGCCGCTCTACCTACTAAATCCGAACACAAAATAATTAAACCGCGCAGAAATGTATCTTATGGAGAATTAAAAAAGTTCCAAGAATATCGCACACAATTAGACAATTATTGTTATCAGCTATTTCAGATAATTCAAGACTGTACGAATCGTGGCTTCTTGCCTCACACTTTAATAGAGGAGTTAGGGAAAGTCTCACAAAAAATACAATCCCAGCGCTTTCGGATATCAGTTTTAGGCGAATTTAGTCAAGGAAAATCAACCTTACTTAATGCCTTACTAGGTGAAGAAATTCAACCTGTGAGAGAGATTCCTTGTACTAGTATGGTAACAGTTTTAAAATATGGAACCCAAAAGCGGGTAGTCTGTCGTTATAAAGATGGACGGGAAGAAGAAATCCCTTTTGAGCAATATCAAGTAAAGGCAACAATTTCAGATGATGCAGCACTTGGATGTCTGAGTGATGAACTAGCACATAATGAAATTGATGAAATTGTTTTTGAGCATCCTGATTTAGAGTTATGTAGTAGTGGGGTAGAAATTGTAGATTCTCCAGGATTAAACGAACACCCTGAACGTACCGCCATTACTCAAAAACTGCTGAAGGATACGGATGCAGTGATATTTCTAACTAATGCCTCACATTCTCTAACTCAGGTAGAACGCGACTTACTCCAGGATGTGAGAACTCAACTAAATCATGGTAATAAAAATGAACCTGCTACCAATCTTTTTGTAGTAGGGAATTTTATAGATTTAGTGCGTAGCGAAAAGGGACGTGAGCAAGTGCAACGGAGGATCGAAGGAATTGTACAAGGTCAAAATCCTATAGTTGCAGGTGAAAACCGCGTTCATTTTATTTCTGCTCAAGCTGCACTGGATGCAATTTTGCGGGGAACTGAAGATGACTATTTGAAAGCCTTCCAAAATTTTACCCAGTCTCTTGAGAAGTTTTTGACCTTTGATAGTGGAAGAGTAAAAATTAAGTACTCTATTAGTCAAGTAAATAGAATTATCGAAAAAGCTTTATATCTGCTATCTCAATCAGAGGACATTTTAAATGGAAAAATTCAAATTTCTGAAACAGAAAAGCATAAAATATTAGAACAAATAGGGGAAGCAAGTGGTTATGATATTAAACTTAGACATATCGCAAATATCTTAAAAAAAGAAGCAAGTGTTCCAGCTAAAAATACCTATGATAAGTGGCGTAAAAATTTAAATAGCTGCATGAAAGCAAAAAGTGAGAAATGGTTTTCCAAACACAGCCCTGTTTTTAATCAAGAAAACCTTATACAAGATTATGTGAATCAATTTAGGAGAGATTTATCCCAAGAGATAGATGCTGAGGTAAACAATACACTGACATCAGGTATTTTAAAGGAATATATTGAGAAATTAGATTTGGAGATTGCTATGATCTTAAAAGTAATACAAGCCAAAGTTAATAAGCTTAATCAGCAAATACCAACTCATTGGAGTGGCCCGCTATACTTAGAAATTAGTGGAATAAACCATAATTTTATTGGGGATCGAGCTTTCTGGGGTGGCATTGGGATAGGTGGTGCTACAGCTATTGCATTAATAGTATTTGCTGGACTTGGTTTAACCCCTGTTGTAATTTTAGCAGGAATAGCTGGTGGTATGGTTGGAGAAATTGGTTTTGAGATGATAGGATTTAATGGAATTGATGACCAAATAAAACGCAAAGTTTGTGAGATAGGAATACAAAATTTAGATAAGTTAAAAATTGACGAGGAATTAGATGAAATTATTGCCTCAGTCTTTAATAGCCGAGTTGAATCAGCCAGTGGAGTAATTGCAGAAGCGATCGCACTTTACGAAAATCTCCTCGAACAGCAGGAAAAAGCTCACAACGAAACTCTGGAACAACGTGAGGCTGAAAAGATGTGGATTTACCAAAAGCGCCAAGAACTTGAGCAGGTACAGAATGGGCTGGAAGTTATTCTCAGTAAATGCGCCATTGTTTAATCGCCTTGCTTACAGACTTCTCTTTGCCTATCGCACTTGCAAAATCGTGTATTAGTATACGGTAATAGAACAGTGGTATTTGAGTGATTCGCGGCTATACAAATTCAGTAAGGGCATGGCATTGCCCATTGGTGTCAACTTAAGCTAAAAATAGCTTCTCGCTTCGCCTCCTCGCCCGCCTTGGAATGAATTCCAAGGCTAATAGCGAAAGTCTACTAAAGTAGACTCAATATTTTGCGCGATATTTAGTCATCTTTAGATGACTTAAGCTATGAGCAAGGAACTTCAGTTCCTTGCGGGATGAGGGTTTCACGTTAAGTTGACACCAATGGGCATTGCCATGCCCCTACAATAAATGTGTATGTATTAGGGTTTTCGTGAATTGGTATAACGAGAGATAATGTCACAAGATATAAGTTAAGCTAAAGTGCGTCAATGGGTCAGCAGTGAAGACAATGCTTTGGATTAGAGGATGAATCAGTATTTTGCAACGGTTGCTCGCGGATTAGAAACCCTCGCGGCTCAAGAGTTAGAGCAACTGGGTGCCCATTCTGTGGAGCCAGGGTTTTGCGGTGTAGCCTTTGAGGGCGATCGCACTCTGCTTTATCGCGTCAACTTATGGGCTAGGTTGCCGTTCCGAATCTTGATGAACATCCATGAATTTCCTTGCCAAGAAGCGAAGGATCTCTATCGCGGCATTCAGACCATCGATTGGCTCAACTATCTCACACCAGACATGACGTTGGCGGTGAATACCACAGGTAAAAACAAGCACCTCAACCACAGCCACTTCACGTCTCTCCAGGTCAAAAATGCGATCGTTGACCAGCAGCAAGAAAAACTGGGTGAGCGTTCAAATGTAGAGCTTTATGAACCAGATGTGCGGATCAATGTTCATATTGAACGCGACTTTTGTACCGTTAAACTCGACAGTTCTGGAAATAGTCTGCACCGCCGAGGCTACCGTCCTGCGGTTGGATCAGCCCCTTTAAAGGAATCTCTAGCTGCTGCCCTCATTCAACTTTCGGGTTGGCAGCCAAACCAGATGTTCTACGATCCTCTTTGTGGGTCTGGCACTTTACCCCTAGAAGCTAGCTTAAAGGCACTTAATATAGCACCAGGGCTATTTCGTGAGCGCTTTGGATTTGAAACTTGGCTCGATTTTGATCTATCCCTTTTAGAAAAGCTGCTCCAAGAAGCTAAAGATAGCCAACTAGATACCCTTCCCGCACCTATTTGGGGAAGCGATCGCGATGAAAATGTGATTGAGCAGGCGATTAACAATGCTCAAAACTGCGGCGTTGATAATCATGTATGGTTTTCTCAAATGGAGCTTGCTGATGTTGTCGCTCCCGCAGACAGTGGAGTTTTATTGTGCAATCCCCCCTATGGCGAACGGCTGGGTCGAGATAGTGACTTGGGGGCATTTTACAAACTTTTGGGCGATGTGTTTAAACAACGCTTTAAAGGCTGGACTGCATTTGTGCTGAGTGGCAACAAGGAACTGTCTCAATCGATTGGACTGAAATCGTCCCGGCGGATTGCGGTGTACAACGGAACGTTACCCTGTCAGTTAATGAAATACGAGCTGTACTAAGATGGAATCGCTCAGATTTTGCGATTTCCGATTTGTATTATGCTTTAGCGTAGGCGTAGCTCGTCGTAGACATCGCTCTCAACTACTATAGAACTCATATTTGATTGCATGAAAAAACTCCGTACAGATCAAAAAGCCTTCTTTTCTGTTGCCTATTGCCTATTGCCTTTTTGTTTTAATTATTTCCGAAATAACCCAATTTTTAATAATCAATTAATATCTCATTAATTCTGACAACATCTGTTCAAGAATATCTTCCATAATTTCCTCGTCTAAAGAGTGCAGAGCCGGTGGGCCACCAAGAAACTCTTTGATAGTAATCTTCTGCTCTTTAAAGTTCTTGACAAAATCCCGAATCTGAACAACAGCGTTGATTTGAGATTCTATTGTTTTTACCATCAAAGCCATAGAGTCAATGCCTTTCTTTGCAGCTTTGCGAGAATCAGAAACCATAGTTCCTTCTGGAGTATTTTTTGCTAAACGCAGTTCCCGCTTCAAGTTTTCATATTGAGTCAGAAGAATTTGATTTTGCTGTTCTATAGTTCGACATTTTCGAGTTAAATCATCCTCGCTATTATGATCAATAACTTCTCCTACTTGCTGAATTCGCTCAATTTCTAGAAGTCTTGCCAAATCTCCCTCTTGGTAGGCTTTATTGATTGTTTTCATAATTTCTGTATGATATCTCTGCGTCTCGCTGTCTTTTACCTTATCAGGATGAAAGATTTCGGCTAATCTGAGAAATATTTCACGAATTTTTCTCTTATCCTCTGTTCTCGCTACAGAGGGAGATTCTACAGACTGTTGTGCTTGCCAATGTTGATAGCGATCTTCAGCAGCTTCTTCTGAAAAATCTGATTCAGCTTCGGAATCCTTAAACAGCTCGTCTAGCTCTGTATTAAATTGTTTGCGACTCGGTTTGACGCTAATGATTCCTGTCAACTGGAGGTTAAGGTAAACTGCTTCTATACTTTTGATGGTTTGTTTACCAAACTTTCTAGTAGTAAAAATTTCATCAAATAGAGCATGAATATCTCGGTCTAACTCAGCCATTTTTTGGAAGTGGGGACTAGTTTGATGGCATATTTTTGTGGTTAGAGAACGCATCTGTTCAACAAAGTTGTTTAATTCCGTTCGCTTTCTCTTAATCTGTTTAAGTAGCGATTTGTGTTCTTTTTCTAAAAATTCTAAGCGGATATGTAATTGGGAAAGAGCCAGTGGAGTTTCAAGAGGAGAGTGGGATGGAGATGAGGTAGTTCGAGGCATAAAATATCTATGTAAGTTGAAGGTTAAAAATATAACTGTAAAATTAGTTGGGTCAATGCAAAAAGAAAGAACGCATCTAGCGATGATACATTAGCCGTGACTACTTTTATAGGCAATAGGCAATAGGCAATAGGCAAGAAGGCTTTTTGAGTTGTACGGAGTTTTTTTTTCACGCAATCAAATATGAGTTTTATAGTTATGTAACAAAAAGTTAAGGATGAGGTTTGAGTAAAATTTAACACGTTCTATGGTGTATTCCAAAGCCTTTCCAGTCTTAGGTTCTGCCATTTATGTCAGACTTCTCTCACTATCGTTGCAACTAATCGGGCTTTATAAGCGATTGTTTCGCTAAATTCTCTAAATCTACGGATTCAAGCAAATTCATCCACTCCACCGCTAGAGTTGAATCTTCAGGTTTGGCAAGACGTAATTCAGCCAAAGTAGTCAAGGCATCGTACCAAATACCATTCTCAGCATAGAGCTTTACCCGTTGCTCAGGAGTTGCTTGCTTCAAGCTATCTACTAATTGAGAATTTAGATTAATCGGTTGCACCCATCCTTCTACATACTCCTGTTCTGCGGGTTGTTGTGGATTGCAAATGACTTTTATCTTAAAAAACCAGTGATACATCTTGTCTACTTGCAATGGGGGAGTATTTGCGCTTAAGGGAATGCTAATAATTCCTGGTACTTCTGGTATTGTTACTATTGTTCGGTAAAGAGTTTGACTTGGTTTAATTGACTCATCTTTGAGAACAAACTCAATGGAATTAATTGTAGATTTTTTATAGGGAACGAAAAACCAAAAAGTTGGATATTTTTCAGCCGTCAAGCCCCAAACTTTTGTAACAGAAACGACTTCTGTTTGTTCTTGTTTGAGTGTCTCTTGGTATACAGGTACAAGTGCAATGACAGACTGATTACTAACACCACAACCACGACTTGCAGCTCCTCCGCGATCGCCTGCTGCACCCCTGTCTGGAGGAGGCGGAGGAGGCGAAAATGTCTTAGGAACGGCGGCAACTGGTTTCATCCGAATCATTGGAGAATAGCCAATAATTCCCAACAAAGCCATCTGGAATGCCGCGATTAATTGTATTTTTTGCCAATAGCTTTTCATAAAACCTCCTAACTCCTGCCTGCTGAACGGCGATTTTCATGCTTCAAATTGGCGTTATTATTAATTTTTAAATTTTATGTTTAAGTAAGTTGTAGCTATTAAACTATTACTTACTAAAGCCAACATAGCAGGAATCAGGGGAACCCAACAACTATATACAATTAAAAATATAAAACAGCTAACGTATAAACTGATAATGCCTATTCCTACTGCCAAGCTTAAATAAATGAATCGGTGCAGATAAGCAGTAAACAAACCGCCTAAAAAAGACCAACCCCAAACCCAAATTACCTCACCCCAAAACGGCCAAGTCCACAGCAGAGGTTGCCCATCCAAAGCAGCACTGAGCAGTTGACTGACCATCTGAGCTTGTAAAAATACTCCTGGTATTGCCTGTAATTTCCCTTGAGGAGTGATGTAGGGAGTTAACCAGTAATCACGAAAAGTTTCTGCTGTTGTGCCAATAATAACTATTTTGTCTTTGACTGCATTGGCATTTAGCTTACCCGTTAGCACTTGTTGTAAGGTCATACTTGGTGCGTTCGCTTCTGGGGAACCAGAGGAACGATAATTTAATAAAATTTGGTGTCCAAAAGCGTCAACCCTTTGATAACCTCCGGTATGAGCTTCTATTGGTTTAAATGTCAGCTTCCCTAATTGCCACGCGCCATCAGGAGTAAACTGCAACTGAATTCCCTTTGCGTACAGGTAACGCAGTGCAAGTTGAACACTCAGGGCATAGGGAGCACTACAAGGAGATGAAGGTGAGGGAGTTAATGCTAACAGATGGCGACGCACAACATTATCTGAATCTACGGCAATATCGCTAAAACCTAGATTCTGTGGAGAAAGTTCTGGGGGTGGTTTCACGCCTGGTTTTCCTGCTTGGGAATCGCTGAGTTGACACACTCCTATAAAGCGATCGCTTTTTCGCATTCGTTCTGCCAATGCTGGATAATCCTTACCCACTGGATAATCTCGGTATATATCCAAACCAATAACTTTTGGTTGATATGGCTCTAATTTTTCTAACAGTTGGGCAAGTGATTTGTCTGACAAGGAACCTTGAGGTTTTTCCTGTTTTTGCGCCTGCACATCTTCTTCAGTCACAGTGATAATCAGTAGGCGTGAGTCTGGTTTTTCAGCAGGACGCAAGCGTACCAGTTGGTCAAACGCACTTAACTCTAATGGTTGTAGCACGCCTAAATACCTTACCCCTATTAGTATTCCAGTTATTACCATGCTCGTCAGTAGAATCGATGAGAAGCCAAGCCGATTTGTGATTCCTTTAACAGGGGTGGTTTTAGACAAAGATACAGAAATATTACTATTACGTACATTTCTAAATAATTCCCCCCAATTTACCGGCATCTCAGCAGGATTTTGACAGATAACAGGCAACCATGTAGCGCAGGGAAATTGGTTTTCTAAACCCTGTAACCTTTCTCGTGCTTCCCTTACGGCTAAATACAACGATTCTCCCCGCGTGAAGGCTTCTAAAAAATACTTTAAAAACTGCTGTGCCACCCGATCAGGTACAGGCTCTCGCATCACGATGATTTGAGGAATCTGCAAATCTGCAAATTCTCGTGCCAATCCTAAGCCATCACAGGAATTGAAAATCGCTAGTTGTAGGCCTCGTTCTACTGCCTTTTTCAAGGCATACTTTAACTGGTTAATTGTTAGACTTTCAGTTTGATTAATGTAAATTTTTCCTGTTTCATTCGTTTCCTGAGTAGAACTGTGTCCAGCGAAAAATAGAATCTGCCAATGCTGCTCCCATAGCTGGTCAGTAAGGTCTTGGCATTGTGGTTCAACTAAAAAAGTAATGTCTGTATTGGGTAACAAATTAAGCACTGCCTGGTCTGCTTTGGTATCAATTCCTTGGCTGTTACCCAGAATCGCTAGAATTTTTACTTTGTCGGATGTGGTTGTTATTCGGTTGACTTGTTCGTAGGCGGGAGCGCTCAGGGCTATTTCCGCCTGGGGATAGCGTTCCAACAAATCCCAAAGATGCCAAGGAAGTTTTTGTAATCGAAAGTCTTTAGTTTGTAAAAGCACACGGATATTATCCGCAAGCATGAGTTTTTCTAACCATTTCTCGCGGACAGGACGAAAAGAATCGGAAGCAAGCCAAGCATTAAAACGCAGTTTAAATTCCTCAGCCACCTGCTGGCAATCTTCTAGGCTAGGGGCTTGATTAAGTGCCTTAGGTAAACCAATAGGACGAGATGGCAACTTTAAATTACGATAAATTGATTGCCAACGGTAATAATCGCGGAGAATTTCTGGGTTGGGAGGAAGCGCACCCGTAATTTCCACACTAGGGCGGACATTTTCATCGCCAATTTGTAGCGTCACGGGAAACCCTTGTTCAAAGTTTCCCTCTCCTAACTTTAAGATGACTAACTTGCCCACAGCTAGTTCTCCACAGATGATCAGTTGTATCTATTATTTCGGTTGCTAAACTACAAGCTTCTATTAATTATTTATCGAAACAGAATTCAGGAGCCAAGAGTCAGGAGTCAGAATTAAGTTGGGTATTCTGACCGAAGAATTTTTACATGCCTACGTGAAAAAAATTGCAAATTTGTCCAATGCTCTCTCTTAAAACCGCAAAATCTCTCGATCGTAGTCTTCAGGTGTGGGTTCTATTTCCCAAACTACTCCTTCTCCTAGTTCTAAAATTACTTCCAAATACAACATATCTACAGGAGTTGTAGCCGTATCTTCATTATTCTCAAAACTTTGTAAGTCTTCCGTTAGTAGTCGGAGCTTAAACCCAGCAGGAATTTGTCTACCAGGAGTTGTACTTTGCAATTCAAAGCGCCAAACATAATCTTCAGAAGTGCTTTTTGGGAAAATACGTAACTCGTATGGATGCTCTGCAACTATTATTTGCCGAGACAAGCCTAGAAATGGTTCTGCACTCCGCATTCCCGCAGCCACCACGACGAATTCTCTTTTTTCCCATCCCCACTGTTGAGTTAAATTGGCTACTCCTGTCTGCAACCATTGCGGAATTGACCACTGCATTCCTAAACCCTGACGCAGTTCATACAACTTTTTTCGCCAACCGCTATGTGCCAGGAGCGCACCCCAGAGTGAAAATGGTACTGCCAAACGCGGGAATTTCACATCGGGATGACCCAACCTTTTTAAGAGGTTTTCTGCTTGGGTTGTGGCAATCGGATTTAAAGGTACAATCTCGGCGCGTAAAGCTTCTGGATCATTAAGTTGGCGTGTAACCCATAGCACATTGATATCTGAAATTAAATCTTCACTTTCCAAGCTGTAAGTACGATCGCCAGCATCATAAACTCCTTTTGTTTTCAGAATTTTATGGGTTGTGTAGCCAAAAATCTTCATCCAGCCATCATCGGGATTGACCTGTACTGCTACGTAATAGTCAGCAACCCAATCTGGAATATCTACCCATTCTTGCGGTACGCGCAACTCATCGTCATCCATAGCGAGGGTGGGAATTAATACCAGGCGATCGCTATCAAAAGTAATAGCTGTGCCATTAACTACTTCCCAAAAACTCGGCAATGCCGCACTGTTGGGATAAACCCTGGCGGTGGGAGCAATTTCCTCTTTGAACCAAGGCAAAAATGCTTGCAAGCATTTTTGATTTATCCATCCACGTTGACAAGCACCAGCTGTTGAGTATGGTTGTTCTTGCGCCTCTGAAAATTGGGGAATTTCTAAGTATAAATGCTGTGAGTCAATAGTAAATGGGGGAGGTGCGTCTAACATAAATAACTTTAGAATGGCTCCATATAAAGATCATATTAGAGAGTTAAGTGAGACGGGAGAGACAAAATTCTTTCTTGTCTCCTCATTGGATCTGGGTATGGCTATATTGGACTTTGAGCCATTCCTCTAAACTTGTGTTTATGGCATCTATTACGTCGGATTTAGGAGAAATATGCAAGGTGTTTTGACTCCACTGCGTCAAAGTCAGCAGCAATGACTTTTTAATGCTGCTAAGGCGACGGGAAACAGTATATTGCTTAATTTCTAACTGTGCTGCAATTTCTGTTTGAGTCAGTTGTTGAACGTAGTAAGCTTGTAGTACTTTTTGGGACTCAATATCGAGTGCTGCGATCGCTTGGTGCAAAACTTGGTTTAACTGAGCTTGCTGATTTCGTGTATTCGCAGCTTCTTCCTGCTCAATAATTTCCGTTAGTAAAGATGTTTGCAAATTTGCAGGCAATATATCTAATAAGTTACCATCATCTTCTTCTTTGAGGGGAGCGTCTGCGGAAACAAATTTAGGATAGAGGAAAGTACGGGCAGCTTTAGCAGAAGATAATAGCCAGGTTTCTATGGTTTGCTGGTTGACTATGGGAGTGGGTGAACTCAATCGGCTTAAACGTTCTGCATTATAAAGATTAGTAATAGCCTCCCAAGCCAGAGCATCTGGTTTGGTAAGCTGGCGAATTTTTGTGTTGTTACCTGTGTAGAGTTCCTTAAAGCATTCCCAGGCTAAAAGATAACTCTCAATGCTTTGAGCGTTAAATCCTGCATTTTGTAATGACTGCATTAGTCGTTTGCGGCTGAGTTTATGTAATAATGCCCAATCTGAGCAAATGTCTGCTTCCCGACGTAAGCGTAGTACATCCTTGATAATCGATTCAAAAGCTAATTCTGCATAGCCTTTTAAATGCGAACTGTATTGAGGATTGAAAGTTTTGAGGATTTTGGAGATATTAGCGATCGCAATCTGAAAACAGTCTGCTAGAGACAATTGTGTGGGAAACTTAAGGCTGAATTTTCTCGCAACCCAGTAGCACACTTCTTGTAAGTAAGCAGAAATATGTGCCAGTGCCACAGCACTAGATTCAGTCTGCCAAACTCTATACCAGTAAAGTGCCCAAAAGATATCTGATTTCTCAGTTGATGACTCCAGGCAAACTTTCATACTGCGTCGCAGTTTAGCATCTGTTGCCCAACCACTAAATTGGTCTGCCTCAAGTTGCACAAAGGTAGAAAAGATTTCAACAATGCCCTGTCGGGGTTGCATGGAATACTTGCCGCTGTTTGAACCATAGCTGATTTCAATTATACAGCTATAGGGACAAAAGCTAATTCCTTACTGGGTAAGGATTTTACAGATTTTTTAAAAAATTTTCTGATCTCAGTGCATAAAGACTAAAAGTCATCGTAGAGAGTGATATGCAGAGAAGTTCACCTAGCAAGTACTACAAAAAAGGTGCAAGCAAGGTGAATGAAAGCTGCCTCAATCAGTCCCGCACGGGGCTTAAAGATAAACATCAATGGACTAAAAAAGGAGAAAAACCATGTCTAATATTAACAAAATGCTCGAAAGCACTTCTGCTAATCAAGACCTATTAGTTGATTTAAACGAAACAGATTCTGAAACACTTAGCGGCGGATCAGAGAGATTTACCGTTCGTAACGAGACGACTGTTCGGATACCTTACACAGTTGATGGAACAAAAACAACTCGCCCATACGGTGATTCGGTATGGACTACTGGAAGAGGAGGAATAATTGATTTTGACACTGATTTTGGTCGCGAAGGAGTTCAATCGCGCAAATACAATTTGGCCGATGGACGTACGTATGCATTCCGATACGACACCAGGACTTCTTATGACAAAGATATCGATCTCTATGACATAACCTAATAGGGTGTGGCTGCAATTTGATGTAAAAAATAGGGTTGTGTCATGTAAACCAGGTAAAAACAGAAAACCTGTAATATTCAGGCCAAAGTCATATCCTACTTAGTGACATTCTAATTTCTCTGTCAACTATCACAACCCTTCCAATATTTCTACATCAAATCGCGGTCATACTTACCTCACTAATAGGTAAATCTCAAGTTAATTTCCTGTTTTGAATCTCTTAGGTTATATTGTCCTGTTTCAGTTCAGATCAAAGAGTCAACTACTAATAAATATGAACTAAAAAGCTGAAATAGTATGAGATCGGGGCAAATGCCCCGATTTTTTATCCATAAGTATTTGAATATTTTTATAAACAATTGGCAATGAAATTTGGTGGCTGGGAATGAGCGCTGATGATGGCAGAACCTGGACTAATGTATACAAGGGAACAAGAATTGGCGATACGGTTATCGGGCAATGGGCTGATGTCCCTAGAGGTGGAATCCGCTCTGGAGGAATTCTTAATTTGAGTGTTCCACCAGGCTGGAACGGAAGTGTCCCAGAATTTAGCAGAAACTACGTTACTGGAGGTTTTGGCGGCTCTAAGTGGTTCAAACCGTGCAATGACGTAATCCTCAACCCTATTTAGCCGGATTAATTACGACAATAGACATCTCCAGAAATTAAATATGCATTATCCAGAAACCTTGTAGAGACGTAGCAGTGCTACGTCTCTACATTCATTTTCGGAGATGTCTAATTATTAATCTATGGGTTATCTATCATTGAAGGAGGATATAACCTAGAGCGGTAAAACTTGCTAGAGTAGATTTTTAATGATTGAAATAGGCGTAAATAGGTAAACCAAAATTTTCAATAATAACGAATTTACTAGGTTTAAGTTTTTGCTCTAGCTAGTTTTGCCACGCTAGGATATAACCTCTATGTAAGTAGTATAGTTTGCCTGAGAGATGATGCAGAGACTTTTAGTCAGGATGATGTCTATGCTAACGTCACTATTGACGAGATAACTAGTAGACTCGATGTAGATGGTATGAGTGCAGGAGATGGTAAAAACCTAGGTTGGGAATTTACCTTTTTTGAAAATGCACTTAGTTTCCCAAATCGTCCTCGGATTACCCAGCCAATTTTTGCGATCGCAACTATCGATGACTCCCGTCTGCGGCATCGCGGTCTGAGCTTGCCAACTTTGCCTATCATATTACCTGGTGAGGCAATCGCTTCTTCAAAACAATTGACACCTGAAGGACGCAAAACCCTGAAATCTTTTTGGGATTTCAGGGTTTTGCTAGTGGGCTTTCTGCTGTAATAGTTGTAAAACATTACCATTGAGGGGGTTTACGTGCAGACTAAGGGACAAATGAGGTAATAAAGTATGTGTAGATAAAACAGCAAGTATGTTGAGGAAAAAATCTGTATGACAAGCTACCAAGAAACCCTAACTAGTAACGAATCCATTGATGAGCTAATCGCAGAGACGGCAAGTATTAACCATGTGGAGGTAATTGAAAATGTCATTGACTCTCTAGAACAAGATGATAGTGCGATGGTTAACCACACTCCAGAGGGTGGTTATCTCTGGAAGTTTAAGTATGGAAGTGTGCAAATATTTGTCCAACTCAATGGGACAACCGATGAAGACACCATAACGGTTTGGTCTGCGGTGCTAAATTTACCTGCCAAAGATGAACCTAAGTTGATGCGGTATCTTTTGGAGTTAAACTGCTCTAGTACTTTTGAAGCGCGTTTTGGTATTATTGAAAACCGGGTGGTTGTGATATCAACACGCACCTTGGCAGAGTTATCTCCTGGGGAAGTGTCTCGGCTTATTACCGTTGTGGCAACGATCGCTGATAATAACGATGAAGCTTTACAATCTGAATTTGGTGCGACTTGACTAATCGCTTCGCTTCAGTTAGGAGTTATAAGTGCTGAGTTATGTAAACTTTTTAATTTATAACTCCTAACTCCTGTACAGACGCGATTAATCGCGTCTCTCCCAACTATTGAATTCTAAAGTGTGGCGACTAATTCCTTTGTTAGAGGCAGACGGCAATATGCAGATGGCGATTGACCGCTGGTTGCTAGAACAACACTATTCGGGAAAGCATCCGCCAACTTTGCGCTTTTATACCTGGTCGCCACCTGCCATTTCTCTAGGCTATCATCAACGCCAATATCCTGAATATTGGCAACATTTAACTTGGCAAGGGCAAAAACTGGATTTAGTGCGGCGTCCTAGTGGTGGACGGGCGGTGTTACACCAAGGTGATTTAACTTACGCTGTAGTCACATCTGGACTGATGGGTAGTCGCCTCCAGGTATACGAAAAAATTTGTGAGTTTTTGATTCAAGGGTGGCGATCGCTTGGCGTAGAATTACATTATGGTATGGCTGGGCGAGGTTACATCCACAATCCTAACTGTTTTGGCACGGCAACTAGTGCCGATTTAGTTTTGCCAGATGGTGGCAAACTCATTGGTAGCGCTCAATTGCGACGTAGTGGGGCAATTTTGCAACATGGTTCCATCCGTTTGCAACCGGATGCTGAACTGTTTGCTCAAGTCTTTGGTGCAGAATCTTTTACAACTGTACAACTGTCTCAAAATCTGAGTATTGAAAAGATTATTGCAGCTTTAATTACCGCAGCTAGTGATTGTTTTGATATGCAAATAGAGTTGCAACCCCTCTCACAATCTGAGTGGGAGGAAATTTTGGCGCAACTCTAGGAACGTAGGCTGTGGGAGAGAAACTTCCAGATGCACTATTAGATTTATCTGAACATTAGGTTATAACTCTTGCTTTACAAATATGTCATTTAGTGGTAAAAACCAAGCAACAGCATTACAGCCAAGGGATGAATCTAGAAAGTAGCAACGGCAAAACTAGCCCACCTTTGGAGATTACACCAGGTAAGGAAGCAGATTGGATAGAGTGTTTAGTGCGATCGCAAATCATTAACAATTGGGAATCTCAAGACGAACCAGAGCATTTACGCACAATTCGCAATCGCTTACTTTACAATAGTCAGCGCGTTATACCAATTCTCTATGAAGATGCACAGAATAAAACACTTGAAACTCCTGCCGGACAAGGAAATTATTCTATGCAGCCTCACATAAATTTGGTATTAGTAGATTACTGGGTATCTATCAGCAACTTTTACAAGCTATTGCCATAGCAGCCGACGACAGTAGAGAACAGATAGAACTGCTGCTTTCTGGTTTGGTAATTAAACATCAAGGATATCTGCAAATCCGCAATCGCATATATCAAGAAGTTTTCAATAGGGAATGGGTAGAGGAACAATTAAATCAATTACGTCCCTACTCGGAAACACTATCAGCTTGGATTGCTTCTCAACAACCATCCCGACTTTTACGGGGACAAGCCCTGATTGATGCCCAAAAGTGGGCGCAAAACAAAAGCCTCAGCGATTTAGATTACCAGTTTCTTGCTGCCAGCCAGGATGCAGAACAGCAAGAAATCCGGTGGCAATTTGCGGCGCAGCAAGAAAGCGAAAGGTTCTTTCGGCAACTAGCAGAAGCAATGCCCCAGATGGTATGGATTGTAGAGCCAGATGGTAGACTATCTTATACCAAACAGCACTTAAGTATCTTTTTGGGGCGATCGCATTCGGAGGTGACGGACTGGAAAAGCCTGGATGTGGTTCATCCTGAAGATCGCCCCAGTAGCCTTGCCGCCTGGAAACATTCCCTAGAAACCAACTTACCCTATGAAGTGTAACTGAGAATGCAAGATGTTGCGGGATGGCACTTTCATCCAAACCCTGAGTGACTGGAGTTTAGACTAAGCAACAAGACACGACCCAGCAGTGCTGAGTTAAAAAGAAACAGGCTTCAGGCATGAAAATCTACAATCCTAAGCAGATTTTGGTTGCTTTTTGCGGGGCTTATTTGTAGTTTTTTTGACTATCGGATAGCGAATTCTACGTTGTCGTAGTT